>CAZSFV010000065.1:0-3273 GCA_964606345.1 uncultured Bacteroidaceae bacterium | reverse complement strand
ACGACATCGTTGTGAATTGCTTTCAAATTAGTATCTTTGCAGTGCAAGAACAACAAAGTGTCGTAAGTTATAATCTTGAAGTTAGTTGTGAATTGCTTTCAAATTAGTATCTTTGCAGTGCAAGAACAACCACAGTCTATCTTACAACCGATAAGCACGTTTACAAGTGCGACGGAACCGCATGGCAAAGACTTCTCGAGGGCGACGACGCAAAAGTCGAGATGACAAAGGACAGCACAGAGCTTGTTTACACCTTGACACAAGGAGGAACAGAAATCGGAAAAATCAACATTCCGAAAGACATGGTGGTTCAATCCGGTTCGGTCGTTAAAGGTACTTTCGCACAGAACGGCAGTTTCACAGAGAGTGCTTCGGGTAAGGATACCGCGTTGAAACTCGTGATTGCGAATAGCAGCAACGTTGTATATATCAACGTGAAAGACCTTGCAAGCGTTTATACCGGTGGCACAACAGCGGATATAACTGTTACCGTGGGCGATACAGGAGAGATAACTGCAACATTGTCGCAGACCGTCAAAGACCAACTCGCACAGATTGCAAACAAGGTTGACAAGGTAGAAGGTAAAGGACTTTCGAGCAATGACTTCACAAACAGCTATAAGTCTAAACTTGACGGACTCAAAAATAGCTTGAGCTTCATTAGCAAACCGCTTGTCGGTAATACCGGCGAAATCTCAAATGAAGAAAACGGCTTGAAGATAGGTCAACCTTTGAGTTTACAATGCTTCAAGGGTGCGACAGGTGATGAAATAATTATAGAGCTTGGATTTGACAGCAACGGAGTTCTCCATTGGGGGGCGAATACCAAGTTTACCGAGGAGGATAACGTACGCATTCACGCATTGCAGGCAGGACTATAAACACACACGGTTTGAGGGGCAAGCCCCTCAAACTCTTTTTCGTGTCCGGACAAAAAATATGGCAACAAAAACAATAGATAGCGATTTAATAGTAGTTGGCAGCGTTCGTGCAACAAAATATGTCGTGCAGAATGGTACAAACAGGCAGTTCCTCAAAGCTGATGGCTCGCTTGACAACTCGACTTACGCAACGCAGTCGGCATTGAACGCTGTTAGAAATAACGCTTGGAAATTAGACACAGCAAACCCTGAGTGTGATGCGGTAGTTCTGCAACTTAGCGAGGACATAGGGATTTTTCAGACGATGAAAGAGCAGAGCATCGATTACTCTCGTAGCAGGAATATCTATGTCGACTTAGAAAAGATAGCCGGATTAGGTGGCATAACGAACGTGTTTGATGGGTTTGAGAGTTTGCCAATAGGGGTTCGGTATCATCTATTTTTTGGCAACAGCAAAGCACCGATAAAGCTAAATTGGGATTCGAAAGCAATCGAAAGCAACGTTGAATCTTCCGTGTATTTAGATGGAAACTATCCCTCTGCTAAGTGTGAATTCATAAGATTAACTGATAGTTGGACTTACGCAGATTGGGAAGCTCAGACACAGTCTCTTGCTCCTGCTATCGATAGCGGACTGAGTGGTAATCCGGACAAAGACACAAGCATGTTGAGAGACTACATGGATAAAAACGGCATCACTTACGAAAAGGTCGGCACAGGAGTAAAAACCGATTTGATAGGTTTGCTTGCCAATGTGGTTGGGAAATTATAATAGTATGAAGCAAACGAGTAAGCAAGGCAAAACCAAGAAAGCACCCAAGAGAAAATCAACCACACGCTCTAATTACGGAGAGTTTGGTAGGCAATTCTTGGAATTTAAGGATAAGCCGGTTGAAGCTATTCGTTTTTTGAGAAAACGCAAAAGTGGCGAATGTCTGAACGTAATTCGTATTCCGAGCATTGGCTACATTGATTTTGTTTGGGGCGAGAACGACAAAAACAATAACGGATACGGCTTAAAACATATCATAGAGAAACACGAAAAAGGCATAAAAGCATTGGGTTATGACGTAGAGCAGTTTATTCCAATGGCTTTAATGTATGGGAAAATAGAAAAGGAAACGGCAAAAAAGTATGTTCTTGATGGCAAAAATTTTCGAGCTGTTATTTCAAAAGTGTATAAAGACAAAGAAAAGCAATGGCTGCTGACAGCATTCGATATAAAGAAAAAACGAAAGGAAAAAATAAGGAAATCAATAAAAGCTTAGGGATATTGATTTTACGCCCCTTCCGTGTATAGGGCAACCTTATTCGGTGCAAAGGTACAACATTTTTTCAAATCAACAAAAAGCAGAGGTTATTTCCAAATAGGAAACAACATCTTTCCTGTCAACCATCAGCACTGCATGCCGTATATCGGTGCTTTCGCTGCTACTTCTTTGCGTACTTGTTCGTTCTCATGATTTGCGTAATGAATAGTTTGCCTCAAGTCGGCGTGGTCTGCATGCATTCGCACGATATTTGCAGGGAGTATGTCTAAAAGGTCGCTTATTCCTGTGTGTCGTAAACCATACAGCTTGCAATCTTTCGGCAGATTTAATTCTTTCCTCAATTCCGCCCAGCGTCTCGATGAATAATCCGACCCCATGGGTATGACTTTTTTCCACTTCGATGGCTTAGATGGCAGGAATTTCTCATGAAAAAGGTAAGTATCTTTATCCAAGCCGTCAAAACCTATTCTCTCAAGGTACTGTGTGAACAGCAATTGAAAAGATTGAGGTATGTAAACAATGCGTGTTTTTTTGTTTTTGGACTTTTCTCCGGACACGGTAAATTTCATCGTTGCTCGGTCAAAGTCTTTTTTCTGCAAACGGAATATTTCGATAGGTCGGAGTAGTTCGGCGTAAACCAACTGAGTGAAAACAAGAAAAGGCAAACCATCTTCCTTTGCTTTAAGGTAATTATACACGCTTGTCATCTCATCTTTCGTGAGCAATCGCTTTCCTGCCGTTTCGCCTCGCAAGAGCTGCACCTTGTCAAAAGGATTGGAGCTGATGTATCCGTTATCGATACCGAATTTGAATAGCATTCGCATAAATCTAAGGTAGTTGTTCGTCGTCGTTACAGACCAATACCGCAAGCTCTTCACTCCTATGATATACCGTTCAGCTTGTTGTGCTGTGATTTCAGATATATCACAATCTGCAATCAAGTTGCCACATTCGGCGAGCATGGATTGCTCCGCAACTGATATATAAGCCTTGTATGTACAGATAGACTTCGCTCGGAGTATATCTGCACCGAATTTTTGACGCTTGTCATCGCCGAACTCATCAAGGTTGTGAATTGCTTTCAAATTAGTATCTTTGCAGTGCAAGAACAACCATCTATT
>CAZSFV010000064.1:0-5524 GCA_964606345.1 uncultured Bacteroidaceae bacterium | reverse complement strand
ACCAGTGACACAAGGATTTTCAGTCCTCTGCTCTACCAACTGAGCTACGACGCCATCGTGTTTTGCGAGTGCAAAGGTAATTCACTTTTCCGTTTCTGCCAAACTTTTTACCAACTTTTTTCAGTCTTTTTTCAATCAACTTTGACAGTCAATCGTTTAAGCCAAAGAATTATCCTCCCCTATTTTTCTCCTTCTGCACGTTTCAAGCCTATTTCAGTCCCATTTCTTTCTGCATTACCTCTATTTTTTGCATTGCTTCGGTATGCTTGCAAGAGTATTGCGAGACGTTTTCAAGCGTAGAGCATATGGAAAAATAGAATTTAATTTTCGGCTCTGTGCCGGAGGGACGAACAGACACCTTGCTGCCGTCTGCAAGAAAGTACTGCAACACATTGCTCTTTGGCAAACCCGTCTTCTGCGGGTAAAGATAATCCACCGTCCTTTCAACCGCTATGCCGTCAAGTGTTTTCGGCGGATTGGAACGAAAACCGTTCATCATTGCCTCTATTTCGCTTGCACCCGACTTGCCCTTTTTCGTTACCGAAACCTGTTTTTCTGTATAGAAAGCATACTTCACATACAACTCCATAAGCATATCATACAGGGTTTGCCCCTTATCGGCGGCATATGCAGCCATTTCTGCCAATATACAACAACCGGAAACAGAGTCCTTGTCTCTGACAAAATCACCTATCAAGTAACCGAAGCTCTCCTCACCCCCTCCTATATACTCCTCTTTACCCTCCAAGGATTTTATCTTTGCTGCTATGTGTTTAAATCCCGTAAGAGTATCATAACAATGCACTTGGAAACTGTCGGCAACCTTTCTCACCATTTCGCTTGTTACAATGGTCTTTATAACGAACTGTTTGCCGTTCAATTTATGCTCTTGTTGCCAACGCATCAGCAAGTAGTAGGTAAACAAAGTGGCTGTCTGATTACCGTTGAGCAACACCCATTCTCCCGAAGAAGTCTTCACGGCTATCGCTTCGCGGTCTGCATCGGGGTCGGTTGCCAAAAGAATATCCGCGTCTACCTCCTTGGCTTTCCGCAAGCCTGCTTCCAATGCCTCGGGGTTCTCCGGATTTGGCGAAAGACAAGTAGGAAAATTACCATCGGGTACGGCTTGGCGTTCTTCAAGAAAAACATTCTCAAAGCCGTACGCCCTAAGAGCCGCAGGCACCACAGTGATACCCGTTCCGTGCAGAGGGGTATAAACAATTTTCAAATCCTTGTGCCGTTCCACGTATCCATTGTTCATAGACAAGGATTTGACCCTGTCTATATACGTCTTATCCATTTCCTTTCCGAGGAAAGTTATTCCGGTATCGTCCTTTGAAATTTTTACTTGGGCAATATCATTTATCTGATTTACCTGTTCTATGACCTCAACATCGTGAGGACTTGTCAGTTGGGCGCCATCGTTCCAATAAGCCTTATATCCGTTATACTCTTTCGGATTGTGAGACGCCGTTATCATTACTCCCGCATCGGCTTTCAGCTCTCTGACGGCAAAAGACAGCTCCGGCGTCGGTCTCAAATCCTCAAACATATAAACCTTAAAGCCGTTTGCCGTCATAACCCGGGCTGTTGTCAATGCAAATTCCCTGCTGTTGTTTCGGCTATCGTGCGATATAACGCAACTTATGGCTTTCTCACCGTTTTTAAGCCTTATGTAGTTACAAAATCCTTGGGTTGTCATGGACACGGTGAGCAAATTCATACGATTTGTACCCAATCCCATTACCCCTCTCAGTCCTCCGGTTCCAAATTCCAAGGTTTTGTAAAACGCATCATTAAATTCATCGGGACATTCTTCCCTCATGCGGACGATTTCCGCCTTTGTTGCATCGTCAATGCTGCTGTTTAACCATTTGTCTGCATTGTTGCAGGCTGCTGTATCCAAATTTGCCATGGTGTTCTTGCTTTAAGTATGTTTTTTCTACAATACGTTTTTACTCATGCAAATATTGTTCTGCTTCTTTATTTCCGAGAATAACGGCATCTTTGAAGTAATTGTTCGCTCTGCCGACATTCTTTTTTACAACCCTGCCTTCCTTATATAATTTGCCGAGTTCCAAATAAGCATCGGCATAAGAATACGATGCCGCTTTGTTCAAATACTCCAAACCCCTCTTCACGTTCTTTTTTGTCTGCTTTCCGGCTATATATTCCTTACCGAGAATGTAATAACTCTCCGTTCTGTTTATGGTTTTTAGGCTCAGCAAACTGTCGATTTTACCTTCTCTCTCATATCTGCCTATTGCGACCGGTTCTTTTGCCGGTTCAAAGCCCTGTTTTGCCGATTGCGTATACAACTTCAAAGCCTCGGCAGCCTGTTTCTTAATACCAAAACCGTTCTCCGTCAAATAAGCTTTCACATATTGTGCAATGGGCATATTTTGCTTCAATGGCTCTTCTGCAAGCATCAAAGCCTTTTGGTAATCCGGAGCAACACTCTCTCCCACTACATATATATATGCCAATTTCTGCTTTGCGTCAACATCGTTCTGCTCCACGGCTTTCTCATACCAATGTTTTGCTTCGACCAAATCCCGGTTCACAACAATTCCGTTCATATAAAAATCGCCCATTCTCCTGCAAGCATAAACCTCGTTCCTGTCTGCACAAAGCCTGTACCAAAGATAAGCCCGTGCAGGATTATCCACAACGCCTATGCCTTGATCAAACATCTGTGCAACTCTGAGTTGCGAAGCCTCATGCCCTCTTTCTGCCGCCTGCATGTAAAAAGAAAAAGCCAAACGCTCGTTCTGCGAACAACCAAGTCCCTTTTCATACATTTGGGCAACCGCATAACACGATGCAAGATGGTTTTTCTCTGCCGCCTTTTTGTACCACACAAAAGCATTGGAATAGCTCTGCAACTGTCCTATGCCTTTGTAATATTGTGTTGCGAGTTCATATTGTGCTTCAAGGTTGCCTCCCTTTGCCTTTAAGAGCAAATTCTGACAGCAAAGCTCGGTGCAGAAAAACAATGCAACTATACAAATTCCTATTTTCCTCATCTTACTGCTCATACTTCCATAATTGATTTTCATTCCAAAACTCTATTGCCGTTGGATAGCCGTTGTCAAAGGCAAAATGTATGTATTTCAAGGCTTGTGCCGTGTCTTGCTTTGTTCCCTGACCGAAATACGCCATTTTTCCCACTTTGAATTGAGCCTTTGCAAGATTTCCCTCATCGGCAGCCTGCTTGTAGTATGCGAAAGCCTTGTTCAAATCCCGTGCAGTACCCACTCCCTGCTCATGCATCTCGCCCAAGCAGTACACAGCCTCCATGTTTTTGTCCTCTGCCGCAAGTTTGAAATACCTCATCGCCAAAGGCAGGTTTTGTTTTACCTCCACACCGTAATAATACAATTCCGCCAATGCCATTATCGCCTTGGGGTGATTTTGTTCCGCCGCCTTGGTGTACCAATGCACAGCCTTACTTATGTCTTTCGGCATTCTGTCCGCTCTTTCATACATCTTACCCAAACGGTAACAAGCATTCGCATCTCCGTGTTCGGCGTCTCTTATGTACGTCTGGGCAAACAATCCGCTTGCACACAATGCAACAGACACCATCACCATTATTCGCTTTATCATGATTTACTTTCTTTTTAGTGAAACGACAATCCGCCTGCCATAAAACAACATACGATTTTCTCCGCATTTTGTTTCTCCGAATACACAGGCTCTTTTCTTTCCATTCTTCCGCTTTTCTGCTATCGGTTTTCTGCGTCCATGAATTTCAAAAGCATTTTCAGACTGTTCCCCTCCGAAGAGTTTTCCGATATACCCACTTTTGAGAAATTACTCTTCAAGGTCTTCTTCACCTCCTCAAAAGCTACACTTGCCAAAGAGGTTCTGAATATTTTCAACATCTGCTTTCCCTCAAATATGGAGGTGTATGCTTGCAAGGTGGCTTTCTTCTCTTTGCAAAGGTCTTCATCTGCAACTATGCCAGCAATGCTCTGCTCTGCCAATGAGACTTTTGCTTCAATCAAGGCTCTCGAATTGAACACTTCCACTCCCTTTTGGTTGGAAACAGCCGGCTTTTGACGAAAGATTATTCCCTTGTGAGGGTAACCGAACAGCAATGCCTGTTTGTTGTACGCCGACAGAGCCGACAATAATCCTTTCAGGCTGTCCTCGTCATCGGAACGGGTCGAAAGCAACAACCATGAACCTATGTTCATGCACGAGACTTGCTCCCCGACGCCCTCCAAGGCTTGCGACAAATCCTTTGCTATTCGATCGAGCCTTATTTGGAACATATCGTTGCCGTCTTGCAACACAACGCTTTCAAAGTTCAACAATTTCAACAGACACAAATAATTTCCCTTTTCCATTCTTCCGCTTTCTCTCACTGCTTAATATTCCACTTTTTTATTTGTTCCCTTATCGCCTGCTCCACTTGCAAAACGGCTGTATCCAAATCGTCGTTCAGAACCACCTTGTCGAACTCTTTCGAAAGCCCAATCTCCATTTCGGCTCTTGCAAGTCTTTTTTGCAAATCCGCTTCGGTTTCTGTATTTCTGCCTTGCAGGCGTTTGCGAAGCTCCTCCACGCTCGGCGGCATGATGAATATGGCAAAGGCATCGTCTTTCAAGAGTTTTTTTATGTTTATTCCGCCCTTTACATCTACATCAAAAACCGCTATCCTCCCCTGCGAAGCTATTCTGTCGGGTTCGGATTTGGGCGTTCCGTAGTAACGTCCTTCGTAAACCTGTTCCCATTCGAGAAACTCCCCGTTTTCTATTTTTCGTTTCATCTCCTCGGTCGAAAGAAAGTAGTAATCCCTTCCGTCTTTCTCGCCCTCACGCGCCGGGCGATTGGTTGCCGACACAGAAAAACCGAACATATCGGGCATTTTCTCGAAAATCTTTTTCAGTATGGTTGTTTTACCGCTGCCCGAGGGAGCTGAAAAAATAAAGGCCCTGCTCATGTTCTACTTTTCGAAGCGTTTGCGTATCAATTCTATAAGAGAAGTGTATGCCAACGAAGCCGCTGCCCATTTTTTCTTCTGTCTTGTTTCCTCTATCAGCAACTTCGACATATCCCACGTACTCACATCGTTCAGCTTGTTGATAAAGTCGGTGTATTCCTTCAAGTTGCCCGAAAACAAGTCGTTGATGAACATAAACTTCTCGCTCACGCCTATGGCAGTTCTCAAATCGCTCCTCGTGCGACTCTCAAAACGCTCGGCAATAGACGGTGCTTTCTCGGCAAACAAGTCCAAGGTTGTACCTGCCGGCTGTTTCGGCTTCGGTTCGTCGTCTTTCATTATGTTGTGGTGCAGATAACTCAAAACGGAAGAATGACCGCTTCTGCTCTCTTCGAGCTTCTGCTCCGGTGTTTCGTCCTCTGCTGCAAGCGTCTCTTCCTCCTCGGGTGTTCCTTCCTTTTCGGACTCCCTTGCCTCGGTTTCTTCCTGCACAAAGACCTCCTTTTCCTCTTCCGGTTCTTCGTCCTGTTCAATTATTTCCGGCTCTTCATTTTCAATCACTTGCTCAAGCTC
>CAZSFV010000063.1:0-5553 GCA_964606345.1 uncultured Bacteroidaceae bacterium | reverse complement strand
GCCTTCAACGGCTCTATCGCTGCCTCCACGCTTCCGTCGTTGAAGTACATTTGAGCCACACGCTTCTGGTTCTCGACAATGTTGTTCACGCCGTCCACATACTCGTCCATGCTCTGCAACTCGGGTTTCAACATCTCGTCGGTAAACACCACATTCGGGTTTTCGAACACACGTCCGAAGAAGTTGATGACAAACTTGCTTGTTATTCTGTATCCGAGAACGGACGCCCTGACCGTTTGTCCCTCATAGGAGAAATCCTCAATCTTTTCCAAATATCCGTTTGCAATCATGAACTTCGGATTCCTTTCCTCGGGAGAGAGCCTTGCCCACAATTCGGGTATCAACAAGCTCAAGTCGTGGTCTATTCTGTACTTGCTTCCTATGTATCCGGCAGGGGTGGTAAAGCCGTCGTAACCTGTGAGAATGAACGACACCAATGCGTTGTTCAAATCCGTAACGGCACAAAGGGCATTGAACGGTCCTTTGGTCAAAGCACCCTCCGAACCTGCCCCCGTGGTGGAAGGACTTTTGCCGGTCAACGAACAAATGAAGTCCATGAACAATTCCGGCAGTTCCTGATAGTGAATAGGATTGTAAACAGCCAACGGACGAATACCCTCTTCCTTTCGATTGTTTCTTCTGCCGGGAAGAACCGAATTGACCGGTATGTAAAGCGGATCGTTAGGCTTCAACTTTCGGGCAAGCCTTATTCCCACCTCGGCAATATATTTTTCCTCCGGCTTAATCAAGTCGTTGCGTGTTTGAAGATAACGAACGTTTTTCGACGGTTTGCCGTTTATCAATCTCGGATTGGCAGAGGATACAAAGTATTTGCTGTCTCTCTTTTCTGCCTCTTGTCTTATCAGGTTCTTCATAGGCTTGGTGAACCTGTCGAAGTTGATGACATCTTCCACCATTTCCTCCGCATCGTCGGCGGTCAAAGGTTCAAAGTTGGAGATGAAGGTGTTCGGCGTTGCAAGGTCTGCCTCCGCTTTTTTGTCGTAGCCTCTGATTACGGCATCGTCCGGACGTTGGAAGAATCTGTACTCGCAGTTCTCCACCAACTTGACGCTCTTTCTGTCGGCAGCCTTTCCGAGGTTGCTCAACAGAGAAGAAGAAACCACCGTCGAGGCAGTGATGTCGTCCTCCATTTGAACCTTGTCCGAATGCACGAAGTCCTGACGCAGTTTGAACGTTCTCCATGTTCCGTCCTCGGCAAAGCCCACTCTCAAATAGCGTGCAAAAATCCTCTTGTCCCCAAACTTCAATTCGTTTCCCGGAATACCGTTCAAAATATCCACACCGAAGTGCTTCTTCCACTCGTTGCCCCATTCCTCTTTGTAGAAACGCTTAACGATAAAGGCAATACCTTTCACATATTGCGGCAAACCCTTCAACCATTCGTTATACTCCTCGGAGTATTCCTCGGAAGGCGTCAACAACTTGATGACCGACCCCATCGAACGCCTCGAATCCAAAAATCCGCGGCTGTAAGGGATTGGCTCTTCCAAGGATTTGTATCTTTTGGAATAGTCGTAGTTGATTATTTCCTCCACTCTTGCGAAATCCTTCTCAAAATCCCGCACAAAGAAGGAGCCGCCGAAAATGGCATCGGCAATCGACTTCGAAATTTCGCTCTTTCCTCCGCCGCTCACCGTGCAAGGCTTGTGGCAGAACAGACCGTCGCCCACAATCTCCACCAAACGGTAGTTCAACGCTCCCGAATAAGGCTCCATTCGGAACTTGCTTCCGTTCGGAAGAATGTAAATCTTGTTCGGAAGCAGCTTCAAGGTATGTTCACCCGTTGCGTTTTCCCACTTGACCTCTTGCGTAGGCACGTTGAAAGAGGTGTTCTCGGGCAGGTAATACACATGGGGGAAGTTCTTGTCCACGCCGTAGCCCTCTTTCTTGAAGTCGACAAAGGCTTGGCAGTTTGCTTTCACATCTTCAAAGGTGTTCTTCACCTTCGCCGGGTTGGCAAGGTAGGTGTCGCCCTGGTTATATCCGGGGAATACCAAAGCTCCGCCCGCATGCTCCTCTTCGGCAGAACCGTATATGTTTGCCGAGTAGCTCATCATGGTCTTCACCTCCTTTTTGGAGTAGCCGAAGTAGTTGTCGGCAATAACCGTTGCTATCACTCCGTCCTGTGTTCTTATGCACAGTTTGAACGATTGACCGTCGTTATACAGCTCATCTTCCTTCTCCCAGCACATTCCGTCCCTTTTCTGTCGCTCCGTGGCATCGGCAATGTTAGGCAGACCGCACTCTTTCTTTGTCAGCTTGGTCAACTGCGGTGCAAGTATGATGCAACCCGTGTGTCCCGTCCAGTGTTCCACATCCAAAGCCGAATCGTTGCTTATGTGGTACGGACTTCCGCCGTTTCCGAATATACTTTCCACAAAATCGAGGTTGCAGACCAACGAACCGGGAACAAAGAAACGTATCTCCATGTTCTTTTCCTCCGTTATGCCCTCCACCTTAGGACAAATCACCGGTTTCAACAGCAAGGATACAAACAGACGTATACCCTTGTCGAATTGCGAAGAAAACGGCAGCTCCAAAATATCGCCCGTTTCGGCAAAAGCCTTGTGAAAAATATACTTTGCCGCAGCCAAAGGCACGGCTTTCTTGTCGTCTGGTATGGGCAATCCGCCCTCCGCAATATGAAACACACCCTTTGTTGTTCTTCTGTCGTTCTTTGGATTGTGCAGAACACCCTGCTTTACCCTGTAAGAATGCACATACTCCGATGCGTACTCCTGTTTGCCCTTCGGCAGAGACAACTCCCTCGCTATGCCGTAAGAATCCAAGGTAAACGTCCTTACGGGAATTTTGACGTCCTCAACCCCCTTGACCGAAGCAAAGTAACTGTCAAAAAAGTTCTGTATCCTTGTGTCGGCAGGGCAGAGGTGGTTGCTGTAAAGCATTTCCCGCTCCTTGTAGTTGGACAACAAACCTTTGAGGCACTTCATAAAGTTGCGCTGCTCCGCCGTCATGCCCTCGGTACTCATCTCCACACCCAAAGCGGCAAGCCTCAATCCGATATACTGATGAATATACTCTGTGTTTTGAACCAATTTGTCCTGAGGAATGACCCCCAGCCTTTCGTTAACGTTCTCCATATGTTCGCGATTTTGCTATCTAACGACAAAGACCGCAAAAAAGTTGTGTTTCACTTGCAGAAAGTATATTCGTATTTTGTAATATGTTTTCGTACTTTTGCACTTCGCAAAGAGCTTGCGATGTTTAACCAAATTGAAAAGGAAGATGAATGTAAGGGATTTGACCTTTGAGCAGAAACAAGAGTACTATGGAGCCTTGTGCGAAATGCTCCGACCCGAGAGGGTGGCGTTGTTTGAGCAAGTGATAGAAAACCGAACGGACAGGCTGTGCGTTGTGTTGGAGGACATCTATCAACCGCAGAACGCTTCGGCAGTATTGCGAACCTGCGAGTGCCTCGGCGTGCAACAGGTGCATGTGATAGAGAACAACAACGAATACAGAGTAAACCCCGATGTGGCTTTGGGGTCGAGCAAGTGGATAGACCTCCGTCGCTACAACCAAAAGCCGAACAACACCGCCGATTGCCTTTCGGCACTGAAAGAGCAGGGGTACAGAATTGCAGCCACACTGCCGGCAGAGAAAGACGTATCACTGCCCGAGCTGAGCGTAGACGAACCCTTGGCAGTGGTATTCGGCAACGAGCTTGAAGGCTTGTCGCAAACCGCCAAAAACATGGCAGACATCTGCATGAAAATACCCATGTACGGCTTTACGGAGAGCTTCAACATATCGGTCTCGGCGGCAATCTGCATGTACACCCTCACCGAGAAGCTCCGCCACAACGGAAACAACATTTCCCTCTCGCCCGAACGCCGATTGGACACGCTCATCAAGTGGGCAAAGCACAGCATACGCCGCAGCGACTCGGTGGAAAGGGAACTGCTCAACCGCCTTTTCGGAATTAAGTAAACGAACAATGGAAACAGAAAAGATTTATAACGAGAATTGCCTGCAAACAATGGCAAGAATGGAAGCGGAAAGCGTCGACTTCGTCTTAACCTCGCCGCCCTACGATGCCATACGCAATTACAACGGCTTTGAATTCGATTTCGAAAACATTGCAAAGGCGTTGTACCGCGTCATAAGCAAAGGCGGAGTGGTTGTATGGGTGGTGAGCGATGCAACGATAGATGGCAGCGAAAGCGGAACCTCGTTCAAACAGGCCTTGTTCTTCAAAGAAATAGGTTTCAGACTGCACGACACAATGATATATTACAAGAATAACCCCATGCCGCAAACCGGAAACCGCTATCACCAACATTTCGAATACATGTTTGCCTTTTCAAAAGGTTCACCCAAAACATTCAATCCAATAACCGAAAGCACTAAGTACCGCGGACTTGCAAACATGAAAAACAGAGGAACTGAGGGAAGTCTGAATTATCAGAAAGTAGAACGGACGAGTGTAAAGAAAGTCGGCAATGTCTTTTTCTACTCCATAGGCGGAGGCATCTCTACAAAGGACAAGGTGGCTTACTCGCACCCTGCAATCTTTCCGGAAAAGCTGGCACAAGACCAAATAAACACATGGACGAATGAAGGCGACTTGGTGTATGACCCATTCATGGGAAGCGGTACAACGGCAAAGATGGCACACTTGTTGAACCGCCGTTGGATAGGTTCCGAAATTTCAAGCGAATACGTGTCTATAGCCGAGGAGAGACTCAAACCATACCTTGCCGAAAATTTATTTTCAAAGAAAACAACACCATGAACGAAAAACAACAGCACGGAAGCAGAACAGCCAAAAATGGTTTCAGAAATGAAGACGATGTTGTCGCATGCTTCAATAATTGGAAGCATGACTGCACCGCACAATCTTGGTTGAAAACAATGGAATACGACATAGCCGACATAGAATCTGTAAAAGCCGTAAAACTATCCGGTTACAAGACCGATGTTCAGGTGCAGCTTACAATACAATCCAAACACGCCATTGATGTGGAAAATCTGCAAGTAAAGTTGGTCAGCAATCGCAGTGGTTTTAATCAAATAGATAAGAGGTGGGTCGACAAATATTCTCAAATGTGGAATATACCGAACAAAGTTGTATCCATACTAAAAAGATATACGGGAGAAACAAAACCGAATTGTAAAGCTCCAAGGGATAAAAGACGAATGTTTGCAAACGAATTTACGAAAGCCGAACAGGAGCTTGTTGTTGCTTGGTTGAGTGAAAATAAAACCTTAATAGTTTCAGACATTATGAAAGGCAGGGGAAAGTTTGCGGCAGAATGGATGTTGGTTATTCAAAAAGTGCAGTCAAAATCGGGTTGGGTGTTAAAGCCCATGAACCTTTGCATGAATTACTTCGGCGGCGGCGAGATTGAAATAACACCAAAAGGGAACTTCAAGATAGGGAAGATAACGATGCAGCGAAAAGGCGGAGACGGCGGACGACTTACGGCAAACATGTTACAATTCAAAATAAACCCTGCCGAGTTGTTTGTATCAACTGCCCCGTGAGCCGAGTTCGACAAGGCTTTGTTG
>CAZSFV010000062.1:0-5782 GCA_964606345.1 uncultured Bacteroidaceae bacterium | reverse complement strand
ATCGACAGACGAACATTTCCCGTGTAACCAAACCGATAATTTTGTTTCAAAAATATTTCGACTTACTCCTATTCGAACAACGACAACTTTGCCGCAAGCAAAAGCTGTTTCTGCATCTTTGAATCTATGAATCTTTGTTTTGAGCTACTTGCTCACCGTGTCAAATGATGTTGCGGAACGGGTCGTGTGAAGTTTTATATTTCAGAACCGTTGATTGCGAAAAATGAATCGCCGAAAGAATTTTTTGAATCGGCGTTTCAGCAAAATGAATCGCCGATTCGTCAAGAGCGAATCGCCGATTCATTTTTTCAAGGAAGACAAATGGTTTTTGCTTTCTGCTTGCGGAATAAACATAAAGGCTGCCGAGCGGGCAGCCTTTGTATTCCTTCCTGTGCGGTCGGCTATATCAGAACTTAGAACTCAACCATCGGTAAAGGTCGTTGCCGTTGGCGTAAATCAACAGTGCAAAAAGGATTGCCATGCCCACAAGCTGAGCTCTGACCATGAACTTGTCGCCCGGTTTCTTGCCGGTTATCATCTCCCAAAGGGCAAACACGGCATGTCCTCCGTCCAATGCCGGTATGGGAAGTATGTTCATGAATGCCAAAATGATGGATAAAAATGCCGTCATGTTCCAAAACAATGCCCAATTCCATGTTTCGGGGAACATTGAGCCTATTGCCCCAAAGCCTCCTATCTGCGAAGCTCCTTCTTTGGTGAATACTAACTTGAACTGCTTGACGTAGTTCGCCAAAGTCTCCCAGCCCTGACTTATTCCTGCCGGTACGGATTGCAATATGTTGTATTCTGTCTTCTCGGTTTTATATATCATGGCGGGATTCTTGCAGACTGCTCCTATTTTGCCGTCTCCGCCCAACTTAAAGTCGGCAACGTATTCCTTTCCTGCCCTGAAATACTTCACTTGCACTTCTTCGTTCTGCTTGTCTGCTATTTCTTTTACAAAATCCGAGAAGGCAGGAGTGACAACGCCATTCAGTGCAACAATGCTGTCGCCCACCTTCATGCCGGCTTTCTCTGCCAAACTGCCGATTGCAAAGCCGTCAATCACAAAAGGGAAACGGGGTGTGGCAAACTGCTTTGCCTCTGCCGCAAGCATTTGTTTGGCAAAATCCTTAGGCAAGGTCAGAGTTTCCTCTCTGCCATTACGCAATACGCTCACCTTGGTCGAATTATCCAACATCACCTGCTCCACTACATCTGCGAGTTGATGAACGGGCTTGCCGTCAACCTTGGTTATTATATCTCCGTTTTTGAAGCCGTTGGCAAGAGCCACCTCGGTGTAGTCATAGCCCTGCGTAACGTTTGCCAAAGGCAAGGTTTCCTTTCCCCATGTGAATAAAATGGCAGCAAAAATAACTATCGCCCCAATGAAGTTCATCAACACGCCGCCCAAAACAATCAGAAGCCTTTGCCAAGGTTTTTTGCTGCGATACTCCCACTGCTGCGGTTCGCCGGCAAGGGTATCGGCGGAAGTGTTGCTTTCGTCCACCATTCCGGCGATGGAGCAGTACCCTCCCAAAGGAAGCCAGCCTATTCCCCACTCCGTTTTCTCGGGATGTTCCGCAAAGGCTTCCGGAGCTTTGCGACTGAACCAGCTGAAGTGCCATTTGCCGTTGTACCTCTTGGCACGCAAAAGCGAAAAATAGGGATTGAAGAAAAGATAAAACTGTTCCACTCTCGTTTTGAACAGTCGGGCAAGCATGAAATGCCCTAATTCGTGTATGAATACCAAGAAAGAAAGACTCAGTATCAATGCTAAAATTTTCATATGTGATTTATTTGTATTCGGTTTGTAATTCGGTTCTTATTTCACGGTCGGTCATGAAATAGTCTTCCAACGACGGTTTTGCGATGTACTCTGCCTTGTTCATGGCTTTTGCTATTATGTCGGCTATCTGCGTAAAACGTATTTTGCCATCGAGGAAAGCCTGCACTGCAACTTCGTTTGCGGCATTCATTACTGCGGGCATGTTGCCGCCTTTGTCTGTTGCCTCATACGCCAAGGCAAGACAAGGGAAACGCTCCACATCGGGCTGTTCAAAAGTCAGCACTCCGTTTTCGAAAGGGCTGAAAGGCTTGGAATTGTTCGGGCGACGAAAGGGATACATTAACGCATACTGTATGGGCAATCGCATATCTGCCACCCCTAATTGGGCTTTCAGACTGCCGTCTTCAAACTCAACCATGGAATGAACAATGCTTTGCGGGTGTATAACAGCCTTTATACGCTTTGCATCAACGCCAAAAAGCCATTTTGCCTCTATCATTTCCAATCCTTTGTTCATCATGCTTGCCGAGTCTATCGTTACCTTACGCCCCATCGACCAATTTGGATGACGCAAAGCCTGCTCCACCGTTACGTTTTCCATGTCGGCAAGACTCATCTGCCTGAACGGTCCGCCCGAAGCGGTAAGGTAAATGGTTCTTATGGCGTTATCGGCCTCCCCGTTGAGGCATTGAAAGATTGCAGAATGCTCCGAATCCACAGGCAATACCGCAACCTTTTTATCGATTGCCAAACGGCTTATGTATTCGCCACCGACAACCAAAGTCTCTTTGTTGGACAATGCTATCGTTTTGCCGCTTTCTATTGCTTTTATGGTTGGAGAAAGTCCGGCAAAGCCGACCACCGCAGTCAATACAATGTCGACGCAATCCAACTGCACCACATCGTCTAAGGATTCGCTGCCTGCAAAAACCTTAGTCTCCGTTTCTGCCAAAGCATTCTTCACCTTGGGATAGAGCGACTTGTCTCCAATCACAACACAGTTGGGTTTGAATAAAAGGGCTTGCCGTATCAGTTCATCGGCTTGCGTGTTGGCGGTCAGCACCTCGGCGGTCAACAAATCGGAATGTTGACTTATGACGTCCAAAGCCTGCTTTCCGATGGAGCCTGTCGACCCCAAGATTGCAATTCTTCTTTTTTCAGTCATTCTTTTGGGCATTTCTGAGATTTGTTCCCCACATCAGTTTGTTTCTTATTGCGGAAAAGAAACTTTGATTCTCCATTCTGATAAGTTTCAACACAAAATCGGCTTTGCTTATGGTTATTCCGGCGGGGGAACGAAGTATATGGTTTTGAGAATCGGAGTGCAGACTGATGCAACTCTCCGAATGGTATATTTTAAATTCTATTTCAGAGTCTTCGGGTATCACAATGGGACGATGAGTGAGGTTGTGAGGGGCAATGGGTGTGAGACAAAGGCACTTGGTTTGAGGACTTATTATCGGACCTCCGCAGCTCATGGAATAAGCTGTGGAACCCGTCGGCGTTGCAAGTATCAATCCGTCGGACGAATAGGTGCTGAGATATTCCCCATCGACGAATACCTCCGTTTCCAACAGAGCCGATGGGGAAAGACTCCTGACACATATCTCATTTAAGGCGTATTTTATTTCCGGAAGCTCATTTGCTTCCGCTTTCAAAAGGCTGTGCGTTTCTATTTTGAAGTGTCCGTTCTCCAATTTGTCGAGCAAACCCTCGCAATCCTCCCTTCCGACACTTGTAAGAAAGCCCAAATGTCCGAAATTGATACCCAAGACGGCTGTATTCTTTCCTCTGCAAAAGGAAAGGGTATCTAACAGCGTACCATCGCCGCCAAGCGAAAACAACACATCGGCTTGCAATTTTTCGGGGCTGTCCGAAGAAAACAAATTCAAATCGCAAGCCTCGGGCAGACTGATAAAGGTGCGTATTTCATTGAAAAAATCTTCGCAAATGAGAATACTGCCGCTCCTCGCCGCTATTTGATTGAGCAAACTCTGCACATGCACCATGTCTTCCCTTTGAACATTCTTCCCGAACAGTGCTATCCTCATACCTTTCGCCCTTTGATACGTCTTTATTCCTTTGTGCTTTTATTCTTCAACGTGGAGCATTGAAAGACGCAGTCTCCGCAAGAGGTGAGTTCGCCTTGCAATCTTCTCTTTATAAGATCGCCCAAGCTCTCTTTCAATTCCTTTATATCGCTTTTTGCCAACACTTCTTCACAAAAGGCGTACATCAGCAGCATTTTTGCACTTCTGGCACTGATTCCCCTTGTTCGCAAATAGAATAGGGCTTCCTTATCCAACTGACCGACGGTTGCTCCGTGTGAACACTTGACATCGTCATTGTAAATCTCCAAAAACGGTCGTGTATTTACCTTCGATTTGTCTGTCAGTTGCATATTTTTGCTGCTTTGCATGGCTTGCGTACCGTGGGCACCGTAATCCACAAATATATGCCCTATAAAATCGGCTTTTGCACTGTCATCTACTATTCCCTTGAATAATTGCTCCGAGCAACAGTCGGCACAGGAATGGTGAACGTTGACTTCGGTCTGAGAATACTGTTGTTTATCCATCAGATACAGCCCGTTCAAATCCGCTCTGCCCCTTTCTCCCAAAAAATTCACGTTAATCTTATTGGAAATCCTCTTTCCGTTGAGACTCAATCCGAATGTCCTCAACGAAGCATCTCTTTCCATGGCAAAATTGACCGTTGTATCTATGGTGGAAAGGTCGTTTATGTTTTCCAACTTGTAATAGTCCAAAGCAGCCCCCTGTCCTATTTCAACATCGAGGCTGTTGGTTTGATTGCATGCCGCCTCGGGCTTAGAATCATCGCAATGAATGAGTTTCAATCGTGAATTTGCATTCAACTTTATGCGATTGGAACTGACAATCCCGCTCTCGCCACCTTTGCTCATTAGATTCATTATCTGCAAAGGCAACTCCACTTCACAATTCGCCTTGATTTCTATATTCAAACCGTCGTTGCAAACGTTTACGCTCAACTTTTCTGCCACCTCTTCCAGCAAAAAAATCTCCCCTTTCGGACATCCGTTCTCTTCTACAATTCTTACCGCGTTCAGTTCCGGACAATTACAACCGGACAGCTGCAAATACTTTTCCGAAATCATCTTCTCATGCCTGTTTTTTGTTCTCCAACTCCTGCCTTATCCACTCATACCCCTTTTCTTCCAACTCCAAGGCAAGGGACTTATCGCCGCTCTTCACTATCCTACCGTCATAAAGCACGTGAACAAAGTCCGGTACTATATAATCCAGCAATCTTTGGTAGTGAGTTATGACAACGGTTGCATTATCCTTTGTTTTCAAAGCATTCACACCGCTTGCAACTATCCTCAACGCATCAATATCCAAGCCTGAGTCCGTTTCGTCCAAAATAGACAGCGTTGGGTCGAGCATTGCCATCTGAAAAATTTCATTCTTCTTTTTTTCACCGCCCGAAAAGCCCTCGTTCACCGAACGATTAGCCAAGTTGCTTGTCAGTTGCACAACTTTCTTTTTCTCTTCCATCAATGCAAGGAAATCCTTAGCACTCATGGGTTCCAAACCCTTGTATTTACGTCTCTCATTTATTGCGGTACGCATGAAATTCGTTATACTGACTCCGGGTATTTCCACAGGATATTGGAAACCTAAGAATATACCCTCGGCTGCTCGCGATTCAACGGGTAGAGACAGCAAGTCCTTGCCCTTGAAAATCACCTCGCCACCCGTAACCTTGAAAGTATCCTTTCCTGCTATTACCGACGCCAAAGTACTCTTACCGTTGCCGTTGGGTCCCATTATTGCATGAACCTCTCCGCTGTTGATGGTCAAATCAACTCCTTTAAGGATTTCCCTGTCTCCTATCTTAGCGTGCAAATCTCTTATTTCCAACAATGCCATAAGCCAAAAAATCTATTCCGTTTCAAAGAATTTGCAATATTACGAAAAAAAAACGACACCGAAAAGCCTTTGTGTAAGTCCT
>CAZSFV010000061.1:0-5790 GCA_964606345.1 uncultured Bacteroidaceae bacterium | reverse complement strand
GCTTTTGGGTATGGAAAATTTCGTCGAAAAGGTCTGTGAATCTTTTTTTGTTTACTTCCTTGTCCGAAAAGTCATGCACAAAACGGCTATTGTGTTCTATCATTTCGGAAGCGTTACCCGTTAAAGCTTTTTCCAAAAAGTTGCAAGCCTCGATTTCTTTGTCGCTTACCGTTATTGCCTGCAATCCGTCTTTTGTCAGACATTCGTAAGCCGGCAGTTGGCTCAACACTGGTATGCATTCGGCACTTATGGCTTCCATGATTGAGGCAGGCACTCCGTCGCTTATGGGAATGGATACGTAAATCTTGCTTTTGGCGTAGCATTCGGCGTTTTGCGATGGCGACAACCATGAGGTAATCTTGACCTTGTCATCTATCAACAGGGCTTTTGCCAAGGCTGCAAACTCATTTTCCTTGCCACAACCTGCCACAATGAGTTGCCAATCTGCATAAAGGGGATTGCGAACGAAGTTTGCAAAGGCTTTGATTATGTATTCCACTCGGTAAATATCCGAATGAAGTCGGTTGGAGTATATGATGTTTTGCTTGTTTGCCGCCTTAACGGGGTTGATGCCGAGGTTGGCAATCATGATGCGGCTGCCGGCGGGGCAATATTGCTGCATTTGGGAAGCGAGATAATCGCTGCCGGCGTTGTAGTGGGTGGAATGCGAAAGAATGTAACGCAGCATTTTTTTGAAAACCCAATGCCGCTTGGGCATGAGCAACACATCGCTGCCGACACCGATGGCAAGAACCGGAATACGCCTTTTGTTGGCAAGCAAGGTGATGAAGGCTGTAAGGTTAAGCTGATACAGTATTATGATGTCGGGATTGAAAGCCGCCAACTGCCGCCTTGTTTGCAGAAGGGCGGAAACAAAATTTTTTGCACCGAAGTTCAAATCTGCCGAAACTTCCGTAACGGAGAAATAATCCGCCACAAGGGAACGGAAATTCTGAAGATTTATGCTGTTCGGATTGCCTGCAATGAAAGCCTTATTCCTTTTCATTCTTTTTGTCAAGCACTTCGTAGACGCTGTTATTGCTTTTGAAAGTGGTAACCAAGTGCTTTATGTTTTCCACTATTGCCATGTCTCTGTCCTCCCGGGCGGAGGATAAAATTTCTGCCAATTCGTTTATGCTCTTTTCCACATCGGACGGATTCACTTCTTCCTGCTTTGCTATGAATATCTTTTCATGATAAGTCGGAAGGGTGTTTTCTTTTTTCGTAAGAAGCTCCTCGCAGAGCTTTTCGCCCGGACGCAAACCCGTATACTTTATTTCAATGTCCTTTTCCGGCTCAAGACCCGAGAGCTTTATCATTCTCTCGGCAAGGGAACGTATCTTTACCGCCTCGCCCATGTCGAAGAGGAATATTTCACCGCCTTTGCCCATTGTGGCTGCTTCCAAAACCAAACGGCTTGCCTCGGGAATTGTCATGAAATAGCGTGTTATTTCGGGGTGAGTAACGGTTACCGGACCGCCTTGAAGGATTTGAGCCTTGAAACGAGGAATGACACTGCCGTTCGACCCCAACACATTGCCGAAGCGAGTGGTTATGAATTTCGTTTTGCCGCAAGCGTTCAACTGTTGTATGTACATTTCGGCGTATCTTTTGGTTGCTCCCATCACATTGGTGGGATTGACCGCCTTGTCGGTGGAAATCATTATGAACTTCTCTGTTCCGAACTCCAAAGCCGCATCTGCTATGTTTTTGGAGCCGATGATATTGTTGTATGCCGCCTCATAGGGGGATCGCTCCATCATTGGCACGTGCTTATACGCCGCTGCATGAAAAACAATTTGAGGACGGTATTTTTCGAATACCTCTTTCAAAATATTCTTGTCGGTAACCGAAGCTATTGTTATGTGCTTTTGGACGTTCGGAAACTTGTCGTCTATCTCGTTTTCTATGTTGTAGAGCGGCGTTTCGGCTGCATCTAACAGCACAAGCTCTGCCGAAAACCTTGCCAACTGTCTTACAATTTCGCTGCCTATGCTTCCGGCGGCACCGCTTATCAAAATCCTTTTGCCCGACAGCTCGCTCCGAATAAGGTTGTGGTTGATTTTTATCTCCTTTCTGCCCAAAAGGTCTTCTATTCTTATTTCCTTTATCTGGTTTTCCTTTAACTTGCCATCGGTCCAGGTGCTTATCGGCGGCACGGTGAGAACCTTTACCTTGTTTGCATGGCACAGCTCAAAGATTTCGTTTTTCCTTTCGATGCTTATTCTGTTTGTGGCAATGATAAGCTGATCTATATCTTTGTATTTTATCAAATATTCCTGCTTTTCTTTGGGATAGATTTTTCGTCCCATTATCGTTTTTCCGCAAAGGTTGGGATCGTCGTCTATAAAGCCTTTTATGTAGTATTTTCTTGAAGCACTTGCAAGTGTGTTTGCCGTTGCGGTGCCTGTTCTGCCTGCTCCGAAAATCACAACCTGCGTATTGAGTTCCGTATTGACGCCTGCCTTGTATGCTTTTTCGAACAGCCAGCGGACGAACATGCGAAACATAAACAGAAGCATGTAGCTGACGCAGGCGTCTATAACAATCAGTTCCTTCGGAATGTAATCGCTGCCGGTATTCAGCTTGTATGCGGCATTGATTAGCGTAAGCACAGCGGCGGACAGAAGTACTGCAAAAAGGATACGCACCATGTCGCTGAAAGAAGAGTATCTTATCACGCTGCGATGAATATTGAAAAGCCTCAATGCCAATATCATCAAAATGCTTGTGAGACAAATGAAACGCAAAGAGTAGTTGTCGAAAGGGAAGTGGAACCACTGCTCTTTCACATCAAGCAGCAATCCTGAGATAAAGACGGACAGCACAACGATTATGGCATCTATCAGAGCGACAACCCATGCCGGGATATACCTGTCGGACATGAATTTGTCTATCAGCGACAACATTTTATGATAAAGACGATTCATTGTTTCTATTGTTTTGTTTCAATGCGTTGTATAGTATTTCTATCGGATGCAAAGCCTCTCGGCGGGTGAAGTGTCTTATTTGCTCTCGGCAGCTTGTGCCGGGTGCTGCAATCAATGTGTCGTTCGAGGCATTGTTTATTGCAGGCACAAGAACGCTTTCGGCAATCCGTTTGCTCATTTCGTAATGTCTTTTTTCGTATCCGTAACTTCCCGCCATGCCGCAGCAACCCGTGGGAAGAACTTCCACTTTGTAATTCTTCGGCAAAGATAACATTTTTTCCATGTACCCTGTGCCAATCAATGCTTTTTGCTGACAATGCCCGTGCAGAAGGATATGTGCTTCTTTTTCGGTGAATGATGAATTCGATATTCTGTTTTCTTTTATTTCTCTCGCTATAAACTCATCGAAGAGGTAGACTCTGCGGTTCATTTCCTCCAAATGCTCGAACTCGTTCACCAATACGGGGTATTCGTCTCTTAGGCTCAACAAAGCCGATGGCTCCAAGCCTACCAACGGACTGTCTTCCGATATGACGGAAAGCAGGGTTTCTATGTTTTTTCTTGCGATTTTCTTTGCTCTTTTGAGCATTCCTTTGCTTATGGCTATTCTTCCGCTTTCGCAAATGGGGGCTTTTTTGACTATGTAGCCCAAAGCGGAGAACAGAGCTACGGCTTTTTTTGCCACTTGTGTATCTTGGTAACGCGAAAACTCGTCTACATATATATATATGGTACGACCGGTTCGCTCTTCGGTGCTTTCGTTCTGTGAGGCTGCTTGTTCTGTCAGCTTATTGAAATGACAGGATTGTATTTTGGGCAAATTCCGTTCTTTGGCAAAGCCCATGACGCGTTTCAACAAGCCGGAAAAGAAAGCATTTGACACGAAAAAGTTATACACGAACGGCATTACAGAGGCTATTCTCTGTATGCGGGTCAGGTTGTTCATCATCAGCACGCTCAACGGGTATCCGTGCTTGTCGTAGTAGTGTTGCAATGCTTCGCTTTTCAGCTTGCTTATGTCCACATTGGACGAGCATTCCCTCTTGCATGCCTTACACATCAGGCAATCGTCCAACATCTGTTTCACTTCGTTGCTTCCCAAGGGGTCTGCTTCGTTGGAGAAGGAGAGCATCTCCCTTACGATATTGGCTCTTGCACGTGAGCTTTGCTCTTCCCTGCCGCTGACCTTGAAAGTAGGACACATCAAGCCCCCTGTCACACTGCTCTTTCGACATTCTGCCGCTCCGTTGCACTGCTCTGCCGCACACAGCACACCTTTTTCCTTTGTAAAATCATAGTATGTGCGAAACACTCGCTCTTTTGCTCGGTCATATCGCAAATTGACGTCCATCTTTGGACTGTTCACTATCTTTCCTATATTGAAAATATTTTCGGCGTCCCAAACCTGCTTCATCTCCCTCATCAATCCGTAAACCCTTTCGCCATACATGAGAGGTATCCATTCGCCCCGCAACCTGCCGTCTCCGTGTTCCCCGCTCAGACTGCCGCCATACTTCTTTACCAACAAGGCTGTATCGTGTGCCACCTTTCGGAACAAATCCACATCTTTACTTTCTTTGAGGTTCAGCACCGGACGCAAGTGCAGTTCCCCCGTTGCTATGTGGGCGTGGTACACACAGCTCAAACCATATCCGTCGAGCATTTGTTGAAACTCCCTAAGGTAGTCCGGCAACTTCTCCACAGCCACTGCCGTATCCTCAACAACCGACACCGGTTTCAGCGACCCCGGAACATTGGTCAAAAGCCCCAAACCGGCTTTTCGCAAGCTCCATACTCGTTTGCCTGCATCGCCATAAACGACACTGAAGTCGTAAGCCTTTCCCTCAGCCTTGAAGTCTGCCACAAGTGCTTCCGCTTTTTGCTCCAATTCCGCCTTGGTTTCGGCAGCAAATTCCACAATCAGCACCGCCTTTGGCTCACCTTTTATGAAGAAAGTGTTCTCCCGTTGCTCTATGTTCCTATACGCCGCCTCTATTATGTTGTTGTCCATCAGTTCCACCGCCATGGGCTTGTGTCGCAAGGCGAGCAGGTTGCCCGTGAAGCTGTCTTGCAAAGAGGCAAAATGCACACATACCAACGCCTTCTCCTTAGGGGGCAGTGGCAACAAATTCAGCTTGAACTCCGTGGCAAATGCCAATGTTCCCTCACTGCCGCAATACAAACGGGCGAGATTCAAGGGAAAGCCGCAGGTCAAAGAATCCAATGCATAGCCGTTATTCCGCCTTGTGAGGCTCTTGTCGGGAAATGCTTGCTCAATTTCACGCTTTGTTTCGCTGTTTGAATAGGTGTCGAGTATATATCGGTAGATTCTTCCCTCCAAAGTCTGCTTCTCTGCCTTTGCCTTGCATTCCGCCTCGTCAAGACTGCTCAACACCGCTTCTTCGCCGTTCGAGAGAATAACCTTTGCCTCTATAATATGCTCCCTCACGCTTCCGTAGACCAAAGAGTGCAGACCGCAGGAGTTGTTTCCCACCATTCCGCCTATGCAACAACGGTTTGCCGTGGAGGTTTCGGGAGCGAAGAACAAACCATAGGGCTTCAGAAAGATATTCAAATCCTCCAAAACCACACCTGCCTGCACTCTAACCCAATGTTCTTCCTTGTTTACCTCCAAAATCTCTTTCAGATTCTTGCTCACATCCACCACAATGCCCTCACCCACAACCTGACCGGCAAGAGAAGTGCCTGCCGCACGAGGAATAAGCGACAAACCGTTGCGTTTGCAAAAATCCAAAAGCAAGCGAATGTCCTCCGCACAGTCTTTGCAAGGAACGAACACAGCCAAAGGCTTCTGTCTGTAAGCCGAAGCATCGGTGGAATACAATATGCGGCTTATATC
>CAZSFV010000060.1:0-6750 GCA_964606345.1 uncultured Bacteroidaceae bacterium | reverse complement strand
TACCAAACGGGAATATGTTACAGCAATCTGTATGCCCAATGCGAAAAACTTGCAGACTTTGCAATCAACATAACCGAGGCAATCGTTAAAACGCAAAAATAGAACAACCTTTCGTTTCGCACATGCTGATGGCACAAACGAGCAACACCGTTTGTGCCATCAGCATTATCGGCAATCCGATATAGAATTTTCTGTGTCGGGTTTTGTGTTTGAAGCATCGCATGGCGAGTATCGCTCCCACACTGCCGCCGACGGCTGCCACTAACAACAATGTCCTTTCGGAAATCCTGTACTCGGATTTTTTCGCCTTTCGTTTGTCTACGCCGTAAAGCAAAAACGCAAAAAGGTTGATTGCAAGCAAATAAATCGCAAGCAGTCTCATAGAATGCAATCCTTTCTATTCGAGTTCGTTATCGTGAGTCGTCGCTTCTTTCTGCCTCATCGATGAACCAATCCACATATTCAGGCAAATCCGTCAAAGGATAGAAGCCCACCTCGGCAGGATTGTCCGGCAAGGCACAGAGTTCGAAGTATTCCAAGTAACAAGCGGCATCATACTCCCCTATCATCTCCTCCAAAAGCGAGTAAACCGCCACGAGCAAGTCCTCATCGTCCTGCTTGAAATCGGGCAAAGCCACACGCAGACCCAACCGTCCTTCTTCCTCCTCACTTTCTAAGGGAAGAAACCAAAGTTTGCCGCTGCTCAAATGATAGTTGCCGAAGGTGATGTTGACATTCTTGCCTTTCGCCGGCTTGAAGGCGATTATGTCCCAAAAATCCAATATAGGAGCATTCTCACACAATTCTTCAACATAGCCGAAAAGCTCCGCATCACCCTCTGCCGTGAGGGTCAAGGTGCGTCCCTTTTCGGTCAAATCGCCCAAAATAAACTCCAAACCGGAGCAATATTTTTTCAAATCCCCGTCCAATCGTTCCAACAACCCGTCGGCTTGTTCCTTGTCCAAGGAATCTATATCCATAAGCAAGTCCTTATATTCAGCAAACGCTTTCCAAAATTCTTCTGCACTCATCAGTTTTTCCGTTTATGTTTGAATAATATTACCTTTCTCTGTTTTGGCACTGCCGCCGTGGCAAAGCCGCTTCTAAACAATGTGAGCCTCTATCTCCAATCTTACTCCGTACTTGTCGAAAACTGTTTCAATCACCTTTTCCGCAAAATCCACAATCTCCTTACCCTCAGCTCCGCCGTAGTTCACCAATACCAATGCCTGCTTGGCGTGCATGCCCACGTTTCCGAACCTTTTGCCCTTAAAGCCGCAATGCTCTATCAGGTACGCCGCCGAGAGCTTGATGCCCTTGTCCTCCTTAAACGAAACCAAACCCTCGTCCATGGCTTTCAGCCTTTCAAAGGTCTCCTCGCTTACGGTCGGGTTCTTGAAGAACGAACCGGCATTGCCGAGTATCTTGACATCGGGCAACTTAGAGTTCCGCAAATCCGTAATCATGTCGCACATGGTCAAGGGCGTCAAATTCTTCACTCCTTTTTCTTCCAACATTTTTGCCACGGCGGCATAGCCCGTTTGCGGCACAAAATGCTTTTTCAGGCGGAAGACGACCGAACAAATCAATTCGTTTTCCCTACCCTTTTTCCAACAAGAGTAACGATAGCCGAAATTGCAATCCTCGGCAGGCACTATGCGTTTTGTTCCATCTGCCATGTCGAAGCATTCAACGCTCTCTATGTAATCCGCAACCTGCACCCCGTATGCCCCTATGTTCTGCACCGGAGCGGCACCCACCGTTCCGTAAATGGCAGCCAAATTCTCCAAACCGCAATACATTTTTTCGCAGCACCACCTCACAAAATTGCGCCACGACTCACCGGCTGCAACCCTCAACAGCACATAATCCTCCCCCTCCTCCAACAGCTCCATTCCCTTGTTGCAAACCCTCAACACACAACCCTCAAACACCGAAGCGGCAAACACCGTATTGCTCCCTCCGCCCAAAATCCGCAATCCGCCCCAACGAGCATACAATTCCCTAACCATGTCAAAATCCTCCGCCGCCCTAAACTCCGCATACTCCCTTGCCACACAATCCACGCCGAATGTATTGAAATCCTTCAAACTCTTATTTACTTCCACCATAGCATTAAACACTTGTATCTCCTCGGCAAAGGTACGAATTATTTCCCTATCGCCGCCAAAGCCCGTTGCAGCGGCTCCCAAAACCGATCCGTCGAAAAAGAAAGGCAACTGCCGGTTACAAACCACGTCCCACTCCCGCTCACAAACCGAACCGACTGCCCTAAAACGCAATTTCCCGCCCTGCCAAAAGCAAAAACAGGGCGTATGTGCAAAACGGAACAAGTCAAAGCCTGCCGTTTATGCCACTTTTGCCACCGAGCAACCCCTGCCGAGTGTTTCAAACCGCCCTTGCACTGCCTGCCATTTGACCAATCGAAGCCTTGTCGCAACGAATCAGCCTCCTGCAAAAACGAAAGGCTGATTCAGAAAAACGAATCGGCGAAAGAATTTTTTGAAACAGCCATTCATTTTCTTCTTTCGCCGATTCGTTTTCGCAGAAGACTGGTGCATTTTCCGACAAACGGCATTTTGGTTTCGACAAAACTCTTTATTGCAGGGCGGTTGCCCTCTGCACAGAGTCGGAATAAAAAAAACGGAGACATACGTTCTTGTTTGAACGTTATGCCTCCGTAACCTATGCGAATAAACTTGAAGTGTTGTTTCAGTTCTTTTCGTTCAAAAAGCGGAACTGCAAACCGCCATCGGATACAAACATCTCCACTTTGCTGTTTTCTGGCATGTTGCCCTCTATCATGAAGACAGATAACTTGTCTATGACGTATTTCTGTATAGCCCTCTTTATCGGTCTTGCGCCCAAGTCGGGTTGATAGCCCTTTTCTGCCAAGTAGTCCATGCTTTCTTCCGTGCATTGAAGTTCTACGCCCTTTTCTTTCAAACGTTTTTGCAAACGCGACAACTGCAATTTGACAATCTCCCTCACCTGTTCCTTTTGCAAAGGCTTGAAGACCACAATCTCGTCTATACGGTTAAGCAATTCGGGTCTGATTGTTTTCTTCAACAACTCCAACACCGAGGCTTTTGCAGTGTTCCACTCGGCTGAAAAATCGCTGCTGTGTTCGTTGATGGCGTGTTGCAATATTTCGGAACCTATGTTGGAGGTCATTATTATTATTGTGTTCTTAAAGTCGACCACTCTGCCCTTATTATCTGTCAATCTGCCGTCTTCCAACACCTGCAACAAAATATTGAACACATCGGGGTGGGCTTTCTCTATTTCGTCCAACAACACTATGGAATAAGGTTTACGCCTTACAGCCTCGGTCAACTGACCGCTTTCCTCATAACCCACATATCCCGGAGGTGCTCCTATCAAACGAGAAACCGTGTGCCTCTCTTGATATTCGCTCATGTCTATCCTTACCATGAGGTCTTCCTTGTCAAAGAGCAATTCCGCCAAAGCCTTCGCCAATTCGGTTTTTCCAACACCCGTGCTGCCCAAAAACGCAAACGAACCTATCGGTCTGTTCTCGTCTGCCAAGCCACTACGACTTCTTCTTATTGCATTGGCAACCGCTTCTATGGCTTCTTCCTGACCAACCACCCTTTTCTTCAACTCGTCTTCCAAGTGAAGGAGCTTATCCTTTTCGCTCTGCATCATCTTTGCAACAGGAATACCCGTCCAACGCGAAACCACTTCGGCAATATGGTTGTCATCGACCTCCTCGGTTATCAACGCTCCTGTCGTCTGCATGCTCTTCAACTTGGTCTTGTAGTTTTCCAAATCGGTCTCCGCAGTCTTGATTTTGCCATATCGCAATTCTGCAACCTTGCCGTAGTCACCGGCTCTCTCGGCTTGTTCTGCCTCAAACTTATACCGCTCTATCTTCTTTACTTCGTCCTGAATGGCCTCCACATACTTCTTTTCTGCAATCCAACGTGCATGCAATTCGTCCCTTTCCTTTTTCAACTTGTCTATTTCGGCGGTAAGTTCGCTCTCTTTCTTCGTATCCTTCTCTTTCTTTATGGCAACACGTTCTATTTCGAGCTGCATCAAACGCCTTTCCAACTCGTCCAACTCTTCTGGAGAGGAATCTATTTCCATACGCAACTTTGCGGCAGCCTCATCGATAAGGTCTATCGCCTTGTCCGGCAAAAAACGATTGGTAATGTACCTTGCCGACATTTGGGCGGCTGCAACTATGGCACTGTCCTTTATCCTCACATGGTGGTGTACCTCATAACGTTCTTTCAAACCCCTCAATATGCTTATGGTGTCGGCAACACTCGGTTCGTCTACCAAAACCATTTGGAACCTACGCTCCAAAGCCTTATCCTTTTCAAAATACTTCTGATACTCGTTAAGAGTTGTTGCACCTATCGCCCTCAATTCTCCCCTTGCCAAGGCAGGCTTCAAAATGTTGGCTGCATCCATGGCACCCTCGCCGCCGCCTGCTCCAACCAAGGTATGAATTTCATCTATGAAAAGGATTATATCGCCCTGCGATTCCACCACTTCGTTAACCACACCTTTCAAACGCTCCTCAAACTCCCCCTTGTACTTGGCACCGGCTATCAAAGCACCCATATCCAAGGTGTAAATCTGCTTGTCTTTCAAGTTTTCGGGAACGTCTTTCTTCAAAATCCTTCGAGCCAAACCCTCAACTATTGCCGTTTTTCCCACACCGGGTTCTCCGACCAACACGGGGTTGTTCTTAGTTCTACGGGACAATATCTGCAAAACCCTTCTTATTTCTTCATCTCGCCCTATGACCGGGTCTAACTTGCCCTCCCTCGCCTTGTCTATAAGGTTGTGAGCAAACCTATTCAAATTTTCTAACTTTCCATTTCTTGTTTCCATAACTCATTCTTGTTTTTGTATAATCCCATTTGCAAAAAGCGAGCCACAAAACAAAGACTGACGAAACTGCATATAAAAACATTCAATAACTTTCCCAAGCTGACAAAATTTCATGTTTGATGACATTTTACCGAATCGCCGTTCGGCTAAAACGAAAGGCTGATTCAAAAAAATGAATCAGCCTTTCGGCAAAATGAATCGGCGATTCGTTTTCATCGAATCGGCGATTCATTTTTCTTGTTTCTTGATTTGGTTGAGGGCTTCTTATTTGTAGGAGTTGTATTTGCGGATTTTGTCTATAGGTTTACGGATTTTCTTCCGGCTCTTGGCAGCAGAATAGCCCACTGCTATAAGTAGGGGAATGCGTTTGGAGGCAGGCACGTTAAGGATTTGCTTCACTTTCTTTTCGTCGAACCAGCCAATCATGCATGTACCCAATCCCAACTCCGTCGCCTGCATACAGAAATTGTTTGCGGCTATGCCTATATCCAAAAGGGTGTATTCCTTATCCTTTATGACAGAACCTATGGACGAGGTGAAGTTCGCCTTTTCCAAAACCACAGCCACAATAACAGGCACTTGGTGAACAAATCGGTTCAATGCCATGTCGGCGGTGGCTTTACGCACTTGCTGCAACACCTGCGGTGCGTTCACAACGACGAACGTCCACGGTTGGGAATTGCAAGCCGAGGCAGACAAACGTGCCGCCTCCAAACAGGCTTCCAACTTATCGTTCTCGACCGTGCGTTCTTCGTATTTGCGATCGCTCTGCCTTTTCAAAAGAAGCTCTTTGTACGTCATAAGTCGGGGAATTAAGCATTTATGCTTGCAGAAGAAACGACCGCATCGGCTTTCACTTTCTTTATCAAGCCTTGCAACACATTGCCCGGACCAACTTCGATGAAAGCCTCTGCTCCATCGGCTATCATTGCCTTTGATATTTGAGTCCACTTAACCGGAGAGGTCAACTGCTTAATCAAATTTTCCTTTATTTCTGCAGGATTGGTAACAGGCATTGCGTTCACGTTCTGATATACAGGGCAAACAGGGGCGTGAATGTCCGTCTTTTCTATTGCCGCCGCCAACTCAACCCTTGCAGGTTCCATTAAAGGCGAGTGGAATGCTCCGCCGACCTTCAACGGCAAGGCTCTCTTTGCTCCGGCTGCTTTCAACAGCTCACAGGCTTTATTTATTCCCTCCATGCTGCCCGAAATGACTAATTGACCGGGGCAATTATAGTTTGCCGGAACAACAACTTCGGCAATCGATGCACATATTTCTTCGATTTTTTCATCGGGTAAGGCTATTATGGCAGCCATGGTACCCGGAACAGCCTCGCAAGCCTTTTGCATGGCATCGGCACGTGCGGCAACCAATCTCAAACCGTCCTCAAAGCTCATTGCACCTGCGGCAACCAATGCCGAAAACTCGCCCAAAGAGTGTCCTGCAACCATGTCAGGCTTAAACTCTTCACCCAATGCCTTTGCAAGAATGACAGAGTGAAGAAATATGGCAGGTTGCGTTACATTGGTTTGCCTTAATTGTTCATCTGTTCCTGCGAACATTATATCCGTAATGCGGAAACCGAGTATTTCATCGGCTTTTTCAAACATTGCCTTGCAGCTTTCATTTGAATCATACAGTTCTTTGCCCATTCCGACAAACTGCGCTCCCTGTCCGGGAAATACGTATGCTTTCTTCATATCATGAATTGTTTTTGTAAAACAGTCTGCAAAAGTACGAAATAATAGCGACACTCCCGCCCAAACGGCGTACCAAGAAAATGAATCGGCGATTCAAAAAATTCTTTGGCTGATTCATTTTTCTGAATCAGCCATTCATTTTTTCTTTTTTCGGCGATTCATTTTGGCGGGGTGGGGA
>CAZSFV010000059.1:0-7203 GCA_964606345.1 uncultured Bacteroidaceae bacterium | reverse complement strand
GGAATGGCGTTCTATTTTGGTGTGAGGCTTTGTTGTTATTTTCTTTTGTTCTAACTTTGCAGCAAATTGCAAGGTAATGATAAAGCATGAGGATGTCGCTAAAATATTGGAAGCTGCTCAAATAGCGGATGTTGTGGGTGCTTTTGTGTCTCTGAAAAAACGAGGTGCGAATTACATTGGCTTATGCCCTTTTCACAATGAGAAAACGCCATCTTTCAATGTCAATCCTGCCAAGGGTATTTTCAAATGTTTCGGTTGTGGGGAAGGGGGCGATGCTGTCTCCTTTTTGATGAAGCATGAGCATTATACTTACCCCGAGGCTTTGCGATGGTTGGCTGATCGTTACCATATACACATAGAGGAGACGGAAGCCTCTCCCGAGGAAAAGGCTGCTCAGTCGGAAAGAGACCGTGTGTTTCATGTAAACGAGTTCGCCCAGAAGTATTTCCAAAATTTACTTTTCAACGATGAGCAAGGCAGGAGCATTGGCTTGTCTTATTTTGAGGAAAGATGCCTTAGGGAAGATACCGTTCGCAAGTGGGGCTTGGGCTATTGCAAAGACGCTTGGGACGATTTTTGCACAGTGGCCAAGGCTGAGGGCTTTTCGGAGGAAGATTTGGTCTCTGCCGGAGTTGCAATAAGGAATGAAAGCACAGGCAGGCTGTATGACCGTTTCAGAGGCAGGGTAACATTCCCTATATATAATATAGGTGGCAGGGTTTTGGGCTTTTCTGCCCGCATACTCTCGTCGGACAAGACGAAAGCGAAGTATGTAAACTCTCCCGAAAGCATTATTTACACCAAAGGCAAAGTGCTGTTTGGTCTGCACCTTGCCAAAGATGCTATTGTGAAGGAGGATTTGTGCTACCTTGTGGAGGGTAACATGGATGCGGTGATGATGCACCAGAACGGGGTGAAGAACGTGGTCGCAACTTCGGGAACGGCACTTACCGAGCAGCAAACCTCATTGATAAAGAGGTATACGCGCAATGTTACGGTGCTTTACGATGGCGACAGTGCAGGAATAAAGGCTACATTCAAGGCTGTGAACATATTTTTGGAACATGGATTGAACGTGAGAACCGTTTTATTCCCCGATGGAGACGATCCTGATTCTTTCGCACGCAAACACACCATGGAGGAGTTTCAGAACTTTTTGACGGAAAACTCACAGAACTTCATTATCTACAAGACCAATCTTTTGCAAAAGCAGGCAGCCGGCGACCCTATAAAGAGGGCGGATTTGATAAGGGACATAGTGCATACCATTTCGCTTGTTCCCGACCTTTTGGAAAGGAATACATACTTGCAGGAGTGCAGTTCCATTTTGGGAACGAGTGAAGAGGTTCTGAGCAAGGCACTCAGAAGGCAGCTCATGCTCAATCGGAACGAAAAAAACAAACAAGACTCTGCTCAATCGACAGTTGCAGGTCAAGATATTGTCGATATTCAGCAAACAAAGCCACAAGAGATAGACCTTAATCCCGATTACGAACAGGAAAGAGCCATAATTGAGGTATTGTTTAAGTACGGCAATGCAATGACACGGCAGGAGATGTTCGACGATGGCGGAAACTTGGTTTACAAAGACGTGTTGACGGCAAGTTTCATTGTTTGCGACATAGTGAATGACGACATTCGTTTCGATGATGCCTTGTTCGGCAAGATTTTTGAGGTGTATAAGCACTACATATACGAGGAAAACGATATTCCGCCGGTCGATTTGTTTGTTTCCAACGAAGACGAACGAATCAGAAACCTTGCTGCCGAACTCCTTATCGGCGGCAGGGAAATCAGTCCCCTTTGGTTGGAGAAAAGAGTCTCCGTTCCGGATAAGGAAAGCAAGGAAGTCATCGACCGCCTTATCTCCGACACTCTCTTGCGATTTAAGTTGCATAAAGTGAATGCCTATATCAAACAAGTGAACAAGGCAATCAAAGAAACCACAGACACAGAAAACATAATGGAATTGCTTTTTAAGAATAAGCAATTCACGGATATAAGGAATCGAATCGCCAACAAGCTTAATCAAGTCTTCCCCGCTTGAAAACGATTGAGGCAAAGCCGTAAACAATAATACGGTTTTTAGCTCGTTTATCCTTGGAATGAATACACGATATGACCTTATGAAAAAGAGAAGCACCTACATGGCATTGTTCTTTCTTGCAACCTTGTTCCTTGCCTCTTGTTCGAAAAACTCATCGGAGGATTTGGAAGTGAAAGTCGGTGCATTGTCAGACTGCATGCAGTCGGGTGGAAGTCTGCAAGTCCTTTCTAAGCAAACATCAACCTCATACCGTTGGATAGGAGACAACAGAATGGAGATAAAACGTAACAATGTGCCTGTGGCATGCAAGTCTGCGGAAATAAAAGTCAATGCCAAAGTGGAGAACGGCTGCATAATCGTGGACGAATCGCCACTGAAAGATACAGACACCTGCCTTTGCGTCAGGAATTTCAGGTACGAGATAGAGGAAATACCATCGGGTGATTATAACTTTGTGCTTAACGGCAACAATTACGGGCTGATACGAATTTATTGAGAAATACAATTTTTCGTTTGAACGAAACAGCGGATTTGTTCTTGCTTTCGTAACAACGGAAAGTCAGAAAAGGGAAAGAAAAGAATGAGAAAAACATTACGAATTACGCTTTTGGCACTTTTGATGTGCGTGTCGATGGCGGCTTTTGCTCAAAAGAAGCCTGTCGAAATAGGAAAGAAAGAATTCTTAAGTAAGGTTGCAAATTACGAAAAGGATTCTCTTTCGTGGAACTACCTTGGCGACAAACCGGCAATAGTGGATTTTTATGCCGATTGGTGCAAACCGTGCAAGCTATTGGAAAAACCGTTGCGGGAATTGGCAAAAGAGTACGCCGGACAGGTGTATGTATATAAGGTGAACGTGGATAAGCACAAAGAATTGGCAAAGGAAATAGGCATAAACAGCATTCCGACCATCATCTTTGCACCAATGGGCAAGGAGCCGCAGGTGTTGACCGGTGCAATGAGCAAAGACGCTCTCAAAAGCTACATAGATGCCATTCTTTTGGATAAACAACCTTCTGCGAACGCCGGCAGCCAACCAAGCAACAGCGTTCAAAAAAAATGAACAGATGAACAAAGGTACCGTTGTCAGGAACACGGGCAGTCATTACACGGTGAGAGATGCCGAGGGCAAGGAATATGAGTGCTGCATAAAGGGACGTTTCAAGATAAGCGGCATCAAGTCCACCAATCCCGTGGCTGTGGGCGACAGGGTGGAGTTTATTCCCTCTGAACCGAATGCCTATGGCTTGATATGCAAGATAGAAGACCGCAAAAACTACATAATACGCAAAGCAACCAAGCTCTCGAAGCAGACACACGTCATTGCCGCCAACATGGATCAAGCCCTGTTGGTGGTAACAGCCGTTCTGCCTCGCACAAGCACGGGTTTCATAGACCGATTCTTGCTTACCTGCGAAGCCTACAACATTCCCTGCATTCTTGTCTTCAATAAAATAGACCTTTACGACGATGCAATAAAGGAATATGCCGATTACATTAAATCCATATACGAAAAAGTCGGCTACACCTGCATAGAGACCTCGGCAACAGAGAGAACAGGATTGGAAAAGCTCAAAGAAATTTTGCAAAACAAGACTTCGCTGCTTTCGGGACACTCCGGCGTTGGCAAGAGTGCCTTGGTCAACGCCCTCGATTCTTCGCTTAATTTGAAAACATCGTCCATTTCGTTGAGTAATCTCAAAGGGCGGCACACTACAACCTTTGCACAAATGTATCCTTTGGCTTTCGGAGGCGACATAATCGATACTCCCGGCATACGTTCTTTCGGAATGGTGGATTTCAAAGCCGAGGAGGTGGCTCGTTATTACCCGGAAATGAGAGCCAAACTCGCTGATTGCAAATACTATAACTGCACGCATATACACGAACCGGGCTGTGCAATAAAGAAAGCGGTTGAAGATGGCGACATATCACCCGAAAGATACTCCAATTACGTGAACATAGTCAACGGAGAGGAAGTTCAAATGCCGCAATGGCAAACAAAATAATAAAAAAGCATGAGAGCTGTCATACAAAAGGTAACGAGAGCTGTTCTGAGGATAGATTCCGAAGTTTATTCCGAAATAGGAGAAGGGTTGATGGTGCTTTTGGGCATTGAAGATAGCGATACGGAAGAGGACATAGAATGGTTAAGCGGAAAGATACGCAGATTGAGAGTATTCGACGACAAAGACGGGGTGATGAACCTTTCGGTTGAAGACATAAACGGAGAGTTGATGATAGTAAGTCAGTTTACGCTGCACGCAAGCACAAAGAAAGGCAATCGTCCGACCTACCTCAGAGCAGCAAAACCGGCTTTCTCCAAACCAATGTACGAAAAATTTGTTACCACAATACAGAAAGATTTTCCCAAGCAGGTGAAAACCGGAGTCTTTGGAGCCGACATGCAGATAGAATTGACAAACAACGGTCCCACAACCATTATAATAGACACAAAAAACAAAGAATAAAGACATGGAAACCATATTGTTAGTAGCCGTGATAACGGTCGTTTTGCTTGCCTTGTGCTTTTGCTTCATAGGCATAAAGATGTTCATCAAAAAAAACGGTGAATTCAAACGCAGCTGTGCGAGTGTAGACCCCATGACCGGCGATAGAACATCGTGCGTTTGCGGAAAGAGCAACGTATTTACGGATAAATGCAGTTCGGAACACAAATACAGCCCCTTGGAGGTCAATCGCGAACTTTTGGAGGAAACCCGCTGATGCTCCATCGCCTTTAAGCCATCGGGCAAATAAGCATTTGTCCGGATTAATCGAACATACACAGAAAAGGAAGGCTTGTTGTACGCAAGTCCACGCCGGTAAATACCCGACAAGAGGCATGGCATTGCACCAAGCCGAAGCAACAAAAATTCCAGCCGAAGCTCGCAGCAATTCCGGCTCCGAAAAAAGCAGTTGAAACACTCAAAAATCAATACTTTGTCAAGCATTGAAATTCTGACTCTTGCATCACCGTCAACGAATCCCCGTTCCGCCAAAATGAATGGCTGTTTCAGCAAAATGAATCGGCGAAAGAATTTTTTGAATCAGCCATTCGTTCCCGACGAATCGGCGATTGCGGAAAATGGTGGTTTGCATTGGTATTTTGGAATGGAATTACAGTGCAGGCGAAGAGTGTTTTTGTGGGATTGAGCTTCATCCCGGTTCTCACTGAAGGGACTTATGTAGATGCTTGAAGCCTATTTTGTTGCGAAAAGAGGCTTAGGAAAATGAAAAATTCATATATTTGCAACACGAAACAACCAAAAGCGAAAGGAGGGCCATCGGAAATAGAAAAGAGATTAGTCAAGTGATATTTTTATAACGACATATTAAAGCGTTTTGCTTATACTTTAGTTCTATGGAATCTGGACAATTTCATATCAGACTGACCAAAGATAACGCAGTAACGCTCACGATGGAAATCGTGGGCTTTTGCTTATTGGGTTAGTTTAGGTAGTCCAGAACCTCATAGAACGAACAAGCAGCAAAAAAGTCCCACGTTTTTTTTGTGTCTGCAAGTCAACAAGCATTCATTGCAATCAAACAGAAATCAAATGGAGGAATTAACAGTCGCAAAGCCTTTGGGACGGGCTTGAAAAACGTAAGAAATCATACAAAACAAAAATCAGAGTAATGGAGAAAAAGATTTTTTTGAGCTTATTGTGCTTTGTGTCGGTATTTATGACAGGAATGAACAGTGCGAACTCACAAGTAAAATTTTCAATGCATATAGGAGGAACCCTGCCTCTTGGAACGTATGCCGATTGTCGGGATACGCCCAATTCAACGCAAAACGGAGATTATATTATCGCTTGGAACGTTAAAACAGACAAAGCGGGTGCAGCAGTCGGATTTGATTTGGGAGCGAAGTTTCGTTTCCCCATTCCGACCGTCAAAGGATTGGGTGCCATAGCAACAGCTGATTTGTTTTTTAATCTCTCGAAAAAAGAGGCAAGAGATTGTTTTAATGACTATATGTTGCTGGTTTGTTCCAATAATTCCATAAGCAACTACGACTTGAGTGTACCCAAATATGTAAATATACCCGTCATGTGTGGTATGAACTACGAATATGCTATTTCAAACAACGCAAAAATATGGGGAGAAGGAGCTGCAGGACTCAATATCGGAATAATAACCGATTTGAAAATGAATTGCTCGGAACAAGATTTCAATTACAAATACAGTATCGCCTATGAAAGCCAATATACATTTGCTTTTCAATTTGGGGCAGGTGTTTTGTTGTCGGACAGATTGAGTTTAGGTCTGCATTACTATAACCTGGGTTCGCAAAAAGTGAAAGGCAACGCCAAATACATCGTAACGTGGTACGGAGGAGGGGAAAGCGATAAGGGAATTTTTGTATTCGACAGAATAAATCCGAGCATGCTCTGCCTGAGATTGGGTTACCATTTCTAAGACCGCAGGCTAAGTGTAGAGAAACAAGAGCAGAAAAGCATAAAAACAGAATAAAAACGCATTACAACAAGAACCGAAGAATCGATGGTATATAACAGATAAGTAATACTATGAAAGAATTGACATTATTGGTTATCATGGCATTTTCGCTAACCGCTTGCACATCGGTGCGAAACGTTACGAGCTTCAAAGAGTATAATCGTTCAATGCAAGTGGTTGCATCGGATTTGTCGGCACGAGGATACGAGCTGTCCGGACACAAAGAAGAATCTGCAAGTAACACAGTGGTAACAGCCGTCTCCTATTCAACGCAGGCAGGTTTCGGTACGGCGATGGATAACGACCATTTCACGTACGACACTTATACTTTCTCGAATGCCAATGGCGATGTGGCAGAAATCTCCCTTAAATATAGGGGACGGTACTCGAAGTACTCAGATATGAATTACATGGAGACGGTTGATTTATTAGGTTGCAAAACATCAAAGGCGTCCGATTACAATAATATATGCGGAAGCTATTCCACCGTCAAATCGTTGTTGAGCGATATGAACAAAGATGCCAACGTCAAAATTTATAGCGAGAATAAGACTTTGACATTAACGTATACGCTGACCTTAATACTGACATGTGTACCATTATTGTTCCTGCTTTAATAGAGAAAAAGCATTCGTTTTGTCGATTTTGCAGTTCAAAACGGCGAGGAATAGCTTTTCTTAAGGGAGTAAAAT
>CAZSFV010000058.1:0-8390 GCA_964606345.1 uncultured Bacteroidaceae bacterium | reverse complement strand
GTAAGTACCCGGCAACTGAGCCACCAATTCGGTTATTTGCAAAGGATAACCGTTCAAATCCACTCTACGACCATAAGGAGTGGTAGCCGTCTTCATGCCTAACAAAGTAGTCGGAGCCATTTGACCGCCGGTCATACCATAAATAGCGTTGTTGACAAAGAAGATTACTATGTTCTCGCCTCTGTTGCAAGCGTGGATTGTTTCGCCTGTTCCTATTGCCGCAAGGTCTCCGTCTCCTTGATACGTAAAGGTATGCATATCGGGGTGAAGTCTTTGTATTGCGGTAGCCAATGCCGGCGCTCTACCGTGAGCCGCTTCAACGAAATCCACATCAAAATAGTTATAAGCCAATACGGAGCAACCCACAGGGGCAATACCTATTGTTTGATCTTGGATTCCCATTTCGTCTATTACTTCTGCAATTATTCTGTGGATTGTTCCGTGAGGACAACCTGGGCAATAGTGCATAATTGCATCTGTCATAACGCTTGTTTTCTTGTAAACAAGGTTTTCGGGTTTTATTATCTCTTCGTTAAACATAATCTTAGCCTTTAATTAAATCATTTTCCAACGCAGCCAACACCTCTTGCGGAGTAGGGATTATTCCGCCGTAACGTCCGAAGTACTTAACCGGACATTTGAACTCAGAAGCCAACTGCACATCTTTTACCATTTGACCTGCCGACATCTCCACGGTAAGAATACCCTTCACTCTTTGAGCCAATGCCTTGATTGGTTCGCTTGGGAATGGGAACAAAGTGATTGGTCTTAGCAATCCCACCTTTATGCCTTTTTCTCTTGCAAGTTGAAGAGCTTTGTGCGAAATTCTGGCACTTGAACCGTATGCCACAATAACATACTCTGCATCTTCGCACATGATTTCCTCATACCTTGTATCGTTCTTTTCCATTTCGCGATACTTGGCTTGAAGTTTGTGATTGAATTGCTCTTGCTTTACAGAGTCAAGCTCCAACGATGTTACTATGTTATGACCTCTCGATGCGGGTTTTCCGAATGCAGCCCATGGTGCTTTGGCTGCTATTTCTTCCTTAGTCCAACGAGGAACGTAGTCGCCAACGTACAATTTCTCCATAGCCTGACCTATTGCACCGTCCGAAAGTATCATTACGGGAGTACGATATTTGAAAGCAATGTCCCAAGCGTCAAACACAAAGTCATACATCTCCTGAACAGTAGCCGGAGCCAATACATACATTTGATAGTCTCCGTGTCCGCCGCCTTTCGTTGCCTGATTGTAGTCTGCCTGTGAAGGTTGGATTGTACCCAATCCGGGACCGCCGCGGACAACGTTAACAACCAAGCAAGGCAACTCGGCACCTGCAAGGTAAGTCAAACCCTCCTGCATCAAGCTCATTCCCGGAGAAGATGAAGAAGTCATGACTTTTTTTCCTGTGGCTGCACCTCCATACACCATATTGATAGAGGCCATCTCACTCTCTGCCTGTAACACTACCATTCCGGTCTTTTCCCACGGCATTTCAGCCATAAGATGTTCCATAACCTCAGATTGCGGAGTTATAGGGTATCCGAAATAGCCATCGCAACCGGAGCGTATTGCTGCCTCGGCAATCGCTTCGTTACCTTTCATCAATTTCAATTCCTTTGCCATTTCCTTAAAGTTTAAAATCGTTTATAATTTAGCCTTGTAAACCGTTATAACTCCGTCGGGACAAACCATGCCGCAGCTTGCGCAGCCGATGCAATCCTCTTTGACTTGTTCGGCGTAGTTGTAACCTTTACCATTCACATTTGCTGATAAGGCGATTACCTGTTTCGGGCATACCGAAGCACAAACTCCGCAGCCCTTGCAACGCTCAATATCAACCACAATTGCTCCTTTTATTGCCATTGTCGTCTGTTTTTGATGAATAATTTATTTGTTCTTTTCAGCCCCCAAAATTAGCACTTTATTTTGGAACGACAAGCGGATACGGCGTTAAATCTTTTTTTTCGTCCCATCTTGCCGTGAACTAAATACTGCCTCAGTGTGTTTTGCAGATACAAATATAAAATACGTTACAAAATGGAAAGAGTGGAATTATTGGAATTGCCTTACGCTCCGCAGGCATTGGAGCCGCACATAAGCAGAACGACCATCGAATTTCATTACGGCAAGCATCACCGCACCTATGTCGACAACCTGAACAAGCTCATTGCCGGAACGGAGTTCGAAACCATGACCTTGGACGAAATAGTAAAGCACTCCGAGGGCGGAGTGTTCAACAACGCCGCCCAAGTATGGAATCACAATTTCTATTGGAACAGCCTCAGCGGCGAAAGGAACGACTGCCCATTCGGTTGTTTGGTTCATGCAATCGACAAAGACTTCGGAGGCTTTGACAAGTTCAAAGAGCAGTTCACCCTTGCCGCCCTCGGCTTGTTTGGCAGCGGTTGGGTTTGGTTGGTCAAAGACGAGAAAGGCAAATTGGCGATAACGCCTGCCCAAAACGCCGCCAACCCGTTGACAGAAGGCAAAACGCCCCTTTTGGTGTGCGATGTGTGGGAACACGCCTACTACCTCGACCGGCAAAACCGCCGAGCCGAGTATTTGGACAACTTTTGGCAGGTGGTAGATTGGAAAAAAGTATCACAACGATACTGATACCCTTTTCGTCAGAAGCTGTCGTTCACACCTGTTTGCAGTCCTGTCCGTCGGCTTGCGTCCGAATGGGGAGCGGAATCGAGTTGCCGTTTGTCGCCAATGATAAACGGCAATTTTGTACTTTTGCACCATGTTTGAAAACAGACACTTGCTCAATATCGCAGCCTCAGAGATAAAATTCGACCACCTGTCCGTTCCTCCCAAAACCATTCTTTTGCAAGAGGGAACGGTTGCCGAAAAGCTATACCTCATACACAGCGGTTGTTTGCGGCTGTTTTTCTATAACGAAGGCAAAGACATAACCTTCCAATTCTTCTTTGAAGGCGATTTTGTTGCCTCCTTCGACAGTCTGCATAAACATACTCCGAGCCTTTTCTCTTTGGAGAGCATAGAACCAACGGAGTTGACAGCCGTTCGCCGAAAAGACTTCTATGGACTTATAGAACGCGATGCCGCCCTGCGACAACGTTATGAGGAAAAGCTCATCGATCGCTTCCATGCCTACCAACAACTCTTTCTATCTCGAATAAAGAACACTCCGCAGCAACGTTACGAAGAACTGCTCAAAGAACGTCCCGACATTATTCGGCGAGTGCCGCAGCACTACATAGCTTCCTACCTCGGCATCACTCCCGTTTCTCTCTCCCGCATCAGAAACCGCCGCCGATAAGCATTTCTTTACAAATGTTATCGTCCCTGCCCTGCTGAAATGGCGACCTTTGCACATCGCAAACAAAAGAATCTATAAACATGAAAGAAACAGCAACAACAGGGACGGAAATGCACGTGAACCATTGCCACCTTTTAGCCGATGTGTGGCTTATGAAAATTGCCAATATGGCAATTCCGCAATTCGGCACAATGCTTGAAATCCGTGCAAACAGACTTATGACCGCAAAAACAACTGCATCATGAAACGTATATTTGTTATTGATTGGGCTTTAGTCCCGTTATTTCTGCTCACCGCCTACACAGGAATAAGACTACACATTGCAGGACACGGCACCGACCACGAACTGTGGCATGATTGGGCTGTATTCCATGTTCTTGTCAGTCTGTTGTTCTTCGGCGTTGCACTGCTGCATGTGGCAACGCATCTGCAATGGTACCGAAAAGTCGTAAAAAAAGGAATTGACAAAAAGAGCAGAATTACGACACTTGTGTCGGTCGTCTTCTTGCTTGCGAGCCTCAGCGGAATTGCCTTGTTTTGGGTAAACGGCAAAAATTCCGCCCTCGGAATTGCACACTACAAAATTGGAATAGTCGCAATCGTTCTTTGGGCAGGGCATTTGCTGAAACGAATCCGCATACTGCTCAAATCACGCGGCTGATGCCGCAGGCAATGCAGCCCGATGTTGCGGCAGATGGCTGATTCATTTTCACGAATCGGCGATTCATTTTGACGAAAGGCTGATTCATTTTGCTGAATCAGCCTTTCATTTTAGCCGAACGGTGATTCAATTTTTACGTTCGGAAAAATGTTCGCTGCACAGGCTTGTTTACGATTGGGTATGCGGCATAAAAGGGAATTGGTGCGGAAAAGTGTATTGAGGTGTCATCGATTTGTGCGGAGGAATGTAACTTTGTGATGAAAACGGTTGCAGAAAAAATGAAAGGAAGTGCTGTTTTTATGTGCGGAAAGAGCAGTGCGACCGTGGAAAGGCTTGTGTAGGAGGGATTTATGGCATGGAAAAACGACAAGCAAGGCAAGCCGTTGATGCTAAATGGGGCAAGATAAGTCGGAAAGGCATTAGTATTGCGGGAGTTCGCCAAAGGGGAGTGCTGTATGCCGCAGGTGGTTAGGTTCTATGTGCAGGCTTTATGCCGCAAAGAGCATTCGAAACGGGTGGAAGACGGGTCGAAAGGGAGCAAAGCCGGTCGGCAACAATCTAATGCAAGCGGCACGGTGTGTATGTTGCAACCGTAAGAGCGTTTGTTTTGTTTGGGTGCAATGAAATAATTTAGTAATTTTGCCGCTTCAAACAAAAAACCGCAGAAGATGAAAGGTATAAGGATAAACATAACTCCCTCTTCGCCATCTCCGCTAAAGAAAAGCTTTTGGACGAAAACGCTCGTGATGGCTCTTGCCATTTTTATAGCCTCTTTGCTTTTCAAGTTTGTCGATGTAAGCTCAATTTTTTCTGCTATTGCGGCGGCTTTGGTGATAAGCCTGTTGAATGCTTTTTTGAAGCCTTTGCTTATGTTGATATCGGCACCGCTCATATTGATGAGCCTCGGGCTTTTTCAGCTGATAATAAATGCTGTGATAGTTCTTCTTGCCTCGCATTTGGTTAAGGGTTTCCACGTGGACGGACTTATGGACGCCGTGCTGTTCAGCATAGTTGTTACGCTGATTAGCTTTCTATTGGATTTGCCTCAAAGGATAAAGAAAATAAAAGACTCTATGTATTTTGACGACAAGGAAACGGACGAGGCGAAAGAGGAGTTCACCGACTACGAAGAGGTAGAGCAGGACGACGAAATACAAGATACGGAAAACGAAAACAAGAACAAGGATTAAACAAAAAGCTATTATGCAGGTTTGTCATACAATAGATGAATTGCTTTCTTGTGTGGATACATTCAAGAAAGAAGGAAAGACGATAGGTTTGTTGCCCACCATGGGAGCTTTGCATGAGGGACATCTCTCTCTTGCAAAACGGGCAAAGAAAGAGAACGATGTTTTGATATGCAGCGTTTTTGTCAATCCCATACAGTTTAACAACAAGGAGGATTTGGAAAAGTATCCGAGAGATTTGGACGCCGATGTGGCTTTGCTTGAAGGAATTGCTTGCGATGTGGTTTTTGCTCCTTCGGCAGAGGAGGTGTATGCGGAGGAACCCACGGAGAAATATTCCTTCGGGGCATTGGAGCAGGTTTTGGAAGGACCTCAAAGACCGGGACACTTCAACGGCGTTGCAACAATAGTGCATAAGTTGTTCAAATGGACAAGACCGGATCGTGCATACTTCGGAGAGAAAGACTATCAGCAAATAGCAATCATCAAGGATTTGGTAAGACAGTTTGCAATACCCGTTCAAATAGTGGAATGCCCAATATATAGAGACGCAGACGGGCTTGCAACAAGTTCAAGAAACCGCAGGCTTTCAACCGAAGCAAGAAAGATGGCTCCGAAAATACATGAAATACTCCTCAAATCGGCACAAGCGGCAAGTAATATGTCCTACTCCCAAATTAAGAGCTATGTCGAGGGCGAGTTTGCAATGAGAAAGGACTTTAAGTTGGAGTATTTCGAAATAGTGGACGCCAAAACCCTTCAGCCAATCAGGCAACGCGGTGAAAATGGGGCTGTGGGCTGTGTGGCTGTGTGGTTGGACGGGGTGCGATTGATAGATATACAAAAATATTGATATGAAAGCGTTTTCCGTATTTGCTTCTCTGCTTTTTGCAGCGGCTGTCGCCTTTGCTCAAAGCAGTGTTGAGGACTATTATTTCTACACTATAGCCCAAGCCGACGACTATGAGGGGAAAGTGGTCAGCACATTCATAGCATACAAGGCGAATAATCATCGAAACAAAGCAGTGCTTTATCTGCACGGTTACAACGATTATTTCTTCCAATACCAGATGGGAGACAGCGTTCTTGCCCATGGACTGGATTTCTACGCCGTGGAGTTGAGAAAGTATGGCAGAAGCAAGATGGAAAATCAGCAATGGTTCGAGGTGAAAGACCTTTCCGAATACTATGCAGACATAGACAGTGCGATAGCCCGCATAAAAGCCTGCGGCACCAAGGAGATTTATTTTCTTGCACACTCGACCGGCGGGCTTATTGCTTCGTTGTATTTGAATGACAGGCAGGACGAAAAGAGCATAAAGGCTGCGGTTTTCAATTCACCTTTTCTTGACTTCAACCTTCCGTGTGTTGTGCGTAACGGATTGATACCTGTCTTGACTTTTTTCAGACCCGTGCTTGGCAAGGCGAGAATATCGCAAGGCAAAAGCAGTGTTTACGCCAACAGTCTCTTGAAAGACAGACAAGGAGAGTGGGAATTTGATACGCTGATGAAGTTCCCGGTGTCTCCGTCTGTCAGCATAAACTGGTTGAGTGCCATAAAACGGGGACATCGCAGGGTTAAAAAGGGATTGAACATAGCTTGTCCTGTCTTGGTTTTGAGTTCCGATGCTTCGAACGGTGATGCTGCCACAACCGACCGGGTGTTGAATTATAAGCACATCATGAAACGAGCCGACAGATTGGGCAACGACATAAGCAAACGCACAATCCACAACGGCAAGCACGACCTTGCGTTAAGCATAAAGCCGGCAAGAGACGAGTTCTACAAGCAGATGTTCGACTTTATTGCCGCTCATTGAGCATCGGCAGGGCTTCGTTCATGCTGTTTCAGCCTTTTATGTGTACCACTTTCTTGCTTTCGAAGAACTCTTCGGCAAAGTAATCGCTTATGTTGAAGATGTGGTACTTCCCTTTTACTTTCGACAGTTCTTCTGTCAAGTCGCCGCCTTTCAGATAGAGAATGCCGTTTGGCAGGTCATGGTATTGAATATTGGAAACCTTTCCTCTTGTCCACGGTAAGAAGTCCTCGAATGTGGTAACGGCACGGCTTACGATAAAATCGAACTTTCCATTCACATCTTCCGCTCTTGTCTGTTCGCTTCTCACGTTTTCCAATCCCAAAGCCTGCGTTATGGCTTTCACAACCTTTATTTTTTTGCCGATGGAATCGACAAGAAAGAATTTCGTCTTCGGAAACATTATTGCAAGAGGCAGACCCGGAAAGCCGCCACCCGTGCCTATATCCAAAATTTCGCAGTTGGGCTTGAACATACACACCTTGGCTATTGCCAAAGAGTGCAATATATGGTGAACAAAAAGGTTTTCCGTATCCTTTCGCGAGATGAGGTTAATCTTTTCGTTCCATTGCAGGAATTCCTTGCCGAAGCATTCGAATAAATCCAACTGCTGTTCCTCCAAAAAAGGGAAGTAGTGTTTCAGTTCTTCTCTCATGGTTATCGTTCTATGATTGTTTTGGGGTACATGCTCTTCCAAAGGCTGTCGTCGTCAAGCAGGTATTTCTCAAACCAAGCAAATATGGTTTTGTTCCAGGCAAGGCGTTTTGTGTAGTCCGTTATGCCGTGGTTTTCGCCTTTTACTGTTATCAGCTGGACGTCTTTGCCCAAAATCTTCAACGCATTGTACATCTGAATGCTTTCTCCTATCGGCACGTTGGTGTCTGCCGTTCCGTGCAACAGCAGCAGCGGCGTGTTGATTTTGTCTGCCGCAAAAAGGGGAGAGTGTTCGGTGTAAAGTTCTGCCGCATTCCATGGATAAGAATCCGCACTTGCCGCAGCCGAATAGCTGTATCCCCAATATCCTTCACCCCAATAAGAGGTTATGTTGGAGATGCCGGCATGCGATATTGCAGCCGCAAAAATGTCGCTCCTGCTGATAAGATATTGAGTCATGAAGCCGCCGTAGCTGGCTCCCATGCAGCCTATCTTCTTCTCGTCGACGAAAGGGTGTTCCTTGCAGAAGGCTTTCACGCTTGTTATTATATCCTCCGCCGTTCCCTTTCCCCAAGCGTTGACGTGTCTTGCGGCAAACTCTTGTCCGTATCCTATTGTGCCGGAGGGGTTGATAACATAAACAACAAAGCCTCTTGCCGTGTAAAGGTAAGGACTGTATCGTGAGTTGAATGTTCTGTCGCTCGGCAGTGTGCCTCCGTAATAATAAACTATCAAAGGATATTTTTTTCTATGGTCAAAATTGTTTGGCAGATAGTAT
>CAZSFV010000057.1:0-9005 GCA_964606345.1 uncultured Bacteroidaceae bacterium | reverse complement strand
TTTTTTGTTTTTGTTGAGTTGAAAGCATTGGTTTATTCAGTCAGAGAAGTGTGGAACGATAGATGGTCTGTGTGGCGGTGGAGCTGTTAAGTCCGGTCGGTAGTGGCGGCGTTACATTGGAGCTTATTGTATGGTAGGGCTTGTGGTTGGTGCTTTACTTGCGGTTGCTTATGTAGCTTTTAGGGTGGGGAATGTCGCAATACATTATTGGCTACATTGATTTTCGTTTCTCAGTTTGGAGTTGATTTGAAAAACAATAAAACGTTTTGTAGTCTTATAGGAAAGTTGTAATTTTGCCACACAAATGCAAATATAAGGTTTGACGAAAAGAGTGTTCTTCAATATCCGCAAATTGTAAGTTCGGACACACCTACATCTGCCAATATTTATTAGGCGAATATTGCTAAGGGGAGGTTTCGGATATGCAATTTGGGATAGAAGTTGTGACCGGCTCCACTTTCTTCGTATAGAGTGTTTTTTTTGAGCCGAGGAATTATTGACATAAAGTTGAGAATGTTTTATGATTTGTGGAATGATAACTTTGGTTGCAGTGGCTTGTGTTTTCTTTGGAGCGGTTTTCAAGTCGTGTGGAAAGTTTAGAAGTAAACGTGCCGATTTTCTTGCCGTTGTAGTATCAAACGAAATCCGAATCGAAATTATATATCTGATCAAGAAGACTTTGAGTTTATTGTTACTTGTCTTTTTTGCCACTTTGGCATATTCGCAAAACATGAATGTGGCAGGTTTTCGTTGCTTGGAGAACGATATATCAGCGAGGAGTGCCAACGTTACCGATATCAATGGAGAGCTTTGTGCCTTGATACGCGTCAATACACCCGAGAGAGGCTTTGAGTTTACGGGTTGCAACATCGAAAAGACCGAACAAAAGACGGGAGAAATATGGCTGTTCGTCTCTCCGGGAGTGAAGTTCATCACCATAAAGCACCGCGACTTCGGCTCCATAATCAACTACCCGTTTTCCGAGAGCATCAAATCGGGATACTGTTATGAACTCAAACTGACAACCGCCCGCATCAGGCAGATTGTAGAAGAACAAATCCAAAACCAATATCTCATAATCAGGAGCAATACACCCGATGCAAAGATATACATCAACGGCACATTCATAGGGCGAACGGAAGTCTCAAAAGCCCTGCCGCTTGGCAAAGAACATACCTACCGAGTGGAAGCACCGCTTTACCACAGCAAAGAAGGCAGCGTCCGTCTCACTGAGAGACAAAAGACGGATCTGACAATAGATTTGGAGCCTGCGTTCGGTTATTTGAAAATCACCACACAACCAGAAAGCGGAGCAGAAATAGAAATCAACGGCAAATTATCAGAAGGCAAGACGCCACTGATAAGCGACAAACTCCCGAGCGGAGTGCATCGTGTGCAGGCATTCAAACCCATGTACAAATCGACACTCCAAGAAGTGCAACTTCGCGATGGAGACACTTTGGAGGTTAATATAGATTTAATTCCTACCTTTGCAAACACCGAAATAATCTGCCAAGACAACGATGCAGAGATTTATATTGATGATCAGTTTAAGACAAAAGGCGTGTTCAAAGATATTTTGACGCAAGGCAAGCACAAGTTGAAAGTTACAAAGTCAAGCCACAGGACTTTTTCAAAAGAGATAGATGTTATCAGCGGTAAACCTTTTGTAGAGAAAGTTCCTAATCTTGAACCCATTTATGGGATACTGAATATTGACAGCAATCCTTTTGATGCCGATGTTTACATTGACGGAAAACACTACGGGAAAACTCCAAATCAAATACAAAGAATTTTAATCGGACAACACACCCTCACCCTCCAAAAAGAAGGATACAAAGACATAAACGAAACGATAGAAATAATGGAGGGTAAAAGGTTGGAACGTAAATACGATTTGGTGCAATCTGCTTCAATCAAAATTTCGTCCAACCCTGATGATGTTCAAGTAGAAATTGATGGACGAAATTTCGGATTTACACCGGCGAATATTACCACACTTGATGTGGGAACGCATAACTTGAAACTCAGTAAAAAAGGATACAAAGATGTTTATGACCAATTCACTGTGAATACCGGTGTCAATTCTCCTTTGTCTTATACTTTGATTAGTGCGGACAGGTATCTACAAATCAACTCTTATCCTTCCGAGGCGGCAGTTTATATAGACGGAAAGAACAGAGGCTACACTCCTCTTACAATAAAAAATGAGAAGCCGGGGACTTATAAGCTGAAATTGGAAAAATACGGGTATGAGAAATTTGAGAAAAAGATCACGGTTTCCGAAGACAGCTATTCCGGTTATAATTTTGATATGAAGAGAAAACCATATATCAAACCGGCTACTAAATGTTCTTGGTATTCTGCCCTTGATATTTCGTATATCAACAATGAGTACTACTATGGAGCATCTTTAGCTTGGAGTAAGAATTTTTGGGATAACTTCGGTCTACCGGTTGGTATGAGTGTAACCTATATGACAAATGGAAACAAGCATGAGTTTTTAACAACAGTGAGTCTTTGTGGAGTGAGACTTGGTATTGGAGGTCGAGCAGACGGAATGTCAATACTATTGGGTTGGGGTTTTACTATTAAACGAATGATTTTCTATGTAGATGCTCACTGTGTTGGCATAGATGTAGATTTGAGTTCTATTGCTGATAACAATGATTATTACTATAATGACTATTATTACTACAAATCTTACAACAGTTCTTCCACAGCATCCGACAAAGAAAAATGGGGTATAAATTTCGGAGTAGGATACTGTTTTTAGTTCGTGAACGTATTACTGATACACAAGAAATAACAACATCAAATAACAATAGTTTAATAACAAAAAACCGACGAGTCGAAATGGGATATAACTTCGACAGAGAACAAATGAAAAGAATAGTATTAGTATTGGCAGTTGCAGGATTGTTGGGCGTATCTTGCAGTAAAAAGGTTACTGTTCCGCAAGGAGAAACCGAGGTTATCGTACCTTGCAGCGGACCGGAATACAGAACCAACAACAAATACCTCAGAGCCTCTGCCGTGGGATTGTCAGGCGATATGAACATGGCAAAAAAGAAAGCTTTGACCGAGGTTTCTGCACAGTTGGCAAGTAGCATGAATCAACTTGTTGAGAGAGTTGCAATAAACTATGGAAACTCTTACCAAGTCGGAGAAATCGAAGAGGGCAAGTCCAAATTTGAGGACATGGCTAAAATTGTAGTCAAAGAGAAGCTCTCAGGCTTGAGAATTATCTGTGAAAAGGCCATGCGGACAAGCGAAGGCAAGTACAAAGTCTATGTTGCAGCAGAGTTGGCAGGCGATGAGCTTATGGAGGGTATCAACAGCAAGGTTTCCAAGTCGCTAAGCAACGATACCAAGCTGAGAATTGACTACGACTACGAGAAATTCAAAAAAGTTTTTGAAGAAGAAATGGGCAAACTTGCAGAGTAAAACAATCTTTTAGTGAGTAGGAAGATTTTTTATCTTTGTATAGTCCTGTTATTCTCAACAGGAAGCACATCGGCACAGTCTTCTCCTCGGTCAGACGAGGAGAAGACTTGTTGCCCTTTCTGGGTTTTTGAAGACAGTCTTTATGTAGGTGTGTCAGACCCGTTTTTGACCTTTGAGAGAGCAAAAGAACAAGCAGTAGAGAGAGCATTGTTTCTTTATGCAATTCGCAATGGCGGCATTTCAATTTTGGAATGCAGTGAGTTTTATGAGGTAGAAGATGGCAGCAGGAGAGATGTTGCAAGAGGCAAGATTATGCAAACCATTTTGTTCTCGGCTCACTTGCAAAATGTTTCGTTTTCCGTTGAAAGGCAGTGGACAAGCGACAATGGAGAGGTGTTTGTCGATGTGAGAGTTGCAAAGAGTAGCTCAGAGAGTTCTGCTTTTGAGTTTGCAGCCGTTTTGAAACGCAATGTTCTCGATGACCCGATACCCTCAAAAGCGACAAAAGATATTGACTACACCATGTATGTAAAGAATAGTTCTTATCAGCCGAACGAAAGCTTTTGGATAAAGAAGAATGAGAACATCAGTTGCATCTGGAAAGACAGTTCAATGGATTATTCCAAGGAGTATTTGTTTTATGGCAAAGACTGCGGCAAGCAAAGCGAACCAAACAGCTTTGTGCTAAGTCATGGTTTTTGGACTACCGAGTTTGACAGTTTTTCAGAAAGCCTTTTTGCCTACACAAAAAAGAACTTGGAAGTAAAGAGAGTGCAAAGCGTTTATCTTGACCGAGTTGAAGAGTTGGTAAGCATAGACGCCAAAGAGGTGTTGTTGTGTGCTTGGAAGCATGGAGGAGTGAAAGAAAACAAATTATTGATAGATTGGACAATAGCAGAAAAGAACGATTTGAAAAGATGAAGAGATTTACTGTATTTATTGCTGTGTTGCAGCTTGGTGTGGCAATGTTTGCGCAAAGCATAGACGAGATTAAACACAGCGGCAATTACCTTTGGGGAGAAGGCAGCGGAAAAACAATCAATGTGGCTTCAAAGGAGGCATTGAGCGATTTGATTTCAAAAATAACGGTTGATGTGTCATCGGAGTTTGTCAAAGAAAGTGGCGAAACCGATGCCAACTACACCGAGAGAGTATCGTCAATAGTCAAGACCTATTCAACTGCAAAGCTAAACAACACCAAGACATTTGTTGTTTCGGACGAACCAAAGGCAAGAATTATTCGCTATATCTCAAAGGCAGAAATGCGAAAGCAATTTACCGACAGGCGAAACAAAATCGTAACTTATGCCTCCGAGGGCATAAAGGCAGAAAAAGATTTCAGGATTTCCGATGCTTTGAGAAACTACTATTGGTCGTTGTCTCTTTTGCGTTCTTATCCCAAGTCAGACACTGTTACGTTTTCCAACGGAGAGTTGTTGATGCCTTTTCTCACAAAGAAAATAAACGGAGTGTTCTCCGGCTTGAAAGCCGATATTGTCAAAGTGGAAAAAGAGGAGAACAAACAAACCGTCGAACTGATGATTACCTACAATGGAACTCCTGTCCAAAACTACGATTACACCTACTACGACGGACAAAACTTTTCCAATATCATAACAGCAAAAAATGGCAGGGGATTGATTGAATTGTCCGATATGCACGAACTGAAAAATATTCAACTTCGAAGCGAATATGCTTTTGAAAACGAAGCTGTTATTGACGAGGATTTGAAAGCAGTGTTTGAGAGTATGCCCGACATTATCCCTTTCCATACGAACAAGATTGAAGTAGGCAACAACACAGCACAGGCACTCAAAGTGATGTCCCAAGAAACCCAAGCAACCAAAACCAATGAACAGGGAATATTTGAAAATGTGTCAGACCCTGTCCCTTATTTGAATGTCATTGTCGAAATAGAAAATGTGATTAAAAAGAAAACAGCAATACAAGCCGTTCAAAAACACTTCACGGCAAACGGTTTCGATATTTTCAAACGACTTGTCGGCTATGGCAACGCCAAATTGCTGTCAAACGAAGCCGGCTACTCTTTCTACAAGTCAGACAAAGGTGTTATCTGCCGCAGTATGCCGATACGGTTTAAGTTCAGCGGCAACAAGGAGTTTGTCGAATCGGTAGTTTTTGAGTTTGACGAAAACAAAAAAATAACTTCACTCTCATTCCAACTTGAAGACGAAGCCATTGCAGACATCGCTTCCAAAAACAAATGGGATAGAAAGTCAAAGCACGTCTTGGTAAGGTTTTTAGAGAACTACAAGACGGCATACGCTCTTGAACGAAAAGACTACTTGGAACAAATTTTCTCAGACAACGCACTTATCATTGTCGGTTCCACCATTGCAAAAGCGCAGTCTGTCGAGGGACGCATCAAGCTCAACGAAAAGGAAGCGAAATACAACCAATACAACAAAGCAGAATACATGAAGAACCTGGAAAGATGCTTTGCCAAGAACGAGTTTATCAATCTGAGATTTACAGAAACCGATGTCAAGAAGTTTGCAAAAGACAAAGAGATATATGGACTTCAAATCAAGCAAGATTATTTCTCTTCCACATACGGCGATACCGGTTATTTGTTCTTGGGAGTAGATGTTGCCAATCCCGACCAACCAATCATTCACATTCGCACATGGCAACCCGAAAAGGACAGAGAGGGCGGCATATTTGGAATAAATGATTTTACAATAGAATAGTTTAGTTATTGAGAAATGAGAAAGTATTTATATCTGTTTACTATGCTGATTATCGGTTGCAGTGCTACGGCACAAACCGATTTGGAGAAAGAGTTCAGAGATTTTGAAGAGCGTGCCGGCAAAGATTTTTCGTCTTTTGAGCATGCCCAACAACAGCAGTTTGATGAGTTCAGAAGAAAGGTAAATGCCGAATTTGCCGAACAGATGGGCAGAAAGTGGGAAACAGAACAGTCGAAAGAGGCAGTTCCTGCTCCAAAGTTACCCGAACCTCCAAAACCTGTTTACAAAGAAAAAGGCGACAAAAAACCTTTGAAACAAGAGCTTGACGTTTCGCCGGTCAATCGAGAACCAATGGAAGAATATGTTGCCCCAAAACCTGCTGTTCCCATAGTGAAAAACGAAACAGACCCACAACCAACCATATCTTTCAACTATTATGGCAAAGATTGCAATATAGTTTGGCGTGATGACATGACCTTTCGTCTCTCTGCCGCCAATGAACACGAAGTTTCAAAAGCATGGAAGCAGCTCTCTACCGAAAAATACGATAACTTGATTGCCGATTGTTTACAGCTCAAAGAGACTATGAACTTGTGCGATTGGGCTTATTTGGATTTGTTGGACAAGTTCTCCGAGAGGGTTTTTGGCAGTAGTGAGAACGAGAGAGTGGTTTTGAAGATGTATCTGTTGACACAATCGGGTTACAAAATGCGTATTGCCAAAAACGGAAGCACACTTGCCCTGCTTATGCCTGCAAGAGAAGAAGTCTATGACTATTCCTATTTAGAGTTTGACCAAGAGAAGTTCTATGTCCTTAACAAGAACTTAAAAGGCTCGTTTGAGGTCTTCAAGCTCTCTTATCCCCAAGAGCAAACCCCTTCATTGAGAATGACAGTTCTGCCAAAGCTTCCCGAGAGCAAGGCATCGCAAAGAACATTTGCCTCAAAAAACTACCCCGACATAAAAGTATCGATAGAACCAAACACCAACTTGATGAACTTTTACACTGCCTACCCTCACAGCAACTGGAGTTGCTATCCTCAGGCTTCGCTCTCTGATGAGGTCAAAAACGCGTTGTATCCCTCATTGAAAGCAGCAATGGCGGGCAAATCACAGATTGAAGCCGCCAATGTTTTGATAAACTTCGTACAGACAGCTTTTGAATACAAGACAGACGAAGAGCAATTTGGTTGTGAGAGAACCTTTTTTGGAGACGAGCTGTTCTTCTATCCTTACAGCGATTGTGAAGACCGCTCCGTTTTATTTTCTATATTGGTGAGAGAACTACTTGGGTTGGATGTAGTATTATTGCATTACCCTGGACACTTGGCAACAGCCGTTCGCTTTACCGAGAAAGCCGATGGATGCTACATAACACTTGACAACAAAGAATATACCGTTTGCGACCCCACCTACATAGGAGCGAATATAGGAGAAGCAATGCCGCAATTTGAAAAAGTACCGGCTGAAATCATAAGAATAACACCAAACAAATAACAATCGCAATAAACAATAATTACACAGCTATGAAACAAAAACCGCTTAGAAGCATATTTACAGTTTTACTTACCTTTTTTGCCACTTTGGCATATTCGCAAAATATGAATGTGGCAGGTTTTCGTTGCTTGGAGAACGACATTTCGGCAAGGAACGCCAACGTTACCGACATCAATGGAGAGCTTTGCGCCTTGATACGCGTCAACACACCCGAGAGAGGCTTTGAGTTTACGGGTTGCAACATCGAGAAGACCGAACAAAAGACGGGAGAAATATGGCTGTTCGTCTCTCCGGGAGTGAAGTTCATCACCATAAAGCACCGCGACTTCGGCTCCATAATCAACTACCCGTTTTCCGAGAGCATCAAATCGGGATACTGTTATGAACTCAAACTGACAACCGCCCGCATCAGGCAGATTGTAGAAGAACAAATCCAAAACCAATATCTCATAATCAGGAGCAATACACCCGATGCAAAGATATACATCAACGGCACATTCATAGGGCGAACGGAAGTCTCAAAAGCCCTGCCGCTTGGCAAAGAACATACCTACCGAGTGGAAGCACCGCTTTACCACAGCAAAGAAGGCAGCGTCCGTCTCACTGAGAGACAAAAGACGGATCTGACAATAGATTTGGAGCCTGCGTTCGGTTATTTGAAAATCACCACACAACCAGAAAGCGGAGCAGAAATAGAAATCAACGGCAAATTGGCAGAAGGCAAGACGCCCATGACGAGCGACAAACTCCCGAGCGGCAACTACACCATTCAAGCCTTCAAACCCATGTACAAATCCACACCACAAGAAGTGCAACTTCGCGAAGGAGAGACCAAAGAAGTAACCATATCGCTTCAACCCACCTTTGCCAAAGCCCAAATCCGCTGCAACGACAATCAAACCGAAATATACATTGACGGCAAATTCTATTCAAGAGGCAAGTATGACGGCAACATCGACGAGGGTACTCACATTTTGGAGTTCAAAAAAGCAGGCTACAGAACACTGTCAAAAAATATAAACATCACGGTCGGGCAACCCCTTGTCGAAAACATAGCAGCATTAGAACCCATAGTAGGTAAATTGGATATAAGCACCAACCCCATCAGTGCCGATGTTTACATCGACGGAAAGCATTATTGCCAAACACCCGACATAATACAGAACCTAATCATAGGACAGCACACTCTTACCCTCAAAAAAGAAGGATACGAAGAACTGCAAGCAACTGTCGAGATAGCGGAAGGCAAGATAAGCACTCACAACTTCACCATGCGAAAGCAAGAGAAACAACAGACCTTCACCGTCAAAGGCGTAGAGTTCAAGATGGTCAAGGTAGAGGGCGGCACGT
>CAZSFV010000056.1:0-9704 GCA_964606345.1 uncultured Bacteroidaceae bacterium | reverse complement strand
CGACCATTTTGCTGACGTCAGCAAAATGGTCGGCTATTTTATGCCCTGCATTGCCACACGCTTCTTTTGCTTTGTCTATCACTTTTGTAAAGTTTCGCCATTGTGTATATCCCAATAATATACACAATTCACGAGCACTCCAACATTCAATATCATTTATAATGCAAGAGACTTGTTCAAATTGTGAGAACAATAATTGTATTTCTTCTTTTTTCATAGGGTACTCTTTTTATTCCACATTATCTCTAACGAGGTCTGCAATCTCTACATCTAAGAGTTTGTCCGTTTTAAGTAGGCTCTCTAAGTCGGGCTGACTAGTTGGTACACCACTTTGATATTGTGGTTTTATCCTTACCCAACTGCTCTGCCAGCCATTTGTTGGTTCGTTGCTTGTCTGCAAGAACCACTTTTATGCGATTCAATTGTTTGTTTGCCATATCTGTTTCTGTTTACGATGCAAAGATAGGCAATTTTCTCTAATTCTTACGTGTAAATTCTACTTTGTTTATTAGAGTAAAACTTTAATGAAATACTTTCACCTATATGAATCTACAAAAATCAAAGGATGAGATAAAGGCAATAAATAATATGGCAGAAAATTCAATATCCGAAGAGTAGATTTTCCATTTTCTTATCTTTCCCTACTTTTATCCATCATTATAAGCCTCCATATTTGTACTACACGAGCATAATTTACTGATATTCAATAGTGATTGTTTTTGAGGAAGTGAAGTAGTGGCGGGATATGAATGAAAAGAGGGTGCAATCAAATGGTTGCACCCTCTTTTTGTATGCCGGGTGCCGGAGGAGTTTCGCAGTGGAGGAAAGACGTTTGCTAAATGTTGATTGCTGTGCTTTAATGCTTTAATGGAGGAATGAGGTGCTACGGTGTGTTGACTGTTTTTGGCATTTCATTTTTCGCTTTTGCGGCTACAATCGGAGGTGGAGCAATTCCACAGACGGGTTGCTTATTCCGTGTTTTTTGAGGTTAGTCGAACACTGTGCAGTGTGTGGTGTGTTGCCGGGTTGCCTTTGTGGGATAGTGTGAAAGCAGATTGCTTTTTACTGAATGCTTATTTTGATTTCAGCTTGTTCAGTAAGGCAATCAAATATCCCAAAGCTATGAAAGCACCCGGGGCAAGGACAAAGACCAGCATTCCGTCGGCGTTGCCGATGAACTTAAATCCGAAAGCAGAACCGCTGCCCAATATTTCTCTCACAAGTCCCAAGATTGTAAGTCCTACCGTAAAGCCCAATCCCATGCCTATACCGTCAAATACGGAAGCAATCGGATTGTTGCGACTTGCAAAAGCCTCTGCTCGTGCAAGTATCAGGCAGTTCACGACAATCAACGGAATATACAAACCGAGACTTTCATAGAGTGAGGGCATATAAGCCTGCATACAAAGTTGCAAAATGGTAACGAATGATGCTATCACGACAATGAAAGCAGGTATTCTGACCTTATCGGGTATCAAATCTTTCAGCAACGATATTGCCAAGTTCGACAAAATTAGCACAAACATGGTACACAAGCCCATTCCCATTCCGTTGATTGCTGATGTTGTCGTTCCCAATGTGGGACACATGCCTATCAACATGCAGAAAGTTGGATTCTCCTTAATGATTCCGTTCTTTACGATTTTGAAATAGTTCATGTGTATTACTGTTTTTGTTGCTGTTGATACTGAATGAATGCGTCATATGCCGATTTTACCGAAGTCAAAAAGGCTCTTGATGTTATTGTTGCAGCCGTTATGGCGTCTATATCTCCGCCGTCTTTCTTCACTTTGAAGTTTTCGTTTGCGGCTTTCCTGCCCCTTATGTCGCCTTTTGTCTTGAACCAATCCGTTAGCTTTGCTCCAAGTCCCGGGGTTTCGTTTGCCTCAAGTATAGAGTAGTTTATGATTGTTCCTTCGGTATCCATGCCGACCATGCTCCTGATTTTACCGCCGTAACCGTTGTTATCGTAAGTCTCCACTGCACAACCTATCAGCTTGTTCCCCTTTTTGGCCGGATAGACAACAAAGGCATCTTCAAAGCCATCAAGCTTTATTTCTACCGCCTTGCCGATTTCAATGTCGCCCTTTGGGAGAACCTCCTTTATTGCAGCATTCTTTTTCTCTTGCAAAGCCTGTTCGATGGGCTTTTTTGTCAAAGCATAACCGCCTGCCAATAAAGCAGAGGCACAAAACGAAATGAGCGTAAGGCTCAAAAGCATATTCTTTAATGTGGATTCGGATTTAGCCATGATGTCTGCTTGTTTTTGAAATTTTATACCCGAATTTATGAGGTTTGAAAGCCTTGTTTATCAGAGGCGTAAGTGCGTTCATTATAAGTATTGCGAAAGAAACGCCCTCCGGCATTGGACCGAAGCAACGAAACAGAATGGTCAACAGACCGCAACCTGCACCGAACACAAGCTGACCGCTTTTTGAAATAGGGCTTGTGGTCATGTCCGTTGCCATAAAGACAGCACCGAGCATCAATCCCCCTGCCAACAGATGATATATAGGATTTACCGTAATTCCGCAAAGGTACAATATTCCCGAAAAAACAAAAGCGGAGGTCAAAAAGGCTGCGGGTATGTGCCAGGTGATAATGCGTTTCAGCAAAAGGTAAATCCCGCCTACTAAAATGGCAATAGCTGCCACTTCGCCCAAGCTGCCGCCCGTTGCTCCGAGGAACATGTCAAGCACGTTCAGCTCCTGCGAACTGCCTTTTGCTATTTCAGCCAACGGGGTGGGTCCTGTGAATGCATCTGTCAGCCTGTTCGAGAACAACGGCTGCGGTTTTACCCATTCCGATTTTGCAACCTCGGTAGGGAAAGAGAGAAACAAGAACACACGACCAACCAATGCCGGATTAAACGGGTTCTTTCCCAATCCGCCGAAGGTCATTTTGCCTATGCCGATAGCAACAACCGCCCCAATAATAACAATATAAAAAGGTATATCCGAGGGTAGGTTGAATGCAAGCAATATTCCCGTTATCACGGCAGAACCGTCTGAAATTGTCTGCCCGCCTTTGAGAATGAATTTTTGAATCAACCACTCGAAAACAAGACAAGTCGCAACCGAAACCAAAGTTACGGTCAATACTCTGAACCCGAAGTAATATATTCCGACCAACAAGGTCGGCATCAGAGCCAAAACCACATTCCACATTATGGATTTGGTTGTCTCTTTGCTCTGAATGTGCGGCGAACCCGATATTGTAAGTAATGCCATGTCTGATTATCCGTTATTTTTCCCTCTTATGATTTTACCAAATGTGCAAAGACCGTACTATCTTCAAAAACGTGTCCTTATAGAGTGCGTACTCCCTTTCGGGAGATGCTGCCAAAATAATATATACTCTGCTTTCTTTTTTTTCAAAGTAACAAAGTGTGATTACTTTCTCTTCGTTCAATGTGTAGCTCATCTCAAAGCTGTGAATATCCGTTCCGTTCAATTCACTTATGCCAGCGTCTCTGATTTCTATGTCAGGATATACCTTCCGCATTTCCGCTTCCGAGAAAGCCGCAGCCACAAACTCTTCAAGGCTTCCCTCGTCCCATTGTGCAATGCTCACTTGCAAGTGCTTATAAACAAGTTCGTTTTCCTCCGAAGGGGCATACAGGCTCACCGTTGTTTCTTCACCCGTTTCCTCGACCTCCCACGATTTTGGATAATCCAAGGAATACTGCCCCGGTTCGTTGTAGTAATTCAAAAACTCTTCCGTTTGTGCCGACAAATAACAGCATGACATCAGCATGACGACTACTGCAAACAATCCTTTCTTCATTCTATTTCTTGCTTCTTGCTTTTCGCAGTTTTCCCACATTGTTCTTAGCCACTCTTATCAAGTCGAGCAAAGGCTGACCGGCAGGGCATGTGTACAAACAGCAGCCGCACTCTATGCAATTCATTGCACCCTCAATCTCTGTTTCTTCCCAACGGGATTGCTTTGCCAACAAGGCGAGTTGTATCGGTTCCAAGCCCATCGGGCAAACCGACACGCATTTGCCGCACCGCAGGCAGTTGGTCTGCTTTTTGCGTTTGCTCTCCTTTTCGTCCATTACCAATATGCACGAGGTTGTTTTGACGGTCGGAGCATCGAGGTTGACAACGGCTTTTCCCATCATGGGGCCGCCGTTTATTACCTTGCCCGTGTTTTCGGGCAGACCGCCGCAGTAGTCAACCACCTCACGCAAGGGGGTGCCCACTCTGACCAAAAGGTTTTTGTTTTCCTTTGCATTTTTACCCGTATATGTCAGCACATTGTCCGTCAGAGGACGGTTTTTCTGCACTGCATTGTACACAGCCAAAGCAGTACCAATGTTGTTTACCACACAACCCACATCTATCGGCAGTTTTCCTGTCGGAACTTCGCGTTTGGTCAATGCATAAACCAACTGCTTTTCCGCTCCTTGCGGATATTTGGTTCTCAAAGGCACTATCTCTATTCCGTCGAACGACTTTGCGGCCTTGCAGATGCATTTTATTGCCTCGGGTTTGTTCTTCTCCACGCCTACCTTTGCGAGACTTATGCCCAAAGCCTTTTTCATTATCTGAATACCAATCAACACCTCTTCCGCATGTTCAATCATCACCCTGTTGTCGGAAGTGAGATACGGCTCACACTCGACGGCGTTTATTAAAAGGAACTCTGCCCGCTTGCCTTCGGGTATCATATATTTGACATGAGTGGGAAAGGCTGCACCTCCCAGTCCCACAACACCCCTGTCCTTTATTCGCTCCACTATTTCGGAAGCCTCCGCTTTTATTTCCCTGACAATATCATCAGAAACATCGATGCCCTCCTCCCAATCATCGTCCTCAACATCGATAAAGAAAGCCGGCTTGGGATAACCGTTAAAGTCTCTCGCCAAATCAATCTTTGTTATCACTCCGGTGAAAGGAGAATGGGTGTTTGCACCGATAAAAGCTGCCGCCTTAGCCAACAACTGCCCCGTTTTCACTCTTTCTCCCTTGCCGACCACAGGCACCGAAGGCACTCCGAGGTGTTGAGAAACGAATACCACCGCTTTCTTCGGCAAAGGCATAATTTCAACCTTGCTGTTGCTCGCAAGCTTATTTTCTTCGGGGTGAATACCTCCCGCTTTGAACGTCTTCATTGTTTCTTATCAGGATTTAGTTGTGTTGTCTGCCTCGGAGTGATTGTCCGATGCCTTATTGGAAGAGGGGGACTGTTTCTCCGGAAAGTTCATTGCATGAATGGCTCCGGTGGGACACACATCGACGCATTTTCTGCATAATCGGCATTTGGTGAAATCTATGTACGACAGATTGTCCTCAATGCTTATTGCCTCAAAAGGACAAACCTTTGCACATTTTCCGCAACCTATGCAGGCAACAGAGCAGTTCCTTTTTGCCTCGACTCCTTTCTCTTTGTTGACACAGCCGACGAACACCCTTTTGTTGCTCTTTCCTTTGAACCGAAGCTCTATAATGTTTCTCGGGCAAGCCTTTGCACAAGCACCGCAGGCGACACACTTGTTTTCATCAACCTCAGGTAAGGCTGTATATGCATTCAACTTTATCGCATCGAACCGGCAGGCTTTTACACAGTTGCCGAAGCCGAGACAACCATAAGCACAACCACCCCGGCCGGCAATATTCATATTTGCACTGACGCAATCCCTCAACCCGTCGTAGTCTGCCTTTTTTGGAGAATGACATTCGCCGCCGTTACACCTGACAACGGCAATCATAGGTTCGTTCTCTCCCGCTGTCAAGCCCATCACCTCTGCCACCTTTTGCATAACTCTGTTACCGCCGACGGGGCAGAACTTGCCTTTCAAGTTTTCGCTTTTCACTATAGCCTCTGCCAATGCCCTGCAACCGGCAAAGCCGCAACCGCCGCAGTTTGCACCGGGCAATTTGTCGGTTACCTTATCTATACGCGGGTCTTCGTATACGCGAAAACGCTGTGCCACGAAATAAAGGATTATTGCAGCCACCGCTCCCGTAACCGACAAGACGACAATCGCATAGACCACTGTGCTTATCATATTGTTCTTTCGTTTTATAAGTCTCGTTTCAGTTGACAAAGGTACGTCATTTCACGCAATCGGCAAATCCTTTTACAGATTTCTTCTTAAAGTTTTTTGTTAAGAGCATTCCTTGTCGGAATCAAGCCGTTAAGCATGCTGAAAGGGAACTTCGCAACAAATAAATGCAAGATTGTGGAAATAGTTGTCGGACACCCGTTTAGCGAATGGCTGATTCATTTTGCCGAATCGCCGATTCATTTTTTTGAATCAGCCTTTCGTTTTCACCAAAGGCTGATTCGGTTTTATGGCTTTGAAAAGCGATAGGGCAGGGGAGGGAATCAGACGGCGGAAGCTATTGTTCCGCCGAGGATTATGGTGTTATGCTCATCGTAAACCACGGCGTCTTGTCCCGGCATGGGTGCAAAAACCGCTTGCTCAAAGTTAATGCGGATACTTTGGGGGATTTGCATTGTGTTTTCGTTGCCGGTGTCATTGCAGGACAAGTAAAGCCTGCCCCGGTTGCCTTCGTCCTTGCCTCGTATTTTGACAAGAAAGGTTTGTCTATGGCATTCGGCAAGGAGCTTCTCCCTTTGGTGGAGGTGTATGTCCGTCAACAGGATATTCTTTGCAAAACAATCTTCTTTTTTGCCGACTATTACGGTATTGCTTTGAGCAATGATTTGTCGGACATAGAGTTTTTCCTTTGTGTTTAAGCCTTTCCATTGTCCGATTGTATAGAACGGATAGCCCTCATGAGTGCCTGCTGTATTGCCATCTGCGTCTTTCACTTCGCCGCCAGAAAGGCGTTTCAGTTCCGGCAGTTCGCTTCTCAGAAAATCGCCATAGGGCTTTCCGTTTGTGAAGCACAATCCGTAGCTTTCCCTTTGTGAGGCAACAGTTTCCAAACCGTTTTCGCCGGCATATTGCTTCACCTCCTGCTTCAAGCTATCGCCCAAAGGCAACAGCAATCGCATCAGCTGACTTTGGTTCAAGCGATAAAGCATATAGGATTGATCCTTCCACTTGTCCTTTGCCATTTGAATGAGGCAGCCGTCCTCTTGTTTGAGAAGCCTTGCATAATGACCTGTTGCCACGTAATGAATATTCATTTTGTCGGCAAAGGACAGCAAAGCGGGAATTTTCAGCTCGGCATTGCAGTGTGTGCAAATGTTTGGAGTGCGTGCCGAAAGGTATTCTTGTTTAACCCTCTCTATCACTTTGAGGCGGAATTGCTCTCTGACGTCCTCCGTATACAATGGAATGGAAAGTTTTTTGCAAGCCTCCTGCAACAGGGTCAAGTCCTCCTTTTCTCCGAATGTGTGCAGGTGTAAACCTACCACATCGAAGTCCTTACGCAAAAAAAGAGCGGCGGAAAGACTGTCAACCCCGCCGCTTAAAGCCAATACGACCTTTTCTTTCATCGATAAGTGGTTTAGTTGCCCATCTTTTCCGTATTCAAAATAGAACGAACGGCTTTCAAACCCTCCTTGTCGGCAATGATTTTAATATCTGTTGCAGGCTTTGTAACCACCTCGGCTTGACCATCGGCGTTTTCCTTTACGGCTTTTATGAAATTGGGATTGACGTAAAGGTTGTTCTTTTCATTCAAACGGATAAGGTGGTTTCCGTCCGTACAATCGAGAATCCTGTCGTGCGAGTTGAAGCACATGAGTTTTTCACCGCTTGACAATACAACGCAAGTCTGTTTTCCCAAAGGATAAAGGCAGAGTATGTCTTCGGCGGCAACACCTCTTTCTTTGTCTCTCAACTGCAGGATAATATTGTCGGAAATCAATGCATCGGCTTTCCAAACCTGTACCCTCATCTTTCTTTTGGCCTGGTCGGTATAAGTCCACACACCGTTTTTCATGCCTTTGGAGTACTGTCCTTCAATTCTCGGCTGCTTGTCGGGGTAGAAATTTTTGTACGAACCCTCTTTCACACCATCGACATAGGTATACGTTTGGAAGCCTTCGGCGTAAAGATACTTGTAATTCTCACTGTGTTTCTTTCCGTTCTTATAGTTGATTTTTTCAAGCACATTTCCCTTGGTGTCCCAAATGGTTTCCTCTCCCTCTTTTACGCCGTTCTTATACGTTTCGCGGCTTAGGAGTTTGCCATCTGCCGAATAGTAGTTCCAAGTGCCGTTTTTCTTTTTGTTGAAGTACTCTCCGCTGCTCATTACCTGCCCTTTGCGATAATACACCTCGCAGAAACCCGTCTTGCAATCGCCCTTATAGCTGATTTTTTCTTTCAAGCTGCCGTCTTTGTTGTAGTACTTGAAGTCTCCCACTTCACAATCGTCCTTGAACTCACCCTCATATTTCAGTTTACCGTTGGGATAAGTCTTGGACCAACGTCCTTGCTTTCTGCCTTTTGCATCGATATTATTCTGTGCGTTCAAATCGACAACGACAAACAGCAATCCCAACAACAAAAACAAACTACTTAATTTCTTTATTCTTCTCATATTCTATGTATTTAGCAAATTCCAAAAGCGAAGCAAACCGAAAATCTATCCGATTGGGGTGTTTGCGGGCTTGCTCGCAGTTGTCGGATATGTGTACGGTGTGCATTTTCAATCTTTTGCCGAAAACCATGTCGCTCAGACTGTCTCCGACCATTATACTGTCCTTGAAGTTTATCCGAGGAAACATCTTTTTGGCTTTTAAGCCCATTCCTATCGAGGGTTTCCTGTCGAAGGGCTTTTCCTTGGCAAGTTGCGGACAGTGAAAAACGAAATCCACCTTGCCGCCTGCATTGCGTATTTCCGTCTGCATTCTTTCGCTTATTGCCCGGAAGTCCTCTTCGCTCATAATCCCTTTTCCAATGCCCTGTTGGTTGGTTACCACGACTATGGTGTCGAAGTATTTGGCAAAAATGGAAAAAGCCTCCAATACTCCGTCCAAGAATTGAAACTCTTCAGGCGTTTGAATGTAGCCGTTGAACTTCCGTACATTTATAACGCCGTCTCTGTCCAAGAATAAGCTTGATGCCTTGCCTGCCTTTCTCATTTCTCTTTCCCTTTCCCGAATAAGTTTTCTTCAACAAACTGACAGATTATGTGTCCTATCATTATGTGGGCTTCTTGTATGCGTGGCGTGTCGCAAGATGGTACGTCTATCAAAATATCACTTTGTTTTCCCATTTCGCCGCCGCCTTTTCCTGTCAGTGCAATGGTGAATGAGCCTTTTGCTTTGGCGGTTTCGAACGCTTTAACCACATTGCCGGAATTGCCGGAGGTGGATAAACCGATTAGAACGTCGCCCTCCTTGCAGAAAGCTTCTGCCGCCCGTGCAAAAACCAAGTCGTAGGAGTAGTCGTTGGCTACCGCCGTCAAGTAGGAAGTGTTTACATGCAGAGCCTCTGCCGCAAGCGGCGGACGATCAAAGTAAAAACGTCCAGAAAGTTCAGCTGCCAAATGTTGTGCATCGGCAGCACTGCCTCCGTTGCCGCAAAAGAACACCCTATGTCCCTTTTTGTAGGCATCGGTTATTGTTTCGGCTGCTTGTTCTATCTTTTTAAGCAGAGCAGAGTCGGCGGCAATTTCTTTTTTAAGCGATATGCTCTGTTCGATTATCGTTCGTGTCCTTGTCATTTAAGTTTAATTCTTTCTCAATCAAATATACGTTTCTCGTGGGAGAGTTTCTGCCTATCAATTCTGCAACAAAGCCGGTCAAAAACAGCTGTGTACCCAATACTATCG
>CAZSFV010000055.1:0-11152 GCA_964606345.1 uncultured Bacteroidaceae bacterium | reverse complement strand
GGCAGGGCAAGATAGACTTTCCTAAACCGGTTTCTTGCCATCTTTATCCGATACGCGTCAAGGACTATGGCGAATTTCAGGCTCTCAACTATCATCGGTGGGAAATCTGTAAGCCTGCCGTGGATAACCCGAATGCCGTTCCGCTCTACCGACTTTTGAAAGAGCCTTTGGTGCGACGTTTTTCGCAAGCGTGGTACGACGAACTCCTTTCGGTAATCGAAGAAAAATGAATCGGCGATTCGCTCCAACGAATGGCTGATTCAAAAAAATGAAAGGCTGATTCGTCAAAATGAATCAGCCATTCGTCGGGTGGGTTCTTCGATGGCTTGTCATGTATTGATAATCAGCCAATTTGAAAAAGGGCGTTTTTGCCGTTTTTTTATTGAGGAAATCAAGGAAATTTGTCTTTGCAGGTTTGAATTTTGGTTGTAAATTTGCAAGCCGAAGCGGCTTTGCTTCAAAGAGAAGGAAATCGAAACAGAAATGACAAGATTGAGTGTTAACATTAACAAGGTGGCAACCATAAGGAATGCCCGGGGCGGAAATTTGCCCGATGTGGTCAAAGTTGCCTTGGATTGTGAAAAATTCGGTGCAGAGGGAATAACGGTTCACCCTCGTCCCGATGAAAGACATATAAGGTACAGCGATGTGAGAGCGTTGAAACCGGTATTGACAGAGGAGTTCAACATAGAGGGTTACCCTTCCGAAGCGTTCATGGCTTTGATAGAGGAGGTGAAACCGGCTCAGGTAACGCTTGTTCCAGATGCTCCCGATGTGCTTACCTCAAATGCAGGTTGGGACACGGTGAAAAGAGAAGCGGAACTGAAAGAGATAGTCGGCAGACTGAAAAAGACATGCAGGGTTTCCGTCTTTGTGGAGGCGGATTGTGCAATGGTGGAGGGCGCAAAGCGTTGCGGAGCCGACAGAGTGGAACTCTACACGGAGAGTTATGTGGACAACTACAAGCAGAACAGAGAGGCAGCGATAGCAAAGTTCGTAATGGCGGCACGAAAGGCTGCCGAATGCGGATTGGGTTTGAATGCAGGACATGGTTTGAACCTTGAGAATCTGCAGTACTTTCACCAAATGATTCCGAATTTGGAGGAGGTGTCCATAGGTCATGCACTCATATGCGATGCTCTTTATTATGGATTGGAGAATACCATACAGATGTACAAAAGACTGTTGATTTAAGACTGCGGTATTTCTTTACTGCAGATTGTTTTGCCGGTCGGGAAATATATGCTACCTTTGCAACGACAAACAAGCGGTTTCGCCTTTGGTGAATTGAAAGGGAATCCTGTGCAAGTCAGGAACTAAACCCGTAGCTGTAAGTATCGGATAAATCGAGAACCGTTATCCACTGTTCTTTCGGAATGGGAAGGAGGTTCTTTCGAGATACGAGTCAGAAGACCTGCCGTTTTGTTGACAGATTGTATCTTTCGGGAGATAAGGATATGGTTAAGGGTGTATTTATTCGATTACAGGTCTCATTCGAAGTTGTTAGGTGTTTTTCCTTTCGCCACTTCCTTATCCCCGATTGTGCAATAGATGTTCGTAAAACAGATTTAGGGTTTGAAATATTCTATTTATGAGTTGGTTCTATGAATTGCTTACGGGTGGTTCCGTGGCTTCGTCGGTTTTGTTGTTGTCGTTTACCATTGCTGTGGGCATAATGCTCGGCAGGTTGAAGGTTTGCGGCATAAGTTTGGGCATTACGTGGATTTTATTTGTTGGAATAGTTCTCGGACATTTCGGCTTTGTTCCCAATGCGGCTGTTTCGACCTTTGTTAAGGACTTCGGCTTGATACTGTTTGTTTATTCGATAGGCTTGCAACTCGGTCCGGGCTTTTTTGCTTCGCTTCGCAAGGGCGGACTGTCGCTTAACCTGCTCGCAGCTTCTGCCGTGGTTCTTTCGTGTGTTGTTACATATGTAATACACCTGCTTTCGGGTGAGAGTTTAAGCACAATGACCGGAGTGCTTTCGGGAGCTGTAACCAACACTCCTTCGCTTGGTGCGGCACAAGCCACGCTTGCCGATACAGATGCGTCTTTGGTCGATTTGCTTGCCACGGCGTATGCAGTGGCATACCCTTTGGGTGTGTTGGGAATAATCTTTTCACCCTATATAGTGAAGTTCCTTTGCAACATGAAGCCCTCTTTGCAATCGCAGGACGAGGAAGAAGAAAAGCAAAAACCCAAGATGAGCAAACTGCACGTTTTTGTAGAGAACCAAGGCGTTGTAGGCAGACGACTTTCCGATATAATGAGAAATTTCAAAACCACGGTGGTAGTTTCGAGGGTCAGACATGCGGACGGAAAGGTGGAGGCGGCAAACGACGATACCGTTTTGCAGGCAGGAGACACCTTGCGGCTTGTAACAAATTCCGATAATGAGGAGGCGGTAGTCATGTTGCTCGGCAGCAAGGTAGAAACAGGGGAGGAGGACTGGGAAACGCCGGATCACACACTCGTTTCTCGCCGTGCAGTGGTTACAAAACCGGAGGTGAACGGCAAAAAAATAGGCTCTTTGCATATTCGCAGCCTCTATAAGGTTACCATAACGAGGGTGAATCGAAACGGTATAGATTTGATTGCGGCAAAGGACTTGGTATTGCAGACGGGCGACAGGTTGACGCTTGTGGGTGAGCAATCGAAAGTGGAAAAGGTGTCGTCGCTTTTGGGCAATCAGATGAAGCGATTGGACTCTCCAAACCTTATACCCATATTTCTCGGCATAGCAATAGGCGTTGTGTTCGGTTCTATTCCCATTTCGTTCCCTTTCTTGCCGCAGAGCGTCAAGTTGGGACTTGCAGGAGGTCCTTTGATTGTAGCAATACTTATGGGACGTTTCGGACCGTATTACAAAATCGTTACCTATACCACCACTTCTGCAAACATGATGCTCAGAGAATGCGGTATTGCCCTTTTTCTTGCCTCTGTCGGATTGTCGGCAGGCGGAAACTTCTTTTCGGCAATAGCCTCCGGCGGCTGGGTCTGGGCATGTTATGGAATTGCAATAACGCTTCTGCCGCTCATAACGGTAGGCTGCATAGCGGTAAAGAAATACCATGTGGCATATCCTTCGCTTTGTGGCTTTTTGGCAGGGTGCAGCACAGACCCGCCGGCACTCGCCTTTGCCAATGAGCAGTCGGGCAGCGACAAACCGGCGGTTGCTTATGCCACGGTTTACCCTTTGAGCATGTTTCTCAGAGTGATGGCTGCACAGGTGCTGATAATAATGTCTTTATCTTGACGGACAAGCATTCGAAAAGCGTTTTTAAGACTATTGAAAGCACGGGGAACGAATCACATAACGGCTTTTTGAACAGATGAAACAAAAGAAAATAGAATTGCTTTCGCCTGCCCGCAACCTTGAAACGGCAGTTGCTGCCATTGATGCAGGAGCCGATGCCGTTTACATGGGCTTTGAACGCTTCGGAGCAAGAGCGGCAGCGGGCAATACGGCGACGGATATTCGTAAGGCTGTGGAGTATGCACATCTTTTCGGCGTCAAGGTCTACATAACCATGAACACGATTCTTTATGACGACGAATTGAGCGAGGCAAAAAAGGCTTTGCACACTCTTTCGGAGCTTGGGGTTGATGCTCTTATCGTTCAAGATGCCGCAATGTTAGAATTGAATGACATAAAACTGCCGTTGCATGCTTCCACTCAGGCGGATTGTTCTTCCAAGGAGAAGATTCGCATATTGAGAGAAATAGGTTTTCGTCGTGTGGTGCTTGCCAGAGAATTGTCGATAGAGGAAATTGCCGACATACATGGGGCATTTCCCGATATGGAATTGGAGGTTTTTGTACACGGAGCTTTGTGCTGTTCGTTCAGCGGGCAGTGTTACATGAGCGAATACCTCACCGGCAGGAGTGCCAACCGTGGAAACTGTTGCCAGGCTTGCAGAAGTAATTACTCGCTCTATACGTCAAAGGACAAATGCCTTGTTCGCAATGCCCCTCTTTTGAGCATGAAAGACTTTAATGCCTCTTCGTTGTTGGACGAGCTTATCTTGAAAGGTGGTGCAATGAGTTTCAAAATAGAGGGTCGGCTGAAAGATGTTGCTTATGTGAAGAATATCACAGCTTATTACAGCCTGTTGTTGGACGAGTTCTGCAAAAAGCACAGCGAATACAGCCGTTCTTCGTACGGAAGAGTTCGAATCGATTTCACGCCATCGCCCTCACGCAGCTTCAATCGCGGCTTTACAATCTTTAATCTTAAGGGAAAGACTGAACCGACCGGTGATTTGAACAATACAAAAAGCTGTGGCTCTTATGTCGGAAAGGTGTTGTCGGTGGAGAAAGACCGTGTTTTGTGTGTCGAGAGTTCGGAAGAATTGCACCCCGGCGACGGTATAGTGTACAGAATTGCCGACAAATCGGACGGATTTCTTGTTAACCGTGTCGAAAAACGGCTTACGCAATATGACGGCAAAACAGATAAGCGGCAAAACGCTGTTTTTGTGCATACAAACCGCCCCTTGACAAATATAAAAGCAGGCATCAAGCTCTATAGAAACCGTGATACGGCTTTTGAACAAGCCGTTCTCAGTTCTCGACAAGCCAGGGTGATTGACCTCAAAGCCTGTATCCGTGTCATAAACAAAGGCAGTGAGTCAGTGCTTTGCCTTACAATGGAAACGGAAAACGGTTTGAGTGCCGCCGTGGAAGCCGACTTTCCGTTGGAAAAGGCTCGCAACACAGACCAATATGTGGATAAGCTGAAAGCCATGCTTTCGAAAATGGGCGGAACAAACTTTCGGTTGACCGAACTTCTGTACGAACCGGCGGAGTTCTATTTCTTTACCTCCGCACAAATCAACGCTCTGCGGCGGGCTTGTACAGAGAGATTGACAGAGACCATACAGCACCATAATCGCCGAAAGGAAACGATGGAAATCAAGACGGAGGAAATTGAAAGCATAAGTTGCAAAAAAACAGACTACCGAAGCAATGTGTCCAACCGTCTGAGTGAGGAATTTTTGCGACGGAATGCCGTTGAGGAAATAGAACCTGCCTATGAGCTTACGCACAAGAAAGGTGAGGTGGAGCTGATGCGAAGTCGCAACTGCATAAGGTATAATATCAACCTTTGTTTACGCCGCAACAATCTTACACAAGAACAAAGAGAGGACCTTTTTCTTACGGATCAAAAGCACAAATACCGACTTTCTTTCGACTGTCGCAACTGCATAATGCACCTCTACACCGCCGAAAACGAAGCGTAGCGGAAGTTGCTTGCAGAGCATCTGTTGTAGGATTTTGTTTGTTATTATTAGAGATAGAATATAGCTTTCATCAAGCGAAGCAGTATGAGTATGTTTACGGCATTGAAGAGAACGGCCCAGAGCAGTGGCGGAATGTGAGTGGTTTTGCCGAGTAGGGCGCAGTCGCCGCTTTGGGAGGGAGTGAAGATGGAGAGTTGCAATATATGCAGGCAGGCTGTGGTGTTGTCTATTGCGATTATGCATAGGTAGGTATAGTATATGTATATGTTGGCAATGTCGGGTAATGGCATAAGGTAGAACGAAAGATTGAGGGCGGCAAATACTGTTGTCCACACAATGGAGTAGGTGTTTCGCATATACAGCGACAGAACGCTGAAAGCAAGTATGGTAAGCAACAGAAAGCCGATTTGCATGTGGTGTTGCTCTATCAGGTATTTTATAAGAAGAGGGGAAAGTGAGCAGGTGGTGTAGCCGGCAAGGGCAACGAATACGGTTTTCAGAGGGTTGTTGCTCATGCTGCGACAGCTGCCGGATGAGGTTTGCTCCAAACGTATTTCTTTTACTTTGTTTCCCAAAAGAAGTGCAGCCAAGGCATGCGACACTTCATGAAAAAAAGTATCTATACTCCTTAGCCATAATCCTAAGGACCTGGTGTACATCAGCACCAAAAGCACTATCGGTATTGCTGCCCTGAAAAACAAAGGTATTGTTTGCATTTCTTTTTGCCTTCTAACGAAGAAAGGGAGCGGAAAGCTCCCTTATCAATATGTTTTTTTGTAAGTAGACTTATTTAGGCAGTTGGGCACCGTAGCCGGACATTGCTCCAAAGAGCTTTAGTGCTTCTTGCCATGGATAACGGTTTGCAAACATACTGCCTTCGCTTGTCATTGTGCCTGTCATGTTCAAGCCCATGGCTTGGCGGAAAGTGTTTGCGGAGGAATTGTAATCAGCATCGCACGATTCTTTGTATTCCAAGTTGATGAAGCCTTCCAAGTATGCTTTGTCTATCTTGCCGTCGAATATTTTAGGGTCGGTGAGGGATTTGTTGCCTTTTGTTCCTGCCAACTGTTCCACGTCGTCAAAGTCGTTGCACTTAACTCTTAGTAACATGCCGCCTCCCGGGAGGGTAAGGTCGGTTTGACGATTTAGGAAGAAGATATTGTCGTTCACGTAGTCCTTTCTCATTGCTTCGCGGTTCTTGTCGGAGTCTATGTGCGTGCGATCCAAGCCCGAGAAGACGGAACAACCGATTATGTTTCGCTCTATGGTGTTGCATGTGCCGGGTTGCATTCGGTAACCGTAGCCCATGCTGGCAAGGTCTTTCAATCTTGACCATGTGAAGAGTATGGTGTTGTTTCGTATTGTTACGGGAGTCATTACCTTAGGGTCGGAGCCTCTGACGTCCATTGCAGCCATACGTACGTTTACGAATATGCAGTTCTCGACAGTGAGAGAACCGGCTTTCAATAAGCCGAGTATGGCATAATTTGGGGCATTGATGAAGGCACAGTTGCGGATTATTACATTGGTATTGTTCACAACTCCCTTTTCTCCGTTGAAATATATTTCTGAGGACTCTTTGGTGAATACTCTTCCGCTGAGGTTCTCTCCGCCTACGCCCTCTGTTCCGATTGGATTCATTTGTGCCGATTGCACTCCTTGCGGTTGTCCTTTGCCGTTCTTGTTATAGGAAACGGTGTTGCCTCTGTCTATAATCAGACCGTCCAAAACCACATTGTCGTTCGGTGCAACTATGCTTGTGAGTGTTATTGTACCTTTCAAAGTGTGTGAACCGTTTGATTCGGGAGTCGGTTGTATCATGGTTCTGTATGTCAGAATGTCTCTTTTCGAGAAATCCGAACTGTAACCTCCCATAATGGTTACAGGCTTTGTGATATTGATGTTGCCACAATTAAGCATGCCATAGTAGTTTCCCTCGGCTACCATTATCACTGAGCCTGCAGGTGCTTCGTCTAAGGCTTTTTGAAGATTTTTGTAAGGAGATGTTTTGCTTCCATCGTTACGGTTGTTGCCGTTATCGCGACTTACATACACCGTCTTTCCATTGCCCGATACAACTGCCTTGTATGCTTTCCCAACATTGTTTTCGGTGGATTTGTTTTGTTTGTCGGACGAGTTTGTTGCCTTTTTCGATGAGGTTTCGTCGTCTTCAAGAGCCTTGACAACCTTGTTGGCTTTTTCGGCTGCATTTTTAAGTTTGTTCAAAATCTGAGCTTCGGCAGAACCTGCAAGCAACACTGCCGCACAGATGCATAACGCTTTTAGTTTTGTCTTTCTCATATGTAATTTGTTTAGAATTAGATTTGCTTTCAGTTTGCAAAGATATGTTGGATTTATGATTCTGCCAAATTTTTTGCAGGACTTATTAACGTTTAGGCTCTGCTGTATTACACAAACTGTTGAAACATCACGACTATTGCTTGTGCAAATTTAATGATTGCCGGGTTTGATATGTTGTGTGTCCCTTTGGAAAAGAGGATAGTTGCTTATGCTGTCGGGTTTTTGCATAAAGTCGCAATGAAAAACTTGCATTCAATTTGCATATTCGATAGAAAGTTGTACTTTTGCAAACTCAACGGAATGTTCCGTTTGATTTGTTTTTGAAACAAGTGAAGCGTTAGTGTGCTTCTTCTACATCTGAAAACCTAGGAAATTTTCAAGATACGTAGAACGAGGCACAGCGGGTTCACGCCACAGGCGTGGAACTGCTGTTGCTTTCTTTTACTATTACGTATCGGGTTTTCCTAGGACCTTCAGATGTTAGTATTCAAGCAGGTGGTTCCACGCTTCCTAAGTGTTGCTTTTGAATATTAACGTTCCTTCCGAACCACCGGGACAAGCAAAAAAACACATACAGATGGGAAGAAAAACACCCTTTCAGATTATCTGTCTGCTTGCCTTTGTGGCATTTGCAGCGGTCAGTTGCTACCTTACGGTAGATAGTATTCATCTTTCACTTCCGGGGATACCGAAATGGTGTCTTTGGATAGCCGTTGTCGGAATTTATGTGCTGACGTCGTACGGAACAAAGATGATAGCGGACAGTTTCAACAGAAACATAATTATGGATAAACGAGGAAGCAAGCTCGTTGGTGGACTTATCATAGTCTTGGTAACATGGTTGCTGGTTTCGTTTCCGACAAATGTTCACGCGCTTTTTTACATGAAGATGTCAAAGCCAACGGCAAAGAGCGAACAACTGTATTTGATAAACCAATTTAAGCAGTTGACAGACAAGGATGTTGCCGAGGCAAAGTTTAATGAAGACTTTGGCAACAAAGTAAAGAAAGTGAATGCGGCAAAAACGGCTTTGGAAGCAGAGATAGAACACCCCGAACGTCCGGGAGTAGGTGATAATGCTGAGCGATGCTTGCAGAAAGTTGAGGAGGAGTTGGGAATAAAAATAGGAACCATTACCCGACTTTCCCACATAGGTCGCAGCCAAAAAGAAATCAACACGGCAATAAAGTTTTATTCCAATCAGATAGACGGTCAGCTGAAAATACAACACGAACAGCAAGCATTGCAGTTGGTAAACCACATGAAGAACTTTCAAAGAGAAGCAAAGGAGCTGAAAGTTCAAATCAAAAACATGAACACCAATATATCGAATCTGGATAACTCCGAATACGACAGCGAAGAGACCTTAACACAGTCCCGCCAGCTGATACTCACAGCCTCGGAAACGCTCGCCTCCAAAGGCATAAAGAACAACTACAACGGATATAGTTCCGAGAGGTTAACCAATGTTACAAAGGTGTGGGCGGATCTCTTTAACGGCAAGTTCAAAGCTACGGATTATGGCTTGGTGTATTGGATTCTTTTCTCTTTGGTCATAGACCTTGCCGCATTCTGTTTCTTTAATGTGTCATTCAAGGAAAACGATTAGTTCAACGAGTATAAACAATAAAAAATAAAAACCATGGCAGATTTTTTTGGCGATGAAGAAAATCGCAGCAATACAGATGTAGCATCTGAAGAGGTGCAAGAACCGATAGATATGGTTGATGATGAAGAATATCAACAGACGGAAGACTTGGAAGGGGATTATCAGCAGCAGGAAATGCCACATGAACAAGATGTGGCAATGAGAACTTACGACAATTACAACGATATAAATGTTACAATCTCTGACCGACAAACTCCTGTAGTTATTTTGTTTGGTCCTCCGGCGTGCGGAAAGACAATGACGCTTGTAAGACTATCACGTTATTTGAAAAGCATTCCCGGTGGTTCGTATATGATTCAGCCGATACGTAGTTTCAGACCGAGCGACGATATGGACTATAAGCAAATGTGTGAGGATTTCCCTCAGATGCTGAATAGCGAAACTGCCGCAAAAAGTACGTCAAACTTGTCTTTCATGTTGGTAAGCGTAACCCGCAATGCAGGTGAGCCTGTATGTCAAATCTTGGAAGCTCCCGGCGAGTTGTATTTCAATCCCAATAAACCGAGTGATGACAGCCCGCTATACCTCGATAAAATACAAACTCTTCCTAATAGAAAAGTATGGGTTATTTTGTTGGAACCAGATTGGAGAGACCCCAACGATAGGGCAAATTACGTGGATAGGATAAAACGATTGAAAACGAAGATAGACCCGAGGGATCGAGTAATCTTTCTCGGGAACAAGGTGGATAAAGTAGGGCAGGTTATAAAGTCGCAAGGGTATGTTAATACGGGCGAATATATGAAAATGCTATCTTCTATAAAAGGAGGTGGCGGTATGTATCCCGGTTTGTTTAACATTTTTAAGGAAACCCGTCCTATCATCAGTTGGTTCAAGCCGTACAGTTGCGATTTTGTGCCTTTCAGCACAGGTGTTTATCATCAAGGAAGTCGAGATGTTAAATTTAGTGAGGGCAGCGACAATTACCCGAAGAACCTATGGAAAAAGATACTTAAAAACGTGGGTAAGTGATGGAAACAAAAAACATGTCGGTAGCAATAAGTGGAGTGCCGGAGGGAAATGACTTTTATGGTGATAAGGATTTAGCGAAATACTGTGAAGAGCTATACAATGAAAGGTATAGCAAAGGTAAAGATTGCTTTCTATTAGTGGAAGCAAGAGCCGGTCAGAATGTTGATTGGTTCTATTATACATACTTCATACCGCAAATGTCTGGTTGCAATACTCGTCCTGGAAGTTACTTTGCCGTTACACTCGGAGTAAATGAACACTATTGCGAAGACCTTTCCCGTCTTTATCAATTTTTCGAGCAGATTTGCGAGAGATTTATTGGAGAATTTACAGATAAGAACAGAAAGTACACTATCAGCAAGTTTAGTCTACGTGAAGACAAATGCCAAGAATTAATCAGCACTTTTAAGACGCTTCTTCAAAAGAATTTTAGTGCAAGCTTTACCAAATGGAACGGTAGCGGCAAAACAAAAATAGGAAACGGAGGACAAGAATTGCAGCGTCATGTTTCGGAATACGGTTGCGACTTGTATTTGGACGAGTTGTTTGCAAACGGAAAAGCAATTCTTGCACAGGAATTCCCCAAACATCAAGAGCAAATCGAGCCTCTTAGAAAGCAGCTTAAAGCCACAAAAGACGAACTCGCCAAAACGAAAAACAAATTGACAGAGACAACACAAGACCGTAAGCAAATCAAAACTGAAATGGAAAACGAAAAACAGAAGAATAATAGTTTGCAACAAGATAATAACCGTTTGCAACGACAAATTAAAAGTCAGACAGAGTTAAAGGATTGTTGGCAGAAAATAAAAGAGAGCGTTGACGAAATGGGACAAGTTTTTGGTTATGATGATAACGGTTCAAGCCAAAGGAATCAATCAACAAATAACGGAAATAGCAATTCCAATCCGGTGGGCATCGATGGGAGAAAAATAGGAAATAAACTTCGCAACAATAGTAACTTGGT
>CAZSFV010000054.1:0-11420 GCA_964606345.1 uncultured Bacteroidaceae bacterium | reverse complement strand
CCCACAAACAGGGAGTAAAGAAAACCATAGCCTTGGTTGAGAATGTCAGCTACATAGACGTGTCGCAAGAAATCGGCATAGACACCATCATAAACAAAAAACTGATAACCGCAAGCTACATTGCACGTTTCACCCTCGGGGCAGACGTAACCTCGAGCAAGTGGTTGTCGGGCATAGATGCCGAAGTTGTGGAGGTGCTGGTAAAGGACGGTTCACCCATCACAAAGAAACAAATAATGCGATTGGACTTGCCGCAAGGTGTGAACATAGGCGGAGTAATCAGAAACAACGTTGCATACATAGCAAGGGGCAACGTGCAAATACAAGCCGGCGACAAGGTTGTGGCTTTCACCATACCCGAATCGGCAAACAAGCTGATGAAACTCTTTAATTAGGTAAGAACAAATGCGATTGCCGAAAAGCAACCTCAACAGAGGGATTTTTCTCTACATTCTGGGCAATAACTTGTTGCTCCTGTGCTTTGCCTTTCTTGTTTCGGGCGTGGTAAGTTGCATTTATGAAGAAAAGGAAAGCCTTTTCTTCTTTTCCGCAAGTTTCGCCATGCTTCTGCTCGGACTGTTCACCACATACAAGAACAAGAACTTCACTTGTCGCATATCCAAAAAGGACGGGCGGTTGATAGTCGGGCTGATGTGGCTTGTGGTTCCTTTTTTGGGAGCATTGCCCTATATGTTCATTCTGACCAAATTCTCTTTTGTCAACTCTCTTTTTGAATCCTACTCGGGCTACACAACAACCGGAGCAAGCATAATAGCAGACATGGCAACCGTTCCCAAAGGCTTGCTGTTCTATCGTTCTCTCACCCAATGGATAGGAGGATTGGGCTTTGCAATGCTCGTCATCATTTTTGTCAGAAACTTTCCCGATGGCTCCAAAAACCTTTTCAACGCAGAGTTCAACTCCATAGAAAAAGAAAAAGAGCGTCCCCATATAAAGAGTACGGTTTACAGAATATTCGGCATTTATACCGGTTTCACCATTCTCTGTTGCACACTTCTGAGCCTTGGAGACATGAACTTCTTCGAAGCACTCTGCCACACCTTTTCCACCATTTCGACGGGCGGTTTTTCAGTTGCCGACGGCAATATAGGCTCCTATTCCGACTATTCGCAAGTAGTCGTCATGGTATTCATGTTTCTTTCCGGCATAAGCTACTTTCTGTTGATATGGTTCGTGAGAGGCAGGTGGGGAAAGGTCTTTCGAGACGAACAACTGCGAATGTACAGCCTTATGACGCTTGTTTTCGGAATAGGTTTTTCACTTTACTTTCTTTCGAAGAGCAACATGAACTTTTTGCAGAGCATAAAAACCTCTTTTTTCTACGTTGTCTCGACCCTGAGCAGTACCGGCTTCGATTTGAAAGCCCCGGGACTCGGCATTTTTGTTTCTGCCGGGCTTGTGTTGCTTATGTTCATAGGAGGCTGTTCGGCTTCCTCCTCCACCGGGCTGAAAATCATTCGCTCCATAATCCTTTTGAAGTACATACCCGTTGCAATGAAGAGAGTATTTCACCCTCGTGCCATAATCCCCGTTCGTTACAACAACAAAGCCCTGCAAGACAGTGCCGTGAATCTTGTATTCGGCTTTTTCTTTCTTTTCTTTGTCATTTTCCTTTTCGGACTTATAGGTCTGACCATGACAGGCAACAGCTTCATGCACGCCTTTGCCCTTTCTGCCGCCTCGATAAGCAATATCGGACCGGTAATGGGTTCGCTTGCCGAAGGCTTTTCGTATAACGAATTGTCGAGCCTGTCAAAATACATCATCATAATCCTTATGCTCATAGGCAGATTGGAAATATACGCCTTTTTCGCAATCCTTTCACCCAGCGTTTGGAGCAAGCGATAAAACACCCGCCTGTAACGAAACGCCGATTCGTGAAAATGAATCGCCGATTCAAAAAATTCTTTGGCTGATTCATTTTTCTGAATCAGCCATTCATTTCCGCCAAAGGCTGATTCGTTCGCATCTATTTTTATTCTCTCGCCTTTAACTTGTAGTACAATGCTGCAAGACAACACAATACAACCATTAAAGACGGTATTTTATTCCGACTCAAAAGAAACCGCCCGGTATTGAGACAGAAAGGTAAGCTCTTATATCGGTTGCGCAAATGGATTTTTTGCACCTTTGCACCCTTAACCCAAGTCAAATCAGAACAAGCACAAAAGAGAAGATACATTCTTTCTTAAGGTAAGATTAGGGTGAACGATTGCATTGCCAAGGGTAGCAAGCGCCACGAAACAGACCCGAAAGGCTTTGCAAGAGGCGTTTAACCATAACCACGGCAAGCAGCACAAATAAAACGACGCATAAGCCGGTTGTCGCATAAGACCAACAAGAGCAACCAACGCAAGGTGAGCGAAAAGGTCTCCACTTTTTCATGTCGTTCTATCGCCACATCTTACGGTCTTCTATTGTGTAAATTGCAAAAAAAAGGCTTGTCGGTACACTCTTTTTCTTGGAAAAGTCGTTTGTGTATCATAGCATTTGGACGTATTCATGTAATCTCAAAAAATGGAAGCGGTAAGTATTGGTAAAATAATTGATGCAATGGAAGAGCTTGCCCCTCTGTCCTTTCAAGAAGGTTTTGATAATGCGGGCTTGCTTTGCGGAAACAAGGACGATGTGTGTACAGGTGTTTTTGTGTGCCTTGATGTGAGTGAGAGCGTAATAGAGGAAGCTGTAAGGAAGTCTTGCAACATGATAATTTCTCATCATCCCTTGATTTTTAGGGGAGTGAAAAATCTGCTTCCAAGCACTAATGTAAACAGATGCCTGCTTAAAGCCTTGCAACACGGCATTGCCCTTTATTCTTCTCACACAAACCTTGATGCTGCGGCAGACGGAGTTAATACTTTGCTCGCAAAAACTCTCGGTATTGAGAATTTTGTTCCGTTTTCTGGGGAAAGAGCCGATGGACTGTATTTCGGCATAGGCGGAGTGGGCGAGTTGAGAACAGCAAAGGAGGAAAGGGCGTTTTTGGAACAAGTGAAGAAAACGCTGAACATACATACCATAAGGTATGTGAGCGGAAAAAACAGGCAAATCAAAAGGGTGGCAATATGCTCCGGGAGCGGTGCGGAGTTCATTCCTCTTGCATTGGCAAAGGAGGCAGATTGTTATCTTACGGCAGACTTGAAGTACCATGAATTTCTCGATGCGGAGAATCATATCTTACTTGCCGATATAGGACACTTCGAAAGCGAGGCAATAGTAAAGCAACACATAGCTTCGATAATATCGAAGAAATTTTGTAATTTTGTACCCTTATTTTGGGACGAAGCACCTAACAGAGTGAAGTACATATAATATATATAAAGATGGCAAAGAAAGTAAAAGAAGCAGAAGCTCCCAAGCCTGCATTCAAAAATGATGAGGCGGATTTGGCGGTCGAGAAACGATTGATAGCCTTGTATAAGCTGCAACAAATCGACTCACAAATCGATAAAATCAGAATCATCAGAGGAGAACTGCCTTTGGAAGTTCAGGATTTGGAGGACGAAACGGAAGGTTTGAAAACAAGAATAGGCAAGTTCAAAAACGAAATATCTTCTTGCGAAGATGCCATTGCCGAAAAGCAACAGAAAATAAAGGAAAGTGAAGCCTTGGTTGCCAAATACTCGGATCAACAGAACAACGTAAGAAACAACAGAGAGTATGAGTCCCTTGCCAAGGAGATTGAGTTTCAGGAATTGGAAAAGCAGCTTTGCGAGAAAAAAATACGTGAGTTTAAGGCGAACATAGAGAAGTATAAGTTAGAGATAGAGAAGTACACCGAGCAGTATGAGGATAAGCTCAAGGATTTGGAGGTAAAGAAGTCGGAATTGGACGAAATCATAAAGGAGACCGAGGAAAAAGAAAGAGTGCTGATGGAGAAAGCTGCAGAGAACGAGAAGTTCATAGAGGAAAGATACTTGACGGCTTTCAAGAGAATCCGTTCCAATGCAAGAAACGGCTTGGCTGTGGTAACGGTTGACAGAGATGCTTGCGGCGGTTGCTTCAACAAAATACCTCATCAAAGACAGATGGATATTCGTATGCATAAGAAAATCATTGTGTGTGAGTATTGTGGCAGAATATTGGTCGACCAATCGATAGCCGCAGAGGTGGAATCGGAATTGCCAAAGGAAAATGTATAAGTATTTCGCAAATGCCTTGGTTGTAAACGAAGGCAGAGAAGAGTACATAAACATACTGACTAAGGGGAATCGGATAGAGGTACTTTCGAAAGAGCCTCTATCCAATTTGCCTTTAGGTGCAGAGTATGTGGAATGCAAAGGGCTTATTCTTATACCGGGGGTTATAGATGCTCATGTGCATTTCCGCCAACCCGGAATGGAGTATAAGGCAGATATGCGTTCGGAAAGCATGGCTGCAATAGCAGGCGGAGTAACTACGGTGTTGGAAATGCCGAATACAAAGCCGGCAACAACAAATTCGGAATGCTTGGAAGAGAAATTGAGTCTTGCAAAAGAGAATATGTGTTGCAATTATGGTTTTTTCTTCGGACTGACCAATGATAATTATGAACAGGCAAGGGAAATATCTGCCGAAAAGTGTTGCGGCTTGAAGCTCTTTTTGGGGTCGTCTACAGGCAACATGTTGGTAAATGACAGGAAGGTGTTGGATAAAATATTTTCCATTACAGACAGACTTATTTCCGCCCACTGCGAGGACGAAGACATAATAAAAGACAATATAATAAGGTACAAGGCTCTGTACTCCGACAAAGCCACGGCAGACTTGCACCCTCTTATACGAAGTACCGAGGCTTGTTTCAAAAGTTCTTCATTTGCTGTGAGCATGGCAAAGGAGCATGGAACTCGCCTTCATATAGCTCACCTGAGTACAGAAAAGGAAATTTCTCTACTACAAAGCGGAGATGTTTCGACAAAACGAATAACAGCCGAGGTTTCGCCTATTCATCTGTGGTTTGATGCAATGGATTTTGCAGAATACGGAAACCGCATAAAGTGTAATCCGAGCGTTAAGACCGAAAACGACAAAGCGGCTTTGAGACGAGCCTTGCGGGAGGACAAAATAGATATTATTGCAACGGATCATGCTCCACACACGTGGGAAGAAAAGCAAAAACAGTACTTTGAAGCCCCATCGGGTGTGCCTTCCATACAACATTCGTTGCTTGTGATGTTGCAGTTGGTAAAGCAAGGAGAGCTGTCTCTTTGCAAAATGGTGGAGAAAATGGCTCACAATCCGGCGAAATTATTCGACATAAAAGGCAGAGGCTACATAAAGAAAGGGTACTTTGCGGACTTTGTGCTGATAAATCCGAACGAAAAAACAGAGATTACAAACAGCTCTTTGCTATCGAAATGCAAGTGGTCGCCTTTTGAGGGCAAAATATTTGACAATAAGATTGTTGCAACATATCTTAATGGGGAAAAAGTCTTTGAAAACGGTCGCATTTTAGACTGCCGAAAGGCTATGAAAATATGAAAAAGCAAAAAAAATCGAAAAAAGATTTGGTGGATTGGGAAAAGCGTTGTATCTTTGCAAACGCAAACGAGGGACAAACGCAATAGTTTTCCTTTCAACCTTAGGGAGTATAGCTCAGCTGGTTTAGAGCATCTGCCTTACAAGCAGAGGGTCATAGGTTCGAATCCTATTACTCCCACTAAAAGAAAGAGCATTTACGGCAAAGTAGATGCTCTTTTCTTATTATAGACCAACCAATACAAAAGAACAAAAACACCCGGCATAATGAACTTCCTAAACTTTTCGCAGGACAATCCGCTACTGTTCACTCAAGCTGTCTTTTGGATTTTTTTCGCCATAGTTCTTTTGATATACTCCCCTATCAGGAATAAGTTTAAGCTAAGGCATTTTTATCTTTTCGTTGTCAGCGTGTTGTTCTACTACCTTTCGAGTGGCAACTTTGTCATTCTGTTGTTGACAACAAGCATTTTGACATTCTTGATAGGCAAGTTGCTATTCAAACCGAGCAGAAGAAGAAAACTTGTACTCGTTTTTGGGGTAATAGTCAATCTTTTATTCCTCGCCTATTTCAAATACACTTACTTCATTGTCGATTTGATAAACCTCAACTTTGCAACAGACGTAAAGGTTGTGGATTATCTTGCCTTGTTTTCAAACAATACTTTTGGCACGCACTTTTCCATAGACAAAATAGTGTTGCCGGTAGGAATATCGTTTTACACCTTTCAAGCCATTTCCTATATGGTTGATGTGTACAGGGGGAGAATTGCTCGGCAGCCTTCCTTTGTGGACTTTGCATTCTATTTAAGTTTTTTTCCTCAACTTGTTGCCGGACCGATTGTTAGAGCCAATGAATTCCTGCCGCAGTTGGAGAAACCTTATTCCGTATCCGAGAGGGAATTTTCTTGGAGTGTGTTCTTCATTTTGAACGGACTGATAAAGAAGATTGTCATATCGGATTACATAAGCGTCAATTTTGTGGACAGGGTATTCGAAATGCCGCAGATGTATTCCTCTTTCGAGAATCTCATGGCGGTTTATGGTTACTCCCTGCAAATATACTGCGACTTTTCCGGCTATACGGATATTGCCATTGCCTTGGCTCTGCTATTGGGTTTCAGATTGCCGCCGAATTTTAATTCACCTTATAAATCCATAAACATAACCGATTTTTGGCGACGTTGGCACATAAGCCTTTCTTCGTGGCTTAAGGATTACCTTTACATAAGTTTGGGAGGTAATCGAAAGGGACAGTTTAGACGATATTTGAATTTATTGCTCACCATGCTCATAGGCGGTTTGTGGCATGGTGCAAATCTGAGGTTTGTTATTTGGGGCGGATTGCACGGTCTGGCTTTGATATTTGACAAGTTGCTGCACAAGGTGGCGAAAGGCTTTGATACGAATGTTTTTTTGAGGACGGTATCGGCAATAGTTACATTTCATTTTGTCTGTTTATGCTGGATATTTTTCAGAGCTTCGGATACACAGACTGCTCTCCAAATCATAGCGAAGCTGTTTGCAGCCTATAATATTGGGCAAATACCTGCAATCTTCATGTCGTATTGGAAACCGTTCACTCTTATCTTTATCGGCTTTGTGATACACTTACTTCCCAAAAGAACAAAGGACGGAATACGAGAGTCTTTCATTGGATTTCCAACCGTCTTGCAACTGCTTATAGCGATTCTTGTTGCTGTAATGTTGTATCAGTTCAAGACGGCAGACATACAAGCTTTTATTTATTTCCAATTCTGATTTATCGAAACAATCGCAGACCTACAACTGTTTCATATTGTGTAACAACATGAGAATGGCTTGGTTGGAGGTTCTTTCGATGAAGTTGTCTCGCGTGGAAGGGAAAAAGAATTTTTCTGCAATGCAGGCTCGCTCTCCTGCAACGGCAATCCATACCGTGCCAACGGGCTTTTCATTGCTTCCGCCTAATGGACCGGCTATGCCGGATGTGGCAATGGCGTAGTCGGTTTTCAATAATCGCCTTACGCCTTTTGCCATTTGTGTTACCACTTCTTTGCTGACGGCTCCATGTGCTTGCAAATCATCTATGCAAACGCCCAATACACCTTCCTTTACTTGATTTGCGTAGCTAACAACGCTGCCTTTATAGTAGCGACTGCTGCCGGCGACAAGAGTTATCAAGTGGGCAATGTTCCCTCCTGTGCAGCTCTCTGCCGTGGAGAGTGTCTTGTCGTTTTGCAACAGCATTTCCCCAAGTGTTTCTGCAATATTATCACACTCAAAGCCCATAAAGAACTCCTCCACCGAGTTCTTCAATATTTTGGTTTGTTCGTTAAGCCCGGTGAGAACTTTATCTTTATCTGTACCTTTGGCGGTAAGTCTCAATCTTATCGTTCCGCCTTTCGGCAGATAAGCCAACGAAATGCCATCAGGCAAACCGGCTTCAAAGTCTTCCAACTTGTCGGAGAGGAAACTCTCGCCTATGCCGGACACAAGCAAGGTTTTGTATTCCACGGCCTCGCTTTTGAAGTGTTGCTTTATGATTTCTATGACCTCATTCATCATAAGACGCATTTCAAAAGGCACTCCCGGCATTGAAAACAACAATTTGCCAGATTTTTCGAAGCACATACCGGGAGCCGTTCCCACTTTATTGAATATCACTCTGCATTTGTCAGGAACCAATGCTTGCTCTGCATTTATTGTTGTAAGTGGCAAACCTTTGCTTGCGAAGTATTGCTCAACGTGTTTGAGGACGGCTTCATTCGTAATCAGCGTGCTGTCAAATTCTTTCGCAAGAACCTTTTTTGTTATATCGTCTTTGGTGGGACCGAGTCCGCCTGTAACCAGCACCACATCGGCTCTTTGCATGGCTGATTGCACGCTGTTGCGAATAATTGCCTCGTTATCCCCTATAACGCTTGTTCTCCTAACGTCGAATCCTGCTTTGTTCAACATTTTTGCCATGTCGGCAGCGTTGGTGTTCACTACCTGACCTATCAAAAGCTCGTCTCCTATATTTATTATCTCTATTTCTGTCATTGTTCAAATGATTTTAAGTTGCAAAATTAGAAAAACTATGTCATTTGCAGCCTACGAACCGCTTAATCAAAGCGAAGCCTACGTCTTTACGAGTTTTCATAAGGGGCTTGTCAAGACAATGAATAGAAGAATCAAATCCTCATTTATCGAAATTTTCTTTTCGTCAATCTTTTGTAACTTTGCAGTCAGCAAAAAAAATCGCGATAAAATGGCAAGCAAGAAAGTCTCGGACACTCCCCTGATGAAGCAATACAATTCTTTGAAAGCTCAATATCCTGACACCATATTATTGTTTCGTGTCGGAGACTTTTACGAAACTTTTGGACAAGATGCGGTAGAAACAGCCAAATTGCTCGGCATCGTTCTGACAAAGAGAGGCGGAGGCGATGAAAACGAGTTGGCAGGTTTTCCTTATCATGCGATAGATACCTATTTGCCAAAATTTTTAAGAGCAGGAAAAAGGGTGGCGGTTTGCGAACAGTTGGAAGATCCGAAGACAGTAAAGGGGATTGTGAAGCGAGGGGTTATAGAAGTGGCAACCCCATCCATGAGCTACAACGATAAAACAAATGATGGCTCTGTAAACAACTATCTTTGTGGCATTCATTACGGCAAATTCGTAGCGGGAATTGCTTTTGTGGATATTTCAACGGGTGATTTTTTTATAAGCAGTGGGGAAAAGAATGAGATAGATAAACTATTGCAGTCTTTTTCGCCCAAGGAGGTTGTTCTGCAGAAAAAATATTTGAGAGAATTTCAGCAAAGCCACCAAACAGACATTTACATCAAGACATACGAGGATTGGGTGTTCAATATAGCCTATGCAAACGAAGTATTGACGGAACATTTCGGCACAAAATCTTTGAAAGGGTTCGGCATAGAGGATTGCGATGAGGCGGTTATCGCTGCGTCTGCGGCATTGACCTACATGAAAGAGACAATGCACACGCAAATAAGCCACATAAGCAGAATAAAGAAAATAAACACCGGGAGTTATCTTTGGTTGGATAAGTTCACCATAAGGAATCTGGAACTTATATCCTCTATGAACGAAAAGGCAAAGACGCTTTTAAGCGTACTGAATCGTACACAAAGCAACATGGGGTACAGAATGTTGCAGAGATGGATTGTTTTACCTTTGGTGGACATAGATGAGATAAAGGTCCGTCAAGAAATTGTGCGAACCTTTATTGAAAACGATGAATTGAATGAACAAGTACGAAATTCAATTCGCTTTATCGGTGATTTGGAACGCATAGTTTCTCGCATGGCATTCGGGAGGATACAACCCTCGGAGTTATTGAACTTGAAATTCATAGTACGAGAAATACAAAAGCTCAAAACATATTTTTCGGAAAACGAAAGTGATGTTCTGAAAGCAGAGGCTGAAAAAATCAATCCATGTAAGGATTTGGAAGAATACCTTGACAAATACATAGCACACGATGCTCCCAACAATATTGCAAAAGGAGGGGCAATAGCAAGTGGGGTTGATGAACGACTCGACCAAATGCGAAAGTTGGCTTTCGACTCCAAAGAGATACTCGAACAACTTCAAAACAGAGAGAGTGAGAGAACCGGTATTCCTTCGCTGAAAGTGGGTTATAATAATGTGTTCGGATACTACTTGGAGGTAACCAATTCCCACAAAGACAAAGTTCCGCAAGATTGGACAAGGAAACAGACCCTTGCAAATGCAGAACGATATATTACAGACGAGCTTAAAGACCTTGAAACTAAAATAATAAACGCCCAAGAGGGCATTTCTCAGCTGGAAAACTCTATTTACCGCGAAGTACTGTCGGAGATATTGAAGTATGTAGACGCATTAAAGACAAACGCATACATCATAGCAAATGCGGATTGCCTTCTATCCTTTGCCTTGGTTGCAGAAGAAAATAATTATACCAAACCTGAACTTACGCAGGGAACAGACATAGACATAAAAGAGGGCAGGCACCCTGTGATTGAACAAAATCTTGCCCCCGGAGAGCAGTATGTTGCCAACGATGTATTTTTGGATAGGGACAAGCAGCAGATTTGCATAATCACGGGTCCAAATATGTCAGGAAAGAGTGCCTATCTTAGGCAGACGGCACTAATTACGCTTATGGCTCAAATAGGTTCTTATGTTCCTGCAAAATCAGCCACAATCGGAATTGTGGATAAAATCTTTACACGAGTAGGAGCCAGCGATAATATTTCCTCAGGAGAGAGTACTTTCATGGTTGAGATGAACGAAACTGCCTGCATTTTGAACAACCTTTCGGACAGGAGTTTGGTTCTGTTAGATGAGATAGGCAGGGGAACGTCAACGTACGATGGAGTATCCATTGCTTGGGCGACAGCTTCATATTTGCACAACAATCGCCATAAAGCCAAAACTCTTTTTGCAACGCACTATCACGAATTGATAGATATGGAGCATCAATATGAACGAATAAAGAACTATCATGTCAGGGTAAAGGAAACAGGCAAGCAAATAATCTTCCTGAGAAAGATAGACAAGGGCGGAAGTGAGCAGAGTTTTGGTTTACATGTAGCAAAGTTGGCAGGAATGCCCAAATCGGTACTTGATGAGGCAGAGTACATACTTTCTCAGCTTGAAAACAAGGAAACAAACGGCAAAAGTGTGGAGAAAAAAGTCGAAAAACGACGTACAGACGGCATGCAGTTGAGTTTTATTCAGTTGGAAGATCCAATTTTGCTCGAAATCAGAGACAGTATCTTGTCAACTGATTTAGAGAATCTTACTCCGATAGAATCCTTGAATAAACTCTACGCCATCAAAAAAAAATTGGAAAAACTTTGATTTCGTTTTGTGGAATCAAGAAAAAGATATATCTTTGCAAACGCAAAACAAGCGGAAATAGCTCAGTTGGTAGAGCACAACCTTGCCAAGGTTGGGGTCGCGAGTT
>CAZSFV010000053.1:0-11723 GCA_964606345.1 uncultured Bacteroidaceae bacterium | reverse complement strand
GACAAGGCTTTGTTGCGATAAATTACTTTGCCGAAAGAATTTTTTCTTTCGGCGTTTTATTTTTCTGAATCGGTGAAAAAATTTCTTGAAATAAAAACGGGCAAAAATGTTGTGCGTGTGAAATAAACTTTGTACCTTTGCAACGATGCTTTGAAAACGTTTTATTCAAGGCAATTTAACAAACAGGTACGCAGACTATGAAAGTAATAAAGTATGGTTGTTTTGCGGTGATTTTGACCTTGCTTGTGTGGAGTTTGGTTTCTTACTTGGATTCGGATACCGGCTTTGAGTTGTTCAAATCCAAAGATAAGACAGAAACGAAAACAACGGAGACCGCTTCCGACGACGATGCCCTCATGGAGGAAAGCAATCATATGAAGTTCAGGGGCGTTCCCATCGACGGCAGTTTGGACTTGTTTGTGAAAAGAATGCAGCGCAAGGGCTTCGAGCTGGTGAATAAGAAAGGTTTGTCGGCTGTGATGAGGGGCGACTTTGCGGATTACACGAATTGTTTGCTGTATGTGGAAACCCTCGATGGCAAGGATTTGGTTGCAAGAATAGTTGTAGCCTTTCCCGTTCGGGACAAATGGGAGTATCTGCACGGGGATTACAAACGATTGAAGGACATGCTTTCGCAAAAGTACGGCAAGCCTTATCAATGCACGGAAAAGTTTCAGAACAATTACAGTCTGCCCATGGACGATGGCGACAAGTTGCAATATGTCAAAATGGACAGATGTAAATACGAAAGCCTGTTCCGCAGCGACAAAGGGGAGGTCGTCCTAAAAATAACACAAGAGGATTTGGATTGCCGTGTGGCTTTGGCTTACAAGGACAAGCTCAACGGCGAGGCAGTACGCCGGCATGCGATAGAGGATTTATAAAGATTGAACATATTATGGAAGCATTGAGTTTTTCGGAAGCGTTGAAGGAATCAACGAGTAAGATTTTTCAGTTCACCGGGCGGGCAAGACGTTCGGAATATTGGTGGACGATGTTGGTTGTTTGGATTGCGCAGGTTGTTTTGTCCTTTTGCGGAATACTGAGCGTGTTGAGCCTTCTGCTCGGCTTGGCGGTTATTCCTTTAACCTTTCGCCGTCTGCACGACACCGGCAAAAGCGGTTGGTGGTGGGGCGTGGGTGCGATAATGAAGTTAATTTTCGTTGTTACAATCGTGTCCAAAGCAGTCATGCTTGCCGTCAGCGGTTATTCGGACGGAGATTTTGAAGATATGAGCGAGACCGATGCATGGGCGTTGGTGGGAGAGTATTTGATATATACGGTGATTATCTGCCTGTATCAGTTGGTGATGCTTGTTTTCTGTTGCCTCGACAGCTCTCGCTGTGAAAACAAATACGGCGTTTCTCCAAAATATGCGGACGAAAGAGACTGACGAAAAGAAATAGGGCTGCGGCTCTTTCTTGTTTTATGCTAAAATTGAGAGGCGGACGGAACTCCTTATTCGGGGTTCCGTTCGTTATTTGTGCCGAAACGAAAGGCTTTACCGCTTGGCTGTCGGGCTTAGTGGCAGCCTGTGAAAGGTGAAGCGGCTCTGCCTTACGTCCGAAGGGTCGGACATGTTCTGCATTTTGCCGACAAATTCTCCGGAGAGCTTGTCGCCCTCTATGTCTATGGAAAGAGTACCGCTCATGCTTTGAAGCATGAGTTCAAAATCGCCCAAGCGTTCGGTGTTCTTGTTTTTATAATAGATGATTCGGAAGCTCTCGACCGCCTTCTCGTCGTTCAAATCTACGTGAAGGAAGAGGTGATGCCGATAAAGCTCTATGTTGAAATCCGTAACGTCTTCGGTGCATGCCACAATGTCGTACCACTGCGGGTTGTCGACATCGGAGGTTTTGGCATAGAGACTGCCGAGTTCGTCCGCTTCGGCTTCCCAAAGCAACGAGCCGGAGGCAAAACGTATGTACTCGCCCTGCAAAACCCTGTTGCCCGCAGGCGGATTTGCATCTTCATTCTCCTCCTCCGCACAGGCAGAAAAGAAAAGGCTTGCAAGGAATGCAAAAAATAATACTTCTGTCAGTCGCTTCATTGTTCTGTTTCGTTTTCGTTCTTAAAAAAAAGTCCGCAGGCTTGCACCACAAAGGGAATACAGGTCTGCGGATTTATGTCCCGAAATTCGGTTACGCTTAAATAAGTTCGTGGATTACCAAACCGGAACGCAACTTAGGCTCAAACCAAGTTGTTTTAGGCGGCATGATGTTGCCCGAGTCTGCAATGTTGATAAGTTGCTGCATCGACACAGGGTACAATGCGAAAGCGACTTTCATTTCGCCGCTGTCCACTCTCTTTTGCAATTCGCCAAGACCGCGGATACCGCCTACAAAATCTATCCTCTTTGACGTTCTAAGGTCTTTTATGTCCAATACTTTGTCGAGAACGTTGTTCGACAATATGGTTACGTCCAACACTCCGATAGGGTCGTTATCGTTGTAGGTGCCTTCTTTTGCCGTCAACTTGTACCACTCGCCGGAAAGGTACATGGAGAACTCGTGAAGTTTGCCAGGCTTGTAGATTTCTTTGCCCATTTTCTCCACAACAAAGGTGTCGTTCAACTTTGCAAGGAAATCAGCATCGGAAAGACCGTTCAAATCCTTCACAACGCGGTTGTAGTCGATAATTTTAAGCTGACTGTCCGGGAAGATTACTGCCATAAAGTAGTTGTACTCCTCATTTCCGGTATGATTTGGGTTGGCAGCTCTTCTTTCTTGTCCCACTCTTGCGGCAGCCGCCGTTCTGTGGTGTCCGTCCGCAACATAAAGGGCAGGAATTTCCTTTTCGAATATTTCCTCTATACGTTTTGTTACAGCGTCGTCCTCAATCACCCAAAACGTATGACCGAATCCGTCTTCCTTTGCAACAAAGTCATAAACCGGCTTTTGGTTTTTGACGATGTTTTCAACTATTTGGTCAATCTCTTTGTGGGCAGGATATGCGAAAAACACCGGTTCAACGTTTGCGTTTGTTATGTTCACGTGTATCATTCGGTCATCTTCCTTATCCTTACGGGTAAGCTCATGCTTTTTTATCACGTTGTTGAAGTAGTCGTCAACGTGTGTGCAGCCTACTATACCGTATTGGGTACGCCCGTCCATCGTTTGGGCGTATATGTACAGTTTGGGACGGTCTTCTTTCACCAACCAACCTTGTTTTTTGAAGTTGTTGAAGTTCTCCACCACCTTGTCATAAACCGCTTGCGAATGTTCGTCCGTTCCTTCGGGCAAATCGATTTCCGCTTTAGTTACATGGAGCAGGGAATAAGGATTTCCGGCTGCTTCTACTCTTGCTTCTGCGGAGTTCATCACATCATAAGGACGTGAAGCCAACTTTTCCGCAATCTCAACAGGCGGTCTCAAACCCCTGAATGCTTTTACTCTTGCCATATTATTACGTTGTTATTCGTTAGTAATGAAATTTGCTGCAAATATAGCACTAATTTCGGAGTGCGAACAAGCAAATGCGTGTTTTTTCGGGCATAGAGGCTTGTTTTTTCGCAGAAATCAAATAAATTTGCAGTTTGTTAGTTATAAGGGATAAGAACATTATCGGGTTTGAGAGGGAAATTCGTCAATATATTTGTTGCCTTTGCGGCAGTGGTTTTGATTACGGCTTGTTCTACTCACAAGGACAAGTGGATAAACAGGCAATACCACAGCGTTGTGGCTCACTACAATGCCTGGTGGAACGGAAATCAAGCCTTGAAGGAGGGTGTGAAGAGCTTGGAAAAGGCTCACAAGGACAACTTCTCCGAAATCCTGCCAATCTACAAGCTCGGCACAACGGAGAATGCCGCCGCCATCAAATCGAACACCGACCGTGCCATAGAGAAAGGAAGCAAGGTCATCAAGAAACACTCCATGAAGTTCTCCGGGGTGGAAAAGAACCCTCAGATTGACGATGCCTATTTGCTCATCGGCAAGGCTTGTTTCTACGCAAAGGACTACAAGAGCGCTTCTGCAACTTTCTCCATGCTGATGGGGCAGTACAAGGACAGGAAAGAGATGTACGAACCCATGATTTGGCTCGCTCTGACCAACTCGAAGTGCAAAAAATACAGCGAATGCGACATTCTGCTCGACCAGGTGAAGAACAAGATGGACGAGGGCAAAGCTCCAAAAAAGCTGAACAACTTTCTCTACACCGTTTATGCCGAAAATGCTTTGGCTCAGGGCAAAAACGCCTTGGCGTTAGAGTATTTCAAGAAGCGTAAGTTCACTTTCTTTCAGCCCAAGCTCAACACAAGGCTTCTGTTCATCGAAGGACAGATTTACCAAAAGGCAGGCGATTACGAGCAAGCCGGAAAGTGCTTCAAGAAAACGGCACGCAGGGCAGGGGATTACGAAATGCAATTTGCCTCCAACTTGAACCTTGCAATGTGTTACGACCCCAAGAAAGGCAACAGCAAATCCATCATTGCACGTCTTGAAAAGATGCTGAACGACAAAAAGAACGTCGAATACAAAGACCGTGTCTACTATGCCTTGGGCGAGGTCTATTTCAGGGACAAGAACATCGACAAAGCCTGCTTGCAGTGGGAAGAGTCGGTTCATGCCGCCGCAAGCAGCAGTCCGCAGAAGCTGACTTCGGCACTGCGGGCGGCAGACACCTATTTCTCTTTGCTCGAAAAGTATGAGCAAGCCCAAATGTATTATGACACAGCCCTTGCCGTGATGCCGAAGGATTATCCGAACCGTGCCGGCATAGAAAGTCGCCACAAGGTGTTGAGCAACCTCGTGAAAGACCTTCGTTGCATAGAACGTTGGGACAGTCTGTTGGCAATGAGCCTATTGAGCGAGGAGGAACTCAACCGCAGGATAGATTCCTACATTGAGGAATACAAACGCAAGAAAAAAGAAAAGGAAGAGGAGGAACAAAAAGCCAAAGCCTTGGCGGCAAGCATGGCAGGCATGACCCGCTACGACCAATTCAGCCAAAGCAACCGCTCGAACTGGTATTTCTACAACAATGCAACCGTTCAGGTGGGTCAAATGGAGTTCAAACGCGTTTGGGGCGAGCGAAAGTTGGAAGACAACTGGCGATTGAGCCACAAGGAAGAGGAGTTCGACTTCGATCAAATGGCTGAAATGCTCGACGAAAACGGCAATCCGATAGATTCAAACGCCATTTCATCATCAGCCAAAAGCCGAAGCAACAACCCCGAAACAAGGGAATACTACACCAAAGACATACCCTACACACAGGCTCAAAAGGATACAGCCAACGAAGAGATTGCCGACGCACTCCTTTCAGCCGGATACATTTACTACCAAGGCTTAAACAACAACATTAAAGCCGTAGAAACCTTTCTTGAGCTGCAAAGACGCTATCCGAGACACCAAAACATACCGCCTTCCTCATATCACCTTTACCGCATATACGATGTGATGGGGCAGTATCCCAACTCGAATTTCTACAAGAACAAAATACTGGAAGAATATCCCGAGAGCGAGTTTGCCATGATGATAAGCAATCCGGAGTATTGGAACGAAATTGCCAAATCCGGCTCTTTGGGCGAAAAATTGTACTCCGATGTTTATCGCCTTTACCAAGAGGATTTGTACAAACAGGCAATCGAGGCAGGCGAGAGGGCAATCGACACATTGAAATTCGGTCCCTACATTCCGAAAATACTCTACGTTCAAGCCCTTTCCAAAGGCAGGCTCTACGGCATAGACTCGCTTGCCATGGATTTGACGCTCATTCTGCACAACCACACCGAGAGCGAAATAGCTCCAATCATAGAAGCACAGTTGCAGCACCTTGCGGCAGCCTATCCCGACGGCAAGATAGACCTTACCTATCACCCTAAGCCGAAAGCCGAAAGCAATGACGACCAAAAGAAGGAAGAGCCGACCGAAACAGAAGAGGAGAAAGACAACCGGGCAGAAGAAATCATGGACGCCGAAATGCTGATGTACAAGTTCAAGGACATGCAGCACTACTACGTCCTTTTGTTCGACGACGACAACATGGACGCCATAGAATTGGACGGCAAGGTGAAGCTCTTCAACCAAGAGAACTACCCCGACCAAAAGTTGCAGACAACAAGCATGCTTTTCACCATGACCAAACAAATGCTGATTGTCCGCAAGTTCCGCAACAGAGAGCAAGCCATGGCGTACTACAACTCCGTCTCCTCCTTATTGACCGCCTACGATGCCGACCGCTATACCCACTTTGTGATTTCAATACAGAATTACCCTACCTTCTACAACAGAAAGAACATCGACATCTACGAAAAGTTCTTCAAGCTCATGTATCTGCCACAGCACAGCAACGAAACCCAAAAAGAGGAAAGCCCGCAACAAAACACGGAAAATCAAGTAAAACAATAAGAAACAACAACAGCAATATGACAGATAACGAACACAACGAGCAGTTCAACTTCATCAGCAAAGGAACCTCGATAAAGGGAGATGTGGTTTCGGACGGCGACATGAAAGTCGACGGATCGATAGAGGGCAACCTGATTGTCAAAGGCAAATTGTACATGGGTCATACCGGCAAGATAAAAGGCACGCTCGAGAGCCGCAATGCCGAATTGGCAGGTCGTGTTGAGGGCAACATAAATGTGGCAGGGCTTTTGGCACTGCTCAAAACCTCCGACATACAAGGCGATTTGCTCATAGGACAACTCTCCATAGAACCCGGAGCCAAATTCTCGGGTCATTGCACAATGAAAGACGAAATCGACAGACAAAATTCAGTCAAACCCGAAGAGCAATACGCCGCACAATAAAAACGAATGAAAGAATACGGCAAATATTCAGCCATAGCATTCGAACTGCTTGCCATAGTCTTTGCTGGCGTTTATGCAGGCTGGAAATTGGACAGTTTGTTACCGAAAGTAAAACCCCTCTTCACCGTGTCGCTCAGCCTCTTGTCCATAGCCGCGGGGCTGTACGCCACATTGAAGAAACTGACAAAAAAATAGATATGCAAAAATACCCCTTGGCAACCTACTTTTCGAAGTTGAGCATCTTCGCTATCTGCGTATGCTTTGCCTTTTTGTTTTCGGCACTCGCACTGCCGAAAGAATTTTTCAGCCCGAACATACCTTGGTACTTGATTATGTTCTACGCACTCACAGCCCTTTCGTATTCGGCACTCTATCTGCTGCCGCGAAAAAGGAAAGTGAACTTCGTACACATCTTTCTGATAAGCAAATTGCTCAAACTCATAATCTACATATGCGTTTTGGCATTGGTGTATCTTTTCGGAGTGGAAACACAGGTCAAATTCGCCGTAAGCTACTTTGTACTCTTTTTGCTCTTCCTTGTGTTCGACACCGTAACCACCAACAAACTCTCACGAAGAGAGGCAGAACGTGAAAAAGAAGAAAGACAACAACAAACAAAAACTGATGACAATGAATAAAAAAGCCATATTGAGAACCCTGACAATCCTTTTGCCGGTCGGCATGCTGTTTTCGTGTCAGGAAAAAATAGAGGAAAACGACCTTATCGAAGGCAAATGGAGAGAAAGCAACGTTGTGAACGACAGCGCAGCGGAAGAGTGTGCAAAGCAATCCTACATGGAGTTTTCCAAATACACCTACCAAGCCAAGGATCGCACCCAGCTGATAGTCGACAAATGCTCCGGCAACACAACCTACAATACCTACACCGTTAAAGGGGACACCCTCATCATAGTCGACGATAAACAGATAACCAAACGCTACATAATAAAGAAGTTGACCCAAACCGATATGACCTATATCGACAAGGACGGCAACACCTGCAACTACCTCCGTTGGTAAGCATGCTTCAGCATTCCGGACTGTTGGGACTGTTCATCGGCAGCTTTCTTGCCTCCACCGTGCTGCCCTTTCCGAGCGAAGCCCTGTTGGTTGCCAACATAGCCTTGGGTAATGACGTGTGGTTGTGTGTCCTTTTGGCAAGCGCGGGCAACACCTTGGGCGGCATGACCTCCTTTTGGTTGGGACGACTCGGCAAATGGCAATGGTTGGAAAAGTGGTTCAAGGTGAAGAAAGAAAAAATCGTTGCCGTGCAACAAAAGGTGAACCGCTTCAAATCGGTGGCAGCCTTTTTCTCGTGGCTGCCCGTGGTCGGCGACCTCATAGCCATAGCCTTGGGATTCATGAAAATCTCCCCATGGAAGAGTTGTCTGTATATGGCAATAGGGCGTTTTGCCCGCTTCTGTGTCGTTGGCGGAATAATCAATCTCTTCTAAATCAGAATATCAACCTGCAAGGCTTTATTCTTCGCTTTAAGTCTAAAAGCCCTTGCCGCAAAAGCCTGTTGCGGCAAGCGTTTCGCTTCCCCTTGTCCGCAAACTGCCCGAGAGCAATCACCCTTGCAGATTGCAAAAGCTCCTTCCCACCACAGCCAACCCGCCGCCGGCAGTCTCCTTGTAGAGCGAAGGCAAATCCTTGCCCGTCTGCTTCATCGTTTCCACCACCTTGTCGAACGAAATGAGGTGTTTGCCATCCGACATCATGGCATAAAGATTGGCGTCCAAAGCCCTCAGAGCCGCAAAAGCATTACGCTCTATGCAAGGCACTTGAACCAAACCGCAAACCGGGTCGCAGGTCAACCCCAAGTGGTGTTCCAAGCCAATCTCCGCCGCATACTCTATCTGTTGGGGCGTACCTCCGAAGAGCTGGTTTGCAGCCGCAGCCGCCATCGAGCAGGCAGAACCCACCTCGCCCTGGCAACCCACCTCCGCACCCGAAATGGACGCATTTTGCTTAATCACCGTGCCTATGAGACCCGCCGTTGCAAGGGAACGAATGATTTGTTTATCCGTAAACTCATGCTCCGTGTTCAAGTGATACAGCACCGCCGGCACAACACCGCACGAACCGCAGGTTGGAGCCGTTACAATCAGCCCTCCGGCAGCATTCTGCTCCGAAACAGCCAAAGCATACGCCTGCACAAGACACCTGCCCCTCAACGAGGGCTTGTAGCTCCTTGCCTTGGTGTAGTACGACATGGCCTTTCGCCTCAAACACAAGCCTCCCGGCAGCACACCCTCCTCGTTTATACCCTCCTCCACAGACTGCTTCATCACCTTCAAGACACTCATCAGATAATCCCATATTTCCTCACCCTCAAACTCCTGCACATACTCCCAAAAGGTCAAACCGTTCCTATCCAAATACTCCAACACCTCACCGAGGCTGTGATGCGGATACACCTGCTTGAGCTCCGTATGCTCATGCTCATTTTCTTGAACAATCTTTCCGCCGCCTATGCTGTAAACCACCCGACTGCCCATGCACACACCCTCGGCATTGAAAGCCTCCAAACGCATTGCATTGGGGTGAAGCGGCAAAAACGTATCGCCCCGCCAAATTATCTTTGTTCTCTCGCTGCCCAAAACATCAATCACCGCCGTATCGGTCAAGTGTCCCTTGCCCGTTGCCGCAAGCGAACCGTAAAGAGTAACCTCAAAGCGGCAAGCCTCTGGGTAAGCCTCCAAAAACAACTCCGATGCCTTTCTCGGAGCCATGGTATGGGAACTCGAAGGACCGAAACCAATCCTGAATATCTCCTTTATGCTTTCCATTTCAGTATATTTTAAACACGCACAAGCTGCCGCCTTCGCACCAATCCGAAAAAACGCCAAACGATGAAGATTGAACCCCGCACAATCCGACAGCATACAATCCCCACACTTACCGAAGACAAAATTACAGAGATTTTCCGTAATGCAACCCACATTCAGCCGGTTTTCCCCTCAAAAAAGAAAACACCGATGGCGAGAAGCAAAAACTCAAACGCCCTTTCGCAAAAACAAACCGCCGTTCTGTTCTCGCAGAACGGCGAAATAATTGTATCTCTTGTTTATCAGTTGAAATGCTATTGATATTTATAGTGATAGTTTAATCGTCTATTTGCGATAATTCGTACTCTATCGCACTCACAAAACCATCTTCTGTGAGTGCTGCAAGGATTTCTTCTTTCGCCCAACCGCACTTTGTATATTGTCTGACGTTTTCCATTTGTACTTTCCTACGTTCTTTCAAAGACTTTTCGTTCAAATTGAACAACTCTATTGTTTTCTCGGCTTTTATGTCTTTGTTGTCCGATGGCTCTATCGTTCCATCGGCAGAAAACCTGAATCTGCCCGCAAATTCGTCTTTCACGGGATTGAGAATATCGGTATAGCAACATTCGGACTTGTCATAATCATTTCTTTTGACATGTTTATCTTTGTAATCCGCACCAAAACGAGAGCCTTTGACAGCTGCAATCATATTATTCCAACAGAAAGTCAAATCGGGAGCGAAATCTCTTTTGATGTAGTGGTCGATGTGTCTGTTGTCTTTCGACAAAGGCACCTCCGTATAACCGCAAAGGTGGGCTTGGTCTTCAATACATTGTTGCAAACAATCATTATACACATGACGGTTTGCCTCATTATGAATTTCTTCCCACTTCTTATGCTTCGCTTTGTCGAATGAGCGAAGAGATTGCGGCTCCTCGGATTTATCGATTCGTCTCATCTATACCTCTTCTTTTTGCTTCAATCATCAAATTCACCATATCTCTGTCGCTTGCTCCTATGATAGGCAACAACTTACTGCGTAAAGTGGTATATTTCTCCGAATTGCCTTCTCTGACAGCCTCGAAAGCCTCTTCTATGTCTTTTGCCACTGCGAGGTTTCTTTGGTTAGGCATATCGAAATAGTCGGTCATGATAAGGCTTGCCGGTTTGCCGTAAGTCTCAAAAGCTATCTCGATTTTATTGCCCCTGTCTATCGGAATGATTTGTTCTTTTTTGACATCCGAAAGGATTAAAGCGGAATGCGTCGATAGAAAGAACTGACAGTTTTTGAAGATTTCCGTCAATTTCATCACCACTTCCGATTGCCATTTAGGGTGAAGGTGCAGGTCGATTTCGTCAATCAGAATGATACCTTCGCCATCGAGCGGATTTTCCAAGCCCGGGTTGGCAATGGCAAGCCGTCTTGCAATGTCGCATACCAAGGATAAATAACATTTTTCGCCTTGCGATAACTGTGTGAACTCGATGACTTCATCATTCTTGTTGACAACCATGGCTTGATATGGTCGGCGACGGACACGCAATTCCGAAAAATCAGGGAAAAATGCAGCAACAGCTCTGCGTACGGCATCAAGATTGCGGTCTCTGTACTCTGGATTATCTCTTATTTGCTCATTCTCTATATCTTCCTGCTGTCTGTACCACTCGAAGAACGAGCGGAAATCGGCATTACCCGACAAAGCATCTTTATAAACGTCCCAGATAACATATTCCGTCTTGTGCAATTTCACAGGTACATCGGCAATGGCTCTGTTTACGGGATAATACATTACAACCGGGACATTACCACCTTGTCCGGCTCTTTCGACAATCTTTTCTGCGAGTTCGGACATCTGTTTCAAGTCTGTTTTGTCAGCATTTTGGCGTTTTTGTGTGGAAAATGCCTTATGCTTATGGAGCGACCAAGTCGTTCCATCTTCTGTCGTTATCGATAACGAACACGGAGTTCTACTTCCCGATTTTATATCTGCGTCGAGTGGTGTACTTCCTTTTGCATTGGGGGATTTCATGCGGGCTATAAACCATGATAACAGCATGGCAACGGATTCGAGTATGCTTGTCTTGCCGGCACCATTGATTCCGACAATTATATTTACCTTGGAATCCAAGTCGGAAAGGTATAAATCTCCAATCCCTCTGAAATTCCTAATATGTATATCCTGTCTCTTCAT
>CAZSFV010000052.1:0-12020 GCA_964606345.1 uncultured Bacteroidaceae bacterium | reverse complement strand
TGCAAAAGTACTACCTTTTCTCTCCCCAACCAAATATTTTCTAAGGTTTTTTCAACTTACACCTGTCAATTACCTGATTTACACAAAGAAAACTTTACATGTAATTGACGAATGCAAAGACTTGAAACGAGGAATAAGCCTTGTCAAAGGTCGTATTTTGCTTTGCCGCTTTGCCACTTTTTCTATGGCTGCACCTCTTTGCAGTCGCAGCACTCAAAGTCGCCGTTATCAAGCATTTTTATGCACATGGACTTATCTTGGCACTCCATCGTTTTGTTCCATCGCTGTATTTCCTGCTCCTGCGAAGAGTTTGAAAAGAATTCTGTAAGCGTCAAAACCGTCGAAAAAAGCACAACCACAAGGCATACCGCACAGAAAACCAACAATCCTTTTATCTTTTTCTTGATGCTTCTCAATTCCGCATCTCTGTTATCTTCCATATCTTTCTAATGTTATTGTATTACACATAACAAACCCGACAAGGGTACCCCCTGCCTGTTTTTCGTCATAAAACGACTATTGCACCTCTTTGCAATCGCAGCACTCCATCTCTCCGTTTTCAAGAACCGTTACGCACATGGACTTGGCTCTGCATTCCATGACTTTGCTCCACTGTCGACTTATTTCCTTTTTAGAAACATATCGGCGAACACCCATCGAGACCGACCACACCGTGCAGGCAAAGCAAACAATGCTCAACCCAAGTATTATTTTCATCGTTTTTTTTGGCGTTCTTCACCTCTAAATCTTTTTCTTCCGACATAGGCTAAATTAGTTTGATAAAACAAATGGCTTAAATTCAATGCTGCAAATATACTATTTCGCATGGATATATCCAAATATTTTCTCATCTTTTTTTTGCAGCTTGGTAATATGTTGAAATTCAGAGCAGAAAGAATGACATGGTTTGTTATTACGGAGCTTTGGTACAATGCTCTGTTTTAGTGTTTTAGCGAATGGCTGATTCGGTAAAATGAAACGGCGATTCAAAAAATTCTTTCGCCGATTCATTTTTTTGAATCAGCCTTTCGTTTTCACCAAACGCCGTTCGAAAAAATCGGAAACAGGTCTGTGGCGATTTTTGTTGCCTGGCAATAATATTTTGCTGTGCTTGCTTGCTTTTGTTCCATTATTTCGTACCTTTGCAGCCACATTTGAGAACAAGGAAGTTTAATTTTGTAAACACGATAAAGACATGAAGAGAATTTTGGTTTTGGGTTCGGGCGGTCAAATCGGCAGCGAACTCACCATGCGTTTGAGAGAGGTTTACGGCGATGCCAATGTGGTTGCCACAGACATCAATCCGCAACGTCTTACACAAGCAATTCAACAATCCGGTCCCACAGCTGCCTGCGATGCCACCAAGGCGGAGGAAATAGCTGCCATAGTAGACAAATACAACATCGATTCCATTTATAACCTTGTTGCAATCCTTTCAGCCACGGCGGAAAAGAACCCTATGTTGGGTTGGAATATCGGCATAGGTGCTTTGATTAACTGTCTCGAAATAGCAAGAGAAAAGAAGTGTGCTTTGTTCACTCCTTCTTCAATCGGTGCATTCGGCGACACCACCCCCTTGAACGGAACGCCGCAAGACACAATCCAACGTCCCAAAACCATTTACGGAGTTACAAAGGTAACCGGAGAGTTGTTGGGCGATTACTACTTTGAGCGTTTCGGCGTAGATGCTCGTTCGGTTCGTTTCCCGGGATTGATTTCCAACGTAACGCCTCCCGGCGGCGGCACAACGGATTACGCAGTGGACATATACTACGCAGCTGTCAAGGGTGAGGACTTTGTATGCCCTTTGAAACCGGGAACAATGTTGGATATGATGTACATGCCCGATGCTTTGGACGCCGCAATGAACATAATGGAGGCAGACCCTTCCAAGTTGATTCACCGCAACTCCTTCAACGTAACGGCAATGCACTTCGACCCCGAAGAGATTTACGCAGAAATCAAAAAGTACAAGCCTGACTTCAAGATGACTTATGAATTTGATGCAATCAGGCAGAAGATTGCGGACTCGTGGCCTAATTGGATGGACGACAGTTGTGCAAGAAACGAATGGGGTTTCAAACCTAAGTACGACCTTCAGTCGATGACCGTCGACATGTTGGACAAACTATCGAAGAAATTCGCTAAGTAGACTTTTTCATAATAATTATTTTTTCTCCGGGTTCTCGACTGAAAGCCCGGAGTTTTGTTTTGCGAAAGACAAAAGCATGAACAGATTTTACGGAATAATATACGCCATGCTTTCATCGGCAACCTTCGGTCTTATACCCTTGTTCACCCTGCCGGTGATAAAAAGCGGCATGCACACACCCTCTATCATCTTCTACCGAATGCTGTTTTCGGTTGCCATGTTGGCGGTGCTGATACTCATTCGCAGGGAATCGTTTCGCATAAGTGCAGGGCAGTTGAAAACAATCTTCTTTTTGAGCCTCTTCTATGCCGCAACATCGCTGCTGCTTGTGGAGAGCTATCTGTACATTCCCTCCGGTTTGGCAACAACAATAAGCTTTCTGTACCCCGTTGCCGTAACGCTCATTCTCTTTTTCGGCTTTGGTCAAAGGGTTTCGGCAATCACACTTGCGGCAATACTGCTGTCCTTTGCCGGAGTGGTGCTGTTGAGCCTCAAAACAGCCTCCGGAAGCCTTGACGGCAAGGGTTTGTTGTTCGCAGGCATTACCGTGTTCACCTATTCCACCTACATAGTGGGAATGAACAAAAGCAGCGTCAGCTCTTTGAGCAGCTTGGTTCTGAGCTTCTACGTACTGCTGTTCACAAGTCTGTTTTTCAGTGTGAACATGCTTCTTCAAGGCGGTTTGGAAACCATACCCGGTTCCGGCGAACTATGCTCGCTGCTCCTGTTGGGCTTTATACCCACGGTGCTTTCAAACATATTCCTCTTTCTTGCACTGAAACGCATCGACAGTGCAACCACTTCGCTCTTCGGCTGCATGGAACCGCTGACGGCACTGCTTGTCGGTTACTTTGTTTTCGGCGAATCCATGCTTTGGATTCAAATGGCAGGAGCCGCCCTCATCATTGCAGCCGTCCTTATGGTCGTTCTGCAAACCTTCAAAAGCAAGTCTTGAGACCTATTAAGCCATAAACAGACAGAAAAGGGTGCCTCCCCCGCGGAAAGCACCCTTTTCTGTCTGTTTGTTGTTCGTCCCGGCTTAGAACAAATACTTAACGCCGAAACCGAAGCCTTTAATATACAAGTCTGTCGACGGAATCAACTCAAAAGACGGCTTCCAGTCCAAAGACAATGCAAATGGTGCAGAAGGTATTTTCCATTCCACTCCTATTATGCCGTCTATTCCCAAACCGAACGCCATGTCGTCTTTGTCGTTATCCCAAGCACCCAAGCTCAAGCCGACACCGTAGTAAAGCGTGAAGCCGTTTCCCAAGGATTGATTCCACTCATACAAACCCGAAACTTGAAATCCGTGATTGTGAAAGTGTCCGTGGAAGTCCAAGGCATTAGCACCCATGTACTTTTTCACAGTCAAACCATAATCCCAACCGCCTCTGAGACCGATGCCCCAGTTTTGGGCTTCTGCTTTTTGAAAAGGCAATGCAGCCAAAACTGCCACAACTGCCACGAAAAGAATTTTCTTCATTTCCTCTTGTTTTTTAATTAGTATTATTCTTGATTTCTTTTTGCAAAGGTAGACATTTTCCGTCAAATAAAGCCGTTTCCGAGGCGAAAAAACGGAACCGATGCAGAGCAGCAGGGCTTTGCGCTTGTCGCTCTGCACCTTGACACGGGGCTAAGAAGAGACGCAGCAAAATGAAACAGCGATTCGCCGAAATGAATCGGCGATTCATTTTTTTCTTTCGCCGATTCATTTTTCTGAATCAGCCATTCGTTCCGACCCTATGCAAAGCATTGATTCCCAAACTGCCGTTCGCCCGCCGCCGTTTGCCGCCTGCCGAGCAACTCCGGCGTAGGCATTTCCACAGAGAAAGAGACCGAAAGAGTGAACATTATCACGCAATTCGGCAAATAAAACACCGCTTTTCTCCGTTCACGAAATAGTAATAAACACAAGCGAATGATTACAGGCGAAATAAAGAACCGCATAGACAAGATTTGGGACACATTTTGGACAGGCGGCATAACCAATCCCATGACAGTGGTCGAACAGATGACCTACCTCTTTTTCATGAAGATGCTCGACGATGCTCAAATTAAAAAGGAGAAAAACGCCAACCTTTTGGGAGGAACAATCGAAAACCCCGTCTTCAAGCAAGGCACATGGCACAATCCCGAGACCGACGAAGAAGTGGAATACAGCAATCTGCGTTGGAGCAGGTTTGTAAACTTCGATGCAGACAAGCTGTACAGCACCATAAGCAGAGACGTCTTTGTCTTCATCAAACACCTTAACCAAGGCAAGGAGAGTGCTTACAGCCGTTTCATGCAGAACGCCATCTTTCTGATACCTAATCCGAGAACACTCGTCAATATTGTCGACGGCATAAACAATCTCGACATGAACAACCGCGATACCATGGGCGATGTTTATGAATACATGCTCGGCGAAATGGCAACCTCCGGCAAAATAGGGCAGTTCCGCACCCCTCGCCACATTATACGCATGATAGTGGAAATGATGAAGCCGAACTTGAACGACACCATTTGCGACCCTGCCATGGGGTCGGCAGGCTTCATTGTGGAAAGTGCCAAATACATAAGCAAACACTACCAAACCGAGATGTTGAAGACACAGCACACCGAACACTATCGCAAAAGCATGTTCCACGGCTTCGATACCGACCAAACCATGCTTCGCATAGGAGCCATGAACCTCATGCTCCACGAGGTGGACGAACCGGATATAGAGTACAGAGACAGCCTCTCGACCGACAACACCGAGGCGGAATGCTACAGCCTGTGCCTTGCCAACCCGCCTTTCTCGGGCAGCATAGACAAACAAGCCGTGAACAAAACCCTGTCGGCAATAACCAAAACCACAAAGACCGAACTGCTCTTTGTGGCACTCTTCACAAGAATACTGAAAACCGGCGGACGCTGCGCCGGCATTGTTCCCGACGGCGTATTGTTCGGCAACAGCACCGGACACAAAGCCATACGCAAAGAACTCATCGACAAGCAGCGGTTGCAAGCCGTTGTATCGATGCCGAGCGGAGTGTTCAAACCATACGCCGGCGTAAGCACCGCCATTCTCATCTTTACCAAAACCAATGCAGGCGGAACGGACAAGGTGTGGTTCTACGACATGAAAGCCGACGGCTTTTCGCTCGATGACAAACGCAGCCCCACAGCCGACAACGACATTCCCGATATAGTGTATCGTTATCAACACCTGAACGACGAGGAGAACCGCAACCGCAAGGAGCAGAGTTTCTTTGTGCCTGTGGAGGAAATACGTGCGAACGACTACGACCTTTCCATCAATAAGTATAAGGAAGTGGAGCGTGAGAAAGTGGTTTATGATTCCGTCGACACCATTCTCGCCCGTTTGGATAAGTCGGAAACCGAGTATGCAAAGGGATACGGCAAACTTGTTCAGATGTTGGGAAAGGAGTAGGCTATGAAGACGAATGAAAGCCAAATGGCACAAAGCAATAATTTCGATGGTCTTGTTTCCCATATTCAACAAACACAAGACGTATTGCAGAGTAATGCTCGATTGGTGATTGATCGCCACGTTACCGCCAAGGCTTGGCTCACGGGCTATTATATCGTGGAATATGAGCAGAAAGGGGCAGACAGGGCAAAGTATGGCGAGCAACTTTTGAAGAAGTTGGCAGAGAGACTGAAGGACAAGAAGACTTTCAGCTATAGAAGTCTTAACATTTATCGAAAGTTTTATTTGGCTTATCCTGCGCTGATGAGTCAGATAGAACGTTTCGTCTTGTCTTTGCCGTCAATTGTGCAGACAGTGTCTGCACAATTCCAACTGATTGATAAGCAAGTAAATGAAAAAGGGCAGACAGTGTCTGCCCAATTGCCGGCTATATTATCAGCAAGTAATACTATACAAACAAAACCGGAATTGTTGTTCAACAAATTGTCCTTCTCTCATTTGTCGCTATTGCTTCCTATTAGCGACCCTTTGGAACGTGCTTTTTATGAAACCATGGCAATTCGTGGCACTTGGAGCGTCAGAGAACTGCAACGCCAAATAGACTCCAACTATTACGTCCGCAGTGGATGGAGCCAGAAGCCGGAGGCATTGGAGAAGTTGGTGGATAGCAAGGCAGAAACGGATACCTTGGCTCTCGACATCAAGTCGCCGTTTACTTTTGAGTTCTTGGGCTTGCAAGCCAAGGATGTAGTGGAGGAGTCTGACTTAGAAACAGCCCTCATCACCCATCTTCAAGACTTCATCCTTGAGCTATGCATGGGCTTCTGTTTCGAGGAACGTCAGAAGAAAATGTTGATAGACGACCGCTATTTCAAGGCAGACCTCGTCTTCTACCATAGAATATTAAAACGCCATGTCATCATAGAGTTGAAAGCAAATCGGCTGAACTATGCCGATGCCGCACAGCTCCACATGTATCTCACTTACTATCGCAAGAACATCATGCAACCAGATGACAATCCGCCAATTGGTATTCTCCTTTGTTCGGAAGTAGGACAGGAGATGGCAGAGTATTCTCTGCTCGATTTGGACGAGAGTGTGTTTATCTCTAAGTATCAACTCAATGTGCCTTCCAAGGAACGCATGACCGAATTTTTGCGTAAGGAAAATGAAGGACTATATAATAAGGAGTAGGCTATGAAAGAAGGATGGGAAGTGAAGAAGTTGGGAGAAGTGGCTTTTTATCCAAACAAAAGAATATCTTTATCAGATTTAACACCACTCGAGTACGTTGGTGTAGAATGCATGGTCAAGGATAAAGGAGGAGTGGCTTTTTCCGATAAATTACCAAATACAGATACTGCAATAGAATTTATAGAAAATGATATTCTAATAGGAAATATACGTCCATACCTAAAAAAGATATGGTTGTCGGATAGGCATGGTGGGGCAAGTGGCGATGTTGTCAATATTCGTATCTCAGAAGAATACAAGAGTTCTTTATCCGCAGCTTATCTACACAAGGTACTTTCAACTGATGCCTTTTTTGAATACGATAACTCAAATACTCATGGAGCAAAAATGCCGAGAGGAGACAGAAAGGCTATTGCAAAATACAAAGTTTCTCTTCCTCCAAAGTCTACCCAGCTTGCGATAGTTGCCGAACTCGACCAAATCAACGACTTGATTCGTTTGAAGAAGGAGCAACTGAAGGAGTATGATAATCTTGCTCAAAGCATATTCTACGATATGTTCGGCGACCCTGTGGAGAATGAAAAAGGTTGGGAAGTGAAAAAATTAGGAGAAGTTGGCGAAATTGTAACAGGGTCAACTCCATCAACAACAGATAATACCAATTGGAATGGGGAAATAAATTGGGTTACACCCGCTGAACTCGACAACCAATTGTTCTTAGGAGCAACTCAACGAAGACTAACAGAAAAAGGAGCAAAAGGTTTAACCTTAATGCCGGTTGGCACTGTATTGCTTTCTTCAAGAGCTCCAATTGGGAAAATAGCCATAACAACACAACCAATGTGTTGCAATCAAGGTTTCAAAAATATTATTTGTGGGAAACTTCTCAATAATATTTTCTTGTATTACTACCTCCTTACAACTTTGGAAAATATAAAAGCATTGGGTTGCGGTGCAACATTCAAGGAGGTTTCAAAGAAAGCAATACATTCATACGAAACAATTCTTCCCCCTCTCTCTCTCCAGCAAGAGTTCTCCACTCGCATAGAGCAGATAGAGAAGCAGAAGACAGAGGTACAAAAGACCATCACGGATTTGGAAACCTTGCTGGCGGCTCGAATGCAGCATTGGTTTGAATAAAAGCATCACAATGAAACAGGAGTATAAGGACAGCTTGCTTCAATTATTGCGGCAACACACAGAATTGGGTATTTCGGAACAGTTAGACTACAAGAAGTTCTATCTGTACTCCATCATTACCCATTCCACAGCCATAGAGGGCAGCACGGTTACGGAGGTTGGTCGATAAATGGTCAATAAATGGTGATTTGGCGGATAAAATGGCAGATATTTTGGTTTTTGTGGCCGATAAAAAGAATTTTACCTCGGAGATGATCGTTAATAAGTTGGGATTTTCACAAACGACAACCAAGCGTTATTTGCGTCGGCTTGTGGAAATGGGCTATACGGCTCATGGCGGCAACAGAAACAGAACCTATTCTATAACAATATAAAAGCTTCATGACTATGGCAAAGAACTTCGACTATATACTGAAATCGACCGGGCATGTGCCGGGCATCGAGAAGCTATATAACTTTTGCGATAAGGCTGAGTGTTTCCAAAAAACGGCTCCGGAGGAGTCGGCTCTCAACAGCCGCAGGGCGTTGGAATGGATTGTGAGGGCTATATACGCCGTTAAGGGTGTTGAGGCGGTGGAGGGTTGTTCGCTGTTTGAGTTGGTAGACGATGAGAGGTTCAAGGAGTTTGTGGGTAATGAGAAGCTGATGATGGGTGTTCACTATGTGCGCAGGGTGGGCAATGCGGCTGCTCATTTGGGGAGCGTGAGCAAAAGAGAGGCTTTCTTTTCGTTGTTGAATGTATATAATTTTGTTGGGGCTGCTTTGGTGAAGTTGGGCGTGGTGGAGGATTTCCCGGATTTTGATAATGCTTTGGTTCCCGACAAGAAGGAGGTTTGCTCCGCTGCGGAAGAAAAGCCGTTGTCCTCTGCGGAGTTTGTGGGCAGTGTGGACGCTTCGAGGGTGAGGCTAAATGCCATGTCGGGGCATTCGATGGACATTAGCGAGGAGGAAACGAGGCGTTTGTTTGTGGATTTGATGTTGAGGGAAGCGGGTTGGAAGATACCGGAGAAGAAAGGGGCGATTCGTGCTTCGGCTGCTTGTGTGGAGGTTGAGATTGATGGCATGCCTAATGGCGAGGGTAAGGGTTATGCGGATTATGTGTTGTTTGGCAATGACGGTTTGCCTTTGGCTGTGGTGGAGGCTAAGAGGACGAGCAGAAGCCCTATGGAGGGCGAGCATCAAGCGGTGTTGTATGCCGATTGTTTGGAGAAAAGGTATAAGGTGAGACCTGTGATATATCTGACCAATGGGTTCAGTACGTATATCATTGACGGCTTGGGCTACCCGAAACGCAGGTTGTATGCGTTCCATAGCGAGGCGGATTTGCATCTGTTGATTGGTCGCAGAGGTCGTGGGGATATTGTCAACTTCAAGGTTAATGATAGCATTACCGACAGGGCTTACCAAAAGATGGCTGTCAAGAGGGTTTGCGAACACTTTAACAAAAAACACCGAAGGGCTTTGTTGGTGATGGCTACGGGTACGGGAAAGACGCGTGTAGCTATATCGTTGGCAGATGTTTTGATGCGAAACGAGTGGGTTAAGAATGTACTGTTCCTTGCCGACCGTACGTCTTTGGTCAGACAGGCTCACAAGAATTTCGTTAAACTGCTGCCCAATACAACAACTTGTGTGCTGAGCGAGAGAAACTGCTCAAACTTGAATTTGAATGCCCGCATAATGTTTTCGACTTACCAAACGATGATAAACTGTATAGATACGGAGGTCAAGAATTTTTCTGTCGGCAGGTTTGATTTGATTATCATTGATGAGGCTCACCGCAGTGTGTTCGGCAAGTTTGGTGCTATTTTCAATTATTTCGATAGTTTGTTGGTCGGGCTTACGGCTACGCCAAGGGAGGATATAGACAAGAGTACGTATGATTTGCTCGGTTTGGAGGACGGTATGCCGAATTTCGAATATAGTCTTGCCGAAGCTGTGGAGGACGGATACCTTGTGCCTTACTCTGCATTCAAAAAGGGGACTTTGATTCTGCAAGAGGGAATAAAATATGACAGTCTGAGCAGGGAGGAACAGAAACAGCTTGAGGCTGTGTTCGAAAGCGAATGTTTGCAAAATGCACTGAAAGGGGAGAAAAGACAGAGCAGAGACATAGGCAGCAATGAGATATTTACTTATATCTTCAATGTGGATACGATAGACAGGGTGTTGCAAGACTTGATGCAGAACGGGCAGAGGGTTCAAGGTGGTGAGCGTATCGGCAAAACGGTTATATTTGCTTACAACCATGAGCATGCAGAGCTGATAGTGAAACGCTTTGGGGATTTGTTCCCGGAGTATGGTGCGGACTTTTGTGTGCTGATTGATAATTACGTGAGATATGCCCAGGATTTGATTGACCGAATGGAGGAGCGGGATCGCAATCCGCAAATTGCCGTATCGGTCGATATGCTCGACACGGGCATAGATATTCCTGACTTGCTGAACCTTGTGTTCTTCAAAATAGTGCGTTCGAAGATAAAATTCCAGCAAATGATTGGGCGGGGAACTCGTTTGAGCAAGGATATATTCGGGAAAGGTAAGGATAAGGAGTGCTTCTATATTTTCGACTGGTGCAGAAACTTTGAGTTTTTCGGAAAAAATCCCGATGGTGTGCAACCTGTGCAACCAAAGTCGTTGACGGAACGGTTGTTTTGCGTTCGTATCGACTTGGCTTTTGAATTGCAAAAGGCGGAGCATCAAAGCAATCCGTTTGAAAAGCAGCTGCACGATGAGCTGAAGGCAACCCTAATGGCACAGGTAAAGCAGTTGAACGACAAGCATATATCGGTAAGAGCCGAGTGGGAGAATGCTTATATGTTCCGACAAAAGGAGAATTGGCAATGTTTATCTCAGCTGAATGTGGAGTTGCTGAAAAGAAATATTGCTCCGCTTTTGATTAAAGGGCAAGACGATGAAAGTGCCAAACGCTTCGACTTGTTGATGTTGAATATAGAATTATCGAAGATTGATGCGACAAAACAGTGTACGCATTTTATCAAGAACGTTGTTTCTATTGCACAAACGCTATCGACTAAGGCTGCTATTCCGCGAGTGATGGAGAAGATGGAGTATGTGAACATGGTGCTGTCGGAGGATTTCTGGGAAAAGGCAAGTCTGAATGAGTTGGAAAGAGTGAGATGCGAACTCAGAGACTTGGTGAAATTTATCTTTGCGGAGAAAAGGCAGTCTTTTGAAGTTGATATAGAGGACACTGTTATCGATAATGGGCTTGAGGAAGAACAAATAAGGTATACAACCTATTATCAACGGGTGTTTGACTACCTTGTCAATAATCGCAACCTTCCTGTTCTGCAAAAGATTGTCAACCTTGAACAGCTAACAAATGACGACATCAAAGAATTGGAACGTATACTGTGGAATGAGCTTGGCTCAAAGGACGAATACAAGCATTGCACAGAAACAATGATATGCGGCGATTGTGTTGCAGTCTTTATTCGCTCTATTATAGGTATAGACAGAAGCGTGGCTTTGAATAAGTTTTCTCAATTCATCGACACCAACGAACTTAGTTCGCTACAAGAGGAATACCTGAAAAGTATTCTGGACTACGTATGTGCGAATGGGGATATAGAAAACAGCATTATTATCAACAAACCGCCTTTCAACAACATCGATTTATGGGATTTGTGGGGTGATGATGCACAATCCTTCGGAAGATATGTAAATCTATTCCATACCATTATCACAGCAAAAGTTGCGTAAGCACCTCCCCTATCATTCATAGTCTACCCTCACAACACAAAACACACAAACAGCAGTCCTATTCAACGCACGGCTTCACAACAAACACCTATGCAGAACAGCCACCAACTTAACACCAACCACAAGCCCTACCGTACAATCAACCCCGCCCAAACCACAAACGCTATCATACAATCAACCCGCCCTATCATACAATAAGCTCCAACGTAACACCACTACTGCCGACCGGACTTAACAGCTCCACCGCCGCACAGACCATCTACCGTTCCACACTCCTCGGACTGAATAAACCAATGCTTTCAACTCAACACAAACAAAAAAAGAGAGCCTCACATTTCTGCGAGGCTCTCTAATCAGTCTGGCGGCTTCCTACTTTCCCACTTGGTG
>CAZSFV010000051.1:0-12133 GCA_964606345.1 uncultured Bacteroidaceae bacterium | reverse complement strand
TTTTCTTTACTCCCTGTTTGTGGGCGTGAAGGCAGGACAATATGTTGGTTTCGGTGCTTCCGCTCACGGCGATAAAGGCATCTGTTTCTCGGATTCCCTCGTCCATAAGCAGCGATATGTCGTTGCCGTTGCCGTTTATTATCATGGTTTTGTTCAAGTCATCGACGAGTTGAAAGCAACGGTCTTTGTCTTTCTCGATTAGCTTGAGGTTCATGTCGTTTTGCAGATTCATGGCCGTACGTCTGCCTATGCGTCCGCCGCCAAGTATCATCGCATTCTTTATCAAGTAATCCCTTTTGCCGCCAAGCTCCTTTATCAATTCTATGCTTGAGGGTTTGGCTATCAAATAGACCAAATCGTCCTTTTGGTAAGAGTCCGAACCAACGGGAATGATGGTTCTGCCCTTGCGAATGATGCATATGGCTCTTGCCTCCAAATCAGGGTACATTATTGCAACTTCTGCCATCGTCTTTCCGATAATAAGAGCCTTGGAATCCAAACGCATCATGTACACAGAAAGCAAACCGTTCGAAAAATCGAATATCTCGGTGGCAGTGTTCCTTGTCAACAGGTTGGTTATCTCCTTTGCTGCAATTCTTTCCGGACAAACCAGTTCGTCCACCCCCATTCCCTTGAACATGTTTCTGTTTGCATCGTTCAAGTACTCTATCGAGTTCACTCGTGCTATGCAACGTTTGGCTCCAAGTCGCTTGCCGAGAATGCAGGTCATCAGATTGATGCTTTCTTCGTGCAGAACAGCTATCAGAAGGTCGCAAGAGGATATGCCGGCTTCTTTCAAAGTTTCCATGGAAGTGGAATTGCCGGCTATGGTAAGCAAGTCAGAATCGCTCTGCAACATATTCAACAAATCGGAATGTGGATCGACTACGGTGATATTGTGTCTTATTTTGGAGAGAGTGCGAGCCAAATGAAAGCCTACCTCTCCATCTCCCGCTATAATTATGTCCATGTCAGATAAAACGGTTTTTCATTGTTCTGATAACGAACCAATGTGCAAAGTTATTTCTTTTCCATAGACAGTAAACAACGTAAGAGCGGTTTTGATTTTATCGTTGTCCGACGGTAGAGCCGGTTCGTCTGAAACTTTGGCTTGTTGCAGATTGAAAGTGCGTATGGATACGGCTGTAAAATAGTTTGCAATCTGTTAAATCAACACATCTTGCGGGGGAAACGGTTTTTTGCGGTTTTCTTCGTCAAAAAGACCTTTTCAGACTGTTCGTTGTGATTTGTTATGCTTAAAATTACCCCCCCCGAAACGGATAAGCTAAAATGTTATAAAAGATTAGTCGTTTCCTGTGTTAAAAACAAATCGGCCCAAAGGGCAAAACCTTGTATCTTTGACAAAATAGCAATATCTTTGCATACAGAATACACGAGGGCTTGTGTGCTTAGAAAGTACGGAAAAGCTTTTCGATAAAATAAATTGGCGAATGGCAGGAATAAAACGTTTTTTGTGCAACTTGTTCTCGCATTGCGGAGGCAGAAAATATTGGAGAAGGTCGAGCATGCGACGTGAGTTCAATGTGGACGGCGTGAGCTTTTCGATGATTAAGGTTGAGGGAGGGGAGTTTGTGATGGGTGATAAAGACAAAAACGCAAAGGATAATGTTGCTCATAAGGTCAAACTGTCAGATTTCTTCATAGGACAAACACTTGTAACGCAAGCTCTATGGGCAGCGGTCATGAATAGCAACCCTTCTTATTCCAAAGGAACGGAATTGCCGGTGGAACAAATCAGTTGGGAGGATTGTATGTTGTTTTTGAAGAAGTTGAATGAACTTACGGGAGAAAATTTTCGTCTGCCGTCGGAAGCAGAATGGGAATTTGCGGCAAGAGGCGGTGTCAGGAGCAAAGGATATGAGTATTCCGGTTCTGACAATGTCAAGGCAGTTGCGTGGTGCATGGGCAGCAAGAAAGACAGAACGCATAAGGTGGCAGAAAAGAAGCCTAACGAGTTGGGGCTGTATGATATGAGCGGAAATGTTTGCGAATGGTGCAATGATTGGTACGATGAGCAGTACTACCAAAATTCTCCGTATGAAAACCCTACCGGTCCGGCAAACGGACTGTACAAAGTGCTGCGTGGAGGCAGCTATCACAACAGAAATAAATGCAAAGTGAATGTTCGCAGTTGCAATCCTCCGTATTACAAGTACGGAAACATAGGGTTGCGGCTTTCCATCTGACTTTTTTCATAATCAAATAGCATGAGGTTCGATGAAGGTAAACCATCGAGCCTCGTTTGTTGTTTGAGTAGTGTGGCATGACGGGCAGAGCGTTACGAATAATAAGAGAATGCTTACACATAAGCAAAGACTATATCCATATAATAATGTTTTTGATAGTGGTAAAACCCGTCGATTGAATCTTTTTAGTACCTTTGCCCTCGAAGAACAACAAACAAATTATAAACACTTAAACACAAATATTATGGCAAAGAAATGGATTTGCACCGTTTGCGGTTACGTGCATGAAGGAAACGAACCGCCTGCACAATGTCCTCAATGTAAACAACCGGCTTCCAAGTTCAAACTTATGGAAGAGGGAAATGGTTTGACTTTTGAGGCAGAACATGAATTGGGTGTTGCAAAGGGAGCAAGCAAAGAAATGATAGATGACTTGAATGCTCATTTTATGGGAGAGTGTACGGAGGTCGGAATGTATTTGGCAATGAGTCGTCAGGCTGACAGGGAAGGTTATCCCGAGATTGCGGAGGCTTTCAAACGTTATGCTTGGGAAGAAGCAGAGCATGCTGCAAAATTTGCAGAGCTTTTGGGCGATGTGGTTTGGGATACGAAGACAAACCTCGAGAAACGTATGAATGCAGAAGCCGGAGCTTGTGCAGACAAAAACCGCATAGCAAAGAACGCAAAGCAAGCCAACTTAGACGCTATTCATGATACGGTTCACGAAATGGCAAGAGACGAAGCACGCCACGGAAAGGGCTTTGAGGGGCTTTATAACCGCTATTTCAAGAAGTAGTTCGCAATCTAAATATTTGGTAACGAGGCATTCTCTTATTGGGAATGCCTTTTCTTTTTTCAGTTCACAATTATTTCACATACGATTAAAACACAGTTAACACGGTTCCGCATTTGAGAGACTACTTTTGCACTGTCAAAAAAACAGAAGACAATGCGAAAGTTAATTTACACCATCGCCATGTTGGGCTTCTTCGCAGAAGGGGCAATGGCACAAGAAATTGAAACGAAAAAAGACAGTCTGTCTCTATTGCATGAAAGAGTTGAAACAGTAGAGGGACAGTCGAAGAAATTCTCTAAACTGAAATTCTCGGCATACTTGCAGGCGCAAGCAGAGTTTGCTCAAAAAGATGGAAAAACAAAGGTAGGAAAGAACAGCGGATTTAACCCTCAAACGGACGATGAGTCATTTGCTCGTTACGGAATAAGAAGAGGACGATTGAAATTCGAATACGCAGGCAAGAATGCGAAGAGCGTATTCCAGTTGGATTTGACAGAAAAGGGTATTGGTCTGAAAGATGCTTACTTTCAAGTGGACGAACCGTTCTTAAAGATGTTTTCGATGAAGCTCGGAGTTTTTGACAGACCTTTTGGCGACGAAATATCTTATTCTTCTTCCCTCAGAGAGTCTCCCGAAAGGACATGGTTGTTTCAGAATCTGTTTCCCGATGAAAGAGATTTGGGAGCCATGATGATAGTTAAAGCTCCCAAGCAGTCGGCTCTTGAAGGTTTGAAGTTGGAGGCGGGACTTTTCTCCGGTAACGGCATAAGGCAAGACGATGATTCCAAACTTGATTTTATCGGTCATTTGAAATACGACAAGGCTATGGGCGATTTCGAATGGGGTTTGGGTGCTTCGCTTTACTGCGGCACTACAAACAATGCGGACAGTGTGCTTTACGAGGTGCAGAACAAGACATGGGTTGCCTCCGAAGTGGAACAGAACTCAACAAACATGAGAACGTATTATGGTTTGGACGCTCAATTCTCATTAAGTACTTCATGGGGATTGACGAATGTAAGGGCAGAGTATTTGATGGGTACACAGCCTTGTGTCGAAAGTTCATTCTCTTCTCCAAAGGCAAATACGTACGACCCGGCAAAGCCTTTCAATTACAAGCGTAACTTCATGGGCTTCCATGTTTACTTTGTCCAAGATATTTATCACCTTCCGGTCAGTGCGGTTGTCAAGTACTCGTATGCAGATGCAAACACCGATTTGTCGAAAGATGAAATAACCAATCCTGCAGACTTGGCGCAATCGACCCTCGGACTTGGTCTGTTGTGGAGATGCACGAGCAACGTAAGGCTTATGGCTTACTACGACATCAATTCAAACGAAAAAACAAATCAAATAGCTAAATACAGCAAAGATGTGGCAGACAACTTGTTCACATTGAGATTACAGTATAAGTTCTAATAAATTCAAAACATTAAAACAGTACAAGAGATGAAAAAGACAGCAATTCTGTTATTGACAGCCTTGATTTCGTTGTCAGGCTTTTCACAGAAAATCAAAGGAAGCGACACTGTATTGCCGCTAAGTCAAAAAGAGGCAGAGGCTTATTCTGCAAAGGGCGGCAAGGTCAGCGTAAATGGCGGAGGCAGCGGGGTAGGAATATCCGCACTTCTTTCGGGCAGTTGCGATATTGCCCAAAGTTCCCGAAAGATGAAGTTTTCCGAGAAAAAGAAACTTCAACAGGCGGGCAAGCAGGCAAAAGAGGTTATCATAGCTTACGATGCCATAGCGGTGATAGTAAACCCTGCGAACAAGGTTAGCCAACTCACCAGAGCTCAGTTGGAGCAAATCTACACCGGAAAGATAACCAACTGGAAGCAAGTCGGCGGAGAGGACATGAAGATAGTTGTTTATTCGAGAGAATCTTCCTCGGGAACGTATGAGTTCTTCAAAGAAAGTGTCTTGAAGAATAAAAACTACATGCAGGGCGCTCTTGCAATGCCTGCAACCGGTGCCATCATTCAATCCGTAAAGCAAACAAAAGGAGCGATAGGCTATGTGGGACTTGCATATCTAACAAAGGGTGTGAAAGCCTTGAAAGTAAGCTACGACAACAAGACCTACGTTGCTCCGAGTGTGGCAACTGCCAAAAACAAAACCTATCCGATAGTTCGTCCTTTGATGTACTACTACGAGGTGAAGTCGGCAAAGAAAGTAAAACCTTTCATAGACTTTGTTCTCTCGGCAGAGGGTCAAAAGATAGTTTCACAAGTCGGATATATTCCGATAAGATAAGCAGATTTTGAAAGGATACGAAAATGAGATATGAAATCAAAAAGGGAGGACGCAGCTTAATAGAAGCAGGCATAAAGTTCACGGGAAGTTTGAGTTCTCTCATAGTGATATTGATAGTCATTTTCTTGTTCAAAGAGGGCTTGGGATTGTTCGGAAACAGTACTGTCGAAAACGGATACGTGATTGCAGTACACTGCAACAATCCTCTTGCTTCGCTTAATTCCGAACAAATACTTGCAATATTCGACGGGCATGTAACCCAATGGGGTTCGTTAAACTCAAAGGGAGTGGAAAGTCCCAAGGGTGAGATAATGGTTGCCTACAATATAGATCAAGCTCTCGAACAAGAGGATAAAACCAACATGATTGCCTTTCTGCCTAAAGAATACCTTGCAGAGGTGGGTGATATGAAAGCGGTCGATTGCGGAAATATAGATTTTGCCGACTTTTTTGCGGGAAAGGTATGGATGCCTACCGCACAGCCGGCACCGCAATTCGGTTTGCTGCCTATCATACTCGGAACGCTTATGGTGAGCTTTGCTGCCATTGTGATAGCTCTGCCGTTTGCTTTGGCAGCAGCCATATTCCTTTCGGAAATTGCCGACAAAAGGCTGTACAAACTGCTTAAACCGGCAATAGAGTTGCTCTCCGGCATTCCGTCTGTGGTTTATGGTTTCTTCGGACTTATAGTTATAGTTCCCATTATTCAAAAGACATTCGGACTTGACGTTGGCGAAACAGCGTTAAGCGGAGCCGTCATTCTTGCGATAATGGCTCTGCCAACCATAATAACCATTGCGGAAGATGCAATGCGGGCAACTCCCAATACATTGCGTGAAGCCTCCTTTGCCTTGGGTGCAAACAAGTGGCAAACGATTTATAAGGTTGTTATTCCGCACGCAAAGAGCGGCATAACGGCGGGTGTGGTTCTCGGCATAGGTCGTGCAATGGGCGAGACCATGGCTGTGCTGATGGTTTGTGGCAATGCAGCGGTTATGCCGCATACATTATTGGAACCGATAAGGACAATTCCTGCAACAATAGCTGCCGAACTCGGCGAAGCTCCGCAGGGCGGCGCTCATTACAGTGCTTTGTTCATGTTGGCGTGCATCTTGTTCCTGCTCACCTTGGCAATAAATCTTTTGGTTGAGTATATTTCGAAGAGAAAGAACCTTAAAACGAATAAGATATGAAGAAGCATAATCAGAAAGTGGCGTTTTGGATAATTGGATTGATGAGTACATGTATCATAGGCGTTTTGTTGTGGATACTGATATTCATAATAGTCAAAGGTGCAGGTGCTATATCGTGGGAATTCCTCAGTACAATGCCTAAAGAAGGCATGACCGAGGGCGGAATACTGCCTGCAATAGTCGGCACCCTGTGTTTATGTGTGGGAAGCATGATATTCGCTTTTCCAATCGGTGTGATAAGCGGCATATATCTTAACGAGTATGCAGGCAACGGAAAGATTGTTCACTTCATACGAATGATGACCAACAACCTTTCGGCAATTCCTTCCATTGTATTCGGTTTGTTCGGCATGTCCTTGTTTGTAAACACCTTGGGATTTGGAGACAGCATAATTGCCGGCAGTCTTACATTGGGCATACTTGTTCTGCCGGTGGTGATACGCACAACCGAAGAGGCTTTGAAGCAGATTGACGACAGTTATCGCCTCGGTTCATTGGCTTTGGGTGCAAGCAAGTTGCATACTATATTCAAAGTAGTGTTGCCCATGGCAATGCCTAACATCATTACGGGGCTTATATTGTCCGTGGGCAGGGTGTCGGGCGAAACAGCACCTATTCTCTTTACGGCGGCAGCTTATTTCTTGCCCAAACTGCCTACAAGCATTTTTGACCAAGTCATGGCCTTGCCATACCATCTGTATGTGCTTGCCACCTCAGGCACAAACCTTGAAGCTTCTCGTTCCATGGCATTCGGAACGGCTTTGGTACTCGTGCTGATTGTTCTGATACTTAACTTGCTCGCAAATGCAATGCGACGATACTTCAACAAGAAAATAAAAACGAACTAAACGATGAAGATAATAGAAACGAAAGATTTGAATTTTTGGTACGGAGATTTTCACGCACTGAAAAATATAAACATGGAAATAGAACTCAATACGGTAACGGCTTTTATCGGTCCTTCGGGTTGCGGAAAGAGTACTTATTTGAGGCTGTTCAACAGAATGAACGACTTGATAGCGGGAAGCCGTTTGGAAGGCAGTGTTCTTATTTCGGGCAAAGACATATACGCAAAGAATGTTGACGTGGACGCTCTTCGCAAAAGGGTAGGCATGGTCTTCCAAAGACCGAACCCTTTTGCCAAAAGCATTTTCGATAATGTGGCATACGGCTTGCGTGTCAACGGAATAAAGGATAAAAAGACCATTGCCGAAACGGTGGAACAGAGTCTGAAATCCGCTGCTCTTTGGGACGAAGTTAAGGATAAGCTGAATAAATCGGCTTTTGAACTTTCCGGCGGGCAACAACAGCGTCTCTGCATAGCGAGAGCCTTGGCGGTGAAACCCGAAATACTTCTTATGGACGAGCCTGCCTCTGCCCTGGACCCTATTTCAACGGTCAAAATAGAGGAACTGATTTTTCAACTGAAAAAAGACTATACCATTGTCATCGTAACCCACAATATGCAACAAGCGGCAAGGGTTTCAGACAAGACGGCTTTCTTCTATCTCGGGGAATTGGTGGAATACGACGACACAAACAAGATTTTCACCAACCCTTCCGTAACTGCAACCCAGAATTACATTACCGGACGTTTCGGTTGATGCAAAAGCAACGGAAAACACAGAAACACAAAATAATGAGACAAAGACATATTATGGAAAGACACATAGATGTAGAATTGAAATCGCTTACCGATTCCTTGAATCAGATGTGGAATCTTGTAGGCAAGCAAATCAGCAAAAGCAAACAGGCTTTGATGAATTACGACAAGGCGGTGGCAAGAGAGGTAGTGGCAAGGGAAAAGATGTGCAACGCATTGGAATTGACAACAGACAGCAGCTGCGAAAATTTCATAGCGCTGAACAATCCGGTTGCAATAGATTTGCGACTGGCTTTGGCTGTGCTGAAAATCAACAACAATCTTGAGCGGATAGGAGACTTTGCAGAGAGTATAGCTTTCTTTGTTCTGAAAAACATGAAAGGCAGGATAGACGAAACCTTCGCAAAGGGACTTCGATTGGAGGAAATGTTCGACAGTGCAGAAGAGATGTTCAAAATGGCAAAGGAGGCTTTTGACAAGGAGGATACCGCAATGGCAGAGCAAGTCTTCGGCATAGATAACCTGATAGACGAAATAAATCACGGAGCAATACCTCTGCTTGCTCAACAAATAAGAAAAGAACCCGAAAACGCCGAACAATACCTATACCTTCATCACGTAATCCGCAAAATAGAACGTATAGGCGACCGATGCAACAACATAGCAGAGGAAACGGTCTTTTTCCTTGATGCAAAAGTGCTGAAACACTCCAAATAAGCTCTGTTCACACCATTGCAAAAGGCATGTGAAAACCAAGCCTTTGAAACAGCTGAAATGAATCGCCGATTCAGGAAAACGAATGGCTGATTCAAAAAAATGAATCGGCGATTCATTTTTTTCTTTCGCCGATTCGTTTTGGTGCTGTCTTTGCATCGTTTTTTCGACTTGCGGACATGCTTTTGAGTTCGGCTTGTCGGTCGGTGCAACAGCGGTGTCGACTGCCGAAAAACGGTTGCTTGGGCATTTGGCTTGGTCTGTTTACACGGTCAGCACCTTATCTGCCCAATTATTATCCGTACGCAAGCCGATTTTCTCGTCGTATTGCTCTTTGTATTTGACAACAAACAGATTGTCGCATTTAGGCACTTCACTCACAAGACCGAAGCGGCACAAAGCATCAAAATCTTGCTTGTGGACATTGACGCAATACTTGGAGAGTTTCTTCATCAAATCGTAGGAAGGTCCTTGTTCCTCAAGCCGGGCGACAAGTTCCATGCTGTTCTTCCAACAGACAATAACCGGTATGTCCTTTTCCTCTATCAGCCGAAAGCTTTCGGCTGCTGTTTCGAAGCTTATACAGCTCTCCGGCTCATATAGATAATAAGCCATGTCCTTTTTGTCGAAGGTGTCTGCCCTGCAATATAATTGTTCGAAATACTCCTTCATTGCAGATGGGGCGAACCAATCGCACTCCTGCATGCTTTTTCGGGCGTTATTGGCAGCTTGCATCTCTCCTGTCGGCAAGGCGTGTTCCTTTGTCAGGCTGAATATATGGGTGGTGCATATATCGAGCTTCCCTTCTCTGTTGCACCTGCCTGCTGCCTGCAATACGGAATCCAAACCTGCCTCCTGACGATACACCACGGGAAAATCAATGTCGACACCTGCCTCAACAAGTTGTGTTGCCACTACTCTGACTATTTTGTTGCCCTTGTCTGCAATGGCGTTGCGCACTGCCTCTATGGTATCGCTCACATGCGTGGGACACATCGCCCTTGACAAGTGAAGCGTTACGCCCTCCTTGGGCAATCTGTTGAATATCTCTCGTGCGTCTCTGTGGGTGTTGACAATGCAAAGCACTCTGTCGTGTTCGGCAAGCATTTCCGCTACTTCGTCATATGTTTTGCCTTCTTTGTCGTCAAAGTCCAATTCCACTCTTCGCAACTTTTCATGAAGCCGAAAGTCGGAAGGTATTATCTCTTTGATGTTTTCGATTCCCCGGAAATCCGCCTGTTTGTTGCAACCCTCTATAAGTCCGCTCAGAACGGGCTGACTTGCCGTGGTAAACAGCACAGACACACGGAAGAACTTTTGATAGGTCTTCAAAGCATCTACTATCGGTTTCAGAAAGTCCGTTGGAAGGGTTTGCACCTCGTCCAATATGATTACACTGTTGGTTATGTTGTGCAGCTTGCGACAGACCGAGGGCTTGTTGCCGTACATGGACTCGAACAACTGCACGTTCGTTGTAACGATTATCGGATAATCCCAATTCTCTGTTGCCAATTTCATTCGTTCACGGAGTGCGGCATTTTTAATACCCTCGGAATCCACATCGCTATGATGTTCCAAAACATTTTCTTCGCCAAATATTGCTTTCAGAACGGTGGCTGTCTGCACTATGATGCTTGTGTATGGAATGGCTATAATGATTCTGTCCAGTCCGTTCTTCAAGGCGTGTTTCACAGCCCAAGCCAACGAAGACAATGTCTTTCCTCCGCCCGTCGGCACGGTCAGCGAATAAAATCCCCGACTGCCATCAGCCATTTTTAGGCACTGTTCCTGCACCCGGTTGCGAATATTATTCACCTCGGTTGCAGCAGTTGTTTCTTTAAGCCGCTTCAAATACTCGTCCAACGTCTTTGACAACTCTGCCAATGTTGTCCTGCTGCCTCGCATGCCGGAAGCAGAGGCGTTCATGAAGGCTTCTGTATCAAGAAAATCAGCATCGACCAAACAAGAGAACAACATCCTCGAAATATGATGGCAATCTCCCTTTTGGGGTTTGGACGAAAACCTTGGCAGAGCAATCGCCTGCTTCTCCACTTCTGTGTTTACCTCCTGTGGTATCTCCTTGCTCAGAGCCGATGCCATATCGCAAGAATCATGCAAGCCCGTATGATGCGAAATAATTTGGTTGACAAACAGATTGTCGGCAGCTTTGCCATACATACGTTGGGCAATAATGCCACCGACAAAGGCATGATGATGCTCTCCCGCAACTTTCGCATCACCCTTGTAGCCGCTCACCTTCATTATGTATTGCTGAAAGGCTTTTTGTTCTTTCCCCTTGTCGTGGAGCAAGCCCAAGATTCTGCCATAACAAGCCATGCCGAACTTGTCTGCAAATTGCTCTGCCAAATTTGCCACTCCTTGCGAATGTTCTTCGTTGGATTGGAATACCCAATGCCCGTTGCACCCGTCTTGATACAGGTGCGAAATGTGTTCCGGTGCTTTTTCTGGGTCTTTCATGTTGCTATCCTTTTGTTATGAAACAATAACGCCGCCGGTATTTATGCTTTGCTTATCTTGATTGCCAAGTTTTTACCTTCTATTATGTCGATTGTCTGCAAAGGATTGTCCACATGTTCGGAGAATCGCAGCTCCTTGGTCAATGTTTCGCCGGCAATATAATCATGGAAACTCTTTGCTGCCTCGCAAAGCAGGTCGCATTTCTCTATTTCCACTATTATGCTGTCCGTTACTTCGAAACCTTGCTCCTTTCTTATGTTTTGAATCCTGTTCACAAGCTCTCGCGAAACGCCTTCCTTGCGGAGTTCTTCGGTGATGGTCGTATCCAATGCCACGGTCAGGTCGTCCTCGTTGGCAACCACCCAACCGGGAATATCTTGCGTTATTATCTCCACATCGCTTAACGAAATCTCTATTCCCTCTCCGTCTATCGTCAAGGAATATTTGCCCTCGGTTTCTATCGTTGCTATATCCTCTTGCGAGAATGCGGATATGCCGGCGGCAATGGCTTTCATCTTTGCTCCGAACTTAGGTCCCAAAGTCTTGAAGTTGGCTTTAATGCTCTTGACAAGCACATTGTTTTCTTTGCTTAGGAAGTCTATGCTCTTTATGTTCACCTCCGAAAGTATCAAATCCCTTACGGCTTCTATCTGTGCCTGTTGGTGCATATTCTTTGCCGGTATCATTATCTTCGAAAGGGGCTGACGCACTTTCAAGTTGTTTCTTTTTCTCAACGAAAGTACAAGTGAACAGATTTTTTGAGCCATTTGCATACGTTCTTCCAAGTCTTTGTCTATGAAAGCGGGCTTGCTTACAGGGAAGTCGCTTGCATGAACGCTTATGACCTTGTGTCGTCCGCTCACTTGGTTCAAATCGGTGAACAGTCTCT
>CAZSFV010000050.1:0-12394 GCA_964606345.1 uncultured Bacteroidaceae bacterium | reverse complement strand
CCTCTCTCTTCGGTGGGTGCCCGATGGGATTTGAACCCATGACCCTCAGGACCACAATCTGATATTCTAACCAACTGAACTACGAGCACCGTGATTTTAGCGAGTGCAAAGGTACGAAGTTTTGGTAAACCTGCAAAGTTTTTTCGCTTTTTTCTTGCACAACCTCATATTTATACACTGTCTCGACAAGCGAGAGCATTGATAACCCGCTACTTTATTTACCTCAATCGCTCAGAGGAACGTACCAATTTTTCATCGTTCCTTATTGCCCGTTGTGCCAATATCAACAAAATGATTTGTGCAATAGGTATGTAGGAACTTATTCCATACACCGTGCGAATGTCTTCTACGTTTTGCGATGCAAGAGCAGTTGCCTGCGCATCTACAATCCAAAGGAACAAAAATCCTACATAAATAACTCCAAGTAAAAAAGCTACTGCCACAAATTTCACCTGTCTCATTCGGTTCTTATACAAGAAGATTGCAATTAACGACAACAGTCCGATGACGACGGGGAAAGCTATGGCGTTCCACGCTACCGTTGTCTGCGGTATATACGTTACATCGCCCGAGGCGGCAGCCGGTATAAGGTTGTATGTTGCCGGAGAAAAATTGGCACTTTCAAATATAGCCAAAGGAAAGGCAAAGCTCAATCCGCTAAGTATAACAACTATTACCAAGTAAAGGCTTTGTATTCTCTGTATCATATCTCTAAATATTTTCGTCGAACAATAAAAGGGATTAACCACCAAATCTCGGCGGTTAATCCCCCTCAAAACTTAATCCTATGAGTATTCACTTATTTCTAATACATTCCACCCATTCCGGCAGGAGCTTGCGGCATTGCCGGAGCTTCTTCCTTGATTTCGGACAATACGCACTCTGTCGTCAATATCATGGAAGCTATTGATGCTGCATTCTCAATGGCAACCCTTGCCACCTTGGTTGGGTCAATAACACCGGCTTTGTGCAAGTCCTCAAAGACCTCTGTTCTTGCATTGAAGCCCTCGTCTCCTTTCAACTCTTTCACTTTATTGACAACAACACTTCCTTCCATTCCCGCATTCTCAACGATTTGTCTCAAAGGCTCTTCCAATGCTCTGCGAACAATCTGTATACCGGTTTGCTCATCTTCGTTTTCACCTTTAAGATTATCCAATGCCGAAATTGCTCTTATGAACGCTACTCCGCCACCTGGGATAATTCCCTCTTCCAATGCGGCTCTCGTTGCATGCAAAGCATCGTCGAATCTGTCTTTCTTCTCTTTCATTTCGACCTCTGAGGCTGCGCCGACGTAAATCACGGCAACGCCTCCCGCCAATTTGGCAAGTCTTTCCTGCAATTTCTCTCTGTCGTAATCGGAAGTTGTCTTCTCGATTTGAGCGCGTATTTGATTTACTCTTGCCTCTATTGCTGCCTTGTCGCCGGCTCCGGAAACGATTGTCGTATTATCTTTGTCAACTGTTATTTTTTGAGCGCTGCCGAGCATAGACAAGTCTGCATCTTCCAACTTATAGCCCTTTTCTTCGGAAATAACAACACCTCCTGTCAATACTGCTATATCCTCCAACATTTCTTTTCTTCTGTCGCCAAATCCCGGTGCTTTAACTGCAACAATCTTCAAAGAGCCTCTCAATCTGTTTACCACCAAAGTTGCAAGAGCTTCGCCCTCTATATCTTCGGATATTATCAACAGACCTCTGCCGGTTTGAACCGTCTTTTCCAAGATAGGCAGCAACTCTTTCAAGTTGGATATCTTTTTGTCATAAATCAAGATGAACGGATTCTCGTAAGTTGCTTCCATCTTCTCTGTATTCGTTACAAAGTATGGAGATAGGTATCCTCTGTCGAATTGCATTCCCTCAACAACCTTGACCGTTGTATCCAAGCCTTTGGCTTCCTCAATTGTGATAACGCCCTCTTTTTTCACCTTGTCCATAGCCTCGGCTATCATCTGACCGATGAATTTGTCGTTGTTGGCTGAGATTGAAGCCACTTGCTCCACCTTTTCTTTACCCTCGCCTATTTCTCTTGAACGAGCCTTCAAATCGGCAACAACTGCAGCAACGGCTTTGTCTATACCGCGTTTCAAATCCATGGGATTTGCTCCTGCTGTTACGTTCTTTATTCCTGTGTTAACTATTGATTGTGCAAGCACCGTTGCAGTGGTTGTACCATCGCCTGCTTGATCATTGGTTTTGGAAGCAACCTCTTTGACAAGTTGAGCACCCATGTTTTGGATAGGGTCTTCCAACTCCACTTCTTTTGCCACAGACACTCCGTCTTTCGTTATATGGGGAGCGCCGAACTTTTTATCAATTATAACATTTCTACCCTTAGGTCCCAATGTTACCTTTACTGCATCTGCCAATGCATTAACGCCCTGACGCAACTGCTCACGAGCTTCCGTATTGAATATTATCTTCTTTGCCATATCTGTTTAATTTTTCTATTTCAACAATACCGATTAGATGATCGCATAAATATCATTCTCTCTCATTATCAAATAATCCTCACCCTCTATATTGATTTCGGTTCCGGAGTATTTGCCGTAAAGAATCTTATCTCCAACCTTAACGGTCATAGGTTCATCTTTCTTTCCGCAGCCGACGGCAACAACTTCGCCCGTCATTGGTTTTTCTTTTGCTGTATCAGGTATGATTATTCCCGATGCTGTTTTCTGTTCTGCCTCTGCAGGCTTAACCAAAACTCTGTCTGCCAATGGTTTTACATTTACATTTGCCATTTCTGTGTCTCCTATTTTTATCTGTTTTTACTTCAATTTTTTCGTCTTTCGTTTGCAACCGACCGAAATCCAATTCAATCCATGCAAGTGAGAAACAATCCACGGTTCTCTTTGTTCCGTTTCTCCGAGGACTCACTTGGCAGAGTGCGAAAAACGTGCCAAAATTACTTTTCTGACATTTTGACATACTTTCAAGTCAAGCTATGAAAAAAGGTCATCATTCCATGACGACCTTTCCCTCATTTTTTACTGCAACGCTTGCAGTTGCTCATGCAATGCTGCGAGTTTTTGAGTTGCATCTTGCAATTTTTTTCTCTCCATATCGACAACTTTCTGCGGAGCTTTGCCGACAAAGCTATCATTCGACAGTTTCTTTTCCACAGATGCCTTAAAGCCTTCAAAGTACTTTATATCCGCCATTATCTTTTTCACTTCTTCTTCCTTGTTTATGCTGTCGGCAAAGGGGACAAAGATTTCCATGGTTCTAACCATCTTTGCAATCGCCCTGTCCACCTTCTGGGAGCAACTGCTCAATGTTTTCAAGTTGCATAACTTGATTATCATATCAGAATACTTTGCAACAACATCCGCTCCTGCACTTTGAGCATAATAAACCTCCAAGGCTGTCTTTTGAGGAATGTTTTTCTCATTCCTTATGGTTCTTATTCCGACAACGAACTCCCGAACAAAATCAAAATCCGCCAATAATTTCTCGTCAACATCTCCGCATGCAGGCATTTTTGCCAGCATTATGAAGTCGGTTTCTTCTCTTTCCCTTATCAAGTGATAAATCTCCTCGCTCACAAAAGGCATGAACGGGTGCAATATCTTCATCAAGTCCTCGAATATACCTAAAGCCGTTTCGTATGTAGTCTTATCCATAGGCATTTGGTAGGCAGGTTTGATTATTTCCAAATACCACGAGCAAAAGTCGTCCCAAACAAACTTGTAAACCCTCATCAATGCCTCCGACAGCCTATACTTGGAAAAATCATCGTCCAACAAACGAAGCGTATCGTTCATCTTGTGTTTCATCCATTCACCTGCCAATTTTGAACTCTCGCTCTGAGGAATATCTTCAACCTTTTGAGCTTTCAACAGCCTCAATGCATTCCATATTTTATTGGAGAAATTCCTACCTTGCTCGCAATACATTTCATCGAAAGGCAAATCATTACCCGCAGGCGAAGCCAAAAGCATACCCATTCTCACGCCGTCCGCACCATACTTTTCTATCAGCTCTATAGGATCAGGACTGTTGCCCAAACTCTTGCTCATCTTCCTGCCCAACTTATCCCGAACTATACCGGTAAAGTAAACATTTCTGAAAGGCACCTCTTTCCTATACTCCAAACCGGCCATTATCATTCTCGCCACCCAAAAGAAGATAATCTCGGGTGCTGTTATCAAATCGTTGGTAGGATAGTAGTAGTTGATTTCCTCATTGTCCGGATTTCTTATACCATCGAACACACTTATCGGCCAAAGCCATGAAGAAAACCAAGTATCCAACACATCTTCATCTTGCTTCAAATCGCTCAAAGTGTAGTTTTCACCGGGGAATAAGTCCCTTGCTTTCTGCAAAGCTTCCTCTGCAGATTTGGCAACAACAAATTCCCTGTTCGGAAGATAGTAGGCCGGTATCCTCTGCCCCCACCAAAGTTGCCTTGAAATACACCAATCCTTCACATTCTCCATCCAATGCCTGTAAGTATTCTTGAACTTTGCAGGGTGAAACTTAACCGTGTCGTTCATCACAACTTCCAAAGCCGGCTTAGCCAATTCACCCATCTTCACGAACCATTGTAAAGACAATTTAGGCTCAATAACAGCATTTGTCCTCTCGGAGCAACCCACATTATTGACATAATCCTCCGTCTTCACCATCAAACCGGCAAGCTCCAAACCTTTGGCAATTTTCTTCCTGCACTCAAATCTGTCCATACCCGCATAATCACCTCCATTCTCGTTCAGTGTGCCATTGTCATTGAATACATTTATCGTATCCAACTTATGTTTCAAACCTATGTTGTAGTCATTTATGTCGTGAGCCGGTGTAATTTTCAATGCACCGGTACCAAACTCCCTATCCACATACTCATCAAAGATAACCGGCACACGCCTTCCAACCAAAGGCACAATTAAATATTTACCTTTCAAGCTGCCATATCTTTCATCATCGGGGTGTACACATACCGCAGTATCTCCGAGTATGGTCTCGGGTCTCGTTGTTGCAACAGTTACGAAATCCGATGAACCCTCTACCATGTATTTCAAATAATACAACTTCGACTGCTGCTGTTTGAAAACAACCTCCTCATCGCTCAATGCCGTCAAAGCCACAGGATCCCAGTTCACCATTCTCACACCACGATAAATCAAACCCTTCTCATACAAATCCACAAACACATCTATGACCGAATCATACAAAGCCCTATCCATCGTAAACTTCGTTCTATCCCAATCACACGATGCCCCAAGCTTACGCAGCTGTTTCAATATTATTCCGCCATGCTTTTCCTTCCATTGCCAAGCATGTTCCAAAAATTCCTCTCTTGACAAGTCCGACTTCTCTATTCCCTCCTCTTTCAACTTTGCAACAACCTTTGCCTCTGTTGCAATGGAAGCATGATCCGTTCCGGGAACCCAACAAGCATTAAAACCCAACATTCTCGCCCTTCGCACCAAAACATCTTGAATAGTATTGTTAAGCATATGTCCCATATGCAGAACACCGGTAACATTAGGAGGCGGAATAACCACCGTAAAAGGCACCCTACCATCGGGCTTGGAACTAAAACACTTATTCTCTATCCATTTTGAATACCACTTCTCCTCAACAGACTTGGATTCGTACTTGCTTGCAATTTCTGTCATATAGCCAACTCTTAAACGTAAATCGTCTGCAAAGTTACTAAAATTGCAGCAATACCGCCATCTCACCACTGCCACTTATCACAACTCAGCGGAGAAGTGCCTTTGTAAGTCATGTAGAAGAACCCAGGAGCAGGAGCCACCGGTATCACTGTAATATACTCAGACTTCGGAACCCCATCGCATTCTTCTCCCTTTACCAACTCTCTACGCGTTTTGTAATTTGTATATCCGCTAACAAAAAATCTGTCATTTACATATTTCAACTCCGACATGTCAACATCAAAGCAGTATGCAATTCTATTGACCACTTGCAATGGCGTTGTTTCAGGAGTAAATGAAGCAACATATTTATCTTTCGGATAAGAATTACATTGATTACAATCCGTGAAACGCTGAAACATCAAACTATAATTTCCCAAATAGATATAAGAATGAGGCGGTATACACACTATTTGCTTACCGTTTTCAACTACCATATTCGCAGTGGCAATCGAAGTACTGTGTCCAAAAACATAGCCGTTATTCCCATACACATGGGCTGTTGCCTCCGTTGTCAAAGAATGTCTTTCAACATCAACATAATAACAGTTCGCATAAGAATTAACTATATAAAAGCTGCGAGACAACACAAGAAACAAATCCTTATCCGTTTTGTTTCGCACTGCAAATCTGAAAAGACCTCTCTCAGACCAGAAATCATAATCAATCTTGATTTCACTATTTTCAGAAGTCAGATAATCTCCGTTACTTCGGACATTATCAGAATAGCTTAATTCACAGACTTGCACAAACATGTGGGAACAAGAACCAAATACCACTACACCCAACAACGTAAGCAAAACAAAGAATGCTTTTCTAATAATCTTTATCAATTTCATTCTAACCTCCTTTATATAGGCGATTTCACAAAGTTTCCATTGCAAAGATACAAAATCACATTGAAACAACACTCATTACAATGAAAACACCTCCACACCACATGACCACCAATATGTATTACTTTCAAAATGCACTATAATTAACAACAATACTACTGTGAAGAGCTTGTATTTAACCTACCCATGCAGGTAGATGCATGACATCTCCTTTTCCAAGAAAGAGTAATCGCAGCTAAAAAAGAATTACGTTCTAACGATTGTGCTTCGATTGCTTTAATCGGCAATACCTTTTTGGTTCGCAAAGGCACAGGCTCTACCCAAACGCACTATTCTCGTTTATGTCTGTCCATTACGCTCACTCAGTTCAAGCCAACGCAACTCCTTCTCATCTATCTGCCTGCTTAGTTCCTCATAGAGAAGCGTCATTTCGTTTAATCGGTCAAGACTAAAATTATTTTCGTTCAGCTGTTGCTCTATTTCTGCCTTTTGCTTTTCGAGCAACGGGAGCGTCTGCTCTATTTCGTCTTTTTCTTTCTGCTCCTTATAGCTTAGCTTGCGGGGCTTGGTTTCTGCAACAGGCTTGTGTACATGTAATTTCGTTTCTGCTTTTATTTTACTTCCAGCTTCACGGCGTTCAAGCGTTTCCTGCTCCAAATACTCAGTATAAGAAAAAGGATATTCTTTAATCTCCCCATTTTGTCGGAACACAAAGAGCTGAGAACAAATCCTATCCAAAAAATGCCTGTCATGCGACACCACAAGCAGACAGCCCTCATACTCTTCAAGAAAATTCTCGAGCTTCATTTGGGTATATATATCCAAATCATTGGTAGGCTCGTCCAATATGAGAAAGTTGGGATTGTCTATAAGTATGCTCAAAAGATTTAGCAATCTTTTCTCACCGCCCGACAATAAAGCATAGTCCGTGAATTGTTTCTGAGGAGGTATGCCGAAATAGTTAAGATACTGAGACGCACTCAAACGTGTGCCATCGGCTAATTGAATACTGTCCGTAAATCGTCTGATTACATCAATCACCTTAGTATCCGGCTTTTCCTGCGGAGTGTTTTGCGTATAATACCCCACCTTTATGGTTTGTCCCATGCTTACAGTACCGCTATCGGGCTTTTGCCTGCCGGTTATAATATCCAAAAAGGTCGTCTTACCGCTTCCATTGGTACCAACCACCCCTATCTTCTCTCCTCTTTTATATATATGGGAGAAATCCCTAATCAAAACCTTGTCTCCGTACGATTTTGTGATATTGCTTATTTCCAATATCTTTCCGCCCATACGCCGAGACTTGACCGAAAAATCTCTGTTCTCCGTTTCTGCCTTGCCTGACAAGCTCTCTTGCAACTGCTCAAAGGCTTCTATGCGGGAACGAGACTTTGTGCCGCGAGCCTGAGGCATACGTCGCATCCATTCCAGCTCTTTCTTATACAGATTCCTTGCCTTTGCTTGTTCGCTTTCTGTTTGGCGGCGTTTCTCTTCTTTCTTCTCAAGGTAATACTCAAAATTACCCCTATACTTACTTATTCCTGCCTCGTCAAGCTCATAAATATCGGAGCAAACATTATTTATAAAGTATCTGTCGTGAGAAACAATCAACAAGCTCTGTTTCAACGTATCAAGATAAGCCTCCAACCACTCTATCATCTTTATATCCAAATGATTGGTAGGCTCATCAAGCAATAATACCTCGCTTTGACTTATCAGAACGGTACACAAAGCAACCTTTTTTCTTTCTCCACCCGACAGAGTACTCACATTCTGCTGCAAATCTGTTATGTTCAGCTTTCCGAGCATTTCCCTTATGCTGCTTTCGTAGTTCCACGCATTCAAAGCGTCCATTTCGCTTATAGCCTCGGTCAGTTGTCGTTGAGCCGAAGAGCTGTCGTCCTTTCTGACAGCATAAAGAGCTTGTTCATAACGCTTCACAGCCTGCATCAACGGAGTATCGCTGTCAAAAAGCACGTCCATAATACTTGCACTCACCCCTTGCAAGGGGTGTTGTTCCAAGTAAGACATACGAATGCCCTTTCTTAAACTCACCGTCCCCTCATCACAAGTTTCCCTACCCGCCAATATCTTCAACAAAGTACTCTTACCGCTTCCGTTTGCAGCAACAAGGGCAGTCTTCTGCCCTTTGTTTATCCCGAAACTCAAATTCTTGAAAAGAGTCTTTTCTCCATATGTTTTGGTCAGTTGTTCGACCGTTACGTAATTGTCTGCCATTATCTCCGTTCTACACCGAATTTATCAGGTATGGTAAAAGGGTATTGCTGCGGCTCATCGTACTTGATTGAAGTGCGATTCAGCTTGACTTTATAGGTTTTACCGCCCTGCTTTGCCTCAATGTCTATGTTTTGAATATCCGAGGGAAGAACCTGTTTCTTTATATGCACCTTTATTCCGCCCCAAAAACCTATATCAAACCTCTTATCCATATTCACCGTGTCCGAAACAATTCTTTCAAGTTCTGCATTATCGAGCCTATATCCGCTTGTCCTCTCTATCGTTTGTTTGGACACAATATAAGCCTCGGAATTGATTTTATCCAATACATAAACACTGTCCCTCTTTATCTGCATTCTACCCAACTCTTGAAACAAAGCAGTAAGACTTACCCATATTATGCTGTCATGACTTGCCCTCACCTGCACCTTAAAAGGAATGCTGTTGTATTTTCCGCTGTATTGTGCAGCAAACGTTTTATATGGAAAAAGCTGCTGCTCTTCCGTAGGTGTCGATTTATCGATTTGGGCAACATCTTGCTTTTTGTTTTTCAAAATACTGCAAGAGCAGAACAACGACAAAAGCATACACATGACAACACACCCTCTTCTGCTCATTTTCCGACGGACTGTTTGATTGTTTCGTAATGTTCTTCTATCGTTTCGCTCCAACCCTCTCGCACCGACAGAAACGGCTCAAATACCTGCAAGGCTTGTTCATACTTTCCTGCCACATACAAAACCCAAGCATAAGTATCCGCGTAAGTAATATTGTTTGGCTCTGCCTTGTGAGCCTTCTCTGCCATTGCCTCGGCTTTTTCTATCTCCTTGTTTTCAAGACAGAGGTAATACGCATAATTATTCAGAGCCGGAACATTGTTCGGATTCAAATCCAAAGTTTTTTGGTAGTACTCATACGCCTTTTCGTTGTTATCGCTTTCGTGGTATGCACCGGCAAGGTTAATATAGAAATCTTCCAAAAGAGCTTCGTTTCCTCTACAACGGGAAATTCCGTCAAAAAGAGTTTTTACAGCCCCCTCATATTCCTTTTTTGCGAATTGGTTTACCCCCTTAAACAAATACGGAAGAGCCTGATGCGGAAACGCCTCTATCGCTTTATCCGCCGTTACTATTATACTGTCTGCAGGTTCGCAAACAGACTGTGCAAACAATAGGTTTTGATATGTCGGATAATCCTTCGTACCGAGTTCTATGCACCTCTTTGCAGCCAATGTCGCCGAAATATATTCCGACTTCCTCATATACCCTATGCTCAAAAACTGCCACAATTCCGCCTGCTCGGAATGCAACTCCCTCATACTTTCCAAATGAGAAATATATCTGCCAAACACCTCCGGCTTGTTGTCAACATCTTCCTTATATATGGTCAACATCACCATATTCTTGGTAGAAAAGTCCACTTCCTTGTTCAAGCACAAACGAGAGATGTACTCTTCGAGCGTATCCGACTCGTTCCTCGCCGCATAATACTCAATCAAAGCAATGGTATTGTTCTCGTCTTCCGGAGCAATGCTTTCTATTTTTTTGAAGTAGGAATAAGCCCTTGTCGAATCACCGCTCTGCACCGACAACTGTGCCAATATCGACAAGTAATCCACATTTTGAGGAAACTGTTCGGACAGTTGCTCCATTTCCTTCCTTGCCTTATCGAATTGTTGCATTTGCTGATACAACTTATACTTCAACATGCTCGTCGCCTCGCTTATTCCACGACGTCTTTCCAACCTGTTCAACACACCAATCGTCTTATCGTACCTGCCTGCCACGAAATATATGTCTGACAATTCCCTGTAATATTCGTCTGTATCCGGGTTTTGCTTTATGAGTTTCTCATACTGCTCTGCCGCCTTATCAAACTGACGGATTTGACGATAAATCTCGGCAATCTGCTCCCTGTACCAATGGTTTTTCGGGCTGAGTTCTATTGCTTTTTCGTTGTATTCTATTGCGGCAGACACATTCCGCTTCTCAAAATTCAAAGCCGAAAGTTGGTAATACACCACAGCGTTTTCGCCCTGCTGTTCTATTATTTTCTCATATATGGCAATGGCTTCATCTATGTTGCCTATCTCTTTCTGCACGGCAGCATCAATAATCATTGCCGTGATTTTACTATTCTGCCCCGCATCTGCATTCAGCGTACTGCGTTCTGACGAGCAGGCAAAAAACACAAATGCAAGAACAGACAACAATAAAACCTCTTTCAAACGCATTGTCATTCCAAATCCGTTACATTATAATCTCCAAGGCTCAAACGTTGGTTGCTGCCTTTGAGTACCACATTGCTGCCAATCATGCTCTCGGCAATCATGCTGTTGCTCACCGTTGTCGCCTTGCCTATCATGGAATTGCTTATTCGGCTGTCGCTTATACAACTGCCTTCTCCTATACTCACGTACGGACCGACCACCGATGCATTCAAGCAAACGCCTTGAGCTATATAAACAGGAGGTATAATCACACTGTCTTTACAAACAACATCGTCAGCAACAAGTTTTTCTTTACCATTCTTTAGCTCCAATATTCTGCGATTCGTATATACCGTTGCCGCAGGATTTCCGCAATCCAACCACTCTTTCACATTCTCAGTTTTGAACTTCAAGCCTTTATCGAGCATATTCTGCAAAGCATCTGTAAGTTGATACTCGCCCGACTTGGTTATATGGTTGTCCATCAAATATTGCAACTCGTTCAAGAGGTTTTCACCGGATCGGAAGTAATATATGCCTATTATAGCCTCATTGGAAACATATTCTTTAGGCTTTTCAACAAAGCCGCTTATCGTTCCGTCATCATTTTTTCTCACCACACCGAAAGCACTCGGATCTTCAACCTTATGCGTCCATATTATTCCGTCCTCCTCCGTGTTCATGGAGAAACCTGCATCAAACAAGGTATCGGCAAAAGCAACGGTTACCTTTCCTTTCAAGCTCTCCCTTGCGCACCAAACGGCATGTGCCGTTCCCAACGCCTCTTTCTGATAATAAATCCTGCCCTCTGCACCCATTCCTTTGGCAATAGACACCAAACTCTTCTCCACCTCATTACCGAAATCTCCTATTATGAAACCTATCTCTTCAATCGGTTCACCTACCACAAGGTTTATTTCCTCACAAAGCCTTCTTACTATGGATTTACCTGCAAGCTCTATAAGCGGTTTGGGAGTTGTCAAAGTATGAGGTCGCAACCTCTTGCCCATTCCCGCCATTGGTATTATTATTTTCATATCTACACTATTTTTATTCCTGCAAAGGTAATACAAAATCATTAAAACAAAATGCCAAGCTGTCAAAAACAAATCCCTCTGAACAAGAACTAAGCATACGTACCGCAAAACACACACAAATTCATATGTGTACAGCAACCTTTTTCGCAAGGCAGAAACAACATTAGCATTCGTCTTTCGCATTGCATGGACAAAGCATGCATCATGCCCGGTTTATAAACTGCACAAATACTCCCGAAGATTACTGACCGGCATACCTTTTCTCGAAACCGAATTGCAAAGAATTTACTGTAGCCTGTTTGGCTATACCTTGTCGGCGAATGGAAATAAAAAAGGGAGCCTTGCGGCTCCCTATGTATTGATTGCTCTTGTCTGCTTTATTCGACAATCAGCTTTTGAGTTGTTTTAT
>CAZSFV010000049.1:0-13059 GCA_964606345.1 uncultured Bacteroidaceae bacterium | reverse complement strand
AGAGCATGAATCCTTTCGGCGATTCCTCGAAATGAATCGCCGAAAGGATTTTTTCCAACGCCGATTCATTTTTCTCTTTCGCCGATTCATTCCTGTTAAAACGGCGGTTCGTTCTCGCTTGTTCTTTTTGTTCTTTCCGTCGGTCGGAGAATTGGGTCGCAGATTCGTCTTTTTGGAAATCTGAAAACGGCGAGGCTTTGAATGAAACAGCGGAAATGTATACGCAGACAGGTGTCAAGGGCGATTTTTTTTATATCTTTACCACGTTAATCATAAATGCAAATAACCATACAAATGAAGAAATACTTACTTTTTTTCGTCCTCGCAATCACAAGCATTGCGGGAACAGTGTTCGGGCAAACACCCGCAACCTTGCCGTACTCCTGCACTTTTGAAGCCGAAGGCAACAACGGTTGGACGCTGAAAAACGGCACATGCACCAACCGTTGGTACATTGAAAAACCTGCCGGAGCGGAGAGCCGCTCGTTGTATATTTCCTGCAATGGCGGAATAACGGCAGGCTATGACGTTGATGCAGAATCTGTCGTTGTGGCAGAGAAACTTTTCGAAACAGGAACGAGCGATTCCCTGACTATCAGTTTCGATTTAACGATAAGGGGACAGATGAATTACGATTACTTGAAAGTCTTTTGGGTTCCTGCCGACACAAACTATGAGGCAAGCCTGTCCGGCACCTATTATTCAAACGATTGGTATAAGCCTAACACGATAATGAGCAATTCGGGTTTAACCAACAGCTGGGTTGTTGACTTGGTGGAAGGAACTCAAACCATGAGTGTAACCATTGCCAATGAACCTAACAGTTTGAAGAAGTTGGTGTTCGTATGGAGAAACGATAGCAGACATGGAAACCAACCCGGAGCAATCATTGATGAAATTCAAATAGCCACCGGTGTTTGCGACTCTGTTACCGACTTGGTTGCGAATAACATTACCGCCTCTTCTGCCGAGATAAGTTGGAGCGGCAGTGCAACCAACTATCAAGTGCGAGTGAACGGCACAGAGGAAGAAACCGTTACAGGCACAAGCAAAACCTTAACAGGATTAAGCGATGGAGCATGTTACAAAGTAGAGGTAAGGGCGGTATGTGAAGACGGCTACTCCGCATGGGCAAGTGTCAGCTTCGTGGCACCGCAAATACCTGCAACCCTGCCATATACCTGCAACTTTGATACACCCGGCAATAACGGCTGGACGCTGAAAAACGGCACATGCGCCAACAAGTGGTATATGGATACATTGGGCTATGATGGTGCGTTGTATGTTTCAGGTGATGGCGGATTGTCGGCAGCATACAACGAGGATTCGGCATCTGTCATTGTTGCCGAGAAACTTTTCCGAACAGGAACAAGCGATTCGCTGCAAATCAGTTTCGACTTGGCCATAGGAGGCGAAAGATCGTTTGATTACCTGAAAGTCTTCTGGATTCCTGCCGATACAAATTACGAAGCAACAACAGATCATCATGTTTATTATGCCGAACCACGCTACGCAACCAACGTGATAATGAGTCAATCCTCTAATGGGTTTGTTGTGAACTTGTTGTCTGGTACACAACGAATGACCGCAACCATAGCCAACGAGCCGGGCAGTTTGAAGAAACTGACGTTCGTATGGCGTAATGACAGGGGTTCGGCAATGCAACCCGGAGCAATCATAGACAATCTTAAAGTAAGCGGGTATTGTCCCCTTGTTACAGACTTGGCTGTGGACAGCGTTACAGTTTCTTCTGCCGAAGTAAGCTGGAACGGCAGTGCAAGCAGTTATGAAGTGCGTGTGAACGGCGGAGAGCCTGAAACCATTACAAGCACAAGCAAAACCTTAACCGGATTGACAGATGGAACATACTACACCGTAGAAGTGAGAGCAGTATGTGCAGACAGCGAAATCATTTGGGACACCGTAACATTTAGAACTCTGCAAACACCTGCAACCCTGCCATACAGTTGCGGCTTTGATGAGTCGGGCAACAACGGTTGGTTGATAAAGAACGGTACACTTTCAAACCGGTGGCATGTGGGAATCCCAACCGGGGTTGAAAACGCATCTTTGTATATTTCGGGCGATGGCGGAACAACGGCAGGATACGATACAACGGCAGCCTCTGTCGTTATAGCCGAGAAACTCTTCCAAACAGGAACAAGCGATTCGTTGTACATCAGCTTCGATTTGACCATAGGAGGAACATACCGTTATAGTTTCTTGAAAGTCTATTGGGTTCCTGCCGACACAAATTACGAAGCAACCGGACGCACGTTAAGTTATTATGCATGGAGTGGCTATACCGACAACGTAATAATGAGCAATGCAAGCGATACATCGTGGAGATATGTGAACTTGTTGGAGGGAACGCAAACCATGAGGGCAACCATAGCCAACGAACCTAACAGTCTGAAAAAGTTGATCTTCATGGTTAGGGTTAACCCTAATCCCGTCATTCCATGGAATATAATCATAGATGATATTCAAATAACCACAGAAGTTTGCGATACCATTACCGATTTGACGGTAAGCAACATTACCTCGTCTTCTGCCGATGTAAGCTGGAACGGCAGTGCGACCAACTACCAAGTGCGAGTGAACGGCAGAGCGGCAGAAACAGTAAATACAACGAACAAGAACATCACAGGTCTGACTCAAGGTGCAGAAAACTTGGTGGAAGTGAGAGCAGTATGTGAAAACAGCTATTCCGCATGGACAAGGCTTAAATTCGAGACACAGCCCGCAATCCTGCCATACACCTGCGACTTTGAAACACCGGGCAATAACGGTTGGACACTGAAAAACGGCATATGTACCAACAAATGGTATGTGGGAACACCCTCCGGAGCAGAGAGTGCATCGTTGTATATTTCCGGTGATGGCGGAACAACGGCAGGTTACATTAAAGGAAGCTCCGTCGTTGTAGCCGAGAAACTCTTCCAAACAGGTACAAGCGATTCGTTATACATCAGCTTCGATTTGACCATAGGAGGCAGACCTTCTATCGATTATTTGAAAGTTTATTGGGTGCCTGCCGATACGAATTACGAGGCAACAGAGATGAGCGTTACCACGTATTATGCAATGCAGACCTATACCAATAACCTAATAATGAATAACTCGAGTGAGCCTCTGTGGGGATTTATACATTTGATTGAGGGAACACAAAGAATGAACGCAACCATAGCCATGAGCCTAACAGCTTGAAAAAATTGGTGTTCGTATGGCGAAATGTCTCAATAGTTGGAGAACAACCGGGAGCAATCATAGATAATATTCAAATAGCCACCGGACTTTGCGATTCTGTTACCGACTTGACGGTAAGCAACATTACCGCAACATCGGCTGAAATCAGTTGGAACGGCAGTGCAACCGGCTACGAAATACGCTTGAATGGCGGAGACGCCGAGCCAGTTACAGGCACAAGCAAAACCCTAACCGACTTGAGCGAAGGAGCGGAATACACCGTAGAGGTGAGAGCCGTATGCGGCTATAACTGTTCCGAATGGGTAAGCACCGAGTTCACAACATTGCAATCGGGCTTGGCAGAGGAAATTGGCGGCACAATATCAGCAAAAATATGCCCCAACCCTGCAAAGGATAAAGCCATCTTGAAGATGAGTGGTTTGACAGAAGACGCAAGCCTGATAGTCAGCGACATTCAAGGCAAGATTGTGATAAGCAACAACATAGCCCGAGGCAGCGAGAACCATGAAATAAACCTCAAAGGCTTGGCAAGCGGCATTTACACCGTAACCATAGCAAGCAGCAAAACCAAAACAACGCAAAAGCTCATAGTCGAGTAAACACCACAGAAAACGTTTAAAGGTATATTCAATGCCCTCAGTGTAACGGCAATGGTGCTGTGTATGTTTTGGATTACTATGGCAACATGCAATATGATTATTATGGTAATCCCGTAATCAGTCAATGTCTTTCTTGTGGTGGTGCAGGAGCTGTTTTGGTTTCGGAATAAATCTATTGAGCATTCACTATTGCCGATACTAACCCCCTCAACCGCTTATTGTTTGTAAGAGATTTACTACCTTTGCAGAAACTAAAAATAGAAGACCTATGATAAAAAGATTTGTGAAGAATGTATTGTTCGGCATTGGGGTGTCTGCAATGCTTGGCTCCACCTTCGCTCTCATTATAACAGCTTGTGGCGAAGATAAGGACGACGAGGTGGTTGAAGTCAAAAAAGAGACGACGTATGTATTAGATTGCCCCCGAGTAGTTGGTCCGTTCTCGAATCATATATTCGAGTTTGATTCGAAAGGACATATAGTAGCAAGAAAGTATACGGCTATCCTTGATCGTGGTCAAGAAATCGCTTACACAGCGTCCGAGAATACGGTGCGGATTGAGATTTTCTCACAATGGGATAACAACTATTACCACGGGGCAGGAAAACTCTATCAAGGAGAGACAAATCGTAATATTGCAGTATATAGCACTAAAATCACAGAGGAAGAATACAAAAAGGGAATTTCTCAGTAAAGAAGAGCCGTTAACGGCTCTTCTTTAGCATCACAATAGCAACAAGAATCGCTGCCCAACTACAACCAAAAGAGTCGAGTTATTGCTTTTCTTATCGGAATTCGGGTCTCCCGACCCCGCATCGTTGTCTTGTTTATTTCTGCCGCCCGAGTTCGCAAAGCAACGCAAAAGCTCATAGTCGAATAAACACACACAAAAACAAGTAGAAAAAGGGAGTCGCAGGACTCCTTTTTTTATGCGTAATTACTTTCCTTGAAAAGCTATCTCTATTGACAGATAGGTCAATTTCAAGAAATGGCATTTGAACAAGCAAGATCAGAATATGAAGAAATTCCAATTTTGAAACGTTGTTCTTACGGAAAAACTTACCTTTGTAACTTCGGGTATGGGATGTGGTAATTTGTGAAAGGAAAGAATAAACCAATGTTCGAAAGAAAATGGTGTTGACAACACGGACGAATATAGCTAATCCCACACCTTGATTGTAAAATTAGTTCGGCAATATAGAAAATGAGCAATTCAAATTTTAATGAGAACACAAGGGTTCAAGTTCCGGCTGCACTTCATTTGTGTAAGTTGGGTTATATCTACTTGGACAGCATCGACACATACGACACAAAAACAAACATTTTGACAGACGTTTTCGTTAAAGCAGTGAAACGTCTTAATCCGACTATGTCCGATCAAAAGGTTTCACTGGTATTTTCTAAAATAGTAAACATCGCTGACAATGATGATTTGGGACGTGAATTTTATCAGCTCCTTTCGTCAAACGGTGGTGTGAAACTTATAGACTTTGATAATCCTGACAATAACGATTGGCACGTTACCACAGAATTTACATGTGAGAACAAGGATGCGGAGGATAATTTCAGACCCGATATCACTTGCTTTGTCAATGGCTTGCCGCTGGTCTTTATCGAAGTAAAGAAGCCGAACAACCGTGAGGGTATTTTGGCTGAGCGTGAACGCATCAACACAAGAATGAGTAAGGCATGTTTCCGCCGTTTCTTCAACCTTACCCAGCTGATGATTTTCTCAAACAATCAAGAGTATGACAATGACAGTCGTGTGCCTATTCAAGGTGCTTTCTATTGTTGCTCTGCAAAGGATAAGGCTTTCTTTAATGTATTCCGTGAAGAGAACCAATCTTTCGTTTCTGATTATCCATATAAGGCGATTACTGATGAAGACGAATATAGGGTGTTGAAACACCGTAATTGTGTCGTTATTAAGAATCTCAAGGAATACCGGACAAATAAGGAGGTAAACACTCCTACCAACAGAATCATTACGTCAATGCTTAGCAAGGAGCGTTTCCTTTTCTTGCTTCGTTATGGCATCGCATACGTTGAACGCAGAGTAGAGTTGGAAGACGGCACACAGGGTACAACACTGCAAAAGCATATTATGCGTTACCAGCAGATGTTTGCCTCATACGCTATTCGCCATACTTTGGATAATGCTAAAAAGAGTGGAATAATTTGGCATACACAAGGTAGCGGAAAAACTGCTCTTGCTTATTATAGCGTGCGCAGTCTTACAGACTTTTTTGCGAAGAAAAATATTGTGGCTAAGTTCTACTTTATCGTCGACCGCATCGACCTTATGGAACAGGCTACGGACGAATTTGTTGCTCGTGGACTTATTGTGCATAATGCCAAGAGTCGCGAGGAATTGATGACGGATATTGCAAGTCGCTCTATCACACAAAACAATGAGGGCAAACTTGAAATAACGGTAGTCAATATCCAAAAATTCAAAGAGGATAAGACTTCTGTAAAAGTCAACGACAGTTACAGCACTAACTTACAGCGTATATTCTTCATCGACGAGGCGCATCGTGGATATAACCCTAAGGGCAGTTTCTTGGCTAACTTGCTCGAAGCCGACCATAACGCAGTAAAGATTGCTCTTACCGGAACACCTCTTCTTAAAGAGGAGCGTGAGTCATGGCGCGTGTTTGGCGATTATATCCATACATACTACTATGACAAGTCTATCGCTGACGGTTATACTTGCAAACTGATGCGTGAGCCTGTCGAAACCATCTACAAGGAGAAAATCGAAGATATTCTTGACAAGTTGGCAGGAAGTGTGAAGGTGAAGAAATCGGACATCGATAGCAACAAGATTATAGAAAATGAGAGTTACTTGAATGCCTTACTCGACTATATCATATTCGACTTTCGTCGTTTTCGTAAGGAGCAGAATGACTGTTCTGCCGGGGCAATGATTGTCTGCAAAACCAATCCACAGGCTCGCAAACTTTTTGAATTATGGCAAAAACGTTTCGATTTTGCAAAATACATTGAGGATAGGAAAGAACAGCATCTTATGATGGTTGCCGGAGACCCTATGCTTTATCATGGCACTCAACACAAACCTCTGAAAGCCTCACTCATTTTGCACGATGAGGGAGATAAAATAGAACGCAAAGAGTACATAGAGGGTTTCAAGAAATTACAAGATGTAGATGTTCTCATTGTCAACAAAATGCTTCTTACCGGATTTGATTCCCCACGGTTGAAGAAACTCTATCTTGGTCGCTCGCTTGACGGACATGATTTGTTGCAGGCATTGACGCGTGTGAACCGACCTTATCGTGATTTCAAATATGGCTATGTGGTTGATTTTGTAAACATCAAAGAGAATTTTGATGCAACAAACGACCGCTATCTGCGTGAGTTAAATCGTACTTCCGATGTTCAACAAAACAATGTTGCCAATGATGTGATGGTGAGCAAGGAAGAGGTGGAAGCCAAGCTTGGTCAAGTGAAAAGCGTTCTCTTCAACTTTACCATTGACAATATGGAGGAGTTTCGCAAACAGATTGATGATATTAACAACAAGGACAGTTTGTATGAGTTGCGAAATACGCTTTCGGAAGCTAAGGCTATCATAAATCAGGTGCGTTCTTTCGGTGATGAGAAAACGAAACAGAAGTTAGAGGTATTACCTTTTGGCACATTTTCAACCCTTATTACAGAAGTTACTCGCCGTATAGACCGCATGAATCTTCTTGATAACACGGAGCATAAGGCTGATGTGTCAGGCATAATCAATGTGGCTCTTTCTGAATTGGAATTTGAATTCAAAAAAGGTATGCCTGAGGAAATGCGTATCATTGTCAACGATATTCGTGAACGTTGTGAGCGTGTGCAGGCTGAATTTGAGGCTAACTTCGACATGAAGGAGGATAAGTATGTAATTCTTGCCGACGAGTTCCGTGAATATTTCCGCAAAAAGGGGTTTGTACCCAAGGACACTGCGGATGCAAAGGAAAGCATACAATACATGGATGAGGTGATGAAGAAAATTCGTGAGATTAACCGCAGAAATCGTCTGCTTAAAGACAAGTATAAAGGCGATGAACGCTTTGTCCGTATTCACAAGCGAATAGAGGAGCAGAACGAAAAGCGTGAACGTCCTATCATTTCTAAGCAAGAATATGAGATTGCCGAGAATTTGGCGAACATGAAAGAGGATATTGACAGAATGATATTCCTTGATGTCAACAAACTTGACAATGTTCCAGCTTTTCAGCAAGATGTGCTTGCCATAATTGGCAAGGAGCTTTTGAAGATGCATATCAAAGCCGATATTAAAGACAGGAAGTTCATCAACAATCTTATAACGACAGAATATTTACAACAACATAACTACGCATATTAATAACAATGAGCAACATAAATATATCGGAGGCTACTATTGCCCTCATCGACTCGCTGAAAAGCACAACCGGTGCTTTTGGCTTGGCCGGCACCGGCAGCGAATACAAGATTGTAACGGAGATGTTCCTTTACAAGTTCTTCAACGACAAGTTTGGCTATGAAGCCAAGCGTGACGAAGTGTATGGCGAACGCCTTAGAAATGCGGAAAAGTGGGATGCTGAATATGACACTTTCACTGAGGAAGAGGTGGAAGACTTGTTCAGTTACCTGCCTCATTCCGTGCCTCGCATGAAGCCTGAGCATACACTTTCGCATCTTTACAACTCTGCTACAAAGGGCGATTTCTCTACATTGCTTGATGCGACTTTGGTTGACATCGCCACTCTTAATGCAGGTACATTTTCTGTTACTACTTCCGGCAAGAGCAAGGTGAACATTTTCTTTCCGCTTACTACTTATGTTACAGATATACAGAAGCGAGACGAGTTTGCCAAAGCTCTTATGCGAAATGTGGCTTCATTCAACTTTGAGGAGGTTTTCAATGAGAAATATGATTTCTTCTCTCACATCTTCGAATATCTGTTGAAAGGATTCAACAATGCCGGTGGCGGCAAGTATGCCGAATACTATACGCCACGTGCCATTGCGCAAGTTATGGCACGCTTGCTTGTAGGCGACCAGACTAACCTTCGTGGAATTACTTGCTACGACCCTTCGGCCGGTACCGGCACTTTGCTCATGGCTTTGGCACATCAGATTGGCGAGGAACGCTGCTCTATCTACTCACAGGACATTTCGGAGAAATCGTCCGAAATGTTACGTCTTAACCTTATTCTGAACAATCTTTCGGCTTCATTGCCGAATGTGGTGCAAGGCAATACACTCACCGAACCTTTTCACAAGGAAAACAATGGCGTGCTGAAGAAGTTTGACTTTATTGTCAGTAACCCTCCGTTCAAACTCGATTTTCCAGAATATCGCGACACTCTTGCAGCCGATACTATTCGTTTTTGGGCTGGTGTACCCAACTCTGTGAAAAAGGTTGACCCCAACAAGCCCAAAATGGCTATATATACTTGCTTTATCCAGCATGTTCTCAACTCTCTAAAACCTACAGGAAAAGCAGCTATTGTTATCCCAACCGGATTCATAACCTCCAAAAGTGGTGTCGAGAAACGAATTTTACAACGCATTGTTGACGAAAAGTGGGTATATGGCGTTGTGTCTATGCCGAGCAATGTTTTTGCGACAATAGGCACTAATGTGTCCGTTATCTTCTTTGACAAATCTGCAAGTTCCGACAAGGTTATTTTGATTGATGCCAGCAAACTTGGCGAGGAATACAAAGAGGGTAATAACCAAAAGCGACGTCTGCGGGATTTCGAGATAGACAAGATTGTCAATACTTTCCAAAACAAGGAGACGGTTGACGATTTCTCGGTTGCAGTCAGCTATGACGAGATTAAGGAAAAGGGGTATAGTCTTTCGGCTGGTCAATATTTCGACATCAAGATTGACTATGTGGGCATTACTGCAGAAGAATTTAACAAGCGTATGAGCGAATACAAGGCTATGCTTACCGCACAATTCGAGGAGAGCCACCGCTTGGAATCGGAGATTCTACGACAGCTCAACAGTATAAATTTTAACGATAACGCAAACCAAGAGTAACGCTATGAGCAATGAGATTCAATTCTTACTGTACAATATGCCGGATGCCGATGGCAAGGTGCAGGTGATCATCAAAGACGAAACCCTTTGGTGTACACAAAAGGCTATGTCGCAACTCTTTGGGGTTGGTGTTCCTGCTATCAGCAAGCACTTGAAGAATATTTTTGCTGAGGGTGAATTGTCCCCCGATACGACTATTTCCAAAATGGAAACAGTCGTAAATCGTGGTATTCGTGGAGAGGTGGAAGAACTGATTGATTTCTATTCGCTCGATGCAATCATTGCCGTTGGCTACCGTGTTTCTTCGCTGAAAGCCACTCGCTTCCGCCAGTGGGCGACAAAGATTCTCAACGAGTACATCAAGAAGGGCTTTGCCATGGACGACGATCGTTTGAAACAAGGCACAGCAGTCTTTGGCAAAGACTACTTCCGTGAGTTGCTCGAACGTGTGCGATCTATCCGTGCCAGCGAACGCCGCATCTGGCAGCAGATTACCGACATCTATGCCGAGTGCAGCATAGACTATGACAAGAACTCGCCCACCACGCGATACTTCTATGCGATGATTCAAAACAGTTTCCATTATGCCATTACCAGGCATACGGCAGCGGAGATTGTCTACTCCAAGGCTGACCACACAAAGGAGAACATGGGACTTACCACTTGGAAGTATGCGCCGGACGGACGTATTCTGAAATCGGATGTGAGCATCGCAAAAAACTATCTGCAAGAGAAAGAAATCCGCCAACTTGAGCGTGCCGTCACAGGATTCTTCGACTATATCGAAGACCTCATAGAGCGTGAAAACACGTTTAATATGCAGCAGTTCTCGGCAAGCGTAAACGAGTTCCTTACGTTCCGCCGCTATCAGATTCTGCCCGACAAGGGCAAAATATCTGCGGTGCAAGCCAAACAGAAAGCGGAAGAGGAATACGATATTTTCAACAAGACCCAACGTATTGACTCTGACTTCGACAAGGAGGTGAGGGAATTGTTGGGGGGATGATAAATAACTTTTATTACAACCATTCAATTTGGCAAGTCATACTTGCAAAATTAGACGGCATAAAAATAATTGAAAATGAAACTGACGAAATATAAACTTGCCGACATCGCCAAAATTGAAATTAGTGGAGTTGACAAGAAAACCGTTGAGGGAGAGATTCCTGTGCGTCTGTGTAATTTCGTGGACGTTTACCGCAACTGGGCTATAACATCTGATAAAGCCGAGTGTTTTATGTGTGCTTCTGCAAAACAAGCGGAAATAGACAAATGCTCTATTGCTAAAGGACAGGTGGCAATCACCAAGGACAGCGAAACAAGGGACGATATAGGAATAGCAACTTACATTGCTGATGATTTCGAGAATGTCGTTCTTGGCTATCATTGCGCATTGATTACTCCTAATCCTGCTATTGTGGACGGCAAATATCTAAACGCTTTCATGCACACGAAGTATATTCAGAAATATTTTGAGAACAACGCTTCGGGCAGCGGTCAGCGTTACACACTTTCCAACGATACAATTAATACAATAACTGTATTGCTTCCGTCTTTGGAAGAACAACATACCATTAAAGGTGCTTGCTGACATCGACCGTAAGATAGAACTTAACAAGCGGATAAATCAGAATTTAGAAGCGATGGCAAAGCAACTCTACGATTACTGGTTTGTGCAATTTGACTTCCCCAATGATAAGGGTAAGCCTTATAAATCAAGTGGTAGCGAGATGGTGTGGAATGAGAAGTTGAAGCGTGAAATACCTAAGGGGTGGACTGTTGTTGCTATTGGTAACATTTTGGATAAGTACCCAACAACAAAGAGATACGAAACAAAAGAATATTTACCCCATGGGAATTATCCGATAATTGACCAAGGGGATTCTTATATAGTTGGTTTTACGAATGAGAAAGAAAATCTATTAGTTCGACACCCAGCAGTATTATTTGGCGACCATTCGACAAAAGTAAAATTTTTGGATTTTGATTTTGCCAGAGGGGCAGATGGAACACAGATTTTATACTCTTCAATTCCCGAGGTGTCACAATACTACCTTTACTTGACTTTAAAATCAAGGTCTATTCCAAATCCTGGTTACTTACGTCATTTCAAGTATCTAAAAGAAATGCCAATAATAGCACCGAGCATTGATGTTGCTAAAGCATTTAGTGAAATTGTAACACCATTATACAAACAATGGACTAATAATGTATTTGGAAATATTGAATTGACTAAGCATCGCGACGAACTCTTACCACTTTTAATGAATGGACAAATAACAATAGAATAAAAAATGTCTCGCATACTCTACAAATATTTAGATATAGTTGGCGCAAAGTGCATGATTGGAAATCGGAATCTCCAATTCACTAATGCGTCTCAACTGAATGATCCTTTTGATTGTCATCCTAAATTAATTGACTACTCAAATGTGCCGGACACTAAGCTTCAAGGATGGATACCAAAGGATTGGTGGGTAGAGAAAGAGGAAAACGATACACTCAATTTGCGCAATGATACATGGCTATGTAGTTTATCAAAAATCAATGATTCATTACTTATGTGGAGTCATTATTGTTATAACCATAAAGGTATTTGTATAGGACTTGATGTAGACAAAGTAATGGAATCTGTTCCGCCGATGTTTGGTACACTATATCCTGAACCACTTGTCATAGAGGTTCAATATCAGGATATAATAGAGCGTCCAAACGCATATAATAGTGCAAATGATAGATGCAGCTACCAATGGGAAACAAAAGCAAAGGATTGGGAATATGAACAGGAGGTAAGATTAGTCATACCAAAACCAAGTCCTATGTATGCAGCATTTACTCCTCAACAGGCAAAGCAGAGAAAGGAAACATGGGATTGGCGTGAAATACACCATTATTTTCCGCTGAAAAAAGAGAGTTTTGACTCAATCTATTTTGGAATCAATATAGAACAAACTGAAAAAGAAAAAATTATTCAATATGTTCGGAAGGAACTAAATCCGCAAATCAGGTTATACCAAATGAAAGTAGATGAAAATGCTTTTAGATTACGACCTGTAATCATATGAACGGTCAAGTATCGGTAAATTCTGATTTATCTGCTCATTGAGCCGGATTTTGTCGTCAAGATTCAAGAAAAAAGTGCCAATGCTTTCTTCAGAACAAGAAAGTGTTGGCATTTCGTATCTGAGTATTTGTTTTTTATCTCCACGAG
>CAZSFV010000048.1:0-14218 GCA_964606345.1 uncultured Bacteroidaceae bacterium | reverse complement strand
AATTTGCTCCTCTGACCAATACGTCTGTCGAAAAAAGCGAAATGCTTTTCCTTATAATGGGATTCTGTAAAAGCAATTTGGGAGATGGCATTTTGTTCTACTTTATTATTATCGTCCTCACCCTGCTTGTCGAAAGCCCTGCGTTGAGCTTTTCGCACAATTCGCTGCGAACCATCATCAGTTCACTCTTCAAAGCGGGCGAATTGACGTAAACATAAAGCGTTTTGTTCTCCACAAAAATCCTTTTGGTCAGTTTTTTCACCAAACCGCCTGTCAGTTCTTCCCATTTGGCAATCACCTCGGTTGCATTGAAGTCTGCCGGTATGTTATGCTTGTCGAACCACGATTGCAACACGCTTTTCAAAGGCATTTCCTTTGCTTCCGTGGGACCTCTCTTCTTTTTGTCGTAGTCGTTGCCCTTTCCGTCGCTGTAAATCATAGTCTGAATATTTTGGTTCTGTCCTTCAATGCTCCGTCTATAAGAGCCTCAATTCTGTCGGGGTGAGTGTCTGTTATGAAAACCTGACCGAACTGCTCTCTTTTCATGAGTTGCAGCAATGTATTGACCCTGCAGAAATCCAATTTGTCGAAAATGTCATCTATCATCAAGATTGGTTTCTCTTTGAGCTTGTTGCCAAGGTAGTCGAACTGTGCAAACTTCAACGCAAGCAGGTAGGTCTTTTGCTGCCCTTGCGAACCGAAGTTCTTAATCGGACTTTGCGAGAGACAAAACAGCAAATCATCTTTATGAATGCCCGTCGTGGTAAAACCGACAGCCAAATCCCTTTCCCTGTTTTTACGCAACAAATCCGCCAAATTGCCCTCATATGTTTTGTACTCTATGCTTACCTCCTCCTTATCGCCGCTTATATGCTTGTAGTACGCCGAAAAAGGTGCGGCGAAATCGGCAAAGAATTCTTTTCTTTTTCGTTGTATCTCTTCTGCATACGAGCCTGTTTGCTCCTCTGTTATCTGCATGCCTATCGTATCAATATACCCGCCCGTCTTACAGTCTTTCAACATGCGGTTGCGTTGAGCCACTGCCTTATTGTAGCGAATCAATGTTTTCAAATAGAGCTTATCCTGCTGCGAAATGGCAATATCCATAAATTTTCGCCTCAATTCGCTGCTTCCGTCTATCAAACAATGGTCGTTGGGAGTAATAATGACTGCCGGCAATTTGCCGATGTGGTCGGAATGTCGTGTATATGCTTTGTCGGAGTGGCGGATTATTTTCTTGCCGTTCCTTTGCAGTGAACAGATATAGCTTTCCACCGTGGCATTTGCCTCATACAATCCGTTTATGGAGAAGAAATCTTCCCCTCTCTTTATGGAATCGAAATCGTTCTGCCCGAAATAACTCTTGCAAAAGCTGAGGTAGTGTATGGAGTCCAAGATGTTGGTCTTGCCTACACCGTTATCGCCGACAAAACAGTTGATGGCGGCAAAGTCTTCGTCAAAAGAGGCAATGTTCTTAAAGTTTGTTATCCTCAGATGCTTCAAATACATAATCTCTTATTTCTTCCATTAACCACATAGGCGTGGAGGTTGCTCCGCTTATGCCTATGGTTTTGTATTGTCGCAGTTCTGCCAAGTCTATGTCCTGTTTGCCGGAAATGAAATAAGTCTCCGGCTTATGTTCTTTGCAAAGACGGAAGAGGTATTTGCCGTTTGAGGAGTGCTTTCCGCTGACAAACAGCACCGCATCCACACCATCGGCAAATTCCAACAGTGTTCTGCTTCGAGAATCCACCCTTTTGCAAATGCTGTCGGTAACGAACAATTTGTCCTCGTTGCCGTTCAATTTCATTCTCAGGCGTATTTGCTCTACCAATGCCATAAATTCCTCTCTGCTTTTGGTCGTTTGCGAAAATACATGCAGGGGCTTGGTAAAGTCTATGTCCTCCAAGTCCTCCGGCTTGCTTATCACAATGGCGGAATTGTCGGTCTGCCCTTCCAATCCCACAACTTCCGCATGTCCCTTCTTGCCGAAAATCACGGTTTGCCCGCCACATGCTTTCATTTCCAAGTAACCCTTTCGCACATCTTTCTGCAACTTAAGCACAATGGGGCATGTGGCATCTATTATGCCGATATGATTTGCCTCTGCCGTCTTATAGGTCGATGGGGGTTCGCCATGGGCCCTTATCATCACCTTGCAATTTTTCAAATGGCTCAAATCATCTTTGTCTATTATGCGAAGACCGAGCCGTTTCAGTCTGTCGACCTCCTCGCTGTTGTGAACAATATCGCCTATGCAGTAAAGCTCTTTCTCCAGCTTCAATTCCCTCTCGCAAGTCTCTATTGCCGATACAACTCCGAAGCAAAAGCCGGCATTTTCCTCTATTATGACCTTCATAAATCCTTATTCGAAACGCAATTCACGGCAAACCACCCGTGTCCATTGAACTTTCGGGTGCGGAATCGCCTTATTCAAAACTCCAACAACATGCAAAGATAATTATTTTCGTAATTTCGCAAACAAATTTCAGCCCATGATTGATTTCAAAACCGTAAGTCCGCAAGCTGCAACACTTTTTGAACAATACCACGACCTGTTGCCGCAAATCCGCAATGCAGAATCATCGCTTGCCAACCTTTGTGCCTACTCATTTCTTTACCACGGGGAGTATGCAGTGGTGAAAGACTGTCTCGTAACAAGGATATATCTTGACGATAAAACCCTGTGCTATCACTACCCCTTGGGCAGAGAAAACCAAGATGAAGTATTGGAACTGCTGAAAGAAGATGCACACAAAAGAAACCTTTCCATGAAGATTATATGCGGCGATGCCGTTCCGCTTGAAACCATCGGCGGGGCTTGCAATCCTGTTTTGCGGCGTGATTTCTTCGATTACCTTTACTCAAGAGAGGATTTGCAGCACCTCAAAGGCAGAAAATATCAGCCCAAACGTAATCACGTGAACAGGTTCAAGTCTCTCTACGATTGGAAATTCGAAATCGTGAAAACAAAAGACACATCGGAATGTATCGCATTTGAGGATAAATGGATTAAAGACGCCGTTTTGCGAAATCCCGAACTCGTTTCGGACTACCAAAACGAGAAAAAAGTAGTTGAGTATCTGCTTTCCAACGGTGAGCAACTTGGCATATTTGCGGGCATGATAAAGGTAGAGGGTAACATTGTCGCATTCAGCATAGGCAGTCGCATCAATCATGAGACTTTTGACACCCATATAGAGAAAGCCGACCGCAATTTTGAAGGTTCGTTCGCCATCATAAACCAACAAATGGCAGAACATATGCCGCAAAACTACATCTACATAAACCGAGAGGAAGATCTTGGACTGGAAGGTTTGCGAAAAGCCAAAGAAAGTTACCACCCTGTACGATTGATAGAGAAATACATGGCAAGCCTGTACTGACCCCTGCACACGATTGCCGAAAAGCCAAGAAAACCACCTCATTTTCGTCCCCTGTTCACAAAATCGCAACAGAGCGAAAATCAATACATTTCACCCAATCACAAGAGCATCGGAACGAAAGGCTGTTCCGCCGAAACGAATGGCTGATTCAAAAAAATAAAAGGCTGATTCGTGAAAATGAATCAGCCTTTCGTTTCGGGTGTTTGTTCAATGGTGGTTTTCTGTGCTTTGGTGGTTATTCCAAATTGAGTGTGTAGTCTTTGGGATAGCGGACGCTGTACTTCACTTTGAGGGTTTTCATTTCGCCTGCCTGCATGCGAAGTTTCCATTGCAATCTGCCGCTGTCTTCCTCATACTTTGCAGACTGCAAATCCAAGACCTGTATTTTTATTTCGGGGTCTTTGCTTATCGGAAGTCTGTCCTCGATTTCGGCTTCAATGTCTTTCAGGTTGTTATTCTTGATTTGGATATTTATTTCGACTGTCGTTTCCAGCTCTTTGCTCATGAGGGAGGTCTTTGAGGGGGTGGATTTGCTTACTTTGCGGTTCACATTTATGCGTTTGTCTGTTCCGAGTTGCAGTTGCATGGTGTCGCTTTGCGTTGTCGAAGGACTGATATAGGCTTGCGTTGAATACTTGTTGTCGAAGTAGACGTTGGCATCGGCATCTACGAGTTCTGCTCCCTGCCACGAGGGAATGCTTGCCACAAGGTATGCACGTTTGGCGTTTTTCGGTCTTATGATGTAATTATAGTTGACTTTTGTGTCGTTGGTTTGCAATGCTATGGTTTTGGTTGTGTTTTCGCTTGCAATGTTGTGCTTTCGTCCTACCGTGTATTCCTTTCCCAAAAGACTGTTTGCAGAGGTTGTCAGTGCTGTGTAGTTGCTCAGTCTCGAGCCTTCGTCAAAGCCTGCAGCGGCGACCTCCTCCGCTGCCTCGAACGAGACTTGGTCGGCAACCTCATTCCTTGCCATCATTTTGCTTCGTCTTGCAGCCACAGGCTTAATGGCAATGTTGCTTATATAATAGGGATAGGTTTGTTCCATGAGGTAATTGTTATTCACGCTTTCGCAAGAGAACGTAAGGGTAACGTCTTTCCAATCCTCATTGCTGTTGTTTATCAGATTGGCTTTAAGAACAAATCGCATATCGTCCTTATCGGAATAGAGCTTAGCGTCATAGCTCGGATACCATTGCACATTGTCGCAGATGTAGGAGTACTTCAGGTTGACGGACGGAATGTCCTTTTCGGCATAAATGTTAATCTTGATGTAGTACTCCTTTCTTGAAGTCTCGGCTGTCTTTTTTTCGGGGTAGTCCATTTGAAAGACTGAAAGCAAGTGCCTCTGTTTGGCAAGCAAATCCGTGTAGTGCTTTATCTTTTCGTCGGTTGCAATCTCTTCTTTGGTTATTTCCATCATCTTGGCACGATAGTAATCTATCGTTTCTTTGATTTTCGGTAGAGAATCGATTGTCTGAGACTGGCTGATGGCTTTCATAGAGTTTAGGGCTGCCGTTTGTTTTTGCAAGATGGTTTTGTATGTCTCGGCTTCACGCAAACATTTGTTCAAGTGTTTGATGGAGTCTTTCAGTTGCAAATAACGACGTTTTTCTTGCGAAGGGAGGGTTTCCTCGTAGGAATAGTAATCCTCCGAAGTGGCAAATACCGGTGTGAAGTCGGTTATCATAAAGTTGTCATCGGCTTCAAACTGTATGCTGTTTCTTTGAAGGAAAGGGCTGTTGGCTTTCAACATGAAGCTGTTGTCGCCTGCCCGGAGGCTTATTTTGGCACTTTTTTCCACCAAAGCCCCATCGAAGTAAACTGTAATTCTATCTGCATCAGCCTTTATTGGCTTTTGCGAGAACAAAGTGCCGACAGATAGCACTGCTGTCAAAAAAAACAACTTTTTCATGGTCTATCGTCTTTGAAGTTTCTTCTCAGAGGTTTTGTTGTTTGATTTGCTTGAAATCGTTTTCCTGCTTTGAGTTTTTGCAGAGCTTGATTTGCCGACGGAAGAGGACTTGGAGACGCTTCTGCTGCTTGAAGCATTTGATTTTGACGGCTTGTTGTTCACAGGTCTGCTCACGGTGCTTGTCTTGCTTCTGCTTCCGCTGTTGTTTACATTCCTTTCGGTGGAAATTTTGCCCGATGTATTACCACTACGTTCGGCATTCCGATTGTTGATGACGGGTTTTTCGACTTTTCTGTCTCTGTTTATTGTGGTGCTTCTTGTTTCCGTCTCTCGGATTGAGCTATTCTCGGAATTGCCCTGCTTGTTTATCGGCTTTGCGATGGGTTTGTTATCATTATTGTCGGCATCGGCTTTTTTTATGGGCTTGGCAACAGGTGTTGTTTTACTTGGAGAGTCTTTCTCCATGCTTATCTTTGTCGGTCTTTCTATGCTTACACGTGATACGGTTTTGGTTCCCTCATTTTTGGAGAAGTCTTGAGCGACTGATTTGTTGCGTTCCAACACTGATTTGTTCTTCGACAAAGTCTGATCGTTGAACGATATGTTCGGATTGTTTGCCCGGAAATTATTTTCCAAGGCTTTTTCGTTCGGAGTATCCTTCAACATAACCTTTTCCTCATCGGAGAAGTATTCGCCAAGGCTTAAATTTTTGTAGTTGCCCGTTCCCGTTTCGCCACTTGGTACAAAACCGGGACGACTTATGGTTGTACTGCCGGAAGTATGTCCTCCGGAGGTAACCGTTCCTGTATTTCCTCTGCCGATGACGGTGGTACTTACGTTAGGACGGTTATCGTAATGTCCGTTGGGGCGATAGTGCGGGTCGTGTCGGTAATCGTGGTGATGCCTGTCGCAATAGGCTGCATAGTAACCGTCATAGAATCCATCTCTATACCCTGCTGAATAAGCGAAGCTCGGATTGTATCCGTAGGCATGGCTCCAGCCGTAGTAGGTATAGTAGAAAAACTCCCAATAATCGTCGCAGTTGTCTATGACATAAAGAGCGTATTCTCTGGCTCGCAAAGAGTAGCGTATGGCAGAGCGATAGGAACGATGGCGATAGAGTTCTTGTGCATAATCATTGTAGTAGACTGCTCGAGAAAGGTAGCTGCTACTCCAAAAGTTGTACCAAGATGCCACATCGTAGGCTTGGTCTATGATGTAAGCCGTTTTTGAAATAATGTTTCTCGCCTTTGAACGACTGTAACGGGAGGCAAAAGCCTCATTGCTTAATTGTAGGCTCGCAACTATGACGAGCAGACATACAAATACTTTGGTAAAGCGTTTCATATCGAATATGGTTTGTTGTTTTGCTTGTTTAATCTATACTTATTTTGGTATGAACGGCGTAAAACAGGAAATGAGTATCTTTGCACTGTAAAAACATAAACTTTTTCTTGAAATGAAAAGATTTCGGCTTGCTGTTCTGCTGTCGATATGCTGCTTTGGTTTGCAGTCTCAGAACTTGAACAAAACGACTTTGGACTATATCGAAAAATATAAAGCCATCGCACAAGAGCAGGAAGTGCTTTATAAAATTCCTGCCTGCATAACGCTTGCACAAGGTATATTGGAATCGGGTAGCGGCACGAGTCGTTTGGCTGTTGAAGCGAACAATCATTTCGGAATAAAGTGCCACAGAGACTGGACGGGCGAAACGTTCTTTAAGGACGACGATAAAAAGAATGAATGTTTCAGAGTATATGGCTCGGCGGAAGAATCGTACAAAGACCATTCGTTATTCTTGAAGAAGAAACGCTACGCCGATTTGTTTGAGTTAGACATCAAAGACTATAAAGGCTGGGCAAAAGGGCTGAAAAGAGCAGGCTACGCCACAAATCCGGATTACCCTAAATTGCTCATCAATCTTATTGAAACATATGGGCTGGCTGATTTGTCGACCTTGCCAAAAGAAATGGCAGAGGCTGAAAAACAAGAGGAAAAGTCAAACGAAGCACCAATGGTTGAGGCTCCCGTTGAAGAAAACGCCACTGCGGACGAACCCATCGCAACAAGAGGTCGAATATCTCTTGCAGAATTTATATCGAGAAAGCATGCCGAAAAAATAAACAAGAAAAAGACTACACCAAAAAGCCGAATGACGCTCAGAGAAAAGCTCCGTGGCAAAAAGGCTGCAACTGAATAAAACGCCACAGAACCTTTACTCTGCTTTCAAACTGCTCAACAGCATATCGGAAGATATAAGCGTTTCGGCAGAAAGGGCTTTTGTATCCACATATTTGCTACCCATCGGTATGCGATCCCGCCCTATCACGACATGGCTGCGTTCAATGTAGTCTATCGCGTCAATGTTTACGATAAAAGACTTATGTATCCTAAGAAAAGCCGAAGGCAATATGGCTTCCATGTTCTTCATTCGGTTCAAACTCAATAAAGGTTTTTTAGACAAGTCTTTGAAATGAATATTGACATAATCCTTTACACCCTCTATGTAGCTTATATCTGCAAATCGCAGTTTCATGAATTTGCCCTCTGCCTTGATAAACAAATATTCATCGGAAGCATCTGCCGAAACAGCGGTTTGGCTTTCCCTTTCGGCATAAAGTTTGCTTACCGTACTGTAAAATTCCTTGTACGACACCGGTTTGAGCAAATAATCGTAAGCCCCAACCTTATATCCGTCTATCGCGTATTGATCAAAAGCCGTAATGAAGACTATTTTTGCCTCTTTTCCCAAAGTCTTTGCAAATTCCATGCCGTTCAATCCGGGCATCTGTATATCGAGAAAGACTATATCTATCTGCTCTTTTTGCATTACAGAAAGGCTTTCCATGGCAGAACAGAAGCCTCCCGCAAATTCCAAAAAAGCAGTCTGCCTTATGTAATTCTCAATCAACGTAAGAGCCAAAGGCTCGTCGTCTATGGCAATGCATTTCAACCTCATGACAAATTCATGTTAAGTTCTACCATATAGTATCCGTCTTTCACCTCAGCCTTGTAGGTGTATTTGTCCTTGTATTGAGCTTCCAATCGCTTGCAAAGCTGTTCCAAACCTATTCCGCTGCCGCTTCTATCCTGTTCTGTCTTTGGAAAATTCGTGTTTCTTATGATACAATCCACACCGGTAGAAGTTTCCCTCATACAGATTTCTATTTCGGAATCCTTTTCCGGGCTTACACCATGCTTAAACGCATTTTCTATCAAACTAATATGAAGAAGCGGTGCAACTTGTTTGACACTTCCGTTATTTATTTCGAAGTGAGTGCTTACCCTTACGCCCTTTCGTTGTCGCAACTTCATCAATTCGATATAGTTGTTTAAGAACTCCGCTTCTTGAACAAGCGGAACAGTGTTGCATTCGTTGACATTCAACACATATCTCAGCAATTTGCTCAATGCAAGCACCGCATCTTGTGCCTTTTTGTCCGACAGGCTTATCAGGACATAAATATTATTCAACGTATTTATGAGAAAGTGCGGATTAAGTTGGTTTTTCAGATTCTTCAACTCGCATTCCGACTTCAATTTTTCGACCTTTTCTCTCTCCTTCTCATTATCCAACCAACGCAGACTCAGCTTTATGCATAACGCAAAAGCAAAAGCTGTCAACAGGGGTATGGAATTGCGAAGCACCATAAGGATATTTTCCAATAATGTACCGTTATGCAGAGGCGAACCTATGGTTTCGAATAAGCAGTGAGTAAACAAAGAACACGCAACGACAAGCAGCAAATTCAGTACGAAAAACCGTGTAAACTTATTCTTGAAAAGCAATCTGTCTATCAAGAAAAAATAATTTGCATAGAAGAAGCCGCACATTGTTCCGACCTTGATAAAGTGCATAAGCATGAACCTGCTTTCCCGAATATGCGGATGATAGGGAGGAAAGAAAGGTCCGGCGAAGACAATTCCCCACATGATTACGTGTAAGAACACATATACATATTTCTTCATGCTTGCATTCATACGCATTTCCTTTTCAACGTTCATTGTTCCGCTTTTATTATTCGCAAGTAAGGAGTACTCTCGGCACAGCTTACTCATATCTTATCGCCTCAATAGGATTAAGTCGTGAAGCCTTTTTTGCCGGATACCAACCAAAGAATATGCCTACCAAACAGCAAACCGCAAAACTCAGAACTATCGAAAAAACGGATATGGATATTTTCCACGCTCCAAAGAAAGCTATAAGAGCAGATATGGCAACCCCGGACAAAACACCTATCAGCCCTCCCGTAACAGAGATTATCACAGCCTCCACAAGGAATTGCAATAATATGTCTCTGCTTCTTGCTCCGACGCTCATTCTGAGACCGATTTCTTTTATTCTTTCGGTAACCGAAACATACATTATGTTCATTATGCCGATGCCTCCCACTATAAGAGATATTCCTGCAACGCAACTCAAAAGCACTGTCATGGTATCGCTCATTGAGTTCATCATCGAAGCCAGCTCTTCCTGCGAACGAATTTCAAAGTCGTCCAAATCCTCGTCATCAGTCGTGATTTTGTGGTTACGTCTCAGTATAGTCCTCATTTCGTCTGTGGCATTTTCTGTCATATCTTCGCTTATTGCCGATGCCACTATGCTTTGCAAATGAGTGATTGCAAGAACTCGTTTTTGTATTGTGGTGTAAGGAGCAATCACACAATCGTCCTGATCCTGTCCCATAGAGTTATATCCCTTGCTCTCCAAAACACCTACTATTGTCAAGGGGATTGTACCGTAACGGATTATCTTTCCTATGGGTTCTTCCGCAGTTCCGAACAACTTGTCCACCACAGTTTTGCCAACAACACAAACCTTTGCTGCCGCCGTTATATCCGAAGATGAGAACATCTCACCGCTTGCAATATTGTAACAGCGGATTTTCAAGTAATCTTCATTGCAACCGGTAACTGAACATGGGTGATTGTTTGAACCATATACCAACTGCCCGCTTCCATTGACTATCGGGGAGATGGCGGTTATGTACATACATTCCTCTTTCAAATCTTCATAATCCTTCAACTTCAAGCTCTGCATCGAAGAAGAACTTTGGGCAACGCCGCCCCTTTTCATGTTTCCCGGGTGCAGCATTATCATGTTACTGCCCATTTCGCTGACTTGTTCCCTTATGCTTTCCTTGCTCCCTTGTCCTATTGCCAACATCACAATCACCGAACAAACACCTATAATTATGCCGAGCATAGTAAGAAAACACCTCATCTTGTTATTGTTTAAGGCTTTCAATGCTATGGTTATAAGGTTCTCTATCTTCATGTTGCTTGTTTTTTGCCGTTATCTTCCAACCGGTTGAAGCCCACACCCCGTCGGCGGTACTCTTCTCCCGTTGTTGTTGTTTCCTTACAGTATTTTTCTGTTTGTATTAACGCTGTCTTCTATCACCTCGCCGTCCTGCAAAACTATGTTGCGGGTAGAATAGAGTGCTATCTCGGGATTGTGGGTTACAAACACTATCGTGCAGCCTTGAGCGTGTAAATTCTGAAACAAAGCAAGTATCTCAAACGATGTTTTGGTGTCAAGATTTCCCGTCGCTTCGTCTGCAAGAATCATTACCGGCTTGTTGACCAAAGCTCTTGCTATTGCAACCCTTTGTTGCTGTCCTCCCGACATTTGATTCGACTTGTGATAAATCCTCTGTTCCAACCCGACCATCTTCAAAGCCTCTATAGCAAGTTCCTTTCGCTGATGCTTGTCATACGAAGCATTATACATAAGAGGCAATTCCACATTCTCCAAGGAGGTTGTCTTTGATAGCAGGTTGTAAGACTGAAACACAAAACCAATCTTGCTGTTTCGCAAAACAGCCCGCTCATCTTTGCTCATATTTCGCACTTCCACTCCGTCCAAAAAATAATCCCCTTCACTCGCCACGTCCAAACAACCGAGAATATTCAACAAAGTGGATTTGCCCGAGCCGCTTTTGCCCATTATGGTAACAAACTCGCCCTGCTCAATCGAGAAATCTATACCCTTTAGAGCCTTCACAGTCTCCCCTCCGACAAAGAAGTACTTCTTTAAGCCCTTCAATTCTATTATCTTCATGCTCGCTCAATGTAATAAACTCCGGCATTGGAATGCTGCCCTACTTCTTTTTCTTGCCTTTCGGTTGCGGCATAGCAAACGCCCCTTTTGCACCCTGTTCGGCATCATTCGGTTTAGGGTTTAACGAAGACTCCAAACCGCCGACAACCTTTTCGCCTTGTTTCAAGCCCGAAATGATTTCGGTAAAGCCACCGCCGCTCATGCCGACCTTTACCCGCTTTGCCGACAATCTCTTTCCCTGCAATACCCACACCTGTTTGCCGACAGCATCGCCCTTTACACTCTCTATCGCATAGTCCTTGCCCAACAAATCGGCAGGAGGCGTAAAGCTCAATGCCTTTGTCGGAACACACAATACCCCTTTCCGTTCATCTGTATATATATTCACGTTTGCCGTCAAGCCGGGCATCAGTTTACCCTCCGCATTGGGAGCATCAATCACGCAGGCGTACGTTACAACATTGGACGTTGTCGTTGCCTCCAAACGAACCTGCCTTACCTTTCCCTCAAACACCTCTTCCGGATAAGCATCAACCGTAAAGGACACCCTTTGCCCCTCTTTGACTTGTCCTATATCGGCCTCATCAACGTCTGCCACCACCTGCATTTGGGTCAAATCTTGAGCAATGGTAAACAATGTCGGCGTGGAGAACGAAGCCGCCACGGTCTGACCCTGTTCCACCGCCCTCGAAATAACAACTCCATCGATTGGAGAATAAATTGTGGCATACGCAAGATTGGTTCTGCTTTTCGCCAACTCGGTTTGAGCCGTCTTATAACCGGTAAAGGCTTTGGAATACTCATAAAGTGATGTTTCGTAGTCGCTGTCGCTTATCAGCTTCTGTTCATGCAGAACCTTGTTACGCTCATGATTTTTCTTTTTGTACTCATACTCTGTTTTTGCATTCTCCAAACTGTTTTGTTTGGCAACCAATTCGTTTTGCAAGTTTTCTTTGTCCAACTCAGCTAACACCTGCCCTTTTTTGACCACCGAATTATAGTCCACATAAAGGGTTTCTATCTTGCCAGACACCTGTGTTCCGACCTCAACCTTGTTTGTCGGCTCTATCGTTCCCGTAGCAGAAATATAGCTGCTTATGTCTGAAACCTCAACTGCCACTTGCTGCAAAGCCACCTTGGGTTGTTGCTTTCCTCGCCCGAAAATCAACATCGACAATACTGCCGCCAAAAGCACAAAAACACCTGCAACAATCAATTTTTTCTTTTTGGATTTCATAGTTTCACCTCCTCATTTCCGTAGTATTTCAATAATAAGATCCTTATCAAAGCCTGATACTTGATTTGCAGCACATTCTGTTTTGCAGAAAACAAATCGTTGCTTTGGCTCAACAATTCAAAAGTAGTTTTCAAACCTAAATCAAACTGTTTGCAGACCAACTCATAACTCTCCTCCGAAGCCGCCAAACCCGTCTTTGCCGCAGCCAACGAAGATTGGTAATTAACCAGTTCCAAACGCAATCCGTCTATGGTTTTGTAAATATCCTTTTTTGCAATCTCCAATTCGTTCTGCTGTTGCAGCATATTGATTTTGGCAGTGTTCACAGCCGTTTTGTTGCTCCGCCTCGAATAGATGGGAATGCTTATGTTCAACCCTATATTCTCATAAAACGAACTCTCCAACTGCCGCGACAACGAAAGGGACGAGCTGCTGTTATAACCGGTATTCACGCCTGCCGAAAGTCTGAACGTAGGCAAATACGACAGTTTGGCACTTTTCAAAGCCAACGAAGCCAAATCGGAATTTTGTTGAGCCATAACAATCTGCGGAACAAAGTCCAAAGCCTTGCCATACACATATTCTGTCGAAAGAACAGACCTCATGACATAATCCTCCGACACATCAATATCTGCAATCTCCACCTCCTCTTTCAGCTCCAATAATTGTTTCAACGCCAATTTGCTTTTGGCAAAAGCATTCTCCGACAACACTTTTTGATATTGACATTCCGCCTTTTGATTGTAAAAGAGAGACAAATCGACCTGCGAAAGACTCCCTGCCGTGAACATTCTCTCCGCACGTTTCAACAAACTGTCTGCAAGCACAAGCGAACCCTCGTTGGTTTTCAAAGCCTCCCGTGCATAAAGGCACTCCACATACGCCTGAACAATGGAAAGCATCACCCCGTCCTGCGTTGCAAGATAATCCGTCTGTGCAATCTTGCGAGACAAGTCCTTCTGCCTGACATCGTTCAACAATTTGCCGCAAGTCAAACTCCAAGACGCCGACAAATCATAAGTGCCACTGTAAACGCCACTGCCGTTCTCGTTCTTGTAAGAAAGGTTCTGACCCGTATTGAAGCCTATCTCCGGCAACAGTTGCGAACGGCTCTGCAAATAATCTTCCTCCTCTGCGAGAGTCTTCAAATATGAACTGCGAACACTGAGATTGTTCTGCCTTGCATAAGAAATGCAGTCCTCCAAAGACCACGAAGCACTCTGAGAAAACCCGCTCCGCAGCAAGAGGACTGCAACGCAAAACCAAACAAAACCCAAATAAAAACAAATTTCTTTACACGATTTCATCATCTTTCAATCCAGCCGATTTCCGAACGCAAATTTACGTCCCGCAACAAGCGAAAGTCAAATCTTATCGCCCAAACGCATCAAACAATCGACAAAACAGCCAATCCCATCGACAAAACACAATCCCCTTTCCCCCCTTTTCCCAACCCCTTTCATAATACCGGAAAAACCAAACGCCGATTCGCCGAAATGAAAGGCTGATTCGTGAAAATGAATCGGCGAAAGAATTTTTTGAATCAGCCTTTCGTTTGAGTGGAATGGCGTTCTATTTTGGTGTGAGGCTTTGTTGTTATTTTCTTTTGTTCTAAC
>CAZSFV010000047.1:0-14723 GCA_964606345.1 uncultured Bacteroidaceae bacterium | reverse complement strand
CCTATCTGTCGGCGGTCGGAATAGACGCGACATACAGCAATCTGTATTGGTTCGACTACCAACGAGAATTGAACCAAGGCGGTTGTTTTCAAACCTTTCAAGAAAAGGTGGTGCCGTCAAACACTTTTCAACCTGCTGCTCAACAGTTCTATATTGGCAATCAAGTATTTCCGTTGCAAATACAGACAATACAAATTCAGCATTCCGCTCCGCAGTATAACATAATATGTAACGACTAAAAGATTGGATATGAAGAAGATATTATTTTGTTTATTGGTTATCGTGACAGCATTCACTTGCAAGGCTCAGGATTTAGACTACAATACCTATCCGCCGGAGCATGTAGATGATTACATTTTACCATCTGCACTTCAACCGGGAGGCGGTTGCTTTTATTCTGTATTCGATACCTTGAATTTGTATTCCAAGTGCTTTATTATGGGAGGTTTTCTAAACGGCATATACACCATAGCTGTTCCATATTATTCCGATACATTGGTAAGCATCTACGGAATCAGTGTTCTTGGAAACAAAGATAGAGAAAATCAGCCGGCTGTTCATCTTCAGATAAGGGATTCTATGCTTGACAATGTGTTGGCAAGCAAGGAGGCAAATTTCCCGAATATCGAAATATTACCATTCAACTATACCGAAGTTTTTTTTGATACCCCGATAAACATACAAGGCTTATACCATGTGGTCGTTGAATTTGGAACACACGAGGCAAGCGAGTATCGCATAGGTCTCTTGAATGCGGTGCTGTGGGTCGAGTCTATTGAGGAATATGCAAATAACTGTGGTCGAGGTTGCCATTCGGACTATTCCCCTCTGTACAGACAAAGAGGGGACAGCACATGGTATACTTTTCCACAGTTGCAGGAGGTGGGAATTTTTTTTAACGCCATAGATGATTATTATACTATTCCTTTTCTGTTTCCCATTCGGGGCGAGTTGGTACCTCCTGTCGATACTGCGGTTACGGATACGGCGAGCAGTGCTTTGTGGACAGGGGTGTTGAATGATGAAAGCGTGCGTGTGTATCCAAATCCGGCGGACGAGGTGCTGAATGTTGCTTCGGATTACAATATTCTGAATGTCGCCATCTTCGATGCTGTTAACCGCTTGGTTGAGGAGAAAGAGGTGAATGCCAAGAGCGTTCGCATAAGTCTTGCCGAACGTCCTTCGGGCGTCTATTTCATCAACGTACGCACCGACAGAGGGTCGACCATGCAAAAGGTGATAGTCCGGTAAAGGCGAAAGCCCTTTCGGTCTAAATCTTTGAAAACTACGCTTTCAAGAGAGCATGAATCCTTTCGGCGATTCCTCGAAATGAATCGCCGAAAGGATTTTTTCAAACGCCGATTCATTCTGCCGAATCAGCCATTCGTTTTTTTCTTTCGGCGATTCGAAAAACTGTTTCCATCGATTTGTAAAACCGTAAGATGCAAAAAAAAGGAGGACGTGCCGAAAGACACGCCCTCCTTGCAATGTGCTTTATCGTATAAGCCTATTTATTCCAATCCATTGAAGCCATACGCTTGTAGGAGTTGTATCTCCACTTTGCGTTCTCTTCTGCCGCATTGAACAATGCTGCCGCTTCCTCAGGGAAAGCTTTCTTCAATGAGTTGTAACGCACTTCGCCATCAATGAATGCCTGGAACTTAGTCCAGTCAGGTTCTTTGGAGTCTAAGCTGAACGGATTCTTGCCTTCGGCGGCAAGTTCAGGATTGTATCTCCACAAGTGCCAGTATCCGCATTCAACGGCACGTTTGCCTTCTTCTTGCGTTTTGCCCATTCCTATCTTGATACCGTGGTTGATACAAGGAGCGTATGCAATTATCAACGATGGTCCGTGATATGCTTCGGCTTCTTTCAACACTTTCAAGTATTGAGCAGGATCTGCTCCTATGGATACTTGGGCTACATAAACATATCCGTATGTTGTTGCTATCATTCCGAGGTCTTTCTTACGGATTCTCTTTCCCGATGCAGCAAACTTGGCAATAGCTCCGACAGGGGTTGCCTTTGAGGCTTGTCCGCCTGTGTTGGAATATACCTCGGTATCTATCACCAATATGTTTACGTCCTCGCCGGAGGCTATAACGTGATCCAATCCGCCGTATCCGATGTCGTAACCCCAACCGTCGCCGCCGAATATCCATTGAGATTTCTTTACAATGAACTGTTTGTTGGCTTCAAGCTCCTTACAGATGTCGCAACCGCATTGTGAAAGAGTTGGAACCAAGGCATCGTAAACTTTTTGTGTGGTTTCAGGACATTCTCTGTTGTCTATCCACATTTGGAACAATGCTTTCTGTTCGTCCGAACAGCATGAGCAAGACAAGCCCTCACGCATCAATCTTTCCACACGGTCTCTCATCTTGCGGGTAGCCGTTGCCATACCCAAGCCGAACTCGGCGTTGTCCTCAAACAGGGAGTTTGCCCAAGCCGGTCCCTTGCCTTTTGCATTCTTTGTGTATGGCATAGACGGGCAAGAGCCTCCATAGATTGAGGAACAACCCGTTGCATTTGCAACTATCATTCTTTCGCCGAACAACTGAGTTATCAACTTTATGTAAGGTGTTTCACCGCAACCTGCACAAGCTCCCGAGAACTCGAATAGCGGTTGTGCAAATTGAGAGTTCTTCACACTCTTGCTTATGTCTACCAAGTCGGATTTGTAGCTTACGTTCTTAGTAACAGTTTCCCAAGTCTTTGCCTCCTCGGTTTGGCTCATAAGACTTTCCATCGTCAAAGCCTTGGTTTTGGCAGGGCATACGTCAACGCAGTTGCCGCAACCGGTACAATCCAAAGGAGAAACCTGTACACGGAATTGCATTCCCTCAAACTCTTTGCCTTGTGCCTTGATTGTGGTTATGCTGCCTACTTTTGCAAGTTCGTCTTGTGTGAAAACAAAAGGACGTATTGCCGCATGTGGACATACCAACGAACATTTGTTACACTGTATACAGTTTTCGGAATGCCATGCCGGAACGTGCGAAGCTATGCCTCTCTTCTCGTATTGGGAAGTTCCTGCAGGGAATGTACCGTTTTCCATGCCTTTGAAAGCACTTACCGGCAAGGTATCGCCCTCTTGAGCGTTGATTACGTCGACAATGTTTCTTATAAATGCAGGTCTGTCAGATGCAGACTCACAGTTGCAACCGCAAGTGCAAGCATTAGCCCACTCTTTCTTTACTTCAATCTTAACGACTTCGCCTCCCTTGTCAACGGCTGCGTAGTTCATCTTGACGATGTTCTCACCTTTCTTGCCGTAAGACTTGTCAATGGCTTTCTTCATTGCTTTCACGGCAAGTTCATAAGGGATTACTTCTGCTATTTTGAAGAATGCGGACTGCAAAATGGTATTTGTTCTGTTGCCCAAACCGATTTCTTCCGCTATTTTGGTTGCGTTTATTATGTAGAAGCTGATATTCTTCTCTGCCAACTCTTTCTTAACCTTCGCACTCAAATGTTCAACTGTTTCTTCTGGCGAGAACATGGAGTTCAACAAGAATGTACCGTTAGGTTTTATGCCTTTCAAAACCTCATACACGTTCATATAGTTGAATACGTGGCATGCAACGAAGTCCGGTGTTGTAACAAGGTATGGAGAACGTATCACATTATCACCGAAACGCAAGTGGGAGCATGTAAATCCGCCCGACTTCTTGCTATCGTAAGAGAAATAAGCCTGGCAGTATTTGTCGGTGTTTTCTCCGATTATTTTGATGGAGTTTTTGTTTGCTCCGACCGTTCCGTCCGCACCCAAGCCGTAGAATTTGGCTTCAAAGGTTCCTGCTGTTGCCATTGAGATTTCCGGCAATACCGGCAAAGAGCGGTGAGTTACGTCGTCAACTATGCCGACGGTGAATTGGTTCTTAGGCTCTGCGGCTTTAAGGTTCTCAACCACCGACAAAATTTGAGCAGGTGTTGTATCCTTTGAAGAAAGTCCGTATCTGCCGCCTATAACCATAGGTTTGTTTGAACAAGAGCAAGAAGCAACTGCCTCAACAACGTCCAAATACAAAGGATCTCCGTTTGCACCGGCTTCTTTCGTTCTATCCAACACGCAAATTCTCTTTGCCGATTTAGGCAAAGCTGCAAAGAAGTATTTCTTCGAGAACGGTCTGTATAGGTGTACCGTTACCAAGCCGAGTTTCTCGCCTTTCTTTGCAAGGTAGTCTATAACCTCTTTCACAGTGTCGGAAACACTGCCCATGGCAACTATAACATTTTCTGCATCGGCTGCTCCGTAATAGTTGAACGGCTTGTATTCTCTTCCGGTTATTGCAGATATTTTTTCCATGTAGTCTGCCACTATGTCCGGTAGGGCTTCGTAGTATGGGTTGCTTGCCTCTCTTGCTTGGAAGAAGACATCGGGATTTTGTGCAGTACCTCTTGTTACAGGGTGTTCCGGATTCAATGCTTCGTCTTTATACTTTTTCAAAGCATCTCTGTCAAGCAAACCTGCCAAGTCTTCCATTTCCAATGCTTCAATCTTCTGAATCTCGTGTGAGGTTCTGAAACCATCGAAGAAATGCATGAATGGAATTCTTCCTTTTATTGCTGAAAGGTGAGCAACTCCTGCCAAGTCCATTGCTTCCTGCACAGAGGCGGAAGACAACATTGCGAAACCTGTCTGACGGCAGGCATACACATCGGAGTGATCGCCGAATATGGAAAGAGCGTGCGAAGCTATTGTTCTTGCCGTTACGTGCATAACGCCCGGCAGCATTTCGCCTGCTATTTTGTACATATTCGGAATCATCAACAACAAACCTTGTGATGCGGTAAAGGTTGCCGACAAAGCTCCTGCCTGCAAAGCTCCGTGCAAAGCTCCTGCCGCACCGGCTTCCGACTGCATTTCAACCAACTTGACGGTTTCACCAAAAATATTTTTACGACCATTTGCCGACCATTCATCGACGTATTCCGCCATTGGTGAAGATGGCGTAATAGGATAGATGGCTGCGACTTCGCTGAACATGTATGCCACATGCGCACACGCTTGATTTCCGTCGCAAGTCAAGAATTTCTTTTCTTTTGCCATTGTTGTAACTTATAAATGTTTCTAATTCAATATTGCATACAGCCCCTTACCAATATTACAAGGCTGCTTCGAGCTGCAAATTTACGAAGAAAAAACGGATTACTGCCGTTTGATTTTCTCAAAATCAGTCTTGTGTGTAGGTAGAACGTTTTTGCTTTTGTTGTTCCTTCGTTTTTGTTCTATCTCTTTTTGGATAAACGGAACAATTTGCCGTCGCTTTGTTCCTTATATTCTATTGCTCCTATTGTAGGGGGATCGGGGCGATAGGTTCCGTTGATGTCATACGGCACGCTGTAACTCCACACTCCGTTTCCTGCTGCCACGGCGGGGGAATTTTGTTTAACGCTCAGGTCTCCTTCGGAAGCGTTCTTGAACATAGGGTCTTTGAATATGCAGTTCACAAAACCGGCTGTTTGATTAGAGTATTTATCGCTCTTTATTATGCAGTTTTCGAAGTGCTTTTCGCTTGAATTTTCGTTTACCAAATCAAATTTCACTTCTTCTGCTGCAAGGCTTCCGTATATTATGCAGTTGTAAAAGTTCGCTTGCGTTATGGGACGGTATTGCAGAGTGTTGTTTATGTCAAAGTAATAATCGTTCAGTATCAGACAGGCATCGGTTCTTGTGTTGTACTTCCAATAGTTTGCGAAAGTGCAGTGTACAAAGTTGTATCTGCCGCCCAACGAAAGGGCTGCCGCATAGCTGCCGCAGTTCTGCACAATCAGGTTCTGTGCCTCCACGGTTGCTCCACGGGCATACAGTCCTATGTTGGAACAGTTCTCAATCCTCGTGTTGTTCAATGTAAGCGTGGCAGTATTGTTCACACACGTGTCGACAATCACGCCGGTAATGCAGTTTTTTATCCAAACATTATCCAAGGTGTTGTTTTTGCTGCCGGCTATAAATCTTATGCACCCCCATTGACCGGCGGTTGTGGCATAGTGATCGTCTTTCCGCATGCTTTCAAAAACAACAGGCGAGAGCATATCGCCGCTTGCCCGTAATGTTCCGTCCTTATAGACCCAAAACTCCGAACCCTTGTTAAGGTGTATCTTTGTTCCTGCTTCCAAATTGAGGACAAAAGCCGAATCGACCACACAATTACCCAATATGATATGCGGTTTGTCGCTCTTCCAACTTATTTCGTTTCCGCTGACAATGCAACCGCCTGCCTCGCCACCCTCATGAGCAAAAGAATACCTTATTGTGTCGTATCCGTTGCCGGAACTGTTTCGACTCAAAAGGTATCTGTTCGGTTTGTGGTAGTATGCATCTTGTCCGTAGGCTTCCAAAATCACAGACTGCGTTTTTCCGTTGAATGCAAAGACTATTGCATCTTCAACCAATAGCGGATTGGATTGATTGTTTGGGTTTAATTCCACTCTGACAAAGACAAACATGCTGTCCCTTGCACCGATTTCAATATCCCTCGCCACAAGAGAGCTGTCTCCGTCCACATTCAACCGAAAGAAACTCGCCGCTCCGTTTTTCAAGCATACACGGTCTATTTTCACAGGCTTGCTCTCTCGATTGTAAACCACAAGCGTTTTGGTAACAGAGCCAATAGTCGTGAAAACGGTATCGAAACGTACCGTATCGTTACCAAAAGACAGAGCAACGCCGTTCCCCTCTGCGAAATTCTCTTCCTTTATGCAGGAAGAGAATATGCCGCCGAGAAGATTTACTGCAAAAAAAACAAATATAATCGACCGTATGGTTTTCACCTTGTTGTGTTACTTGATTTCAATCAACACATATTTTTGGTTACCCATGCCGAGTTTCTCGGCATATTCCAACTGGTAGGAACCGCTTTTGCCACTTTCTTTCAAGAAAGGATCATCGCACTTGTGTTCCTTGGCAACCAAATCAAGCGAAGCTCTGTCGGCTGCCACTATATCCTTGGAGGCAACCATTCCTATGTCGTTGCAGAAAGGTTTAGGTGCTCTTGCAGAGCAATCGCACGCTGCCGAGATGTTTGCCAAAACGTTTATGAACACCATCGGCTTGGTTTTCCATGCCACATAGGCATATTCCACAAGTCTTTCCATGAAAGTGCTTCCCGCAAGGTTCACTTGCTTTGGAGAAAACAGCTTTAACGGACATTCGGCTATGCATTTGGCACAACCGATGCACTTGGTTGTATCTATGTGAATGCCGCCCTCCAAACTCAAAGCGGCAGCAGGGCAATTCCTTACGCAGTTGCTGCAACCCACACACTTTTCCGGAGTGTTGATTTGGGGGTAATCCGTTGCATGTTGAGCCATTTTTCCGCCGGGAGATGCGAATCCCATTGCAAGATTCTTTATTGCACCGCCGAAACCTGCCGAACCATGACCCTTGAAGTGAGAGTAGATTATGTAGTTGTCATAATCCATAAATCCCTTGCCCAACTTGACGCTTTTGCCGTAGTGTTGCAGACCCATGCCCGTTGTAGGAATTTCTATTTCGCCCTCACTGTCCAAAATATCTATCGGAGCGAAAGTAAAACCATGCCTTTTTGCCAAAGCAATGTGCTGATCCGTATACCTTCTTTGTCCCACGTACAAAACATTCGTTTCAACCCATGTAGCCTTTGTCTTTTCCATAAGAGGTTTGGTCAATTCCGGGTTAAGGAAGTTTTGGTTTCCCTCCTCGCCAAAGTGAATTTTTACGCCTATCTTGCCCGTAGGTTTCTCGCCCAAAGCCTCATAGAGTTTAAGAACATTCTCCGGAGTTATCTCTCTGATGAAGTACACTACCGAAACGTCTTTTTGTCCGTGATAATCCTTTTCATCTATCCGTTGAGCCATGGCTCCGGACAGAGCTGTGGTCAATAAGACCGCAAATAACAATAACTTTCTCATTCTGATTTGTGGTTTTGATGATTTGTCTGTTTGATTACTGATGCAAAAGTAAATATTCCGTGAAAAACTCCGAATATCCGTAATGTTAAAATTTGCTTCGGCTCGCTCGTTTCTTTCAAGCGACACGACAACCACCGCATTGACAGCAATACCCCGGCAGATAAGCCGTCGAAGACAGGATTTCTGTTCCGCTGAAAGGACTTTTCCATTTACGCCTGCCCGCTTATCCATTTGTCGACAGAGTTCACAAACTGCGTAATCACACGTTCAGATTACCGAATCGCCCTTCGGCTGAAATGAATGGCTGATTCAGAAAAATGAATCGCCGAAAGAAAAAATTAAAACGCCGATTCATTTCGCTGAATCGGCGTTTCGGTAAAAGTCCGGTGGTCAAAGGTAGATTATTTCTCCTTGACCAAGCCCTCGTTATAAGCGTATATGAGGCGTTTAAGGTTGGCTATTTGCTCTTTCAGCTCTTCGCCCAATTCGGTATCGTCTATGTGGATTTGCTTTGCACGTTGCTCTATCAAGTAATTCTTGGAGATTATGTCGTTCTCGTTTTCTATTGATTCTTGTCTTGAACAAAATGGTTCATGTTCAACAAGGAACAACCTGCTTGAACCCGAGACGAGAGTATAGCCGCCTATGCCGGTTTCTTTTTGGTAGGCTTTGGACATGCCGCCGTCAATGACGAGCAGCCTGCCGTTTGCCATTATGGGGCTTTCTCCTTTTTTCACCTTGACAGGCACATGTCCGTTTACGATTCTTGCCTGTTCGTTAGTCAATCCAAATTCGGCAAGTATGGTCTCGCAGAATTTTTCATCGTTCCGCAGGGTGTAGTACAAATCCAGGCGTTCGGATTGCGGCCCTTTATCCTCTATCAAATAGCGTTCAAAGGTTGCCATTCTGTGCTTGCCGAATATAGGCGAACATGCCCCGCACCACAAATACCAAAAATAGTCTCCGTCGTTGTTCTTTGGAGAGTATCTGTTCACCCACACATTTCTTATGGTTTGTTCCAAGACCTCGAGCAACTCTTTGCCCTTAACCATTCTGCCTTTGTGGTTAAACTCCCTAAATTCGGTTGCAGTCTTCATGGGAATGCAGCCGTGCAACATGAGAGTGTTGTTGCATACGAGGTAAACGCTGCCTTTGGCAAACAAGAAAGACACATCGTCCTGCAGTTTGGAAGAGTTCAAAAACGAAGAGGCGAGCTTGTTTATAACATCTTCCTCCTCCTTGGTCAGTTCGTAAGGATTTTCAGGATTGATAGTAGGGAAATGGCAGTCTCTCAACGGATAATGTTGCCCGTCTATGAATATTGTGCCTTTTTGATAGTCTATCTTGTCAAGCAACAGGCGGTGCGACATGTCAAAAGCAGGATTTCGCAAAACAAGCTGACCTTCCAACTTGAAGCTTATAACTGCTATTGCCTTGTGAATTACGGTCATCAACCGCACGTTGGCATCGGAAAAATGTTCAGGCTTGGTTCCTTTCGGAATAAAAGGAACGGCAGGGTCGTTTTCGTATGTTGTTATGGCAAATGTGATAAGAGGCATTAGGTTGATGCCGTAATCGTCCTCTATTGTATCCAAACTGCCATACCTTGCAGTCAAACGTATCACCTCAGCCACATCGAACTTGTTTCCACAGGCTGCTCCCATCCATATTATGTCGTGGTTGCCCCATTGAACGTCCACGGCATGATGCGATTTCAAAAGTTCCATAACTTCTGCCGCTTTCGGACCACGATCGAAAATATCTCCGATGATATGAAGTCGGTCTATCAACATTCGTTTTATGAAACTGCATATTGATTCTATGAACTGATCCGAACGTTGCAGGTTTACAATATTGTCGATTATGCTGTCGTAGTATGCCAACTTGTTTGAAGTGGTTTCATTCAAAAGTTCATCTATTATGAAAGCATATTCACTCGACATGGCTTTACGCACCTTGGAACGAGTGTACTTTTTCGACACCTCTCTTGCCACCTTGACCAATTTGTTGAGAGTAAGTCTGTACCACTCATCGTTTACAACCCCTTCCTCTTTCAACTGACTAAGTTTGTCATTGGGGTAGTATATTATTGTTGCCAAACGGTTCTTCTCTGCCACCGAAATGGAGTGTCCGAAAACGTCATCTATTTTTCGCTTTACTGCTCCCGATGCATTGGACAGGATATGGTTAAATGTGTCAAACTCTCCGTGTATATCGGTAACAAAATGCTCTGTTCCCTTTGGCAACAAAAGAATTGCACTGAGCTTTATTATTTCGGTGCTTGCGGCTTGCAGGGTGGGAAATTGCTTTGAGAGTTGATTCAAGAACTTCAACTCCTCCCTTGATATTTCTATCTTATTTTCCATCTTCACTTTTTTTAACCGGACTTACTCCTTTGGCTCGTCGTCTCCCTCTTTGGGGCTTTTGGGCTTTTCTTTTTTTCTTGTGAGAATTTCATCAATCATTCCGTATTCCTTGGCTTCTTTTGCCGTAAGCCAGTGATCACGGTCTCCGTCTTTCTCTATTCTCTTGACTGTTTGCCCCGAGTGCTTCGAAATTATGGAGTACAGTTCCTGCTTTGTTTTCAATATCTCCCTTGCCGCAATCTCTATGTCTGAGGCTTGACCCTCTGCCCCGCCGAGCGGTTGATGGATCATCACTCTTGAATGTTCCAAAGCCGAACGTTTCTTTTTTGCTCCTGCACACAAAAGAACCGAACCCATTGATGCTGCCAAGCCTGTACAGATTGTTGCAACATCGGGCTGTATGTATTGCATGGTATCGTATATACCAAGACCCGCATTCACATAACCGCCGGGAGTGTTGAGGTAAATCTGAATGTCTTTTTGGGAGTCTACGCTTTCCAAAAACAACAGTTGAGCCTGTATAATGTTTGCCACATCGTCATCTATCGCCGTGCCGAGAAAGATTATCCTTTCCATCATAAGACGTGAAAAAACATCCATTTGGGCTACATTCATCGGTCTTTCCTCTATGATTGTAGGGTTTATGTATGCAGCTTTCGAACCGGTGAATTTGGTGTAACGGTCAAAGGTCATACTGCTTATTCCTCTGTGCTTTACCGCATAGAGCTTAAATTCTTTATTTGTATCCATAGATTTTATTATTTGTTTCTGTTTATCAGTTTATCGGCGAATGCAACGAGCAAATCCTTTCTTTCTTTTGGCACATTTATGAGTTCCAACCTCTGCACGGCAAGTCTGTTGTACTCTTGTACAGCCTTGCGGGCAACCTCTTGCACGTTCAATTTTTCGTATATTTCTTTCACCCTTTCTGTTTTGGTCTCTTTTGGAACGCTGTTTTCGCAATACAGGCTTTGCAACTCCTCTTTAAGTCCGTCATCTGCCAATTCCAAGGCTTTCAGATAAAGAAAGGTTTTTTTTCTGTCGGCTATGTCGGTTCCGCTCACCTTGCCAAACACTTCCACATCGCTCCAACAATCAAATATATCATCTTGTATTTGAAATGCAATGCCTATGTAATGTCCGAAAGTTTCCAACAGAGATAAGGTATCCGCAGAGCAACCCGCAGTAATAGCTCCGAGCTTCAAAGCCGTTGCAAGCAACACTCCTGTTTTCAGCCGTATCATTTCTATGTATTGCTCTAAACAGACATCGTCTCTTGTCTCAAAATCCATATCATAGGCTTGTCCTTCACATACTTTGACGGCACCATCGGTCATTGTTTCTACCAAATTCGGCACAATGGTCTTATCGCACTGCAAAAGGTGCTTGTAGGAACAAGCGAACATGGTGTCGCCTGAAAGGATTGCCCTGTTGGTGTTGTATTTTTGATATACGGTGGGTTTGCCGCGTCTTAAAGGCGATTTGTCCATTATGTCATCGTGCAGAAGTGTGAAATTGTGAAGCATTTCCACGGCTGTTGCTGCAGGAAACGCCTTTTCCAAATCTCCGCCACACACCTGATTTGCAATCAAACACAGCAACGGGCGTATTCTTTTGCCGCCTTGATGCATGCCGTAGTCGATTGGCTCGTATAAGGTGAGCGGTTCTTTGCCGTAAGCTTGATTTTCAATCAAATCTACTGCAATCTTCTGCAATTCTTCTAATGTGCGTATTTTCATGATGTATATTTATTCTTATTGTTTTTCTACCGTAACGTTTGTACCATCGTTTCGCATATAAACTTGCCTGCGTGTCCATCACCGAACAGGTTAGGAAAGGCAACGGGTGGGTTAAGAATGTAATCCTTTGCTTTTTCCACAATCAGTTCATGGTCTGCATCACACACGGCGGCATTACCGCATTTCACAATTTCCACCCACTCGGTTTGAGGTCGCAGTATGATTGCGGGTTTCTTCAAGAAGTATGCCTCTTTCTGTACTCCGCCCGAATCGGTAAGCACAAGACAGGCATTTTTCTCCAAGTAAATCATATCCGAAAACGATACCGGTTCCGTAACCCGTATGTTCTCGTTTTCGTTCAACCGTTGCATGAAATCTTCTCCAAGAACGGCAGGTATCATCTTCCTCGTTCTCGGGTGCATAGGCAGTATTATCTTTTTGAAGCTCGAAATTTCGTGCAAGGCTTCAAGAATGTTTTTCAGCCTTTCGCCGTTGTCGGTGTTATTGTTGCGATGTATGGTGCAAAGAACAAAATCTTTTCCGAAGTATTCGCTCCTTTGTTGTGTGGCAGGCACTTTCTGCGAAAAATAAATGGTATTGTCGTACATTATGTCTCCGCAATGGTATACGTTGGGGTGATTTGCATCGACTTTTTCTGTCAAATCGGAGGAGAAACCTTCCCTTATCAAATTCTCGTACCCGCTTTGCGTAGGCGAGAACAAAAGAGTGGACAGATGATCGCAGACAATACGGTTTACTTCCTCAGGCATGGATTTGTCGAACGAGCGAAGTCCCGCCTCGATATGCACGATAGGTATCAGCATCTTGCTTGCTGCAACAGCTCCTGCCAAAGTAGAATTCGTATCTCCATAAAGCACAACGGCATGTGGACGCTCCTCTTCAAACACAGCCTCTAAACGTTCTATCATTTTTGCTGTCTGTTCACCGTGTTTGCCGCTGCCGACAGCCAAATTATATTTTGGTAGCGGGATTTCCAATTCTGAAAAGAAAATCTCCGACATATTATTGTCATAATGCTGTCCGGTGTGGACGATAATCTCTTCTATTTTGTCCGAAAAGCAGTCTCTGATAGCCCGACTCAGAGCCGAGGCTTTTATTATTTGGGGTCTTGCCCCTATTACTGTAACTATCTTCATTGTATTTGCTGCAATTTGTCGTAAAACTCCTTTGCAATTTTGTCTCTGTTGAAATTCTCAGAAACATATCGCAAACCATTCTCACCCAAGGAGGAAGACAAAGTCGGATTGTTGTACAGGCTTATAATCTTCTCGCATAAATCGTCTACATTTTCAGGTTCGAATGCCAAACCGCACCTGCCTTGTTCTATGAAAAGCTCCTTTGCTTCCCCTTCAACACCGAGAAGGATAGGCTTTTTCATTGCAAGATTCTCAAAAATCTTTGAAGGTATGGCACCCTTGAACAAATCCAATTTACGCAAAGGAATGATACTCGCATTCATGTCTCCTATTATTTCGAGCATTCGAGACTTTGGCACGGCATCATAAAATTCCAAGTTCGTGAGTTTGAGTTTTTCTTTCATGCTTGTCAACCTTTCTTTTTCAGGACCGTTGCCCAAAAGAACGAACTTTATTTTTTTGTAATCGGACAAACGCTCGGCCGCCTGCAATATGATGTCCAAACCCTGTGCATAACCTATAATTCCCCCGTAAAACAAAAGAAAATCTTCCTTGTCGTAGGAATTATCTCTACGCCAACAGCCTTTCGTCTCTTGCTTTTCGGCATTGAAAAGATTGATGTCGACACCGTTTTTCAGCCAATAGGTTTCTTTGTTCGGAAAACGCTTGGATATGTTATTCACAATACCTTGTGTTTGTCCGCTGACGAGCTTTGCCCTTTTGTAACAAAACTCCTCCAACAAGGTTGCTGCTCCAAGCAAAAATTTATTACTGATAATGCCTAATTTTTCGGCACTTTCAGGCCACAAATCTGATACATTAAACACCATTTTGGCTCTCTTTGCCACAGATAACAGCCACGCTGTCATGCCAAGAAACAAAGGCGGGCTTTCAACCAGAAGAATATCCTGTTTTTTCAAGTGAAGCAAACCACAAAACAATGAAGAAAAAACAAATGAGAAGTAATTCAACAAACGTTTTACCACGGATTTCGACTTGGATACATAAATCCAAGAACGGTAAACATTCATTCCGTTCATTTGTTCCTTTACGTAATGTTTTCCTTTGTACTTCGAATGAATTTCCATCTGAGGATAGTTCGGCATGGCAGTAAGTACGCTCACCTCAACGCCTCTTTCTTGCAGTCTGACAGCAAGTTCGTACAACCTGTTTTGAGGAGCACCCACCTCCGGCGGGAAATATTGGGTAAGTATAAGCAACCTCATCTTGTTCTTTGTATTTGCATCTGTTGGAATTGGCAAAGGTAAGTCTTTTTCACGATTTATAAGCCACCCATCTACATGGGCCGTTCACAAATTGCTCTTTTCTCAAAAATTACACGCAAAAAACAAAAGGGAGACTTCAAATGAAATCTCCCTTTGTACTCCGGACGGGACTTGAACCCGTACGAACGCAATGTTCACAGGATTTTAAGTCCTGCGTGTCTACCAATTCCACCACCAGAGCTTACCAATGCCTAAAAAAAAATCCGATCAAATCGGATTTTTTCGGCAGAGCGGAAAACGAGACTCGAACTCGCGACCCCAACCTTGGCAAGGTTGTGC
>CAZSFV010000046.1:0-16307 GCA_964606345.1 uncultured Bacteroidaceae bacterium | reverse complement strand
ATCCACAGGCATGGACGGCAAATGGGTCTTCACACTCGACAACCCGTCATTCATACCGTTTGTAACCTACGCCGACAACCGCGAATTGCGTAAGCATATATTCGAGGCAAGAATCAACCGTTGCAACAACGGAGGAGCGACCGACAACAACGCATTGGTTGCCCGCATGGCAGAATTGAGAGCAACCAAAGCCCAACTTTTGGGATACGAAACCTTTGCCGACTATCAGTTGGAAGAAAGAATGGCAAAAACACCCCAAAACGTATTCAAACTGTTGGAAGACCTGCTCGCTTACTCCATACCGGTAGCCAAACAAGAAGCCGCAGAATTTCAAAAACTCCTTGACAAAGACGAAAAAGGAGCAAAATTGGAAGCATGGGACATGTATTACTATGCCGAGAAGGTGCGTCAGCAAAAATATAACTTCGATGCCGAACTCACACGCCCATACTTCGAGATAGACAACGTAAGACAAGGCTGTTTCGAGACCCTTACCAAGTTATACGGCATCAGTTTCACCGAACGCAAAGACATACCGGTTTATGCAGAAGACGTAAAAGTATTTGAAGCCAAAAACGAAAAAGGCGAACATGTCGGAATACTCTATTGGGATCCGTTCACGAGAGACTCCAAGCAGTCGGGAGCATGGTGTAACGAATATCGCGGACAATACCGTCAAAACGGCAAGAACACCACCTGCATAATAACCGTATGTTTCAACTATGCAAAATCGCCAAACGGCAGAACCACCCTCACGGCAGACGAAGCCGCAACCGTATTCCACGAAATGGGACACGCAATTCACCAACTGCTTTCCGATTGCACCTATCCGTCTGTATCGGGAACCAATGTGGCAAGAGACTTTGTCGAATTGCCTTCGCAAGTATTGGAACACTGGTGCTTTGAACCCGAAGTATTGGCAATGTACGCCAAAAACGAAAAAGGCGAAGTAATACCCGAAGCACTCCTTGCCCGCATGAAAGCCGTTGGAGCGTTCAACCAAGGATTTGCATTCAGCGAACTGTTGGCAGCCTCCTACCTCGACATGTGCTTCCACTCCATAAAAGCAGGCGAAAAAATCAACACACAAGAATTTGAGAAAGCCGCAATGAACAAAATCGGCATGATAAGCCAAATACCTCCTCGTTATCGTTCCACCTATTTCTCACACTGCTTCGGCGATGGCGGATACAGTGCAGGTTACTACTCCTACACTTGGAGCGAATGGTTGGACGCCGATGCCTTTGAAGCATTCAAAGAAGCCGGCAACATATTCGATGCAGCAACCGCAGCCAAATTCAAAATCCTTTTGAGCAGCGGCTCAACAAAAGACGCAATGCAACTGTACAAAGACTTCCGAGGAAGAGAACCGGACATCAAAGCACTGTTGCGTAACCGCGGAATGCTAAAATAAACTCATATTTTCATTCGCATAAACAAGAAGGGCAATCGGTTTTATCGCCGGTTGCCCTTATCGTTTTGTTCATTCCCGCACCAACACAAGCCGCCCCTGTTGTGAGTCGGTGGGTTGAAAAAGTCCTTTGCCGATAAAAAATAACGGAAAAGCCAAGCCGTTGCGAGTAAAGCGTAAATATTATTTCATTACTTCCACAAAGGAGCATTTTCCCAATCATCGGGAAACCCCATGGCGTGAATATTTATCCGTGGACAGTCCTTTAACAGCGCTTTCAGTCGAGCCTTGAAATCATTCTGCCCATGTATACTGTTCAGCATATAAGCCAAACAACTGATTTGAGCATACAACTTAACAGGTTGTATATTTTTGCAATCAATCCAATCACCTTTCAGTTTAAGGGCAGAAAGTTTAGGAATTTGAGGAAACCTCCTGTTCCATATACGGGCATGGTGAGCCAAACAATTCCGAAGAAGCACGGCACATTTAAGCCAGCTTTCCAACACTTGATGCTGTGGCAGATTAAACTCGCGAGCTATGAGCTTCTTTACTTTGATGTCGCCAAGATTGCAATAAAGCTTTGAAAGCGTTCCAAACGAAGTTACCTCCAAAGTCTTCCATACAGGAGGAATATCCGGTTCGGAGTATTTACGAAAGTGATTTTGAATAAACTCTTCCTTTGAGCGTTTAACCTCCCGCCTTATAGTGTTCAAATTTTCTTCAAACAACTCCTCATCAAGGCACAGTGCAGGGTCGGCAAACCAAAATGCTCCGTGAGCAAGTGAAACATGATGAATAATCTTTGACCTTACAGCCACCTCAATGCTTTGCATTGCAACAAAGAGAAGACCTCTCAATCTTTTGTCAAAATAATAAATCTCCAAAGCCTCTTCGAAATAACAATCAGACCTGTATACATGCTCCAATGTGTCTGTCTCAAAATATCGCAGGTAATTTGCTATTCTGAAATAGCTGACAACGGAAAGCTCCGCAAGAGCAGCTTGTTCATTTCTGAAACGCAAACCTCTGTCTTTAAGCTGTTGTATGATTTGGTGGTAATCGAGAGCCTCTTTGTTGTAATACATGTTGCCATAAAAACGAAGTTCCGCCCTGGTTCGCTGTTCTTATGGGAAGCGTGGCGGAATCTGTTGGTGCAAAGGTACGAAATAAATTCAGAAATCCACAAAACAATCAGTTCTTTTTTTATCGCCCATGTTGCGAGTCGGTGGGTTGAAAAAGTCCTTTGCCGATAAAAAATAACGGAAAAGCCAAGCCGTTGCGAGTAAAGCGTAAATATTATTTCGTACATTTGCAGACGAAAAACGAAACAACATGTAGATAACATAGAATAAAGTAACAGTATTATAAATTGAGCTTTAAGCTCTTATTCTCTAATTGCGAAAACCGCCAATTTTCGAATCACACAAGAGAATAAGCAGCAACAGGTTCGCGTCTTTGGGCGTGAACCGTTTTGTGCTTATTTTGTGTGAGGGTTCTTGGCGGTACCTGCGATTTGAATAAGCAAAATACAAAACGGTCTCGCCTTTTTTGTTTGGCTTTATGGAATCGGAGCTTGGGCATAAAGCACAAAAACCGCCATGACAAAGAATGACAGCCTCCACAAGGCAAAGAAAGCGAAAGCAGATGAGTTCTACACACAGCTTTCGGACATTGAAAACGAATGCAGGCACTACAAAGAGCATTTCAAGGGCAAGACCATTCTCTGCAACTGCGATGACCCGCGGGTAAGCAACTTTTTCTTCTATTTTTCTGCCAATTTTGAGTATTTGGGCTTGAAACGGCTGATTTGCACCTGCTACAAGAACAACAACATCAATCTTTTCAGCAGTGGAAATGCAGAGAAAGCCGTCTACATAGTCTATGATGGAGACAAAAACGGCAACCACTCAGTCGATGAAGCCGAGATAGAAATCAAAGAACTCAAAGGAGACGGAGACTTTCGCAGCAAAGAGTGCATCGAACTGCTCAAACAAGCCGACATAGTGGTAACCAATCCGCCTTTTTCGCTGTTCAGAGAATACGTTGCCCAACTTATGGCATACGAAAAGAAGTTTCTGATAATCGGAAACATGAATGCCATCACTTATAAGGAGATTTTCAAACTTATAAAGGAGAATAAAATATGGTTAGGCAACGGATTTAGCGGAGGAAATGCTTATTTCAGTGTCCCTGAAAATGCAAATCGTGAATACGCAAATGGGGTTTATAACGAGGAAACAAAGTTGGTGAAATTTAGAAATTGCTGTTGGTTTACCAATATTGACCATAGTAAACGTCATGAAAAGCTTATACTTTACGAAACTTACAATCCCGAAAAGTATCCTAAGTATGAAAGCTATAATGCCATAGAAGTAAGTAAGACAAAGGCGATACCAATGAATTATTATGGCGTTATGGGAGTTCCAATCTCGTTTTTGGATAAGTATAACCCCGAACAATTTGAAATAATCGGGCTTGACAGGTATGTAGAGGATAATCCAAATTATGGGCATCGGTTTAAGATAAATGGAAAGGAAACTTACGCGAGGATATTGTTGAAAAGAAAAGAATAAAAGCCGTATGAAGATAGAATTGAGAAAGATTAAAATCAGAGATTTGGTAGAGGGTTACAAGGACAGCGAGGAGGAGGGTGTTGTCGGTTGGGGCGGCAGGCTCAACATAAGACCCAAGTACCAGAGAGAGTTTGTTTACAAAGACGCTCAACGCGATGCGGTTATCGACACGGTAACCAAGTACTTTCCTTTGAATGTCATGTATTGGGTGAGGTGCGGTTCAGAAGAGTATGAGGTGCTTGACGGGCAACAGAGAACGATAAGCATTTGTCAATATGTTGCAGGCAATTTTTCTTTCGAAATGCGATACTTCCACAACCTGACACCGGACGAGAAAGACCGCATTTTGGATTACGAACTCATGGTTTACTTTTGCGAAGGCTCCGACAGCGAAAAACTGAAATGGTTCCAGACCATCAACATTGCGGGCGAGAAGCTCACGGAACAAGAGATTCGCAATGCCGTTTACTCGGGTAGTTGGACAACTGATGCAAAACGCCATTTCAGCAAGTCGAATTGTCCTGCCTACGGCTTGGGTAAAGACTATATGAGCGGAACTCCAATCCGTCAAGACTATCTTGAAACAGCCATTTCGTGGATAAGCCGCGGCAATATCGAGAGTTATATGGGCAATCATCAGCACGACACGGACGCAAACGAGCTTTGGCTTTACTTTCGGGGCGTTATTGAATGGGTGAAAGCCGTTTTCCCTGTTTACAGGAGAGAGATGAAGGGCTTGGATTGGGGTTTGTGGTACAACGTCTTGAAACAAGAGCGGCTTGATGCGGCGAAGTTGGAGGTTGAGGTCAGCCGTTTGATGCAGGACGAGGACGTTACGAACCACCGAGGCATTTATCACTACGTGCTGTTCGGCGACGAAAAATCCTTAAACATCAGAGCGTTCAAAGACAGGGACAAACGCTTCGCTTATGAGCGGCAGGGCGGAATATGCGCCCGCTGCGGAGAGCATTTCGATATAGAACAAATGGAGGCAGACCACATAAGCCCGTGGTCGGAGGGCGGAAAGACCGAAAAGGAGAACTGTCAAATGCTTTGCAAAAAGTGTAACCGAACAAAAAGCAACAAGTAAAAAAGCCCTTTTTCTGCGGCTTGACACACAGCGACTTATCGAGCGTCGAACGAAAGGCTGATTCAAAAAAATGAATCAGCCTTTCGGCAAAATGAATCAGCCATTCGTTTACGGCGAATCGGCGATTCGTTTGCGGGCAAATGCGGAAACAGACTGCGAAACGGGGTGTATGCAGCCGGTTGTCGGCAGCGGAAAGAGACGTTTGCAGGCAAAAGTTCATGATTTGTTAATGTATGGCTCATCGGATTTTGTTACCTTTGCAGGGAATTAGATTGAGAAAGGAGGAACAGATGAAAGCAAAGAACGATATGTCGACTTTTGCGGCTTCTATTTTGAAAGTGTTTGCCACAGACCCGGTTGCCTGTTGGAATTGCAAGCAGGTGGCTTCACGGTTGGGTATTACGGACAGAGGTGGCAAGGAGATGATTTACAACCATCTGCAAAAAATGGCAGATGACAACATAATAATAGAACAGAGCAAGGGGAGGTTCAAGTTGAACCCCAAATATATAACAAGCAATGCCCTGCCGGAACACTATATTGTGGGTACGGTGGACATGAAACAAACGGGCAAGGCTTATGTGATTTGCGATGAGGGCGGCGAAGACGTGTACATAAACATGAACAACACCAACCATGCCCTGCATGGGGACAAGGTGAAGGTGTATTTGTTTCCTCAACGCAAGAAAAGAAAGAGAGAGGGGCAGATTGTGGAGGTGTTGCAACGTGCAAAGACCTCTTTTGTGGGTGTTGTGCAGAAGCATGGCAGGTTTGCCTTTCTTGTGTGCGACAGCAGCACCATGCCGGTGGATATTTTCATCGATTTGAACGACTTGAACGGAGCAAAGGACGGCGAAAAGGCTTTGGTGGAGATAACGGATTGGCCGGAGAATGCAAACAATCCGTTCGGCAGGGTGTTGAAAGTGTTGGGCGCTCCGGGGGAAAACGATGTGGAAATGCAGTCCATTCTGTCTGAATACGATTTTCCGCTGTTCTTTCCGGATAATGTGGAGAAAGAAGCGGAGAAAATACCGATGGAGTTGGATAGGGGAGAGGTTGCCAAACGCAGGGATTTCAGAACGGTGAATACCTTCACCATAGACCCGGCAGATGCCAAGGATTATGACGATGCTTTGTCTTTCCGTCGCTTGGAAAACGGTAATGTGGAAGTCGGAGTGCATATTGCCGATGTTACCTATTATATAAGGGAGAACACGGCTTTGAACGAAGAGGCATATCGCAGGGGAACATCGGTTTATTTGGTCGACAGAACCATTCCGATGCTGCCCGAAAAGCTCTGCAACGGCGTTTGTTCGTTGCGGGCAGACGAAGACAAGTTCGCTTTCTCCGCCGTGTTCGAAATGAACGACAAGGCAGAAGTGGTGAACGAGTGGTTCGGCAAAACGGTTATTCGTTCCAACAGACGTTTTGCTTATGAGGAAGCTCAAAAGATTATAGAAACAGGCACGGGAGACTATTCGGACGAAATATTGTCGCTGTGGGCATTGGCAGAACAGATGCGCAAGCGTCGTTTTCGTGCAGGAGCAATAAATTTTGAAAGCACAGAAGTGAAGTTCCGCTTAGACGAGAACGCCAAACCGACAGGAGTGTATTTGAAAGAAAGCAAAGAAGCCAACTGGTTGGTGGAAGAGTTCATGTTGTTGGCAAACAAACAAGTCGCCTCCTTCATCGGCAAAACCAAGAACAAAAGCAAGGCGAAGACCTTCGTATACCGTGTGCATGACGAGCCTAACCAAGAAAAGCTTGCCACCTTCAAGGAGTTTGTGGGCAAGTTGGGCTACAACATAAACGACAAAACGCGAAGCAGTCTTACCAAGAGCTTCAACAAATTGTTTGAACAAGTCTCCGGAAAGGGCGAAGAAACAATGATAAGCATGATTGCCCTTCGCACGATGAGCAAGGCATACTATTCTTGCGACAACATAGGACACTACGGCTTGGGCTTCCCTTACTATACCCACTTCACATCACCCATAAGACGCTATCCCGATGTAATGGTTCACCGACTTTTGGAACGCTATCTCGACAAGCAGAACTCGGTCGACAAAGACACCTATGAGCAAATGTGCGAACATTGCTCCAATATGGAGAAAAAGGCAGCCGATGCGGAGAGAGCATCAGTCAAGTTCAAACAAGCGGAATACCTTTCCGACAAAATAGGACAGGTATTCGGCGGAACGATTTCCGGAGTCAGCAAATGGGGATTGTATGTCATGCTTGACGAGAGCAAATGTGAGGGTTTGGTGCAGATGAAAGAAATAAACGACGATTTCTATGTGCTTGACGAAGATAATTTCAGGCTTGTCGGCAAAACGAAATCCAAAGTCTACCAACTCGGTCAGCCAGTCAGAGTGAAAATAGCGAGTGTCAACCTGCTCAAAAAGCAGATGAACTTCCTTTTGATGCCGAACGAAGCCGAGTAAAGAGCAGTATTGAAAATTAAACGCACATATCATTTATGAGAATTTTGTTATTAGGCTCAGGAGCAAGGGAACACGCCATTGCAAACAAGATAAAGCAAAGCCCTTACTGCGATTGCCTTTATATTTCGCCCGCAAATGCCGGCATGAAAGAGCTTGGGGAATGTTTGAATCTCGGTTCCGATTTTGAGGATATAAAGAACTTTGCCGTGGAACACGCAATCGACATGTTGGTTGTGGGAAACGAACAGCCGTTGGTAGACGGCATTGCAGACAGCTTTGCAAACGATGCGAGAACCGAGCGTATCATTGTCATAGGACCGAAGAAGGCGGCAGCCATGTTGGAGGGCAGCAAGGATTTTGCGAAGCATTTCATGTTCAAATACGGCATACCAACGGCTCAATATCGCAGTTTCGGAAAGCAAGACTTGCAGTCGGCAAAGCAATTCCTCGGAACCTTGCAACCGCCTTACGTTTTGAAAGCCGACGGCTTGGCAGCCGGCAAGGGTGTTATCATATCCCCGTCGTTGAATGAGGCGGAAAGGGAGTTGGAAGCCATGTTGTCGGAGGGTAAGTTCGGCAGTGCGTCCGACAAGGTGGTGATTGAGCAGTTCCTAAGCGGTATAGAGTGCAGCGTTTTTGTGCTTACCGACGGCAAACACTACGTTGTGCTTCCCGAAGCCAAGGATTACAAGCGTATAGGGGAGCAAGACACGGGATTGAATACCGGAGGAATGGGCAGCGTCTCCCCCGTGGTGTTCGCAAACGAAGACTTTATGCACAAGGTGGAAGAAAGGATTATCCGCCCTACCATAAACGGTTTGCAAAACGAAGGTTTGGACTACAAGGGCTTTATCTTCATAGGACTGATGAACGTCAATGGCGAACCTTATGTGATAGAATATAATGTCAGAATGGGCGATCCTGAAACGGAAAGTGTGCTTCCGAGGGTGGAAAGCGACCTTGTGGAGGCTTTTGCACTGATTGGCAGAGGTGAACTGAACAAATATACGCTCAAAGTGAAGCCGGATTGTTGTGCAACGGTTGTTTTGGTCAGCAAGGGCTACCCCGAACACTACGAAAAGGGAAAGCCGATTTCGGGAACGGAGAAATGTGAGAATTGTTTTTTGTTCCATGCCGGCACGGCTGAAAACGCTGCGGGCGAATTGCAGACCTCGGGCGGCAGAGTGTTGGCAGTGAGTTCGCTCGGCAAGACTTTGCAGGAGGCTTTGGCAAACTGCTACCGTCAGGCGGAGAAGATAGAGTTTGAGGGCAAGACCTTGCGTCGCGATATAGGTAAGGACTTGATGGATTTGCAGAATTAAAAGACGAAAACGATGAAACAGTACTTGGATTTGCTGCAACGCATAGTGGATACGGGTGTTTGTAAGCACGACCGCACGGGAACGGGAACCCTTTCGGTTTTCGGACATCAGTCGAGCTTCGATTTGCAGCAGGGATTCCCCCTTTTGACAACCAAAAAGCTGCATACGCGAAGCATTTTCTATGAATTGCTGTGGTTCCTTAAAGGAGACACGAATGTGGACTTTCTTCACAAGCATAAGGTCAGCATTTGGGACGAATGGGCTGACGAAAACGGGGATTTGGGTCCTGTTTACGGCAAGCAGTGGCGTTCTTGGCAGTGTGCAGACGGCAGGGTAATCGACCAAATAAGCCAAGTGATTGAGCAGATAAAGACCAATCCCGATTCAAGGCGTCTGTTGGTGAGTGCATGGAACGTTGGCGAAATTGATAAGATGGCTTTGCCGCCTTGTCATATTGTTTTTCAGTTTTATGTGGCTGAGGGCAGGCTTTCGTGTCAGCTTTATCAGCGGAGTGCCGACGTTTTCTTGGGTGTGCCTTTCAACATAGCGTCCTACGCTCTGCTTACGCACATGGTGGCACAGGTTTGCGACTTGCAGGTCGGCAGCTTTGTCCACACTCTCGGCGATGCTCATCTTTACCTTAACCATATCGACCAGGCAAAACTGCAACTTACCCGCACGCCTTACCATTTGCCTACGCTTAAACTCAACCCTTCGGTGAAGAATATCTTCGATTTCAAGTACGAAGACATCGAAATAGAAAATTATGTCTTTCATCCCCACATCAAAGCCGACGTTTCAATATGATGAACCTTATAGTTGCACAAGCGGAAAACAGAATCATAGGCGGTAATAATGCTTTGCTCTGGCATCTTTCGGAAGATTTGAAGTACTTCAAACGGATAACTCTCGGCAAAACGGTGCTTATGGGACGTAAGACTTGGGAGAGTCTGCCTGTTAAGCCTCTTGGTCGACGCCGAAACGTTGTAATCAGTTCTCAAAGCGGTTTTTCCGCTCCGGGGGCTGAGGTTTTCCGCTCGCCGGAGGCTGCTTTGAAAGCCTTGGAGGGCGATGAGGTGTTTTGCATAGGCGGTGCGAGCATATACGAGTGCTTTCTGCCGCATTGCGACAGGCTTTTTGTTACGCAGGTCTTTGCTTCGTATGAGGGCGATGCTTTTTTCCCTCCAATCGACCCAGAGGTGTGGCGGTTGAGTCGCCTTTCTCCAATGTTGCACGACAGAAAGGAGAATGCGGACTACCGTTTCGAGGTTTGGGAAAGGCGGTGAGCGTAAGGCTTTATCAAGAATAAATATTTTGCAGGCGGAAGGCTAATCGTAAACTTGGGCTTCCGCTTCTTTTTTGTGCTTTTTTGATGCCTTGCGACCCTCAAAGACAAAGAAAAACAACAGCACAAGCACGCTTAAAGCAATAATCCAGGGCGAGAAAACGGTGTTTCCCGACAATATCTCTGCCGTTTGCGGTGTAATCAGCTCTGAATAGACAAGGCAAACGATGAAATTGTTCACAAAATGACAGAGCATGCAGGTCCAAATGCTGCCCGAGAGAGCGAAAAGACTGCCCAAAAAGCATGAGAGTACAAAACGGGGAACGAAAGAGAAGATTTCGAAATGCACAAAGGAAAAGACAGCCGAGCTGACTACTATACCCCATACAGCGTTCTTAAACCATTGGGTGCAAAGCCTTTGAAACACGCCGCGGAAAAACAATTCCTCGCATACCGCAGGCAGAACAGCCATGGCGAACACCCTTGCGAGCAAGCCTGCCGCCGTTTCGGAGTGCAACAGTCGCCTTGATGCTTGTTCGGAAGTCTGTTGCAAGGTTCTAAATATTTCTTCGCCTGCAAAGTGCCACGATTCGTTCCATGTGTTCAACCATTCTATGCACGGTAATGCCGCAAGCGGCAACACCGCAGCCCAAATCCATATACGCATGTTAACCTTGAAACCCCAAAATCCCTTTTCGCATTTTGCGAACAGGCTTTTGCACACCGCAAAAGCCGTTCCGAATATCAGAACCGTGCTTGCAGCCTGCAAAAACAGCATGCCCGAGGTCGAGGAGGCAAAATCGGCAAATGCAAAGACTGCCGCCGCCGACAAGATTGCCGCAACGGAAAAACAACACATCAAAACGGCTACGGTCAGCAGCACTTTGACAAAGGGGTGTAAACCATCGGATAAAAATTTCATGTGCTTTGAAGATTAAAACTCATACTTTTGAAGCTGCGAATATAAGCAAAATATGCGGAACAGGGGCTGAGCAAGAGAAAAACGAAGAAACGTAAGAACGCAATCCCCGCTTCGTTTTTGCCAATCATTACCGCAGAAAACTCAAACGCCGATTCGCCGTGAACGAAAGGCTGATTCAAAAAAATGAATCGGCGATTCAGAAAAATGAATCAGCCATTCGTTTCAGTGTGGCTTTAAGCGGTGAAATACAGTTGCTTTGCGAGCGGATTTTTCTTTGGCTCTGCTCTGCGGTACTGTTGCTTTGGGTGCGGGTAAACGTTAATTAGTGCATCATCTCGGCGTATATCAAATTTTAGTACTACCTTTGCAGCCGCAAATCGGCGGTTCCGCTTAGGCGGATTAAAAGGGAATCTTGTGAGAATCAAGAACTAAACCCGTAGCTGTAAGCACCGTGAGAGCGAAGCGTTCGCTCTTGCACTTCGAAAGCAGAAGGAGAGGCTGTTCCGCGGCTTCTTGGTCACTGTTCTTAGGAATGGGAAGGCAGTTTTCGAAAGAGTGCAAGTCAGAAGACCTACCGAGATTTGGCAAAAAAGGAATCGTATCTTTCGGGAAATAGAGATGTGATTGCAAAGAGTGGACACGGGTCGGTTTTCCGCCTTGTTGTTTTTCGGGGTTGCCTTTACTTTCACGCTTTATCATTCGTTTGGTACGTCATTGTTTAACTGTAAAAACGACAGACGAAGAAATGAGAAAAGTTTGTTTATGCCTCTTGTCGGCATTGTTGACAAGCATTTGCCTGACGGCTCAAACTCTCGGCACGGCTCCTAACGGGGTGTTTACGGCAGACGATATCGAGTATTGGGTCGGCAACGGCAGCAACGAGACAGCCCTCGTTTTGGTGTTCAACGACGGTAAAACACCTCAGGCTTTGGTCTATGGCTATCGCTACGACGGCACAAAATCATTGCAACAGATGTGCGCAGATATTGCGGCGGCGGATCCGCGTTTCTTTTATCAAGAAGGAAGCTCGTCGGGAACTGTTAACGGTTTCGGAATCGATATGAACGGTAACGGAATATTTACTTTGCAAAACCCGGACAACCCGGCACAAACGGTAGACCCGACAACAAATGTTATTCCTACCAACACAGATGTAGATGGCTTTACTCCGGCGGAAGCAGAAGACCGCTGGCAAGCCGGTTTCGGTTTTCCCGGCTATTGGTATCTGTCTACAGGTGGTTGGTATCTGTCGGTAGGGGGTTGGACCACAGTTTGTTGGTTAGGCGATGGGGAAACCTACAATGAAACCAATGCAACCTACGCTGCGGTACCGGATCCCAACTCTTCTTGCCCCTCGCTGAAAGGTTTTCATGCAACGACGGTGTCGCAGAATGTGGCAAGCGTGATTTGGAATGCCCACACCGTGGCAACCAACTACCAAATCGAAATAAAGCCTGCTTCGCAAACGGATTGGGCAACGGCGATAAGCGACAACGTGAGCGATACTTTCTACAACTTTACGGGACTTACATCTAATACTTTGTACAACTGTCGTGTGAAAGCACTGTGCGGCAGCGAAGATGAAAGCTCCTGGTCGTCCGTTTCTTTCAGAACGCTTTGCGATGCGGTAACCGAATTGCCTTATATCGATAATTTCGACAGCTACGGCAACGGCACGAGTGTCTTCCCTACCTGTTGGACAAAGGTGGTGAACAACACATCTATGTCGAACGCTCTTTATGTGTCCACAAACCAACATTCATCGGGAACGAGCAGCCTTTTCTTTCAGTCGCCGACTGCAGATGCGGAGCTGATTGCAATAGCACCCTATTTTGACGAAAGTATAGATATAAGCGGTTTGAATGTGGTCTTTCAACTAAGGTATCCGCAGTTGGCAAACGGCATGATAGTCGGCGTTGTAGAGAACGACGGCACTTTTGTAGGCATAGACACGGTATACAACACCATAAGCAACACATGGCAACGGCAAGAAGTGAGCCTTGCTTCCTATTCGGGCGATGGCGGCCGCATCGCCTTGAAAGGATACTTTGTAAGCACTGCGAGAAACATCTTTGTGGACGATGTAACCATAGATTACATTCCAACATGTCAGACACTGAACAATTTGCATTTGACCGACACGGCACACAATCAGGTAACCATAGAATGGAACGACCCTAACGGTGCGGGCAACTACCTTGTTGAGGTAAGCACTTCGGCAAGCGATTGGACCAATGCTTTGAGCTACTCCTCAACAACGACCACTTGCACAGCCACGGGGCTTAATCCAAACACTTGGTACACCTACAGAGTGAAAGCAATATGCAGTTCGACAGACGAAAGCACATGGGCAAGCGGACGATTCAAAACAATTTGCGGAGCGATAGGCACTCTGCCATACGAAGAGGACTTTGACGACTATTCTTACGGAGATGATTACTATGTGGAATGCTGGACTAAGAACGGTCTTGGCACAGGCGACAAAATAAACATATCGAACAGTTCCTCGGCTTCGGGAAGTCGCTGTCTGTATCTTTACTCGAATAGAAGCAACGGCTTCAACGCCGCAGCCGTATTGCCTTCGTTCGAAACGGAAGTTAATCTTTTGGGCGTACAATTTAAGATGAAGAACCCGGACATGCAAAACGGGCTTATAATAGGAGTATTGGAAGAGGGCGGCTTTGTTGCCATAGATACGGTTTACTCTACCGCCACCGGAGTTTGGCAGGACAGGGAAACATCTTTTACATCTTACAGCGGCGATGGCGGACAGATTGCATTCAGACCCTACACCACAACAACGCATCTAAGCAGTTTTGCGATTTATCTTGACGACATAAAAGTGGATTACGCACCTGCCTGCACACGTCCGCAAGACCTTGTGGTTACAATGGGAACAAACGGAACAAGTGTTGATTTGGCTTGGACAGATGAGGTGAACAGCCAATGGGTTGTTTATTACAAGGCGGCAGATGAGGCAGAATATACAGCGGCTTCGCTTACCGCCAACCCGTCAAGCCTTGGCGGATTGACCCTTAGAACAGACTACACCTTCCAAATAGCATCCGTTTGCACGAGCGGGGATACGGTCAGAGCCGTTGCAACGGTCGATTACAGCACTCCTTGTTACGAAGATGTAATCAGCGATTTCCCTTACACAGACGGCTTTGAGAACGGCATAGATTGTTGGACTTCCGTTTCGTCTTCAACCTCAAGCAATAACAGATGGCAAGTTGTAACCACCGGAAACAGTCCTTCTTGTTCTCCATCGGAGGGAAGCAAGATGTTGTTCTACAACAGCTACAGCGTTCAACGCAACAACAGCACTGCAATCATTTCTCCTGCCGTGGATATCGCCCAAGCCATGGAAGTATCCTTTGATTTGTATCACGATGCGGGAGCTTCATCGAACCGTGACAGAGTTGTGCTGTACGTAAACAGCCTTCCGACTCTTGAGAATGCCACTGTTATCGATACCGTTTTAAGGTATAGTTCAACGAACGGCTGGCAGGAACATGTCTTTCCTTTGCCTGCGGAAGCGACAGGACGACAATACATAATTATTCAAGCCGTGTCCGATTACGGAAACAACATCTACTTGGATAACTTCAAACTTGCCTTTCCTCCAACCTGCGTTGCGGTAAATGATTTGAGTGCAACAGCCTTGGTCGATGAGGCATCAATCTTTTGGGCAGACCCTAACGAGGCAGGCAACTACCTCGTTGAGGTAAGTACTTCGGCAAGCGATTGGACCAATGCTTTGAGTTTTCCATCTGCAACGACCACCTGCACAGCCACGGGGCTTAATCCAAACACTTGGTACGTTTACAGAGTGAAAGCAATATGCAGTTCGACAGACGAAAGCGTATGGGTAAGCGGACGATTCAAAACGGATTGCGGAGCGATAGCTGAACTGCCATATTCGGAGAACTTTGACAGTTACTATTACGGCGATACCATTTATGCGAACTGTTGGGCAAAGCACGGTCTTGGCACAGGCGACAAAATAAATGTGTCAAACAGTTCTTCGGCTTCGGGAAGTCGCTGTCTGTATCTTTACTCAAACAGAGCAAACAGCTTCAACGCTGCAGCGGTATTGCCTTCGTTCGATGAAGAGCTTGGTTCGTTGAATCTGCAATTTAAGTTGAAAAGTTTAAATAACGCTTACGGTGTTGTGGTAGGAGTGTTGGAGAATGAAAACTTTGTTGCCATAGATACCGTTCTCTCAAATGTAACCGGTGCTTGGTTGCAAAAAGAAGTGTCTTTGACATCGTACAACGGCGAAGGCGGAAGAATTGCTTTCAAACCTTACACAAGTTCCGAAAGCATAAGCAACGTTACCCTCTACCTTGACGACATAAAAGTGGATTACGCACCTGCCTGCACACGTCCGCAAGACTTTGTGGTTACAATGGGAACAAGCGCAGATGAGGTTAATTTGGCTTGGACGGACGAGGAGAACAGCCAATGGGTTGTTTATTACAAGGCGGCAGATGAGGAAGAATATACAGTGGCTCCGCTTACTGCCAACCCGTCAAGCCTTGGCGGATTGACCCTTAGAACAGACTACACCTTCCAAATTGCATCAGTTTGCACGAGCGGGGATACGGTCAGAGCCTTGTCCTCTGTCGACTATACCACACCTATGGAGGTTGAAACCCTTCCATACGAAGACAGCTTTACATCGGCAAGCAGCAATGCCTGGTATTTGAAAAACGGCACAAGTGTGAATAAATGGTGCGTAGGAACTCCAAGCAGCAGACCTGACGGTGCATTGTATATATCCAAAGACAATGGTGCTACCGTAGGATATAACAACAGTTCGGCTTCTGTTGTGATTGCAGAAAAGCTCTTCGAAACGGGAACAAGTGATTCGTTGACCATCAGTTTCGATTTGACCATAGGAGGCGAGGGTTCTTATGACTACTTGAAAGTATTTTGGGTTCCTGTCGATACCAACTTCCAAATACGCAGTTCAAGTTCTGTTCCGTATTTTGCCAATTCGGCATATTCGAATGGTATTTTGGTCAAAAACGAAACGAGAAACTACTTAAGCGAAATAAGTGGTACACGCAGCATCAGTGTTTCCGTAGCCAACGAGCCTAACAGCTTGAAAAAATTGGTCTTCTTATGGAAAAATGATGGCAGCCAAGGCGATAATCCGGCTGTTATTGAAAACCTTTCCATAGAGGGAACAGGCGACAGCCCTGTCGAGCCATGCGACGCACCAACCGCCCTTGCGGTAAGCAACATCACC
>CAZSFV010000045.1:0-16385 GCA_964606345.1 uncultured Bacteroidaceae bacterium | reverse complement strand
TCACCACCCAGCAATCATCAAGCTTGGCAGAAGCAACAAGCGGAGCAATCACCGCAGTAATATACCCTAACCCTGCAAAGGACAAAGCCACCTTGCAGATGAGTGGCATCACCGCAGAAGCCACCCTCATCATCAGCGACATGCAAGGACGCATACTTGCCACAGAGACCATAGCAGCAGGCAGCAAACGCTATGAACTCAACACAAGCAACTATGCAAGCGGCGTATATTACATACGAATAGTTGCAGGCAACACAGTAAACACACAAAAGCTGATAGTCGAGTAAGACCCGACGGAAGCGAACACGATAAGGGAGCCGCAAGGCTCCCTTTTTTCGTACCCCCACAGCCACCAATAACCCATAATCGCCAATAGCACTCACACTCCAAACCGCCCCGACGCATCGCCCCACCCACAGGCGAAATCCAAACAGTAAAGAGAAAACCCAAAACGGCGAGAAAGGGAAAGCCGAAAGCAGACAGAGCAAAATGAAACGCCGAAAGAAAAAAATCTTTCGCCGATTCATTTTTTTGAATCAGCCAAAGAATTTTTTGAATCAGCCATTCGTTCCCGACGAATCGGCAAACCATTTTTCGGCTGTGTACTCTTATTTTATTGTGATGTTAATGTGTTGGAGAATAACATGATGTGTTTGTCGGGAGTTGACCTTTTGCTGCTTCGAAAAAGGGGAAGGGTAAATGTAAATGTGAAGAAACTAAACGCAGATTAGCGATGCAAGTGAAATTTTCATAACTTTGCATCGTTAATTAGATTGAAATCAAAAACGATTCATTATGAGAAAACACTTATTTCTTTTCGTTCTTGCAATCGTAGGCATTGCGGGAACCGTGTTCGGGCAAACGCCTGCAACACTGCCGTACAGCTGCAACTTTAATGAGGCAGGTAACAATGGTTGGACACTGAAAAACGGCACATGTGTCAACAAATGGTATGTGGGAACTCCGGAGGAAAACTCAGATGGTGCTTTGTTTGTGTCTGCAACAGGTAATTACGCAGGCTACGATGTTGTTGCTCCATCGGTTGTTGTTGCCGAGAAACTTTTCCGAACAGGAACGGCAGACTCTCTTGAAATCAGCTTCGATTTGACTGTCGGAGGAGAGGACCGATGGGATTATTTGAAGGTCTTTTGGGTTCCTGCCGACACTAACTACGAAGCCACAACAGACAATGCTGCTTATTATGCAATAAGGGAATACCTTACAAATGTCATAATAAGAGAAAATGGTAATTCATACTTATGTGTCACCAACGGTCGAAAGAGCGTGCGCATAGCCAATGAGGCAAACAGCTTGAAAAAGTTGGTGTTCGTATGGAAAAATGACGATGGCAACGGAGATCAGAACAGCGTAATGATAGACAATTTGGAAATACGCGGAATCAATGACCTTGCGGCAACGCCTGTAACATTGCCGTATGTTTGTACCTTTGAAGCGGCAGGCAATAACGGTTGGGTTATTAAAAACGGCGACTGTACCAACAAATGGAATGTGGAAACATGTTATGATACTCAAAGCGGAGCATTGTTTGTTTCGAACAATGGTACTGATGCCGGTTACAATGACAGAAATTCGTCTGTTGTTGTAGCGGAGAAACTTTTCCAAAGCGGGGAGTCGGACATTATTGACATCAGCTTCGATTTGACAGTTGGAGGAGAGTTTAACTGGGATTATTTGAAAGTCTTTTGGGTTCCTGTCGACACAAACTATGAGGCTACAACAGACAACAGTATTTATTTTGCAACAAGCGAATATACCACAAATGTTATCCTTGGTACCACAAGGAACGAGGAGATATATGGCTTTTTATGTGATACTGTAGGAAGACAGAGAGTGCTTATTTACAATATGAGTAATCATAACAGTTTGATGAAGTTGGTGTTTGTGTGGGTGAATGATAATGACGGCGGAGGTGAAAGCAGCGCAGTAATAGACAACTTGGAGATACGTGGAATGGATTACCCCGATTTCCGTATGCCGGCATCGCTTCCGTATACCTGCGACTTTGAGGGAGTGGGCTATAACTATGGCGATTGGAAACTGAAAAACGGTACATGCGTCAACAGATGGTACTTAGGAAAACCTGCGGATAATCAAGACAGTGCCTTGTTCATATCAATAAACGGTGATTATGCCAATTACGATTTGAACGAGCCGTCGGTTGTTGTGGCAGAGAAACTTTTCAAAACGGGAGAGTCGGACTCTCTTGACATCAGCTTCTACTTGTTTGCGGGAGGAGAGCTTCAGTACGATTATTTGAAAGTCTTTTGGGTTCCTGCCGACACTAACTACGAGGGTTCAACAGATCCGAATGTTTATTATGCAAGGGAGCAGTACTACGAAAATGTGATAATGGGAGATGGTGCTTTTCCGTTTTTGTGCGAAACCAACGAACGAAAGAGTGTGCGTATAGCCAATGAGCCGAACAGCTTGAAGAAATTGGTGTTTGTGTGGGTGAATGACAATGACGGCGGAGGTCAGAGCAGCGCAATAATAGACGACTTGGAAATAAGGGCAAGCAGCAGTGCTGCTATAGCCGATGTGAATGCAGCAGAAGAGATGAGAGTGAGAATATACCCTAATCCTGCAAAGGGTAGAGCAATTTTGTGCTTGACCGACCTAAAAGAGAATGCAAGGGTAATCATCAGTGATATTCAAGGCAGAACCGTTTTTAGCGACAGTATTGCCAAGGGCAGCGAGAGCTACAAGGCGGATATTGACGGTTTGTCGAGTGGTGTTTATACTGTAACCGTGGTGAGCGATAGAAAGAAAACGACTCAAAAATTGATTGTCGAGTAAAGGACAATCGGTCCATGTCAAAAAAAGGAGGGACAGATGAACTGCCCCTCTTTTTTTGTTGTGAAATTATTACTTCTTCGCAGGAACTTTGATTATATCGCCATGGTCTTCGATTATCATCTCGTACCATTTTTGCGGATATTCCGGTTGTTCAGGGAAGACGCATTGTCCTTTGCGGTACGGACTTTGTTCAAATTGTCCGTTGGTCTCTTTCTTGATGTTGCCATCGATATATTTGACTAAAAGGAACTGACTGAGTTTCTTCCACGACTTCATCATTTGATCTGCCTTGGCGTTGGAGAACTGAGTCATTATTTCTCTCATCTTGGCTTCGTTTCCGCTTTCGGCTTTCAGACGGTTGTCGACTTGTGCCGCTTCGTTTATGTAGGCTGTTTCCAATTTGTTTTGTTCCTTTCTTATGTCGATAATCATATCCGAATAACGGGAGTACGCCATGTTGGTTACAAGGTTGAACAACCAAAAGGCAGATGTTTCGGAATAGGTTACCATGTCTCCGTTGCCCTCGGCAAAACATTCCGGAACTTTTTCTATTGAACAATACATAGGTACATATACGGTGGAATAGGTGTCGTCTACTCCGAACCATAGAATGCCTTTTGCAGGGTTAGGCATCCATGAACGGGATTGTGCCACGAAGGAGAAGCCTGTTTGTTGTGTGGAGGTTGCTCTTTCGTGTATGTACTCTTGTCCGTTCACCTTGAAGCCCATCGGTCTCCAACGGTAAGGGCAGGCGAAAGGACCTGCTCCCAAGTCTTTGGTCATGTCCATCGGTGTGCCTTCGTAGTGATCTCTCATCAACTCCATCACGTCTTTTACATTGAGTTTGTTTTCGGGTTTTATCCACAACGGCATGCGGTGAGTGAGGTTGTGTCCCATTGCGTAGTCTTCGTATTCTTTCATCGATTTGTTACACCTTAGAAAGGCTGCATATACTCTGGCTTCGCAACCTCTTGCTCCGGAAAAATCCAATGGTGCGTAGGTGTCGCTGAAAGAGAAGTCTTTGTCTTCGCCGGTGTAGTAGCCTTTAAGTCTTGCGAATGTGATGACGTCATGTGCGTAGACTACTTCAACTTCCGGTCTGAAGATTTCTTTCAACTTTTTTGAGGATATGGATTTGAAGCTGCCTTTGGTCTCTTGGGCAAAGGTGGTGATTCTTGCTTGGTTTGCGTGTCCCGAGATGTATCCGTCGGGTACTCTTACGGCTACCCAAACAGCGCCTTTTGTCCAACGCTTGTCTACCTTGCCTTTGTTGTTATATACCGGTGCTCCCTTGCCAATAAGTTCCATTATCCATACTTCATTTTCATCGGCTATGGAGAAGCTTTCTCCCGAGGAGTAATATCCATAGGTTTCTACAAATTCTGCCATTTGCTTTATTGCCTCTCTGGCTGTTTTGGCTCTTTGAAGTGTAAGGTAAATAAGACTGCCGTAGTCTATGCCGCCTGTTGTGTCGACCAATTCGGATCTTCCGCCATAGGTGGTTTCGGCTATGGCCAATCCCCATTGATTCATGTTACCGACGGTTGTGTAGGTGTTTGCTACTTGTGGAATTTTGATAAGTGGTTTTCCGGAGTCCCAATCGATTACCTGTAACATTGTTCCTGCAGGGTATTGTGCCGCCCGATTGTAATAGAGTTCTCCGTAAAGGGTGTGAGAATCGGCTGCGTAGGTAATCATGGTGGATCCGTCTTTTGATGCTCCTTTTGTGATAAGGAAGTTGGTGCATGCAAAGGATGCCGTACTCATGCTGACGAGTGCAACCAACAGTGCCAATAATTTTCTTCTTGTACTCATTTCTTCTAAATGTTTGTTATGTATTAAATTTGTTTGCTTGGAAATTCGGATACTATGGTGCCGATGTGTTCTCCTTCGATGACTTTCAAAAGGTTGCCTTTTGTATTCATATCGAATACGTATATGGGCATGTTGTTTTCTCTGCAAAGGGCAAAGGCTGTAAGATCCATTATTTTTAGCTGTTTGCTTAATGCTTCTTGATAGGAGAGGGTCTCGTATTTTTTTGCGTCTTTGTCTTTTTCGGGGTCTGCAGTGTAGATGCCGTCGACTCTTGTTCCTTTCAGTATGGCGTCGGCTTCCATTTCTATTGCACGAAGGCTTGATGCGGTGTCTGTTGTGAAATAAGGGTTGCCGGTGCCTCCGCCGATGATGACTACTTTTCCATCGTTAAGGGCTTGGCGAATGCGTCGGCGGGAACTCTCTTGGCAGATGGGTTCTATGGCAAGCCCGCTCAAAAGCTCGGTTTTCACTCCTTGCTTCTCTAATTCGGCTTGCAGTGCCATGCTGTTTATTATGGTGGCAAGCATTCCCATATAGTCGCCTTGCACTCTGTCCATTCCCTTGGCTGCTCCTTGCAACCCGCGGAAGATGTTGCCGCCGCCTATGACTACGGCTATTTCGGCTCCGTGGTCTTTTGCTTGTTTGATTTCTTCGGCATATTGGGTCAGCATCTCGGGACTTATGCCGTACTCTTGCTCTCCCATGAGGGATTCTCCGCTGAGCTTGAGTAATATTTTCTTATATTTCATTGGTTCTGTGTTTTTGGTTTCTGTGTTTGAAATTTGATTTTTCTGTTTCTGCCGGTTTTCTTGCTGTGGCGTTTATCGGTTTGTCATAAACAGGCAGGCGTCTCCGAAGGAGAGGAAACGGTAGTTGTGTGTAAGTGCAAATTCATAAACTTTTTTCCACTCGTCGCCTATCATTGCAGAGACTAACAGAAGCAGTGTGCTTTTAGGTTGGTGAAAATTGGTTATCATGCCGTCGACAAGACGATATTTGTAGCCGGGGGCAATGATTATTTGTGTCTGTCCATACAGTGTGTTGCGGTTATCCTCCTCTAAGCTGTGCAGCACTGCTGTCAAGGCTTCCTTTGCAGGAACGTCGGCAGTATTTTCGTAGGGTTCCCATTGTCTTACGTCCATGTCCCGGTAACAGCCATTGTCGGCAAGCAACCTTACTCCGTGCCAGTAGAGGCTTTCTATTGAGCGGACAGAGGTTGTGCCGACACAAATTGTTTGTTGCTCACGACAGGAAAGCAAATCTTCGATGGTTTGTTTGTTGATGCACACTTTTTCGGTGTGCATGGTGTGTTCGCCTATTGTTTTTGTGCTTACGGGTTTGAATGTCCCTGCTCCGACATGGAGCGTAACGAAATCGCATTTTATGCCTTTGTCCCTTAAATCGCGGAATGTTTTGTCGGAAAAGTGCAGTCCCGCTGTTGGTGCTGCTACCGAGCCTTCGGGTTTGGCATATATTGTTTGGTAGTCCGTTTTGTCTTGCTCTTGTGCTTCTCTTTTAAGATATGGCGGCAGGGGAACAACTCCCATGTTCTGCAAAATGTCTGCAAAACTTTTGCCTTTATCCCATCGAAATTCGACTATCCATGCATTGCCATCGGGTTCTATTCTGCTGACTGTGAGGGTTACGAGGTCGCTGCCTATTGCAGAGGATTTGGAAAGCTGTTCGCCTTTCCATTTCTTGTTGTTGCCTATAAGGCATTTCCATTTGCAACTTTCGGTTTCGGAAAACGCCAACTGCATATCATGCGGTTCCACCGGTTCAAGGCAAAATACTTCTATGGTTGAACCGCTTTCTTTTTGAAAGAAAAGCCGCGAATAGACTACTTTTGTGTCGTTGAATATCAGCAGGGTGTTCTTGTTCAAGAGTGTGGGCAACTCGGAGAAGACGGTATCGACCATCTCCCCTTTCTTCGATAAACAAAGGAGTTTTGCTTTGTCTCTGTCTGCCAAGGAAAACTTCGCTATCTTCTCTTCAGGCAGGGGATAGTCGAAGTTTTCTATGGCGATAGATAAGGGTGCGGGCATGGTTATGCCTGCTTGATTGTGAAAGTATAACTTTCCATAATCGGATTGTGCAACAGCTCGTTGCAAGCCCGGTTTACTTTTTCTTCAGCTTCTTTTTCGTTGGCAGCTTCTATGTCAAGTGTTATGTGTTTGCCGATTCTTACATTGGTAATGACACCAAGTCCTATGTTTTGCATGCTTGATGTTACGGCTTTTCCTTGTGGGTCTAACAATGCCTTCAATGGCATTACATCGATTTCTACGTTGAATTTCATTTCTTGAATGTGTTTGTTATGATAGACATTATAATATATAGCAGGACTATGAAAGGGATTGCGAAGCAGTTCAGAACGAACAAAAGAATGAGGCAGAGGATAAGAAAGATAAATTTTACTTTGTTATCCTGCCAAGTGAAGTTCTTGAACTTTAAGGCAAACATGTGCAGTTCGCTCACGAGCAGAACTGCCATTACAACAGAGGTTATGCAGATGAAATAAGGGTTTGTGAGGAATGCTGTTATTGCAGCATAAAGTTGTTCGTTATATAATCCCCATAGGTGCGTTTTGCTTTCGGAAAGATGCATGAGAAGTGGCAATGAAAGCCAGAGTAAGGCGTTGGCCGGTGTCGGCAGTCCGATGAAACCGGTGGTTTGTCGTTCGTCTATGTTGAATTTGCCCAAACGATATGCGGACATAAGTGCCATGAAAAGCGGTATGAGGCAGATTATGTCGGCAAAGGTGGAGAATTGTGTTTGCAGTTTCAATATTTCTACTGCAATCAACGACGGGGCAAGCCCGAACGTAACTACATCGGCAAGGGAATCCAATTCTTTGCCGATGGGAGAGGAGACTTTTAAGGCTCTTGCAGTGAAGCCATCGAAGAAATCAAACACGGCTCCAAGCAGAATGAATATTGGTGGGAGTATGTGGGAATCTGAGCAATACAAAGAGTATATTGCCAATATGCCGCAAAGCAGGTTGGAGAGTGTCAGAATGTTTGGTATCTGTTTTCTTATCATGGTCGACTTACTTTCGAAGCCCAAAATTACTCATTTCCTGAAAAACAGAGAACAAAAAAAGTACTTTTTGTTGGGTTCTATCGTTATAATATGTACCTTTGCAAAGTGAAAATGTTGGGTTTTGGCAAGTTGAAGTTGAAAATGGGGAAGAGAGGCAGCGGCTTTTTGTTTTTGGTGACGGCGGGTCTGTTTTTGTCTTTGTTCTCTTGCAAAAACGAGGAAGAGGTTGTGAGTTCTGCCGATTGGGAAGGAAATTGGACAATAGTCGAGGGCGAGAATAGCGGAGAGAGTGGGGAGCGTGCTAAACCTTACACGGGGACAATAAAGGTAAAGTCCTCAGATAAGGAGGTGATTGTCATGAGCGGGAGTTTGTTCGGGTTGTCGGTTTCGGATTTGGTGGAGGCAGAAGTTTCGGAACGACTTGCATCGTTTGATAAGCAAACAGATGATTACAGGATAGTCGGCACCGGAGAACTGAAAAACATAAACGAAATTCGTTTTGAGTTTTCAATAGCAAGGGATAACGAGGTGAAGGATTACATAAGGATTGCAGTAAAAATACAATAAAGAATTACGATTGAATATGAATGACGAAGCTAAGGTGATGTTGTCGGAAGCAGACGCATCAATGTCGGAAGCAGTTGCCCATTTGGATAAGGAATTGGGAAAATTACGTGCGGGTAAGGCATCTCCTGCAATGTTAGGAGGTGTGAAAGTGGATTACTATGGAACAATGACCCCGTTGGATCAAGTGGGAAACATAAATACTCCTGATGCAAAGCAAATAGTTATACAACCATGGGAGAAGAGCCTTTTGGGTGCGATTGGTAAGGCGATACAAGCGGCTAACTTGGGCTTTGTGCCAAAGGTTGAAGCCGATGTGGTGAGGATTGTTCTGCCGCCTGTTACGGAGGAAAGACGTAAGGAATTGTGCAAAAAAGCCAAGGCTGAGGCGGAAAATGCCAAGGTCAGCATAAGAAACATTCGCAGAAACATCTTGGAAAAGGTGAAGAAGTTGAAAGACAGCGGTACTCCGGAAGATGAAGTTAAGTCTTTGGAGAAAGAGATGCAAGATGTAACGGACAGGTTCATCAAAAAGGCGGACGAAGTTTTGTCGGCTAAGGAAAAAGAGATAATGTCTATATAAGGAATTTGAGAAGACGTATTTTCTATGGAAGACGGTAAACGTGTACGATACTCCGATGAGGAATTGCAGGAGTTCAAGGAAATTATCTTGGATAAATTGGCGAAAGCGAAAGAGAATTTGGCAATGCTTATGGAGGCATTCGCCAATGATGCCAACGATATAAGCGATACCGCTCCAACTTTCAAGATATTGGAAGAGGGTGGTAACGTCAGCAGCAAAGAGGATAATGCAAACATGGCAGCAAGGCAGCAGAAGTTCATAAAGGACTTGGAGTCTGCCCTAATCAGAATAGAGAACAAAACGTATGGAGTTTGCAGGGTGACGGGAAAACTTATCCCTAAGGAAAGGTTGCGTTTAGTGCCTCATGCAACTCTTAGCGTTGAGGCAAAGCTCAAACAGAATAAAAAGTAAACTTGGTGAAGAAACCGCTCATTATCGTAATTGCGATACTTTTGCTTGACCAAATTGTCAAGATTTGGGTTAAGTTGAACTTTGCCATAGGGGAGGAGGTTTGTCTGATAGGTGATTGGTGCAAGCTTCACTTTATAGAGAATGAGGGCATGGCTTTCGGAATGTCTTTTGGCGGTGTTGTCGGTAAGTATACCTTGACATTCCTTAGGGTTGTTGCCTCCTTCCTTATAGGTTGGTACTTGTTGAAGTTGATAAAGAAGAATGGCAGAAAGTTGACGGTTTACAGCTTTACTTTGATTTTTGCCGGAGCTGTGGGTAATATATTGGATTCCATATTCTATGGGTTGTTGTTTTCGGAAAGTACCTATTTTTCAGTTTCGCAATTCCTTCCGGAGGGAGGCGGGTATGCTCCCATATTTTTGGGAAAGGTTGTGGACATGTTTTATCTGCCGTTGATAGATACTACTTTGCCACAATGGATACCTGTTGTCGGCGGGAACTCTTTTCGATTTTTCAACGCCATATTCAATGTTTCCGATATATCCATAACTTTTGGTGTTGTTATGCTGTTGATAGCTTTGATATTTACAAAGAAAGAAGACGACTTTGTTGTGGACGGACAAAAAACCGCCGCTTCAAGCGAATTGACAGAACAAAAAAACGATTAGATTGTGGAACTGCTTATAATTCTTCTGCTCATATTGGTGAACGGAATTTTTTCCATGTCGGAGATTTCTGTTGTGTCGTCAAGGAAGTCCAAACTTGATGCGGAAGCCAAGAAAGGAAATAAGACTTCAAAGCAAATACTTGAGGTGGCAGAAAATCCGGATAAGTTTCTTTCCACAGTACAGATTGCGATAACGGCAGTGGGTCTTGTAACCGGTATGTATTCCGGTGAAAGCCTTATTGCTCCTTTGGGTAGGTTTATAAGCAAATCGGGATTGGATTTGTATACTGCCCAAGTCATAGCAAGGGTTATAATAATCGTTTCGGTAACCTATGTTACTCTCGTTTTGGGAGAGTTGTTCCCCAAAAAGCTCGGTATGAACAGTCCCGAAAAAATATCAGGGATAATCATCAAGCCGATGAACCTGCTTTCAAAATTGTTTTATCCTTTCGTGTGGTTGCTTTCCGTTTCTACAAAGGGCTTGACAACCATTTTCGGAATAAAGAAGCATAACAATACCGTTACGGAAGAAGAAATAAAATCGATAATTAGCGAAAGTACAGAGGACGGAGAGATACAGGAGGTTGAGCATGATATAGTCGATAGGGTGTTCTCATTGGGAGATAGAGATGTTTCTTCGCTCATGACGCACCGAACGGAATTCGAATGGTTAGATGTAGATGATAGTTTGGAGAACATCAAAAGCAAATTGTCGCAAAGGGTTCACTACATATATCCTGTTGCGAATAAAAGCCTTGATAAAATTGTTGGAGTGGTTTATTTGAAAGACCTGTTCAACAGGTTGGATTGCTTCACAACGGTCAAAGACATGATGAGACCGCCTCAATACTTACACGAAAGCGTAAGCGTTTACGATGCACTTGAAAGTTTTAAGAAGAGCAAGATACATTACGCTCTTATAATAGATGAGTTTGGTGCTGTAGAGGGCTTGGTGACCATGAATAATATTTTGGAGTCTTTGGTCGGTAATTCATCTGAACTCGAAACGGAAGATGACGAAAACGAGTTCATGGAAAGGGCAGATGGAAGTTACTTGGTCGGAGGGCAATATTCGTTTTACGACTTTTTGTGCCACTTCGATATGGAGGATTTGTACCAAGACAACAATTACAATACCATTAGTGGATTGATATTTTCCAAGATAGGTGTCATTCCAAAGCTCGGAGAGAAAATTGAATGGAATAAATTTGTCTTTGAAATAGTTGATATGGATTTTACGAGGATTGACAAGGTTCTCGTTACCGTAAAGGATGACTTTTGAACAAAATTAAACAGCTGGCAATCAACGGTAAGCATCGTGCGAGAAAGATTTTTCCACAATAAAAATTGCATTTCGGAAATAAGGTTGTAAATTTGCACACCCTCCATTGAGGGAAAGAGGAAATCAATCAGTAATAACAAAAACAATAAAACAACAAAAACACTATGAGAAAAGTATGTGCTTATTTGTCAATAGTAATGTTATTGACGTTAGGTCTATCAAGTGCAGTTTTTGCACAAGATGCGAAAGCTGCCGAAACTGAAACGACGGTTTCAGCGACAGAATCAGCGGTTGAAGAGCAACCGGCGGCAGTTGAGCAAGCTGCACCTGCCACAGAACAATCTTTCCACCAAGTTTTGAAAACGAAGTACATTGAAGGTGGAGTGGGCTGGATGACGCCGATATTGCTTTGCTTGATTTTAGGTTTGGCATTGGTTATTGAGCGTATTCTCTATCTTAACCTTGCAACTACAAATGCAGACAAACTATTGAAAAAAATAGAAGAACGCATAGTAGCGGGTGATGTAGAGGGAGCAAAAGACGTTTGCCGCAACACAAGAGGACCGGTAGCTTCTATCTTCTACCAAGGTTTGGACAGAATAGACAACGGTTTAGAAGATGTTGAGAAATCTTTGACTTCCTATGGTGGAGTTCAGATGGCAAGATTGGAAAGCAACATGGTATGGATTTCATTGTTCATTGCCATTGCCCCATCATTCGGTTTCTTGGGAACAGTTGTCGGAATGGTTCAAGCGTTCGATGATATTGAAAAGGCCGGTGATATTTCTCCAACAGTCGTTGCAGGAGGTATGAAGGTTGCCCTTTTGACAACAGTCTTCGGTTTGATTACAGCATTGGCGCTTCAAATTTGTTACAACTACCTGCTTTCTAAGATCGAAGGCTTGGTTTCGACAATGGAAGATTCTTCAATCACATTCATGGACATCTTGGTAAAGAACATCAAAAAGTAATTTACCAATCCAATCTAACTATACCTTAACAAGTAGGTATGACAGAGTAATTACTTTGAAACCAAGGAGGAGAAATGAAGAAAGATTTTAGAAAAGTATATTGGACAATAGCCATAATCATAGGCATAATAGCATCAATATGTGCCGTTATCTACGGTGTGATGTTCGACCAAAATGCGCCGATTGAAGGACAATCAACCGCAATGATGGCTTGGAACGTGGCATATTGGAGCGTAATAGGCTTATTTTGCATAAGTATACTCGTTGCTGCGTGCTTTGCGGTAGTGCAAATAGTAAAAGGATTGATAGACGACCCCAAGAAACAGATGGGAACCTTGATAGGCGTGGGTGCATTGATAGTCATAATGATTATCTCTTATGCTGTGTCGTCAGGTGCAGACATACCTAAAGAGCTATTCGAGAAAACAGGATCGGATTACTCCAACTCCAAGCTGATAGGAGCAAGTATGTACACGGTTTACATACTATTTGGAGGCGTAATAGTAGCCGTTCTTTATGCAGAAATAGCAAAAAAATTGAAGTAACATGGCAAGAAGAAAAAAGAAATCGTTACCGGCACTGAATAGTGCGTCTATGTCGGACATATCGTTTTTGTTGCTGACCTTTTTCTTGTTGACTTCTTCCATCAACACAGACATGGGTATACAAAGACGATTGCCGCCGCCATCAGACCCAAATGTCAAGCCACCGGATATTCACAGAAGAAACACTTTCGTTGTATTGGTCAACAGAGAAGACAAGCTCCTTTTCAATGGGGAAATAGGGGAAATAAACATGTTGAAAGATAGAGCAAAAGAATTTCTTTCCAACCCGCAGAACTTGGATAACTTGCCAGAGAAAATGACAAAGGATATTCCTTTGTTGGGTTCGGTTGAAGTGTCAAAGGGTGTTATTTCCTTGCAGAACGACCGCGGTACCTCTTATGAAATGTACCTAATGGTGCAAAATGAGTTGACGGCAGCTGTCAACGAATTGAGAGATGAGTTATCCAGAGTTAAGTTCGGAAAAGCATATGTGGATTGTTCAGACGTGCAAAGAGAAGCCATAGACAAGGCGATACCTATTGCAATCTCAGAGGCGGAACCTAAAAACATAGGAGGGAAAAAGTAATGGCAAAATTCAAGCAGAAAAATTCCGGAGGAACACCGGAACTGAACATGGGTTCCATGTCAGACATCATCTTCATGCTGTTGTTTTTCTTCATGGTGATTACCACAATGCGTGAGAGTACGCTTATGGTGAAAGTAAATGTTCCGCAGGCATCGGAGATTCAAAAGTTAGAAAAAAAATCCCTTGTCAGCTACATTTACATCGGAACGCCGCAAGATGAAAAGAAATACGGTTCAGCTACACGTTTTCAGTTGAATGACCAATTCGGAGAACTTGGAGACATCATTTCTTTTGTTGAAGCGGAACGAGCAGCAAGAAGTGAAGAAGACAAACCGTTTCTTACAACAACCATCAAATGCGATAAAGAAGTTAAGATGGGAGATGTAACCGATGTTAAGCAAGAACTCAGGAAAGCGGGAGCGCTACGTATCATGTATGCAGCATCTCGAAGGGTTAAAGACACCTATTGATAGATTGTAAAATTTGTTTTTATCTCGGAGTTGCCCCTTGTGGGCAACTCTTTTTTTGATTTTATCCGAATGGAATTTCAATTCAAGCATTTTTCCTTAAACCACAGCCGCTCAACAATGAAGGTTGGGACGGATGCCGTGCTGCTTTCGGGTGTTGCTCCGCATAACCGGGTTGGCAAAATTCTCGATATAGGGACGGGTTGCGGAGTTGTGGCAATGCTTATGGCACAATTCAATCCACATGCACATGTAACAGCCATAGATATAGACCATGCAAGCACACAACAGGCTGCAGAGAACTTCGCCCAAAGCCCATACCATGACCGTTTGCAAGTCATTAACACAAAGTTTCAGGATTTCGCTTCCAATCCCGACAATCATAATTCCTACAATTTGATTGTCAGCAATCCCCCCTATTTTGTAAACAGCCTTAATGCTCCACAGCAGCGAAGGCATCTTGCAAGGCATACCGATATGTTGCCATTTCCTGAACTTGTGGGTGGAATATTGAAAATAATCGCCCCATTTGCCTGTGTAACCCTCATCTTGCCGCCCATACAAAGTGAAGACGTCCGCATGCGTTTCGAAGCAAATGGCATGCACCTTGTGCAACAAACCGAAGTCCTTTCAAAATCCGGTAAGCCTGTCGAAAGAATCATAAATACATACAGCACCATCGCCCATAGGCTCGAAACCTCCACGATAACCATAAGGCAAAACGACAATACTTATACCCCACAATATAAAAATCTTGTTTCCGACATTCTCTTGTAGAGCCTCGTTTTATTCTCCTTTCCTGATAGGTTGGCATCAAATGGCGTTTGTCCTGAAATGAATGGCTGATTCAGCAAAATGAATCGGCGAAAGAATTTTTTGAATCAGCCATTCGTTCCCGACGAATCGGCGTTTGCGGAAAATGATGGTTTGCATTGGTATTTTGGAATGGAATTACAGTGCAGGCGAAGAGTGTTTTGCGAGATTGAGCTTTGCACCGGTTATAGCGAAGAACCTTATGTAGATGCTTAAAGCCTATTTTGTTGCGAAAAGCAGCTTAGGAAAAATGGAAGATGCAAGCACGTACAACCCTAAACAATCAAAAGCGAAAGCAGGCTCATCGGAATGGAAAAAGACATTAGCCTGATGTCATTCTATAACGAAACATTAAAGCGTTCTGCTTGCACTTTTCCCTACAGATGCCGGACAATTCCTATCAGACTGCCCAATGTTAAGACGGCAATGCCGACAATGAAAACCGTGTGCTTTTGTTTACCGAACCGGTTTACACAATCCTGAGTACCTCATGTATACATAAAATCCGGTTTCTGAGAAAATTATCCACAGACGTACAAAGATTTCTTACGATATACGTCTTTCACATTCTTACTTCATCATTAGAAAAATAACATCGTTTGGTATTGTTTCTCTCAAAAAAACAATGCATCTGTGATTATTCGGAAATATATCGTATATTTGCAATCGCTGACCCCAAAACGAAAAATTTATTTGTAGAACGAAGTGTATCGGGAAAATGAAACTGTTATATCCGACGAAGGTAAGCACCATAGACACAATATTTAGAACATACGGATTTTAGTTATGAACAGAGTAAGAATATCCTTGGCAATTTGTTTAGCGGTTTTGTTGTCGGCATTCTCATGTGATCCCGAAGTATATTTGACGGTGGCGAACAAAACGAACAGGACGTTGTATCTGACCTTAGACGACGAATACAAGTGCGTTATAAGACCATTTCAAGAAAAAATCATAGGTGGATTTTATCAGAGTGCCGGGAGTTTCTATGATTGTTTTTTGGAATACAACTATTGCAGACTGCAAGAAAATGATTCCTCGGGTAGGGTTTTGAGGCAATGGAGCTTCGATTATTTGCCGACTTCCGGCAAAAAAGAGTTTTTCAGGAAAAGCGATTGGGAAAGGGAAAAGACATCTAACAAGGTGGCGGACTACATCTTTAATATAACGGAGAAAGATTTAGAAGAAACAGAGTAAAAACAAGAGGACATAATGAATAAGAGAAAGATTTTGACTTGGCTTTGGTGCATTTTGCCGATGGTTTTCTTCACTTCTTGTTGGGAAAAGCTGCCGATGGTTAATTTTTACTTTAAGAACAACAGCAGCAAAACGATATACGTGAATTTTGGAGGGAAACGAGCATTAAGAGCAGACCCGTCGAAAGTGATACTTATAACTTCTTTTCATGCCAAGAACATTACGATGAAAGACTGTTTTGTTGAATACGACTATTGTGAGGTGCGGGAAAACAATGCAGAGGGTCGTGTTTTGAGATTGTGGACTAAAGACTTTGATTTATCATCGGAAAGAAAAGAGTTTTTTAGAGAGAACGATTGGAGAAAGTTCCGAGACGAATACTTTGATGAAATAGTAAGTTATCTTTTCACGATAAAAGACGAAGATCTTGAAACAGAAAAGTAAACAGTCGGTAGCATAAAGGGAGCAAGTCGAGCGATGTGCCGGAATTGTCTACCGTATAATTTGGAGAGGCAACCTCCTCTAAAGCAATTCTGTCAAGACTCTTGAACCATTTGCTTGATTAGAAAATGTCGATTTTGCAGTTCAAAACGGCGAGGAATAGCTTTTCTTAAGGGAGTAAAAT
>CAZSFV010000044.1:0-18435 GCA_964606345.1 uncultured Bacteroidaceae bacterium | reverse complement strand
TGACCTCCGGGTTATGAATCCGACGCTCTAACCAACTGAGCTATCCCGCCATTTGAGGTTGCAAAATTACAATAATTTTCTTTGCAAGCAAAATTATACGACTTTTTTTTGCGGGCAAGCCCTGCTTAGTCGCATAATGCATTGAGTTATAATTCGTTTTTTAGGTAACGACCGATGCTGTTCTTATTTGATTGAGCCAATTCCTCGGGCGTTCCGCATTCAACTATTCTTCCTCCATCTTTTCCGCCCTTGTTCCCCATGTCTATTAGGTAGTCTGCAACCTTTATCACGTCAAGGTTATGTTCTATCACAAGCATGCTGTTGCCCTTGTCCACTAACTTTTGCAGAACTTCCAAAAGCACCCTTATATCCTCAAAGTGCAATCCCGTTGTCGGTTCATCTAATATGTATAAGGTCTTTCCGGTATCTTTCTTGCCCAATTCGGCAGCGAGTTTTATTCTTTGACACTCTCCTCCCGAAAGAGTAGTGGACGGTTGTCCTAATGTAAGATAACCCAAACCCACGTCCACAACCATGGATAGTTGACGCTTTATGGCAGGGTAGTTATCAAAAAAGACGACTGCCTCTGTAAAACTCATATTCAACACATCGCTTATGCTTTTCCCTTTATATCTTACCTCCAATGTTTCTCTGTTGTATCGTTTTCCCCCACACTCTTGACAGGTAACGTAAACATCGGGCAGAAAATTCATCTCTATGGTTTTCACTCCGGCACCTTGACACGCCTCGCACCTGCCGCCCTTAACGTTAAACGAGAATCGTCCGGCTTGATAGTTCCTTATTTTTGCCGTTGGGAGACAAGCGTACAACTTTCTTATGTCATCGAATACTCCTATGAATGTTGCGGGATTGCTTCGAGGCGTTTTCCCTATGGGAGACTGATTTATTTCGATGACTTTGTCGATATTGTCAACTCCGGTTATGCGAGCGTATGGCAGAATGGGTTTTTCGCTTCGGTATAACAACTTGCTCAAGATGGGGTGCAAAGTATCGTTAACCAAAGATGATTTTCCACTTCCCGAAACCCCTGTAATGCATACAAGAAGTCCCAAAGGCAGGTGTAAATCCACCTTTTTCAGATTGTTTCCGCAAGCCCCAAAAAGCTCTATTGCCTTTCTATTGCCTTTCCGTCTGTTTTTGGGAACTTCTATCTTTTTCTCGCCTCGCAAATATCGGCAAGTGAGGGAGTCTTGTTTCAAAAATTCCTCAGGTGTTCCCATTGCAGTTAATCGTCCTCCGTTCACACCAGCCCCCGGTCCTATGTCCACTATAAAATCCGAAGCCAACATCATATCCTTATCGTGTTCAACAACGATTACAGTGTTACCCATGTCTCTCAACTTTTGAAGAGACTTGATCAATCGTTCATTGTCCGATTGATGCAAGCCGATGCTCGGTTCGTCAAGGATATACATGACGTTCACCAACTTGCTGCCTATTTGTGTTGCAAGCCTTATTCTTTGACTTTCCCCGCCCGAAAGAGTGCGAGAACTTCTGTTCAAACTCAAATAACCTAAACCTACGTCCAAAAGGAAACTTATCTTCGTGTTTATCTCCCTTAAAATCTCCGATGCAATGCTTCGTTGACGTTCTGTCAGTTTCTGCTCTATGTCCAAGCACCATTGCGAAAGTTCCGTCAAATCCATGTTCGCAAGTTCTGCAATATTTTTATCGCCTATCTTGAAACAGAGGCTCTCTTTCTTCAATCTGTCGCCGTTGCAATGAGGGCAAGTTATCTTACTCACAAATCCTGCTGCCCATTTTTGCAAAGAAGCCGGGAGACTCGCATCATTGAATTGGCTTGAAATGAAATTAACCACTCCTTGAAAACCGTCCGACATAATGTTTTGCTCATCGTCCACGGTGCCGAACAACAAAGCATTCATTGCCTCTTGCGAATAATCTTTCAAAGGGGTGTTCAAATCAAATCCATAACTCTTTCCAACTTTTACGACCTGCTTAACGAACCAGCTGCCTGCATTCGGTTTGCCGATTGGCAACAGTCCGCCCTGTGCGATGCTTTTGTTTTTATCGGGAATAATCTTATCTGTATCTACTTGTGATATTTCTCCCAATCCATTGCAAAACGGACAGGCTCCGTAAGGAGAATTGAACGAAAAAGTGTTCGGTTCGGGTTCGGGGTAGGCAATTCCCGTGCTTGGACACATCAATTCCTTTGAAAAGAACCGTATCTTGCCCTTTTCGTCCTCAATCATGATGCTGTTCTTCCCGTGTTTGAATGCAAGTTCCACCGATTTTTTCAGTCTTTCGGTCTTCTCCTCGGCATCAATCCTTAATTTATCAACCACAATCTCTATATCGTGAACCTTGTAGCGGTCAATCCGCATGCCGCTGACAATGTTCTTAATCTCTCCGTCCACTCTCACCTTAAGGAATCCCTTTTTTGCAATGGTTTCGAACAGCTCTCTGTAATGTCCTTTCCTGCCTTTGACCACAGGGGAAAGGATAACGATGTATTGTCCGTTGTACGACTGTTCTATTTCCTGCAAGATTTGTTTTTCCGTGTACTTAACCATCTTTTCCCCCGTATTCACGGAATAAGCCTCTGCCACACGGGCATACAAAAGTCTCAAAAGGTCATATATCTCCGTTGTTGTGCCGACGGTGGAACGAGGATTTTTGTTTGTAGTCTTTTGTTCTATCGATATTACGGGAGACAAGCCGTTTATCTTATCCACATCCGGCTTGCTCATGTTGCCCATGAAGTTCCGTATATAAGAAGAAAAAGTCTCCAAATATCGCCTTTGCCCCTCTGCATAAATGGTATCAAAAGCCAAAGAGCTTTTTCCGCTGCCACTTAAACCTGTAATGGTTATCAGACTGTTGCGAGGCATTGAAAGGGAAATGTTTTGCAGATTGTGCGTCCTTGCACCAAGTATTTCGAGTTTATCCTCAGACATATATTCTTGCGTTTTTCGCTTGCAATTATACGATATTTTCCATTGCCGACAAGCATATTTTGCAGTAAAAGAACAATATTTCTTTGCAGATTGTTGTTTTTGTACTACCTTTGCAGGGTTAATAGTTTTGATATTGAACAATAACAGAGAACTTATGAAGAAAAAATTGATTGCCGCAGGCGTTATATGCCTTGCCGTGTTGACAGCTTGTAACAACGACCTGTCAAAAGAAAGAGAAAAACAGTTGCAGGATTCTTTTGCAGCGGTTATGTCTAACAAAGATGCTGAATTGGAAACCCTTTTCCAACAGCTGAATGAGATAGATGCAAGTTTGGGCGAAATCACCAAGACTTACTCCGATGTGGCGCAAGCAGCCAATACTTCGGGCGAAGTAAGCAAGGACGCAGCATCGAGTATAAGAACCAAAATCGCCACAATAAGCGACATACTCTCAAAGGACAAAGCAAAGCTTGCCTCAGTAAATTCAAGAGTAAGCAAATTGAACAAGCAGAACAAACAACTGCAAACCTTTGTCGATAACTTGGAGCAAAGAATCAAAGAACAAGAAGAGCAAATCAAGAGTTTGACTGCAGAATTGGAAAAGAAGAACATAAAAATCAACGAACTGACCAAGAATGTTGAGGATTTGGAGAATGCTTCCAAGCAGAAAGACAAACAAATAATGCAGATAGAGGACGAAAAGTACACTGCATACTTCACAATAGGTACAAAGAAAGAACTTAGAACCAAGAAAATAATTGATAGAAAAGGTGGATTTATCGGACTTGGCAGAACAAATGTGTTGTCCAACAATGCAGACTTTTCTGCCTTCACAAAGATAGATACAAGAAACACTCAGGAAATACCGTTGACGGGAAAGAAAATCAAATTTGTAACATCTCACCCGACATCTTCCTACACATTGGAAGGCGATCCTGAAAGACCAAGCTCGATAAGAATAACCAATCCAGATTTGTTCTGGAAAGCAAGCAAGTGCTTGGTTATAATGGTTAACTAAGCCATAACGGGGAAAATTTAACGGGGAGGCTCGGCTGTTAAGTCGAGCCTCCTTTTTTTGTCCTCTTATCCGATGAACACAAGTTGATTGTATAGGCTAATCACAGGGTTGTTGTGCCGAGCCAATCGTTCTTGAAACGGCATGGCTCTTGAATAAGATTTTTTTCGTGCCTCGGTTCTGATTCTTCAAACGGCGATTCATTGGAATGAACGGCTGATTCAAAAAATTATTCCGCCGATTCATTTTGTTGAATCGGTGATTCGCTTTGAGGCTTGCAAGGGTCTTGTTTTTAGGGTGATGGCAAAAACGCATAATTCCGCTTACAGGAAGCGGGTTGTGCGTTTGGGCTTTCTGCAACGGAAGAGTTAAAGCTTTATTGAACGCTTCCGTCGGTCGGTATCACGCATGCCAAGACTAAGTAAAGCAATATGCCGAAGATTATGCCCGTCAAAAACATTAGTAAGACAAACACAACCCGTATAATGGTGGGATCGGTGTTGAAATATTCTGCAAGACCGCCGCAGATACCGCATATCTTTTTATCACGTGTCGATTTGGTAAGTCGTTTGTTCATATTTTGTTTTTCTTTTTTTGTGTTGATTAAATCGATGGTTGTTTGCCATTGCGGACACCAACCTTTGTCAATATATTCTTTTGTAGACGAATCCCCCAATTAGGGTTGCCAAGCCGAAAGGCAGCAGTCGCCACAGTTTGCGAAGATTGCCATTCTGTCGTATGTTTTTGCACGGTTGCGAATAGCTCCAAAAAAGGTCTCGTTCAAGTGGTCGATAGTGGCTTTTGTATGTATGCACACTGCTGTGTCTTGTGCTGCGACCGAGATAATAGACAGCGAAGTGGTGTTTTTGGGCATAAGAAATCATTGCATAATGAAGTGCATAACTCGTATAGAGATGGTTGTAGCGGGTGTCGGTTGCAAATAATATGTTTTCGCACGAGCTGTCGTCTCTTTGGCAGAGCGTTGCCGCCCCGATGGGAACACCTGCCCGGTATGCAACAAATATAATATCTCCCAACTTTTGCGATTTGGCTATTTGTCGCTTGCTTGCGCAGGGACTGCCGAGTTCGAACATTCTTCGAGAATAGACTTTGTGGAAATCCGCTATCAATTTTTTCCCCGAGCTTTTGACCTCAACTCCGAGAGAGTGGGCTTTGTTTATCTTCCGCCTTATGTCTGAGCTGAGCAAGTTCATCGGATTATCGTCTGTCAACGTTATGGAGAAATTGAGCTTTTCGGCATACACATTGTTGCTCCATGCACGCGTGTCTCTTATCTGCCAACGTATATGCTTTGTACAGAACAGATTTCCGTCGGAAGATTCCACAAAGGTAAAGGGCGGGGTTTCGCAGAACCCGCCCATATCTGTTTGTACGTACGCTTCCGAGCAATAGGGCAAAGCCACCCACCGGCGTGAACACCTGCACATGAGCAGCAACACGCTTCTGCCATCGGCGTAGTTCAATGGTATTCTGTAAACTCGCTTTGAGAAACGTTTCTCAAAGTTCTTGATAAAGTCGTCTGCCCGAAGTAGCTCAATCATTTCTATTTATAGAAAGGATGTTTCTCCAAGGGCAACGCTGCAAGCGGGTGATAATCGCCCTTCAAACCGACAGGTTTGGCATTTCTTATGTTGTGAACAATCTCGATGCACTGTCTTGCATCGTTCAAGCCGAAGCCTGAGCCGGAAAGTATATTGCGGTAGCTTTGAGTGTGCAGTTCGGTGAAACCGTCCGAAAACTCTATCTCCTTTCCGTCCATTTCCATTTTTCTGAATGTACGTTTGCCTGCTTCTACGGCTTCTCTCGGCAGGGTCTTTGCATTTATGGAAAGGAAGTATCTTACTCGTGCTTTGTCGAAAACAAGCAAGCCTGCAGCTCTGTCGTGTTCGTAAACATGAACAATGTTTTCCCTTACTTTGCCAAAAATCCACGAAAGCATGTCATAGAAATGTACGCCTATGTTCGTGGCAACGCCTCCTGATTTGGACACATCGCCTTTCCACGAAGTGTAGTACCACAGACCGCGAGAGGTTATGTAAGTGAGATCTACGTCATATACCTTATCCTTAGGACCATTGTCCACCATTTCCTTCCACTTGAGGATTGCAGGGTGAAGTCGCAGTTGCAATATGTTGTAAACCTTTTTGCCGGTTTCCTCTTCCATTCTTGCCAAAGCATCGATGTTCCAAGGATTAAGCACCAACGGCTTTTCGCAAATAACATCCGCACCTGCACGCAAGCCAAATCTTATATGGGAGTCGTGAAGATAGTTCGGCGTACAAACACTGACAAAGTCCAAACGGTCTTCCGTATGTTTGATTTTTTCGACAAAGCGGTCGAAACGTTCATATTCGGTATAGAAACTACATTGAGGGAAATAGCTGTCCATTATCCCTACCGAGTCGCTCTTGTCCAATGCCACTACAAGGCGGTTGCCTGTGTCTTTTATTGCTTTCAAGTGTCGCGGAGCTATGTATCCGGCAACGCCTATTATTCCAAAATTTTTCATCTGCTATTTGATTCTTTTTACTGTGTTGTCTTTCAACTCGTATTCTTGATTCGTTTCGGGGCATAGGGCTTTGCCGTGTTCGTTAAAGTTGAGCCTGTGTCCGTATTCGGAGACCCAACCTATTTGTTTGGCAGGGTTGCCGACCACAAGGGCGTAGTCCGGTATGTTTTTGGTAACAACACTGCCTGCACCTATGAGGGCGTATTTCCCTATGTTGTGTCCGCACACTATGGTGGCATTTGCACCTATCGAAGCGCCTTGCCCTATAAGGGTTTCTTTGTATTCATTTTTGCGAGAGACCGCTGAGCGGGGATTGATCACGTTTGTAAAAACGCAACTCGGACCAAGAAACACATCATCGCCGCATTTAACTCCGGTATATACAGAAACATTGTTTTGAACCTTGCAGTTGTTTCCCAAAATCACCTGCGGAGAGATTACAACGTTTTGCCCGATGTTACACATTTTGCCTATTTCACAGCCACTCATTATATGGGAAAAATGCCATATCTTTGTCCCTTCTCCTATCTTGCAATCCGAATCGATGATTGCCGAAGGGTGTGAAAAAAAGTCCGTATTCATTTGACCTGTCGTAAAAATCAATGTGCAAAGGTACAATAATTTGCAGCAGAACGCCAAATGAATCGCCCTTTGAGGGGTTTATTTCTGTTTGAAGACAAAAATCTTGTTAAGCAAAAACGACAGAACCGCATTGGGAAGAAGTGTTATTGCCTGCCCCATGGCATCGCCTATTTTGTGAGCGTCCAATGGTATATCATTAATGAATTGGAGAAAATCCCATGCAAGAACCGTTTCATACAAATCGGATTTGTCCAAAAGGTAAAGCTCCAAAAGATTGAACAAATAAACAATGCCGTAAACAAGAAAGAAGTGAAGAAGCAGCTTGTTGCTTTTTGTCTCGAATACTATGTAGCCCGTGGTTTTGTAATTGAACAATATTCCCAAGAAATTGGCACAGAACAAGGCTATGGAATAGTGCAGACCGAACCAAATGAAGAGCAGAAACATTCCGTAACCGAATGCCGTATTGATAACACCCACAAAGAGAAAGCGTATGAATTTGTTTTCTATTCTTTGGAGAAGGGCAATAGGTGCTTTGATGAGTTGTTTTACCATTTCGGTGTCTTTTAGAGTTCGCAAAAGTACGAAAAAATTTCTACCTCGCATTTTTTCTCTATCTTTGCCAATACATTATAACAGCATCTATGAAAGAGGTAAAGAGACCGCTTATCTTTATAACCAACGACGATAGCTACTTTTCAAAAGGCATATCTGTGTTGATTGAACTGATGAAAGAGTTGGGCGAAGTGGTAGTGGTAGCCCCCAAGGAGGAGATGTCGGGCAAGTCTCATTCGATTACGGTAAACGAACCTATAAGAATGAAATTTATGGAGAAGTCCGACTCGTATGCGGGCTACATCTTGAATGGTACTCCTGTCGATTGTGTCAAGATGGCTTTCAACAGAATTTTGAAAGAAAGACTTCCCGACCTTGTGGTATCGGGAATCAATCATGGAAGCAACGCTTCGGTCAACACGATTTACTCCGGAACCATGGCAGCGGTATTTGAAGGCTGTGCAGAGGGGATTCCGAGTGTGGGGTTTTCCATCGACAGCAGCGACAAGCAAGTCGACTTCTCGTATTGCAGTGATTACATAAGAAGCATTTGCAAGGATATTTTGGCAAACGGCATGGAGAGAGGAATCTGCCTTAATGTCAATTTTCCGGTTGGAGAGATAAAAGGATTGAAAGTCTGTCATCAGGCAAAGGCTTATTGGAATGAAGAGCTTGTGGAGCATAAAGATCCCGCGGGTAACCCTTACTATTGGTTGAGCGGCGTTTATAATTGTTTGGACGACTCTCCGAATGCGGATTTCAGGGCTTTGGAAAAGGGATATGCAAGCGTTGTGCCTATGCAGGTGGACTTCACGGCATACTCTGCTTTGGAGAGAATGAAAAAGAGGTTTGAAAATGTTGAAGAAAGATAATTTGTACTTCGGGGCAGCGGTTTCCATGCTCTCAGTCGTCATCACATTCGGACTGCTTTGGGCAGTGCTGCATTTCATGGGAGCTTCAATAAACGACAACGCCAAGATATTTTTATTTTCGTTTGTTCCCGCAATACTTCTCTTGCGTTGGTACAGCAAATTGAAGTATATGAAAACGGTGAAAGGCTTGCTTACGGTTTTGTTCTTTGGTTTCTGTATAATGCTATACTATCTGTATGCAATAGGTTGCTTTTGAGGAATGTTTTAACGATAAAATCTTGAAAAGATGAGGTACTACATAATAGCAGGAGAAATGTCCGGCGATTTGCATGCTTCTTTTCTGATGAGGGAATTGAAAGAGCGAGACGCAAATGCCGAATTTAGATTTTGGGGAGGAGATAAGATGATTGCCCAAGCATCGGAAAAGGGCTTGGTAAAGCACATTAAAGACCTTGCTTTCATGGGATTTGTTGAGGTTGCGGCACATTTGAAAACGGTGTTGGGCAACATTGCCTTATGCAAAAAGGATATACGCTCATGGAAGCCCGATGCCCTTATTTTGGTGGACTATCCGGGATTTAATCTCAGAATTGCAAAGTTTGCACATAAAGCAGGGCTGAAAGTTTTTTACTATATATCTCCACAGGTGTGGGCTTGGAAAAAACGGCGTATCAAAACAATGAAAAAAGTCTTGGATCGATTGTTTGTGATACTGCCTTTCGAAAAGCCGTTTTATGAGAAGCATAACATGGAGGTGGAATACCCGGGAAACCCTCTGTTAGACGAAATAGCCGATTACATGAAGACGCAGGACAAGAGCAGTTTCCTTCAAGCGAACGGTTTGGGGAACAAGCCGCTTATTGCTTTGCTGCCAGGCAGTCGCACACAGGAAATAAAGAAAATGCTTCCTGTTCAGTTGGAATTGGTGGAGAAGTATCCGGAATTTGACTTTGTCGTTGCAGCCGTGGAAACCCATTCGCCGCAGTTTTATGAGCAATACATAGAAAACCGTAACGTAAAGCTGATATACAACCAAACCTACTCCTTGCTTAATTGTGCTTATGCCGCTGTGGTAACCTCGGGAACGGCAACCTTAGAAACGGCATTGTTCAACCTGCCGGAAGTAGTTTGTTACAAAGCCAATGCTCTCTCTTTTCTAATCGGCAAATACCTTGCCAAGGTCAGATTTATTTCTTTGGTAAACCTTATACTGAATGCCCCTGTAGTTGTGGAGTTGCTCCAAAAGGATTGGAACAAGCAGTGCTTGGAAAAAGAGTTTCGCCGTATCAGCTTCGATGAAGATTACAGAATCAGAATGCAATACATGTTCGGAAAGCTGCGAACAATATTGGGGAACGCCGGAGCATCGGCAAATGTGGCTAAATACATTATCGGATACTTGGAAAAATGATAAAAAGAATTTGTTTTGCAGTTTTGATGCTGCTTTTTTGTGCAGAGCTGCCCGCACAAACGGTGAGAATAAAAATATTCTCCCAACAGAAAATAAAGGAAGCTATGTTCGTAGCTTCTTTCGGACGATACACATTAGAGGTCGACGGGAAAACAACCCGCTTGTCAAGAACCTCAAAAGTTACCTTCAAAGAAAGCGATTCGCAAGTGGAGGTCAAAGTAGACGACACTTTGTTTGCAAAAGGTAAAAAAGCCATGCTCCTTGCGGAGGGACTGAAATGTTTCTTTCAAATCAAACCTTTAAGTCCGGCAATTCAAGAAAGACGCTACGATGACGGTTTGGAAATCTGTTCCGACAAAAAAGGGTCGCTGACAATCATCAATACAGTCGAGCAGGAGAACTACATAGCGGGAGTTGTTCAGTCCGAAACATGGGGAGCGACAAAGAACGTGGATTTTTTCAAGGTTCAAGCCATTTGCTGCAGGAACTACTTGTTAAGAAACATCAACAAGCATTCAGCCGAGGGCTTCAATCTTTGCGACGATGTGCATTGCCAGGCATACAAAACCCGAGCCAATCAAGCGGAAGTAACAGAGGGAGCGTACAAAAGCAAAGGCGAGGTGATAGTTGACGATAAAGGCGAAATGATAGAGACTCTTTTCTATTCCAATTCGGGAGGACAGACCGCAAATGCCGCAGATGTTTGGGGCAAACATATTCCCTATTTGGTCTCTGTAACGGACAGTTTTTCGATAGGCGGCAAGAACTATACTTGGGAGAAGTACATAAAGTTAAGAACGTGGACTAATTACTTCAAAAGCAAAGGAGTAAATGTCAAAGACGCAACCGTTAAGCAAGAACTCGTTTCCTTTTCCCAAAAAGAAGGCAGAAAAAAAGATATGCTCGGCATTCCTTTGACTCAAATAAGAAAAGACTTCAACTTAAAGTCCACCTATTTCGATGTACAGGAATGGGGAAGTGAGGTGAGGCTGAACGGAAAAGGTTATGGACATGGAGTGGGCATGAGCCAGGAAGGGGCAATAAACATGTGCGAGCAAGGATATGAATACTGGCAGGTTATAGAACACTATTTCAAAGGAGCCAAAGTCGTAAAAAAGGAAAGCACATCGCAAATCGAGTGATACATATCTTTTGATATACGAAAAAAGACTACCTTTGCCAATCAAATAAATATACACACAAGATGAGATTAAAAAGTTTATTGTTTACGTGCAGTTTGTGCATATTGGGTGCTGTTGTGATGGCACAAGAAAAAATAGAATGGCTGACCATAGAAAAAGCACAGGAGCGAATGGTTAAAGACAGCAGCGATGCGAAAAAATACTTCGTCGATTGCTATACCGATTGGTGCGGTTGGTGCAAACGAATGGACAGAGACACTTTTTCAGACACCTTGATTGCCAAAATACTCAACTATTACTACTACCCGGTTAAGTTCAACGCCGAAAGCAGAGACAAGGTTAATTTCAACGGCAAGGTTTATGAGAACACCAACAAGGTAGTCGGCAGAGGCGGTACGCACTCTTTGGCACACTATCTTTTGAATAACAGAATGTCCTACCCGTCGTTTTCAATCTTAAACAAAGAGGGCAAGGTGCTTATAGCTTTTCCAGGTTATCATGAGGCAAAAGAATTTGAGTTGTTCCTTGTTTACATGGGAGAGTTCTACGACAAAATGAGTTTTGAAGCCTTTTCCAAGGATTACGAAGGCAAATACCGACAAAATATTCTCAAAAAAATAAACGCAGAAAAGAAATAATGTCATGACAAGACAAGAGGAGATACGCAATCTTATGCAAGACAACATTGTGCTTGCGGTAGGTTGCACAGAACCTGTGGCTGTGGCTCTGTCAGTTGCAAAAGCAAAGGAACTATTGGAAGAAGAAGTTGTCGGAATAGAGCTTTTGCTTTCCAAAAACATCATAAAGAACGCAATGGGAGTGGGAATCCCCGGCACGGGTATGATAGGGCTGCCCATAGCGGTGGCTTTGGGTGTTGTTTGCGGGCATAGTTGCAAGCAGTTGCAGGTTTTGGAAGAAGCAAAGAACAATGTCGACAAAGCAAAAGCATGGTTGGCTGCCCACAAAGTAGACATAAAAAACAAAGACACGGAAGAAAAACTCTACATAGAATGCCGTTGCTACGGCAAAACTGCCACGTCCAAAGCTGTTATAGCAAAAAATCACACAAACTTCGTCCTTTTGCAGAAGAACGGTAAGGATTTGCCTTGCTGCGGTGGCGAAATCGGTTGCGATTCTGCAAAAAAGGATACTTCTTGCATTGCCTCCACGCTCTCGGTCAAAGAAATATACGAGTATGCCACACAAACCGAGCTGTCTTTTCTCGAATGGATATACGACATGGCCGAGGTGAACTTGCGGGTTTCCCGAGAAGGTTTGCAAGGAGACTATGGCTTGAAGATAGGAAAGAGTTTGATGGCAGACGGCGACCTTAATACGAGAAAGAAAGTGATAGCCGCTGCATGCTCTGCCTCCGATGCAAGAATGGACGGGGCAACCCTTCCCGTTTACAGCAACTCCGGCAGCGGCAATCAAGGAATAACATGCAGCGTTCCGGTTGCCAAATATGCGGAAGCCTTGGGTAAGAGCAGGGAAGAGCTTATCAGAGCCCTCACACTGTCAAACCTCATTTCCATTTACATAAAGAACAAAATAGGACGTTTGTCCGCCCTTTGCGGAATAGTCAATGCGTCCATGGGAGTAGGCTCTGCTTTTGTCTATCTTAAAGGAGGCTCGCTTACTCAAATATGCTACGCAATCCGAAACATGATAAACACCATAACGGGCATGGTTTGCGATGGGGCAAAGCCGAGTTGTTCGTTAAAGATGTCCGCCGGACTGAACTCCGCATTCGATTCTGCCATGTTGGCAATGAACAATATAGTAGTCAATCAAACAGACGGAATTGCAGAGCAGAACATAGACCACTCGATAGAGAACCTTGGAAAGATAGGACGCTTCGGAATGGATAAGATGGACGAGCTTGTTTTGGACATCATGTTGGACAAGAACTCCTAATGGCGTAATCTTCTTTCCCTTTGGACTTTCCAAACACACAAAAGGAAATACACAAAAACAGAGAGGGGCGTTGTGCAACGCCCCTCTCTGTTTGAACTGCTTATAGTCGGTGATGCAACGACCTTCTTTCTTTTTGTCGTTACAATCGCACCCTGTACCGCTTCAACCTTTCGTCCAACATTTCGGCAGGGACGAATTGTTTCACGGTTTCTATCACTTCGTTGAGCAGTTTCTCTCTTGCAAAGTCGTCTTTCACCACAAGCGAAATTTCTCTTACCGCCTCTGGCTTCACAATCGATCTTACATTTGACAACTGCCTTTCGTTGAGGTCGCCAAGCAGGGTTTCCGGCACTATGGTTGTACCGCCCACGGCATCTATAGTTTTTATCAAGGTCGAAAAACTGCCGCCTTGATAAATCTGTTCGGTATTTTGTTCGCCGAAACACAGATAATTCATGACTTGATTCCGCAAACAATGCCCTTCCGAAAGCACCCACAAACGTTCGTTTGCAAGATCTCCCGGAGTGAGAGTGCTTTTTTGATGCAGCAAAGTCGCCTTTTCCGAAACGTAGGCATGGAATTTCTCATAATAAAGCGGAATTTCCAAAAGTTGGTCTTGGTCAATCGGAGTTGCCATTACAGCCATATCTATTTCGGAAGCGAGTAATGCGGGGATTATATCCTCGGTTTTCATCTCGGACAGACCTGTTTCTACCTCGCTGTAATGCGGATTGCTTATAAAGCCTTGCAAAAAGTTTGGCACAAAATAGGGAGCTACTGTCGGTATCACGCCTATTTTAAGCCGTCCTCTCAACAGATTACGTCGTTCATCAAGGGTTTGTCTCAGAGTTTCAGCCGCTTTCAAAATGTCTCTTGCCTGCTGCACAACATGCCTGCCAGCCTCCGTTAGACGGAGAGGCTGTGTGGAACGGTCGAAAATCCTTACATCAAGTTCGTTTTCGAGTTTGTTGAGCATTATCGAGAGAGTCGGCTGAGTTACTCCGAGCTTCTTTGAAGCCCGGAGCATATTTCCGTGTTCGCAAATAGCCAACAAGTATTCAAATTGCTGCAGTGTCATGTTTTTAGTGCTTTGGCAATTCTTTGAAACCTTTTCCGTACACCTCGCTGCTGTCGACTACGTTGACGAAAGCCTCGGAATCGATTTGTTTTATGGCTGTTTTAATCTTTACGTATTCGCTTCTCGGCATTACAGCATAAACGAAATCACGTTTTTCTCCTTCATAATCGCCTTTTGTGGTCAAGCAAGTAACCTTGGCTTTGTCGTTTTGTTGGATAAGTTTGGCTACAGCCTCGCCTTGATTGCTGATAATGACTATCGTTTTGTTCGTCTTCAAACCATCGATTACCATATCTATTATTTTGCCCTCTATGACTATCAACAGTATGGAGTATGCAGGAAATCTTAAATCAGGTTCTATCAACAAAGAAGAAAGAGCTATTATGCCGTCAACTATGATTACGAGTGTACCGAGAGAAATGCCGGTGTATTTATTGACAATCATAGATATGATGTCGCTGCCGCCGGAGGTTGCTCCCGATTTGAATATCATTCCTATACCTATTCCGTAAAGCAATCCTGCAAGAATGGTGTTCAAAAAGTAGTCCGGCATGAACAAATCCTTGCTGTTGGTGATAGCCATTGCTCCCATAGGGGCAGCAAGTGCGTCTTTTATAAATTCGCCGCAGTGAATCAACGGCTCATATCCCCAATATGTTTCTATCAGCCAAGTAAATCCCCAACCCAAAACAATGGAAACGATGGTTTTCACTCCAAACTTCGGTCCCAATATGATGCTTCCGATAATCAAAAGCGGGATTTCCATGCACATAAGGTAAATAGAGAGCTTCACTCCCGTCAATGCCGTAAGCACATTCGCCAATCCGTACACGCCGCCCGGTGCAAGTCGATACGGCATAGCGAACATAACGTCCGCAGCTACGAACAACAGCGTTCCAAACAGTATGTAGGCATACGATTTGAACCACTGCTTTGAGCCTATTTTCTCATCTTCATCAATTAGTTGGCTGAACCAAGCCACGATTGCATTTTTTTGTTGTGTCATCTTTTTGTATTGATTTTATTGTTTGAAAAATGAAGTTGCAAAGGTACGAATTTTTCCTCTCCGACAAAAACCTTGCTAAATGCCGACGGCAATTTAGTTCCGGCAAGGAATGAAAAGCACTGACAGAGAACAGATTCCACCCCTGCAAAGACCACTTGCAAGAGAGTGTTACAATGTATCTATGGCAGAAAAGGCTGAAATGATATGCGTTATTTCTGGTTCGGCTTCATCTTTCAGCAGTATCGACACAACATCGAAGCGTGCTTCCTTATCTATGTCGTGCCTTCTGAGATAGGTGTCGGCGGCTTTTATTATGTTTTTCTGCTTTCGGAAATTCACCTCCTCATACGGTTGTTGGAAAAAGTCGTTGCGAAGGGTTTTGACCTCTGTGAAAACAATCTGATTCGTTGTTTCGTCGAAGGCGATAAGGTCTATCTCGACATGGAAAGCAACATAGTTGCGTTGCAATATGCGATACCCTTTGGCAGAAAGGAAGTCGGTGGCTATCTGTTCGCCTTTTGAACCTGTTGCTTTTGTGCTTTCGGGTTTTGCCATAGGGTGATTTTTCCGTTTTTTTGACTGATTCTGACTTGTCCGCCTACAATGACGGGGTAGTTTTTGCCTGCTTGATGACCTATTTTCAGCCCGAAGAACTTGGGATAGTCGTATTCGGCAACGGCGGACGCAATGATTTCGTAAGCCGAAAAGCCGAACGGTATGGCGTTGTCATGCATTTGGCTCATGCTGCCAACGACCAATGCCTTCAAACCGCTCAATTTGCCGGCACGTTTCAGTGCCTGCATCATTCGGTCTATATGATAAAGGTATTCGTCAAGGTCTTCTATGAAAAGTATCTTGCCATCGGTGTCACCAAAGCTGTTTGACCCGAGCAACGAATACATGACCGAAAGGTTTCCGCCTATAATCTCCCCCTCCGTCTCCATATCTGCAGAGCATATTTCGCTTTCGCCGTCGAAACAAAGAGGCTTTCCTTCCAAAATATCGAACATAGCCTCCGCACACGGCATATTTGCACTCTCGGGAGTAATGTTTACGGGCATTGTTGCATGAAGCGAAGCGAGCGAAACACCATAATAAATATGAAAGAGCAAAGCCGTAACATCGGAATAACCCACAAACCACTTGGGGCTATCCCTCAATGGCGTCAAATCGAGCTTGTCGAGAATGCGGACACTGCCGTAACCGCCGCGGGCAAAAAAAATGGCTTTTATCTCCTTGTTGTCGATAAACGATTGCACATCGGCAGCCCTTAAATCATCATCTCCGGCGAACTGATTGCAATCGGCACCTATTGTTTTGCCCATCACCACTCTGTAACCCCTGTTCTGCATTATGTGAACCGCAAAAGCAATTTCCTCGCAACTTATCTTGCGAGCCGAGGCGCAGATGGCAACGGTGTCATTCGGTTTTAGAAAATCGGGAATACTTGTCATACGCCTGCAAAGGTAGAAAAAATCACACAAAACAGCGATTGCATAACAACTAATGCCGCTGCCGATTCTCGAATCGCCGTTCTGCTAAAATGAATCGCCGAAAGAAAAAAACGAATGGCTGATTCAAAAAATTCTTTCGCCGATTCATTTTTCTGAATCAGCCCTTGGGCTAAAGGCAGCAGAGAGCGGCAGAAAAATAAGCCCAAAATTCGATTCAAACGAGGCGAAATATTCTTTCGGTTTATTGTTAAACGATAACCGAACAATAAATAAGTGGCTTTGGATTGCAAATAATAATATTTTTTTTGACCAAAGATAAAATTGCAAACGGGTAAAATTGTAATACATTGATAAATTGAGTGTTATCGGATAAAGCAAGAATCGTGCCAAATGGAAACATAAAAATGAAATTCGACCTGACACAAAAATTTTTACAGAAAAAATTTGCTCGTGGTAATAGAATTTCATATCTTTGACCCCACAAATAATTACTAACAAAAAATTCAATGAGATGAAAAAATTATTATTCTTGTTGTTGGCGGCGGTTCTGTCGCTGACGCAGCTGTCGGCTCAAACGACGCCGATTGTGGTTGGAACGGGAACGAGTACAAACTGGAACGGTCCTATCCCCGGTAATTACGGAAACCACCGTTCCATACAGTTATTCACAGCCTCTGAGTTGGGGTCTGTCGGAGGAACTATCGATTCTATCGGACTTGACATCGGAGTAGTTGATGCCGGTTCCGGCAGAACTTTGAGGATCTACATGAAAGAAGTAGCCGACACAACGGTGGCTTCGCAACAGATTATCAACAACCTTACGCAAGATGCCGTTTTGGTTTACAGCTCTACCGGTTTTGAGTGTACAGCCAATGCTTGGAACGACATTGCTCTTCAAACGCCGTTCGCTTACAGCGGAGTGCAAAGCCTGTGTATAATCTTTGAAGGCGAAGGTTGTACAACAAGCGGCGGTTGTAGTGTCAATACGAAGTACACCCCGGGAGCGGGCAAAGCCTGGACAAAATGCTGGGACGCTTCGGCACCGAGCATGACCACGCCTATTTCCAACACCAATGCTTACAGAGCAAACATGCGATTCTACATGTCGCCTTTGGGAGATGACTATTGCCATGCACCAACAAACGTAACATTGTCAAACATCACCTCCGATGGAGTTGACATCTCTTGGGAGAGTAATGCCTCTTCAACAACCTTTGCATTGGAATATAAACTTGCCACGGACGAGGATTGGACGCTCGAAAGCAACTCCATAAGCGGCAATGCGTACACTTTGAGCGGACTTGCAGCATACGCAAATTATGATGTAAAGATTTATGCCGTTTGTGCCGATGGCACAAGTGTGGTGCAAACAAAGCGGTTCAGAACAATGCCCGATGCATCTTTGTTCTTGACCATTCCTTATGAACAGAACTTCGATGATGCGACTGCTGCTGCCGACAACTGGCGTTTTGAGAACGGAACAAACGCTTGGTATATCGGTACGGCGGTCAACAACACCTCTGACGACGATGGCAACCTCACCGAAGGAGGAGCATTGTACATAAGCAACGACGGCGGCACAAGCAACAGATACACAGTCAACATTGCAACCGTTTCTTTTGCCTACGCCTTTGTTAACTTGGAAGAAGGCAATTCGTATGGCTTGACATTCGATTGGAATTGCGGAGGCGAAACCAACTTGTACGATTATTTGAGGGTTTACCTTGTTCCTGTTGATGTAGATCTTGTGGCAGGCACTCTTCCTAATTCAAACTATGCCATAAGTGATGGACTTTGGAAGTCAGGCGCATGGCAGAGGGCAGGAGTGGAAATACCTGCGTCTTATGTCGGTAATTCGTGGAAATTGGTTTTTGCATGGCGTAACGATGGAAGTGGTGGCAACCCTCCTGCAGTAGCGGTGGATAATATAA
>CAZSFV010000043.1:0-18557 GCA_964606345.1 uncultured Bacteroidaceae bacterium | reverse complement strand
CTCAAGCTCTTGACGAATCGCCGATTCATTTTTTTCTTTCGGCGTTTCATTTTTTTCTTTCGCCGATTCATTTTCACCAAACGGCGTTTCGATTTTCGGCTCTTCGGCTTTTGCCTCCGCTCTTTCGGCAACCGGTTCTTCCGTAACGGGCAACACCCGGCTCGCCTGCCTTGCTTCGTCCCACTCCGAAGACAAAAGAAAATCATACATCTGCCTTATCTTCTCTCTGAGTACGTCAACATCAATGCGGGACACACCTTCGCTCTCGCACACTCTCCTGCCGGCTCTTTCAAACTCCGATACCAAAACCGACAACTTCTCTTGAAAACCATTCATATCAGTAACAATATATCTTTGTAAAACTCGGAAACGAGTTTGTAAAATTACTACTTTTCCCGAAAAGCAAACCATTGAGCCGAAAAAAATATTCTTTTTACCGTCAGTTTATGCCGAAAAGCCACGATATGAAAGCGTTGTTTGGGAATAAATCCGTAAATTTGCAGACTGAAACAACAAAATCAGGTCATGAATAACGAATTGAGCGAACAAGAAATACTGAGAAGACAGGCTGCGGAACAATTAAGGGAACTCGGAATTGACCCCTACCCTGCCGCCTTGTACCATGTCAATGTCGACACAAACGAAATTTTGAGCAACTACCCGGCAAACACGGACTTATATCAAGAGGTATCCATAGCCGGAAGAATAATGTCCCGTCGTATAATGGGAGCCGCTTCCTTTGCCGAACTTCAAGACAGCCGCGGAAAAATACAACTCTACATAAAGAGGGACGAAATATGTCCGCAGGAAGACAAAACAATGTACAACATCGTTTTCAAGAAACTGCTCGACATAGGCGACATAATAGGCGTGAAAGGATATGTGTTCACAACCCAAATGGGCGAAATATCCATTCATGTCAAAGAACTCACCGTTTTATGTAAATCGGTGCGACCTTTGCCCGTGGTGAAAGAGAAAGACGGCAAGGTGTATGACGCATTCACCGACACGGAACAAAGGTATCGCCAGCGTTATTTGGACCTGATTGTCAACCCTTCGGTAAAAGACACATTCGTAAAGAGAACCAAAATCATCAATACGATGAGAACGTTCTTCAACGAACACGGATACATAGAGGTTGAAACGCCCGTGTTGCAACCAATTCCGGGAGGCGCTGCCGCAAGACCTTTCATAACGCACCACAACACGCTGAACATACCGCTTTACCTGCGAATAGCAAACGAGCTTTACTTGAAAAGACTGATAGTCGGCGGTTTCGACGGAGTGTATGAGTTCTCCCGCAACTTCAGAAACGAGGGCATGGATCGCACTCACAATCCGGAGTTCACTTGTATGGAAATATATGTGGCATACAAGGACTACAACTGGATGATGGACTTCACCGAAGAAATGATAGAGCGTGTTGCACTTTCGCTTCACGGCGGTACAAAGGTAAACATAGGCGATAAGGAAGTGGACTTCAAACGCCCGTTCGCAAGGGTAAGCATGAGAGATGCCATTCTCCAATACGCAGGCATCGACATTTATGAAATGGACGAAAAACAGCTGTTCGAAGCATGCAAAAAACTCGGAATAGAAGTGGACGACACCATGGGCAAAGGCAAGCTGATAGACGAAATATTCGGAGCCAAGTGCGAACAGCACTACATTCAGCCCACATTCATATACGACTACCCAAAGGAAATGTCGCCTCTGACCAAAAAGCACAGAAAGATTGAAGGATTGACCGAAAGGTTTGAGTTATTCGTCAACGGCAAGGAATTGGCAAACGCTTATTCGGAGTTGAACGACCCTGTTGACCAGTTGGAAAGATTCCAAGACCAGCTGAAGTTGCAGGAAAGGGGCGATGACGAAGCCATGTATATAGACTACGACTTTGTAAGAGCATTGGAGTACGGCATGCCGCCAACCTCCGGCATGGGAATAGGCATCGACCGCCTTTGCATGCTGATGACGGGAAATGCGTCCATACAAGACGTGCTTCTTTTCCCTCAAATGAAACCGGAGAAAAAGCTGGTCGTTGCAACAGACGCCCAATTCATGGAATGCGGAGTACCGCAAGAGTGGATTGCGCTGTTGAGACAAGCCGGCATTACAAAAATAGAAGACCTTCAAAACGCCAATCCGAACAAGCTGTTCAACGATTTGAACGGTTTGAGAAAGAAAAACAAACTCGACATTCCTGCACTCAAACCCGAAGAAGTGCAGAAATGGATAACCAAATAAAGCACAGTTTGAAATGAATAAGAGATATAAGACCCCTGTCGTGGCAGCCGTTGCGGCTGTCGTTGGGGTTGTTCTCGGTTTTTACCTTATCCCAACAAACAAAAACCACAACTTCACCAACAGAGGAAGCAAGATAGACTACATTCTGTCGCTCATCGACAGTCAGTATGTGGATAAAGTCGACATGGACTCTTTGCAGGACGAGGCAATAAGAGGTTTTCTTGCCGATTTGGATCCACATTCGGTTTATATGACCGCAGAAGAGATTCAAAAGGAGAACGAGGTTCTTCAAGGCAATTTTGACGGAGTGGGAATACAGTTCAGAATAATTGAAGACACCATAGTGGTGTTGCAAACCATCAATCCCGGACCTTCGCAAAGGGCAGGCATAATGGCAGGCGACCGCATTGTCAAGGTAGACGGAAAGGACATAACCGGCAAAGACATAAGCAACGATAAGGTGTTCAAACTTCTTCGCGGCAAAAAAGGCACAAAGGTGTCCCTTACGGTGCATCGCTCCGGCATAAACAAACCGATAAATTACACACTTACAAGAGCGCCTATTCCTATTCACAGCGTGGATTATTACGGCATGATTGAAAAAAGCACGGGCTACATAAGGCTGTCGCAATTCACCGCCAACTCCTACTCCGAAGTGCATTCGGCTCTTTTGAAGCTGCAGGCAAAAGGTGCAAAGCAACTGATATTCGACTTGAGAGGCAACGGAGGCGGCTATCTTGACCAAGCGATAAAGATTGCCGACGAATTTCTGCCGGAAGACGACTTGATTGTTTTTACCAAAGGCAGATACAGGGGAAGAAACGACTACTTTGCAAGTTCCGAAGGGGTGTTTGAAAAAGGCAAACTCATTGTTTTGATAGACGAAACCTCGGCTTCTGCTTCCGAAATCGTATCCGGGGCATTGCAGGATAACGACAGGGCGATGATAATCGGCAGAAGGACTTTCGGAAAAGGTTTGGTTCAAGAACAGAAAGAGCTGCCCGACGGTTCGGCAATAAGGCTTACCGTATCGCGTTACTACACTCCGAGCGGGCGTTGCATACAAAGACCTTACGTGTCGGGCGACCCCGAGAAGTATTTCGCCGACTTTATAGAACGATACTCGAACATGGAAAAGCACAGCGACACAATATCGCATGCAGACTCCTTGAAATACAAGACAAAGAAAGGACGCATTGTTTATGGCGGTGGCGGAATAGAGCCGGACGTGGAACTGCCATACTACAAGTACAAGAAAAGCGAGCATTATACCACATTGCTGAAAAAGGGCTTGATTTACAAATATTGCTTCGATTATGTGGATCACAATCGCGGCAGCTTCAACGCCTATAAGGACGGTAACGACTTTTTGGAGCGTTATACGGTTAGCGAAAGCTTCTTCGAGAGCATGTTGCGCTTCGCCGAAGAACAAAACAGCACCAAAGGAAAACTGACAGAGGCTGAAACAAGGGAAGTGAAGCAACTGATGAAAGCATATCTTGCACAAAATCTGTATGGAGACCAATATTTCTACCCTTCATTCCTCAAAACAGATGAAGATGTTTTGGAAGCTCTGCTTTACTTCAAAAAGATGTAAGGTCGAAGTGCCGAAATAATAAATAGAAAGGGCGTTCGCTATTTTGACGAATGCCCTTTCTTATTTTTCGGATACCGCATCGGCATCACCCTACGCAAATCGGAACAAAGGGACGACTTTTTGCATAAGCTGCTTCTCTGCCTTGATTTCAGTTCATCAAGTTCCAACTCAATCCCCAACACAGTGCAAACCCCTCAGAGGGATAAAGCGGTGTCGGAATATAGCTGTTTCCGAACGCTCCGGCGTAAGGGTGGGTCAGGGCAAGGAAAAGGTTGCACGCATCTATTCGTGCGTTTACAAAAATGTCGCAATAGAGATAGTTACCTGTTTGTTCCTCACCTTGGAAGGCGAACATACCGATTTGCGGCATGTATCTGTCGGCATAATACGCCGTATTATATCTTAAATCCAGCCCGACAAGGGTCTCCAATTTACCTTTGAACAGATTAAACCGAAGGTAAAGACTTTGCTTTGCCATGAAAAGCGGAAGGTGTATGCAGGTCTCTGCATCGGTATGCTGAACGACATAATCACCCTGCATGCCGAAGTGCTTCCAATCTTTGCCGAAAAGCACCTGTGCTTGAACAAGGTTTATTTTATCACTGTACGAAATCGATAAATCACTGCTGTTGATTGTCGGATATTTGTCCAACAGGAAGTAATTCAAGTTGAGAGTCAACAAATCTTTATGGCAGTAGCTCGCTTTGAGTTGTGTGATATTGGTTTTCGTTATTTCCCTGTCCCAATTCAAATTTTCGCTTTCAAAATGCGAGTATATATAATATGGTGTTTGCCGTTTGCTTGCAGCATAAAGGCTGATGCGATTGCCGCAAAAGTGCAGTACCGCTTCCAAGTCGGCTGTATAATCATCTGTATACCGCTCTGTTGCGAAGCTGTAAGCATATGAGGAAAACATTTCGAAGTTACCGTGTCTGAAACCTATGCGTGCTTGCGGTGTGATTATATTATAGAGTGGTGAATTGGTTCTGTCGGAAAACATAAGCAACTCATGCTTCACCCCTATTTGCAAGGGTAGAATTTGCGACGAAGAATCATTTTCGTTTGTCCAAAAAAGCGAGTTTTGAAGCGAACGAGTGGCAATGGAATCCGGCAAAAGCAGCATTTCGTCAGAGTATATGCGGGCTGCTCTCAAAAACTTGATTTGATGAGTCAGCTTTCCTGCGCTGAATATCTTGCTTTCGTTCTCTTGGTTTGAGGAGAGTCTGTAACTCTGATAAAGGGAGAAATCGGAGGTTTTGTATTTGGAATATGCGTTTTGCAGATTAGTCGGATAGGTCTCGGGCTTAGAGTACAAGCTGTTGATGAAAAGAGAATCGGAAAGAATGCCGCCGTTTTCCAAAATGTAAGCCCTGTTCCTTATATAGGCAGCTGCCACATGGTAACGCCCGTTGCGACTGACATAATTGCTTGTCAGATTGAAGAATTGGTTCATTACCTGAGAATAAGCAAAGGTTCCGTCTGCATAGTTCACGTCATAGTTCAATCCGATGTTCCAAGTATCGGTCAGATTCTGCGTGTGGAATATACTGAAACGACGAAAAGAATTTGTGTTGTCCGAATATCGCAGATTGCTTCGGGCTTTGCTTACCTGATAATAGGCTGCATTTTCAAATGTATAGGTGTATGGTTCGAACAAATCCGGCAAATAAGCATGCGTTCCACGCTCTCCGCTCCCAAAAACAAGGTTTTGTCCACTGCTTCCCGCCGTAGAGAGTTGCTGAAAGAAGCCGCCGAAAATTCTGTACGCCTTATCGGTACGATGAACCGTCGAAAGATTGTTATCAAACACTCCTTCCAAACGCTCCACGCCCCTTTCGCAAGTCAGACGAAAGGCTTCCGCTTTGTCGCTTATGCTGTCCTTTTTGTCGGACAAAGCATTCGCCCTCCCGAAACAAAGCATCGGAAAAGCAAATGCCAAAAAAAACAATACGTAATGTACTTTCAATTCGTTACTCCGCTATCGGATTTTCATTCAAGAAGCGTTCGCAATCCATGGCAGCCCTGCACCCGCTGCCGGCTGCAACAATCGCCTGCCTGTAAAGGGGATCCATCACATCACCTGCGGCAAACACCCCCGGGATATTGGTTTTCGATGTTTTGCCTTCCGTCTTTATGTAACCGTGTTCGTCAAGCTCGACAACGTTCTTTACCAAATCGGTATTGGGTTTATGTCCTATAGCGACAAAAACGCCTGTCAGCTCTATCTCGCTCCTTTCCCCGCTGACCGAATCCTCCAAACGCAAGCCAGTAACACCGCTCATGTCTCCCAAAATCTCATTCGGCTTGCTGTTCCACTTGATTTCGATTTTATCATTCTTCAATACCCTTTCCTGCATTGCCTTTGAAGCTCTCAAAACATTGCGTCTTACAACAAGATACACCTTTTTGCATATTCCGGAAAGGTAGACAGCCTCTTCGCAAGCCGTATCTCCTCCCCCGACAACGGCAACCGTTTGGTTTCTATAAAAGAACCCGTCGCAGGTTGCACAAGCCGACACACCCTGTCCCATGAACTTTGTTTCACTTTCCAAACCCAACCAACCGGCACTTGCTCCAGTTGCAATAATGAGGCTTTCGGCTGCAAGACTTTCCCCGCCGTCTGTCGTCAAAACAAAAGGACGCTTGGAAAAATCAACCTTCGTTACGCTCTCGGGGCGCATCTGTGTACCGAATCGCAATGCCTGCGACTTGAATTGCTCCATCATTTCGCTGCCTTGCACACCTTCCGGGTAGCCGGGGAAATTCTCTATTTCCGTTGTCATTGTTAGTTGTCCTCCTGCCTGCATTCCTTCGAACACAATGGGACTAAGCCCTGCCCGTGAGGCATAAATGGCTGCCGTATAGCCGGCAGGACCCGAACCTATAATAACACATTTCACTTTTTCCATATCTCTGTTCTTGCTCTGCATGGTTGCTGTTTCTGTGTGCAAAGCTAATAAATTTCCTTGAAAGCAAGCCTTTTCGGGCTTTTTTTCTCGCTCCATTATTGCCTTATCAAAAAAAATTGTACCTTTGTTTGTCGAATTGAAACTCTTAAAAGAATAATGGGAAAGACCTTTCGCCACACTTCGAAACTGCTGTTGGTTGTGTTTTTTGCTTTCTTTACCGAAAGCCTCTTTGCTCAAAACATATCGGCAAAAGACATCAAAGACCCTAAAAAGCTGTGTGCGGCTTGCTATGTATCCAATCCTGACGGTGTGTTGACCGAAGAAGCTGTCAATACGATAAACCAAAAATTGGAAACCCTTTTTCAGAAAACCACTGCACAGGTTGCCGTTGTCGCCATAAAGGGAGACGAAACCACTTCGGCAAGAGATTTATCCATGGAACTGTTTGACCTTTGGAAACCCGGCACGAAAGGCAAAGACAACGGCTTGATAATACTTTTGTGCGTTGAATCGCGTGATGTTTTCCTGCGAACGGGTTACGGATTGGAAGGTGCATTGCCCGATGCTGCAACCACAAGGATTTTCAACAAAGACATGGCTCCTTATTTCAAGGAAGGACAATGGGATAAAGGCTTGATTGCCGGAGTGGACGCCGTTTGCAACAAATTGTATGCCGAATACGAGGAAAACGGACTTTCTCCAAAGGAAGCTGTATCGCCCATGCCGTACATACAAACCTACTTGCTACTCTGCCTTGTCTACCCTGTCATTGCCATATTGGCTATAAATCACAAGGTTTCAAAGATTGACGCCAATCATAAACGAGAACGTATCAACGTCTTAAAGAGGAGTTCCACCGTTTGGCTGATAATCGCTGTCTTTTTCATGCCTGCATTGTTGCTTCTCGCCCTTTGGGTTTATCGCTTCAAAAGTCCTATGATACGGAAAGCCAAAATAAAGTGCAGTTGCGGCAATACAATGAAGCTCCTTTCCGAAAAGGAAGAGGACGAATACCTCGATACCGTAAAACAATTAGAAGAAAAATTGGGAAGTGTGGATTACGATGTATGGCTTTGCGACAAATGTCGCAACACCGTAGTGTTTCCATACGATAAAGCTTTCTCTAAATATGAGACCTGCCCCTCATGCGGTGCCAAAACATACGTAAAAAAATATGATACAGTCATCAGACCTGCCACAACCTTGTCGGACGGTTTGATGAAGACGGTTTACGCCTGCGAAAACTGCGGACATAGCGGTGAGAAGTTAAGTTCCATTCCCAAAAAACCGCCTGTGGTTGTTGCGGGAGGCTTGGGCGGCGGCGGAAACGGCAGCGGCTTTTCCGGCGGTGGCGGCTGGGGAGGCGGTTTCTCCGGTGGCGGTGGCGGTGGCGGCAAATTCTGACCGTCTTACAAAGCAATAAATCACTAAAACGAAATAAAGACCAATGAAAAAAAAGAACAAACAAATCATTATTGTAGTTGCCGTTGTTGCAGTGGTGCTTGTATTCTGTTTAAGCACGTATAACTCCCTTGTAAGAAAAGATGAGGCTTGCCTGCAGCAGTGGTCGAAAGTCGAAAGCCAATACCAACGACGTTTGGATTTGATTCCTAACCTCGTGAGCGTTGTAAAAGGATACGCAAAGCACGAAGAGGGAACGTTGCTCAAAGTTATAGAAGCACGAAACAACGCTTCGCAGGTAAAGGTTGACCCAAGCAAGATGACACAAGAGCAGTTGGATAAATTTCAACAGTCCCAAGCCGAGCTTTCTTCGGCACTGAAGAGTATCAATGTGGTAGTTGAACGTTATCCCGACTTGAAAGCAAATCAGAACTTCCTTGAACTGCAATCGCAGTTGGAGGGAACGGAGAACAGAATCGCCGTTGAGCGTCAACGCTACTCCGATGCAGTAAACGACTACAACGCAAGCATCAGACGTTTTCCCAAAAACATAGTAGCCTCTTGCTTCGGATTCGACAGAAAGGCTTACTTTCAAGCACAACAAGGGGCTGAGAATGCTCCCAAAGTAGAGTTTTAACCATTGAATCGCCGATGGAAGACAACACAAACGCCAACAACGAGACCGCTTCCCACAAAACAACTTCCATAAGGGGAATGTTTCGTGATTGGTTCCTCGACTATGCCTCTTATGTAATACTTGAACGTGCCGTTCCGCACATAAACGATGGTTTGAAACCTGTTCAGCGTCGCATTCTGCACTCTATGCGAGAGCTTGAAGACGGTCGCTACAACAAGGTGGCGAACATAGTCGGCAATACCATGAAGTACCACCCTCATGGCGATGCTTCCATAGCCGGAGCATTGGTAACCATGGGGCAGAAAGACCTTTTGATAGATTGCCAGGGTAACTGGGGAAACATACTGACCGGAGACGGAGCGGCAGCACCCCGTTACATAGAAGCACGTCTTTCAGAATTTGCCCTTGAGGTTGTGTTCAATCCCAAGACCACCACCTTCCACCCCTCCTACGACGGCAGGAACATGGAACCCGACACATTGCCGGTAAAGTTTCCCCTCTTGCTTGCACAAGGAGCAAAAGGTATAGCGGTGGGATTGGCTTGCGAAATATTACCGCACAACTTCAACGAACTGATAGACGCTTCCATTTCCATATTAAAGGGAGAGGATTTCTGCATTTACCCCGATTTTCCGACAGGCGGGCTTATGGAAGTATCCAAATACAACGACGGATTGCGGGGAGGTCGTTTGCGAGTAAGAGCCCGCATAAAGCAAACAGACCAACGCACAATCTCCATAACAGAAATACCTTTCGGCACAACAGCCGACAGCCTTATAGAATCCATCGTCAAAGCCTGCGACAAGGGGCAGTTGAAAGTAAAGAAGATAGACAACAATACGGCTGCCAATGTCGAAATAAACATCTCTATACCCAACGACACTTCTGCCGATCAGACGATTGATGCTCTTTATGCCTTCACCGACTGCGAGATAAACCTGTCTCCCAACTCTTGTGTCATCGAAAACGAAAAGCCTCGCTTCGCTTCTGTCAGCGACATTCTGCGAGTATCCACCCAAAACACCCTTGCCCTGCTCAAAAAAGAGCTTGAAATTGCACTCAACGAGCTTAACGAAAAATGGAACTGGATTTCGTTGGAAAAAATCTTCATACAAGAGGGTGTTTACAAGCGAATGGAAAAGTGTACCACCGATGAGCAGATAGACAATACCATTTTGGAAGGCTTGCAACCCTTCGTCAAAAACCTTATACGCGAAGTTACACTCGACGATGTGCATCGCCTGCGGAAAATACCGATAGACCGCATATCCAAATACAACAGCAACAGAGCCGATGACACTTTGATTGCAATAAAGGACGACATAGCCGCCGTGCAACACGACTTAGACAACCTTATCGACTATGCCGTTGCATACTTCGAGCGAATCAAGACCAAGTTCGGCAAGAACCGCGAGCGGAAAACCGAAATACGCAGCTTCGACACCATCGAAGAAGCCTCGGTTGCCATAGCCAACGAAAAGCTCTACTGCAACTACGCCGACGGCTTTGTGGGATACAAAATCAAAGATGGGGATTATGTTTCCGACTGCTCCTCTTTGGACGAGGTGATAGTAATCAGGAAAGACGGTGTATTCTCCGTAAGGAAAGTAGCCGAAAAAGAGTACTTCGGTAAAAAGATATCGTACGTCGGAGTGTACCATCGGAACGACAATCGAACCATTTACAATGCCGTTTACCAAGACGGAGCGTTCGGAAAGTGCTACGTAAAGCGGTTCAACATCACAAGCCTCATCAGAGGCAAGGAATACGACATAACACAAGGCACAAAGGGTTCAAAACTGCTTTACCTGAGCGTAAACCACAACGGAGAAGCCGAAGTGATAAACGTTGTCATGAAACCCGCTCCCCGAATGAGACGCAACAGAATGGAATACGATTTCGCAGAACTTGCAATCAAATCCCGTTCTGCCAAAGGCAATGTACTCACACCGCGGGTTGTGGTAAGCGTCAACCGCAAAACCGAAGGCATTTCCACACTCGGAGCCATCAACATCTGGTTTGACGAAGCTGTCAGACGCTTAAACCGAGACGAAAGAGGCATTTTGTTGGGTCAATTTTCCTCCGACGACAAAATATTGAGCCTTTACGCTTCGGGACACTACCGAATCACCAATTACGATTTGACAAACCACTTCGACGACGACTTGATACACATAGAGAAATTCGTACCCGAAAAACCTCTTTCGGTCTTTTATGTGGACAAGGACAGCCAATCGCTATATCTTAAACGCTTCCTTGTTGAACCGAGTCAAAAGAAAATCAACATATTCGAAGAACAACCGGGAGCCGTTCTTCGGAGCATTTCCACCGATTGGCTTCCAAAGGCAGAAATCGAGGGCAAGGAATGCGAAATAAGCCAACTTTGCGACATCTTCAAGCTGAGGGCAAAGGGCAAACGCATCTCCAAGGACGGCAATGCAGCCATTCAATGGCTTGAACCGCTGCCCTATGTCGACGAGAAAGCCGAAGAGGACGAAAGCCCGGCTGCCGAGGACGATTACACGAGCGAATTGGCAGGACAAGACGGCGTTCAAGGCTCCTTATTCTAAAAACGAAAAAACAATGAAAAGACATTTGCTCCACATCGCAAGCCTTTGCATTCTCCTCCTTTGGCACTTCAATGCAAAGGCACAGAATTTCGCAAACGAGTTTGTCGCTCGGCAAAGCGACAGTGCAACAAGCGAAACAGTCTATGTCGCTTTCACCGACAAGATTATGCACACCAACACAACCGTCAACTCCATGCACGGCTTCAACGAGCTTGACTCCGCAACCAAGGAGCAACTCCGCAACAAATACACCCTTGTGCTTGACAAGGTTTGCGACAGCATTTTGCTCTCAGAGTTCAAGGCGGAATTTCTTTCCACACTCACCGCACTCGGCTTCAAGACCATAGAATGCAAGCAAGCGGAATTTCCAACACAACTCAAAGCCGGCGAAAACACCTTGGCGGTTGTTCAATTTGAATTGGAAGAGTTCATGCAAAAAGACAGCCTCACCACAAACGAATACGGACAACGCATAAGTTTCGACAAGCTCCTGAACGGACTGCGGTGGAACACATGGCTTGTTTTTGACCAAACGGACAGCTCAAGCAAGCAAATATTCTTTGCCGACAACGAAACAACGGACGACTTCTTCGGATACATAGAGAAAGACAACGGACAATACTATGCCAACTATCAAATAACGAAAATCAACCCCAACGATGCCTATCTGTTGGCTCGCTCCAATGCCGAAATATGCGGCAGATACCTCTTCAACTTCCTTTTGAACAAATACGTATGGCTGAAAACACAAGGCAAACCGCCCTACTACTATGCCATAGACCGCAAAGGCAAACTCCTCTACGATGACCAAGCCTTCGACAACTTCGATGTAATTCCCTCCGAGGAAGAATAAGCACCAAGTTTTCGCAGATTCACAAAAATGAAACGCCGAAAGATTTTTTTCTTTCGGCGTTTCGTTTTTCTCTTTCTGTACATCTGTTCCGCCTTATGCGCAGACCGCAATCCAATCCGGCAATCTCTTTGAACATAAGCCTTTTCAAAAAAAAACGTAAACACATTCCAACCATAGCCGAGCTTAAACAATATTTCCACAATCATTTTATTGCACTAATATACAATAATCACCATACACTATCGTTTCAACAATAGCAATAATCATTCAAAAAATCAAATAAACAATGACAAAAACACTAATTACAAAGAAGAGACTACTGACTATTTGCTTAGCAGCAGTTTTTTTATGTTGCTTTGTTTCTTGCAACGATGATGAAAATGATTCTCCAAGAATGCTCAAAAAAACGGTACAAAAAGGGGAAATTGGCGTATTTTCATACACAAACAAAGGCGAACGCATTTCCATGTTGGAATTTTCATCCAAAGAAGATTTTCTATCTACAATAGAACGCTTGGAAACAGAAAACAACATTTACAATGATGAATTTTATAGTACCTTCAATGATAAATTCACAAAGGATTCCAATTTCTATATCATAGAAGAAGACTATGATTTCGACAATCAGAGTATTTACAAACAATTCGAGAAACAATTCAACTATGAATCCATGCGGTCTGTATATGCATCTTTGGAAGAAAAGTGGCTTGATGATGGCAAAATGGATATGAACAATCACCCTTTCAATATTTATCCGTATTCAACAGAAGAACAAACATTATTCAATCAATATGGGGAAGTTAAAATTGGCGACACAATCCTAAAAGTAACCAAAGGAGAGTATATGGCATTTGGCGATTGCGACACTAACGCATTGGTAAAATACAATAATGGAGACAGCTCTATTATATCGCAAAACAATATTGTAAGTTCACTCAAATTTAAAGAAAGCTCTGAATACTGTAAATATAAGGAGAGCAAGACGTATACATTTTATCCGATTAGCGTACAAAATATAGAGCTAAAAATGTTCAGAACTTGTTGTTTTGTATCTTTCTACAACTGTTGGTTTTATGCAAAGGCTAATGTTTCTTCTAAATTTTTCGTGTATAACAGTTCAAAAAAGAAGTATGTATCAGCTGGAACAAATCAAATGTTATCCTCTTCTGTGATTGCTTTATATGATATGTTTTGCCAAAACAACGTAAACAGCATGGAAAGAGGTTACGTAAAAAAATGTACTCACGCTCTAAACATCACGAGAACTAAAAGAGAATGGTTAGACCACTACAGAATTCACGCATATGGTCATAGCATTCGAGTTTCTTATAAGGCAGTACGTACACCCGCAAAAATTTTCTTCATAGACTTTTGGAATCCGGGATATACATCAATGGACGAATAATTCAATATCTAAAAAATCATTTATCATGAAAAGTAGAAAAATTGTGTGCTTGCTTGCTCTTGTGCTTGCGTTTTCAAGCCTTGCAGCCCAACAGAAAGAAGTGGATTTTCCCGAAATGCTCCACACATCGCCTTTCGGTCTCAACTTGGAGGGCATAATGTATGAAAAGGCTCATGTCGGAAGCATATCCGCCGACAATCCCGACTTGGTTGCCCGTCTGCCGAAAATGAAAAACACATATTCTTACAGTGTGTCTGCGGAATATAATTTTTTGAGGGCAAATAAATTGTCGTATGTCTTGGGTGTAGGATTGGAAAACACTGCCGACCTGCATTTTGCTTTCGATTATGACGAATACAACCACATCAGCCGCACTCCGAGTCCGTTCTTTGTGTTTTCGGTTCAATATCGCAATTATCTGTTCTCTGACAAAAACATGTTCAATCTGAGGGCAGGCTTGAAAATGGCGTATTACAATGGCGAATGCGGCTATTCGGTATCCGAAAACAACGAAACTGTATATTCGCTTCAAAACGAGAGGGCGGATTACACTCTTTTGCCGAGCCTTTTGTTGCGAGCCGGCACTTCCTACAACTTCAATGCCTTTGTTGTCGGCTTAAACATAACTGCCAACATAGGCTTGCCTTTCATCAGCAAAGGAACTTTTGAATACGAAACGCACGGAGACAAGGTTGAAGGTGCAACCTACATGAGCGGCAACTACATAGGCGTGGGCTTGAGCTTTTCGCCAAAGAACTTTTGCGGCAAGTAGACAGACCGTCAAATTCAACGCACAAAATGAATCGGCGAAAGAAAAAATTCTTTCGCCGATTCATTTTTTTCTTTCAGCCATTCATTTCCGGCGAATCGGCGTTTCGATTTCCGCAGATTGAACCATGGCGAAACAAAACGACAGGAACTCGGCTTTCGAAAGGGTTTTAGTCTGTTCCAACGCCCACCCGCATGCTTATCCGGGGACGGAAACACAGGGATTTTGCTTTTGTTCATCGGCAACTCGTGTTTTTTTCGTACATTTGCAGTTTTGAACCGAATATTACAGAGTAAAAATAAACATTGACAAGATATGGATTTCAGTCTAACAAAACAAGAAGAGTTGTTCTTGCAGATGATAAGGGAGTTTGCACAGAACGAAGTGAAGCCTTTGGCTGCGGAAATTGACGAACAGGAACGTTTCCCTATTGAAACGGTGGAGAAAATGAAGAAAATCGGCTTGATGGGTATTCCTGTACCGAAAGAGTACGGCGGACAGGGCGGCACCAATCAGATGTACACAATGGCGGTTGAGGAACTCTCGAGAGTGTGTGCCACAACGGGCGTTGTGGTTTCTGCCCACACGTCTTTGTGTATCGCTCCAATAATGGAAAACGGTACCGAGGAACAAAAACAAAAATATATCCCTAAGTTGGCAAGCGGCGAATGGATAGGAGCTTTCGGTTTGACCGAACCTAATGCCGGAACCGATGCCGCCATGCAACAAACCACTGCCGTTGAGGACGGAGATTGCTATGTCTTGAACGGAAGCAAGATTTTCATCACCAACGCCGGCTATGCACATGTTTACGTCATCTTTGCCATGACGGACAAGAGCCTCGGCAACAAGGGTATTTCGGCTTTCATAGTTGAAAAGGATACTCCGGGCTTTTCCATCGGCAAGAAAGAGAAAAAACTCGGTATACGCGGTTCGGCAACCTGCGAATTGATATTCGAGAATTGCCGCATACCTAAGGAGAACCTTTTGGGCAAGGTTGGCAAAGGCTTTGTCATCGCAATGAAAACCTTGGACGGCGGTCGTATAGGCATAGCTTCGCAAGCCTTGGGCATAGCGCAAGGCGCCATGGACGAAACAATCAAGTACACAAAGGAGAGAAAACAATTCGGACGTTCCATCGCTCAATTCCAAAACACCCAATTCCAGTTGGCTGAAATGGAAACGAATGTGAACGCTGCAAGATTCCTTGTTCGCAGTGCCGCATTCAGAAAAGACAAAGGACTTCCTTATTCCAAAGATGCGGCAATGGCAAAATTGTTTGCCGCCCAAACAGCAATGGAAGTAACCACCAAGGCAGTTCAGTTGCACGGCGGTTACGGCTACACAAGGGAATACCCTGTGGAGAGAATGATGAGAGATGCGAAAATCACCGAAATATACGAAGGAACAAGCGAGGTTCAACGTATGGTCATAGGAGCGTCTTTGTTGAAGTAAAGAACAGCAGTCTTTTTCTGCCCGAGGCGGGAACGAATAAGAGTTTCCGCATACGGAAAGAGAAAGACAAAATAATAAGGTAATAAAACATCAGAATAAGAAATGAAAATAGTAGTTTGTATCAAGCAGGTTCCCGATACAACAGAGGTAAAACTCGACCCTAAGACGGGAACTCTAATCAGAGACGGCATTCCTTCCATAATGAACCCCGATGACAAGGGCGGTTTGGAATATGCACTTCAATTGAAGGACGAATACGGTGCAGAGGTTACCGTTATAACCATGGGACCTCCACAGGCAGAGGCTATTTTGAGAGAAGCCTTTGCTATGGGAGCCGACAGAGCCATTCTTTTGACCAGCCGCAAGTTTGCCGGTGCCGATACCCTTGCAACCTCCAACGCTTTGGCAGGAGCATTGAAGGTGTTGGATTTTGATTTGGTGCTTGCCGGTCGTCAGGCAATAGACGGCGATACCGCACAGGTAGGTCCGCAAATTGCAGAACACCTCGGCATTCCGCAAGTAAGCTATTTGGAAGACTTGACATTCGACGGCAAAAAAACACTTCGCATAAAGAAACAGTTGGAAGACGGTTATCAAATCGTTGAAGTGGACACCCCTTGCCTTTTGACCTGCTTGGCTTCTGCCGTAAAGCCTCGTTACATGAATGTGAAAGGCATCATGGAAGCCTGGGACAAGGAAGTAGAAATATGGGATACCGACAGAATTGACGTTGCCGAAGAAAAACTCGGACTGAAAGGCTCTCCTACAAAGGTTAAAAAGGCAGGTGCAAAAGAGATGAAGACAGCCGGAGTTGTTAAAGACAGCTTGTCTGCCGAAGAAGCTGCAGAGGTCATCATCGAAAAATTGAAAGAAAAATTCATCATCTAAAAACGGAGAGAAAAAAATGGATAAATCACAATATAAAAACGTCTTCGTCTTCTGCGAACAAAGAGAAGGCAAGTTGCAGAACGTAGCATTGGAACTCTTGGGCAAAGCTCACGAATTGGCAAAGGACTTGGAGCAAGAGGTTTATGCAATGCTGTTGGGTCATAATGTGAAAGGACTTGCACAGGACTTGATTGCCCACGGAGCAGACAAGGTATTGGTTGTAGACGATGAATGTTTGGAGACCTACACCACCGAACCATACGCACAAGCCATCTATCAAATAGTTTGCGAACAAAAACCATCTGTTGTTCTGATTGGAGCAACAACCATAGGCAGAGACTTGGGTCCTCGTTTGTCGGCAAGAATAACCACAGGTTTGACGGCAGACTGCACAAAGTTGGAAATATCGGAAGAAAAAGAACTATGGTCCACCCGTCCGGCGTTCGGCGGTAACCTTATGGCAACCATCGTTTGCCCGGATCACCGTCCTCAAATGAGTACGGTACGCCCCGGCGTGATGAAAGCCATGGCTGCCGATTCTGCTCGCACCGGTGAAGTAATCGATTACGCAATAAACTTCGACAGAAGCAAATTCCGCGTTCGCGTAATCGAAACCGTGAAGAAGGCAGACAACATGGTAGACATTTCCGAAGCCAAGATATTGGTATCGGGCGGCAGAGGCTGCGGCACAAAAGAGAACTTCAAAAAATTGGAAGACTTGGCAAAAGTCCTAAAAGGCGAAGTGGCAGCATCAAGAGCCTGCGTAGACGCCGGCATTGTCGAACACGAAAGACAAGTCGGACAAACCGGTAAAACGGTAAGACCGGAACTCTATTTGGCATGCGGTATCTCGGGAGCAATACAACACCTTGCCGGAATGGAAGAGAGCGGATTGATAATCGCAATAAACAAAGACAAATTCGCACCGATAATGTCGGTTGCCGATTTGGGCATTGTTGGCGATGCCAACCAAATCGTTCCAATCCTAACCGAAAAGCTGAAAACCATTGTAAAGTAAGCCAACCACGCATAAACACAAGAGGACGACTTTCCAAACCGAGGGGAGCCGTCCTCTTTCCATAAACCAACGCAAAGAAAAGCACACAAAGCACCAATCCCGCCTCCAAAAAGCCAAAGCCCAACCAAAGAACACAACCGCACTTGCCATGCTTACCCTCTCGGTCAACGCAGTCATAACAACATCGACAGACAAAACTAAAGCATGAAGCCCCGGCTTATCCAAAATATTCTCCCAATCCCTCAAATGCCTTGCATTGTCTATTTTAGGAAACAGGTCAATTACCTTGAAACAGATTAGAAAACAATCAGCCAAAAACCGTTTCGTCCATTTGAGAATCTTGACGCTGCAACTATCCAAGCATGGTACATTCAATGTTGACGTATAAGTCTCAGTATATGACTTCGAATATAGTTTTAGAATAGCTCTTGTTGGAAGCCTCCATCTATGCTATACCCGATTTGAAGGTTATACATACTGCAAGCAGACTTATACATCTCACATGCATTTAAGTCATATCTTTATCGAAAAGCTGAAAAGTAATGATTTAACCGAATTAGAAGCGAAAGACTATCCATTAAGACAAAAAGCTATTCTTCGAATGTGTTATCGGTTTGGCAAAAGGCACAAAAAAACGCCCCACTCAATGAGTGGAGGCGTCACACGTATGATAAAAAAAGTAGTCTCGGGCGGACTTGAACCGCCGACCCCTACATTATCAGTGTAGTGCTCTAACCAACTGAGCTACGAGACTGTTCTTGCCATTCAAAACGGCTTGTTTTTATTTATAATAAAACCTATGTAGCGG
>CAZSFV010000042.1:0-18588 GCA_964606345.1 uncultured Bacteroidaceae bacterium | reverse complement strand
TGTATTCGTAAAATTCGCTTGTCGCCCGCACCGACACAAAACGCCCAGGCGAAAATACCGTGCAAAGCTACTAAAAAAACAACAAACAGACACTGCAAACAATCGATTTGTTTTTGCCTGCCGCAAAACCAAACGCTGTTTCGGCTGAAATGAATCGGCGATTCATTTTGACGAATCAGCCATTCATTTTTTTGAATCAGCCATTCGTTTGCGGCGAATCGGCGTTTGGCTTTCCTGCTTTGGGGGAGAAGGGGTTTGTGTTAGGATTTATGAATGCAAATGTTTTGAAACGATTTGCAGGGGTGTTTATTTCTCCGCTTATACTTTCCGTTCACGGCATTGCGTTCCTGTTTCGATAGTGATTCTCCCCTTGTTGGCAGGGTGTTTGCAGTGTTTTGGCGAAAGAAATGCATTTTTTTGCCTTGCGTTGTAACTTTTCATGCCTCTCGGGGGTCTTAGGATAAAAAGCTGCAAAGAAAAAGTGAGTGAAAAGGACTTTCAACTGTATGTAAAACTGCACTCGGACGGTTTGTTCCGTTACCTTATCAAGAACCTCGGGGATTCAGACGCTGCAAAAGACGTGTTGCAGGATACTTTTCTCTCGTTTTGGAAAAATGGCAACAAGGTTGAGTCTCTCAAGGTGAAGAGTTGGCTCTTTGCCACGGCTCATAACAATATGTTGAAAAGCATTCGCCGCGATAAGGTGCGACAAAGCGTCCTTTTTGACGCCGAGCCGACTGCCGACAGATTGGAGAACGAACAGCTGATTGACTATCTGACCAAACACTTGGGCGACAAGATGCGGCAGTGTTTGATGCTGAAGGACTGGCAGGGCTTTTCAATCAAGGAGATTGCCGATATTATGCAGATGAGCGAAGAAAACGTAAAGGTAAACATTTTTCGAGCAAGAGTGAAGCTCAAAGAGTTGAGAACCAAAATATAAAATAGACATGAGGATAAACGAAAAAAATATAGAGGCTTTGCTTTTCGATTATGCGGAGGGCGGACTGAGCAAGCAGGACAAGGAGGCGGTTGAGGCTTTTTTGCGGAAGAATCCGCAATACGCCGCTCTGTTGCAGAATTACGATGGTAATGAAACCCTCAAAGAGCCTACGGAGCTTGTGTTCACCGACAAGGAGGATTTGTTTCGCCTTGCCACAGAAAGCAGACCGAGAAAAGCAGTGCTGACCTTTCCGAACATGGCATGGATTTGTTCTGCCGCTGCCGCATTGCTGTTGCTCGTTGTGCTGTTGCCGCTTTTCGACCAAGACCAAAAGCTGCAACAAGCTGCCGACACTGCTCTTGCGAAGACCTGTCCGCAAAAATCGGCAGAGAAAAACGCTGTTGAAAAAGAGCTTGTTGCAGAGACGAAAAATGAATCGCCGAAAGAAAAAATTAAAACGCCGAAAGAAAAAAATGAATCGGCGATTCATTCGACCGAATCGGCGTTTCCAAAAATAGATGTGCCGCAGGTTGCGGAAGAGTTGGCAGAAAGTAGATCCGGACTAACCGAAGAGACGCCGTCGGAGGCTTTGCCGACACAGTCGGAAACCGTGCCGCAGGTGCAAATAACGGAAAAGGTCGTCATAAACGAAACCCGCCGTGAGTATTATGCCTATGAGCAGGTTTCTTTCAAGACATTGATAAAAGAATACGTGCCGGTGGAGCAGACGATTGCCAAGGCAACGGAGTCCGTTGTCAACAAGGGCGTGAAGGTGTTGGGGAAGATAGGCGGTTTGCTTTCGAAGATGCAGGTGAAAGAGGCTTGCCAAACCTATGCACAGGCGAAACAGAGAGCGGATATAAAGTCATAGAACATTGAATATTAAAAACATACACATTATGAAGAAAAAAATTATTCTTGCAGGAGCGTTTTTGTGTGCCTGCTTTGCTTTCGACAAAGTTGATGCCCAAGATTTTGTCGACAATGGCGAGAATTTTGCGACAAACGGCAAGAACTCTAACGAAACTATCTGTATACGCAGAGGCGAAACCAAGAACCTTATCGGTTACATCAGCCTTCTGCCAAAGGGCGAGGCTGTAAGCAGACCGGAGGTGAGAACATTGGCTAAGGATTTGGACTACCTGCTTGAGAAAATAAGCAATGAGTTTGAAAAAACTTGCGATCCCTCCAACCGATTTCTCTATTCGTCCGACACTCTTTTCATAGACGCCGACTCGCTCGTTCTTTCGAAGAACACTGTCAAGGAAGACGAAAATGGCGGAAAAGTGATGACGATAGAAACTGCCATTTATGACGGTGAAAACAGCTCATTCTTGACAAGAACCGTACAAACAAAAAGCCCTGTGGAACGAACAACCCAGGCCTTTTTGGAACTTATCAATTTGGAAAACACCGACAACACCGCCTCCGGGGATAACACCGAAACGAAAAGCAAATCCGACAGAAGCTTTTCCACCGGATTGGTGTGGGGATACGGCTATGCAAATTGGGCAGAGGGCGATTTCTTTTCCACTCCTGCCTCAAGCGATTCCTACAACTTGAAGTGGTCAAACCGTTGGGACATCATGTTCCGCTTCACCCTCTTTCCCGACAAACCGGTTTCATTGACGAGCGGCGTGGGTTACCAAAGCAATATTTTCAACTTCGATTTTGAACAGGGCAATCAGCCCTCCGGCGGCATAAATATCCCCGTTGACATAACACCGGACAAATACAAATTGGTGGCTCGATACATAACCGTGCCTTTGATTGCCAATTTCCGTTTGGCAAAGAGAGTTTATATTCATGCAGGCGTAATAGGCGGCTTGAACTACCGCAATTCACATACCGGATTCAAAGCAGTATATTCGGAAAACGGTGAGAAAAAAGAATGCCACACAGGAAGCGGTTTCAAACAGTTTAATACCTTCAAGGCAGAGGCTCTGTTCGGCATAGAGTTCGGCGGTTGGACATTCTATGCAAGCCACAGTTTGACCGACATCTTCGAAGACTCTTACGGAAAGAACCTCAAACCATTCTCCTTCGGAATAATGTTAGATTTATAATTCAAACATACCCAAGCCATAGTACATGCTATGCAGGCGGCAGAGGCGTTCGACAATTCGAACACCTCTGCCGCTTTTGCTTTGTCAATATTGTTTCAAGCCGAACAAAGGCAAAAGAAATTCCTTTGCACCAAACTCTTTGCCGAAGCCTTATGCGGAAGTATTTATACTATTACTGCTTACTTTCTTTGCGAGTAAGGGTTCACAGAAGCTGGTAATCGCTTGAGGCAAACACCGACTTACTTTCGAGAAGAGGGCTTTTGGGTGTTTTTATCGGTGTTTACACGCTTCGGGTTCTTGGGAAACCAGCCTCGTTCCACCCTTTTCTTCTGCTCAAACAATTCTTTGATTGTCCAAAAGCATGAAAAAGCGAACACTCCGAGCAGGGTGGAGATCACCATGTTTGAAACCATCAGCGAAACAGCCGTTCCGATTAAACCGACAACCAAAAAGACCCACCAGACTTTCGTTCCGAAAAAATATTCCGTCTTTACGACAACAGGGTGAAAAAGACCTATTATAAGGAAAGTGGCAATGCCTATCAGCAAACCGCCGAAGTTTATGCTGCTCATTTGATTTTGAAATCTAATTGTGTGAAATATTTTTTGCCAAGCAGCTTGCAGGCTGCTACTATGCTTTTGCGGTATACGCAATCGGGATAATCCGCTATCGGTTTTTCCCTTCGGTAGAACGACTTCATCTTTGCAAAGTCCATGTGAGCCTTCCATACGGACAGAAGCTCCTTCGGCTTTCCTTGAAGGAGAAAAGCCACTGCGGCAACAAAGTCTAACAACTTGCGTTTGAGGATAATCTTACCCACAAGCCCCTCCGGCAGATTTTTATGCAAAAGAAGCAGATTGTTTCGGAAGTTCAGATAGGTTTTTCGTGCCGATGTCTTGTTCAGCGTCCCTCCTCCGAGGTGATAAACCGTGGATTGCGGCGTATAATATATGGTATAGCCCGCATTTTTCAGTCTCCAACACAAATCAATCTCCTCCATATGGGCAAAGAATCGTTCGTCCAATCCGCCGAAACGATGATACAGCTCCGCCTTTATGAACAAAGCCGCACCACTTGCCCAAAAGACCTCCCTCTCCTTGTCGTATTGACCCTTGTCTTGCTCTGTCTCGTCGAACAACCTGCCTGCACAAAAGGGATAACCCAAATAATCGATGTAACCGCCTGCCGCCCCGGCGTATTCGAACCGGCTTTTATCGCAGTAAGACAATATTTTGGGTTGACAAGCAGCAATGTCGGGATTTTCCATCAGCAGTTCGAGCGGACGTTTCGTCCAATTCGGACTCACCATCACGTCAGAATTTAAAAGGCAATAGCAATCGGCTTCCACCTCCCGCAAAGCCCTGTTGTAGCCACCGGTAAAGCCATAGTTCTTTTCGAATTGCAATACACGCACAGAGGGAAAATGTTTCCTCACATACTCGACCGACCCATCGGAAGAGCCGTTGTCGGCAAACACAAGCTCACAATCCTGAGAATATTCGACTACCGAAGGCAGGTAATCGGGCAGAAGGTGTGCCGTATTGTAGTTCAGTATAACTATTGCAAGAGCTTGTCTCACTATCTGTGTCCTTTTCTGAATTGAACACCCGCTTCACCCTCGACGCCCGGTCCCAAGGTGTAGCGAGAAAGCACATCCTCCCAATAGATTTCGTTTCTCTCGCCTTTTGCATTGGAGTGTAACAGCGTGTATTCGCTCAAATCGTTTTGTTGAGCATAGAAAACGAACATTCTGTTGGTTTCTCCGAACGGCGTGCGGTCGTATCGCCACATTTGATACGGCAAATAATTCACTCCGTCGGCATCTCGCTTCTCCATACCGGGAGTTGCGGCAATGTCGTCCAAGGTTCGCTTCTTCAAACCGCTTGAAGCCTTAAACTTTTCGTCTATCACATCGGACGGAGCCCCGTAAACAAGATAAACCCTTCCCATATCGGTTTGGTAACCCTTCTTTATGGAGGTTGAATACTTCTTATTCACATATTCCAACTTCGTCCTGTACTGTTGCCATGCCGATTGCGGTGCGACAGGGTCTTCATTTCGCCAAAAACTATAAAGAAAATACAGTTTGACATCTCGTGTGGCAGAAGCAAGTTCCTTTCTTATGAATTGCTTTACGGCTTCGCTCGCTATGGGTTCCAATGTCTCTATGTTTTCGTCAAGTTGCTCATCTGTCAAAGCAAAAACGAAAGCATCTTTTGGAATATCGCTGTTCTTCTCTGTTTCTTGCTTTATGTCGCTTTGGCGAAAGAATGCTTCCCTTTTGTAGGCGTGCAAAATATTCTTCGTGTCCCTAACCTCGATAGTGAGGTAGTAACTGCCCTCTGGCAGTTTGCTTATATCCAAAGCTCCTATCACTGCCGAAACTTCCTTTGCTCTTATTCTTTCCGCCTGTGCAAAATCTGCCATTCGTGTATTTGTGTTCAAGTTCTCTATGACCGCTGTAAGGAAGTAAAGGCTGTCCTTGGCAAAATACCTGTCCGCATTATACACTTCCACATAGTAGTCGATTCTTTCCTTATCCTTTGGCAAGGCATCGAAGGGGTAGGGTATTATTTCGTAGCCTTGCTTCGTGTTTATCGTCTTTGCAGAAGATTTTACGGGGGTATCTATAATCTGAATGTCGGAAACAGCCAATTCTCCTTGTGGATAGTTCATTCTTATGACGTCTTTTTCCTCTGTTGCGGCAGCCGGTGAGTTTTTGTCTTTGAAAGACATATATAGAACGTAGTTTCCGTTTGCTAACTTCATTCTCTGAGTATCTAACATCTGTTTTCCCGTGCCGCAGGCAGCTTTTCCCGCCTTCAAATCCCTCTTATCCAAATACACAACCTCATCTGTCTTTTCCGCCTTGCAAATCAAGACCGTCAGTTCGACTTCGGCACCCTTGTCGGAGAGTGTAAGGCTTCCCAAATCTATCGATGTGTTCAACTCAACGTAATTCCCGGCAGTGGAGGAGTAAGTCGTAAAATCATAAATGGCTCTTATGCCTTGTGCAAACAGCAAACAAGGCAGCATAAACAAAGAAAGCAAAAGTGTTCTCTTCATGGTGAAACAATTTAATTTGAAATTCCAACGTTCAAAGGCTTGATTTTAGTGCATGATAGGGCAAAAATCCGACCGAGTTGCGCTCTTAAACGTTGCTGTCGTGCTTTTGCACATGTACTGCTTTGAACAGACGAATTATTGATGTACCTTTGCACCCTTGAAAATCAAACAACATAATCAATATCAAAAATATGAAGAAAACTTTAATTTCATTGGCTATGGCAATGACAACAACATTGCTTGCGGCTCAAATGACACCGCAAGAAGCTGCCAAAATAGAGGCAGAAAATCCGTTGATTAAATCGTGGAACACTCCTTTCGCCACACCTCCTTTCAATCTTATCAAAACGGAGGATTACAAACCGGCAATGCTTTACGCAATAGAGCAGGCAATGCAGGAGGTTAACGCAATCATCGTCAACAGGGCAAAACCCGATTTCGAAAATACCATTGTAGCTTTGGAAAGAGCAGGAGGTCTTCTTGATCGTGTTTCGGGCGTATTCTTCAATCTTAACGAATGTCTTACTTCCGACCAATTCCAACAAATCTACATGGACATCATTCCTGCATTGACTGCATACGGCAACGATGTCAGCATGAACCCTCAGCTGTTTGCCAAGGTGAAGAGCGTATACGACAGAAGGGATGACATTCCCTTGACAACGGAACAAAGAACGCTTTTGGAAAAGACCTACAAAAGTTTCATTCGTTCGGGTGCTTTGCTCACCGGAGCAGACAAAGAGGAATACAGAAAGGTGTCCGAAGAACTCAGCAAGCTCACAAATCAGTATCAAATGAACGTATTGGCAGAGCAGAACGCCTTTTCGATGAATATCACCAACAAAAAAGACCTTGCCGGATTGCCGGATTATGTGATTGCGGCTGCAAAAGAAGAAGCCAAAGCAAGAAAACAGAAGGGTTGGACTTTCACTCTGCAATATCCTTCTTTCGGTCCGTTCATGCAATACGCCGACAACAGGGATTTGAGAGAGAAAATGTGGAGAGCATCTTCCTTTGAGGCAAACAACAATAACGACAAGGATAATAAGGAAGTGGCACGCAAAATTGCCAACCTTCGTCTTCGCATGGCACAACTGCTCGGCTATTCCTCTTATGCCGAGTTCTCATTGGAAGAACGCATGGCAAAAACTCCGCAAGCAGTCAATAAGTTCATCAACGATTTGTTTGAAGCCTCCATGCCTTTTGCCAAAAAAGAGATGAAGGAGATTCAAGACTATGCAAACGCACATGGCTTTGAGGGAACGCTCCAAAGATGGGATTTCTCCTATTGGTCCGAAAAGTTGAAAAACGAGAAATATGCCATGGATCCAAACATGTTCAAGCCATACTTCAAATTGGAGAACGTAAAAAAAGGTATCTTTGACCTTGCGGACAAGCTCTACAACATCGAATTTAAGGAAAACAACGAAATACAGAAGTATCACCCCGACGTTTCGGTTTATGAGGTCTACGACAAGTCGAACGGCAAATTTCTTGCAGTGCTTTACATGGACTTTTTTCCAAGAAACAGCAAGCGTTCGGGAGCATGGATGACCTCTTTCAGGTCTCAATACATCGATGAGCAAGGAAACGATGTCAGACCGCTTATTCAACTTGTTTGCAACTTCACAAAACCAACCTCCAAAGAACCTTCCCTTTTGACCTTTGACGAAGTGACCACCTTCCTGCATGAGTTCGGACACTGTCTTCACGGAATTTTTGCTTCCGGAACATACGCCTCATTGTCCGGAACATCGGTTTACAGAGACTTTGTGGAGTTGCCTTCCCAGATAATGGAGAACTTCGCAACCGAAAAGCAGTTCCTCGACATGTTTGCCGTTCACTACAAGACCGGAGAAAAGATACCGCAAGAACTTATCGACAAACTGATTGCCTCGGAACGCTATCTTGCCGGTTACTCCTCGGTACGCCAACTCTCTTTCGGCATGATAGACATGCAATGGCACACAATAACAAGCCCATATACCGGAGACGTTGTCGAAATGGAGAAAAAGGCGATAGCCAAAACCGAGCTTATGCCGGTTGTTGAAAATTCCATAATGACAACCTCTTTCAGCCATATCTTCGCAGGAGGATACGCAGCGGGCTACTATGGTTACAAGTGGGCAGAAGTATTGGACGCAGATGCCTTTGCTGCATTCAAGGAAAAGGGTATTTTCAATCGTGAAGTATCCACTTCGTTCCGCAAAAACATACTTTCGCAAGGAGGCAAAAAAGACCCGATGGAATTATACAAAGCCTTCCGCGGACATGAACCTACAAACGAAGCATTGCTCAGAAGATGCGGTTTTATCAAATAGAACGATAAGTTCCGATTAAGCAAACAAAGAAAGCGTAACGAACAGCCCGAACGGGCATGTCGTTACGCTTTTTCCGTATCGGTTCTATCCGAAGCCCTTTGCAACAATCCGCACCGCTTTGCAAGCGAAGGCTGATTCGTCAAAATGAATCGCCGATTCGTTTTGACGAATCAGCCATTCATTTTTTTGAATCAGCCTTTCGTCAAAAGCGAATCGGCGTTTGAGTTTTTCTCAATCGGATTGCGGCGGAAGAGAATGCGGAATGCTCGGCTTCGTTTTCTGCAAATATTCGGTTCGTTTTGGTGTCGTTTTGGTGCAACAGCTTGGTCGAAAGCTGTTCGGAGGAATGGATTTTACTCTTGCTAATGACGTGATTGGCAATAGTTAGAAGTATTTTACGCAGTATTCGGGGAATTATTCATACCTTTGCATTACGATGACGGGTAAGGAAATCGAAATAGAGGGCATACGGTTTGGCAAAATTTTGTCGGCTTCGGAGATTGACAAGATTGTTTCCGAGCTTGCAGAACGCATAAATGCGGATTATGCAGGCAGGGAAGTCTTGTTCGTTGTCATGTTGAAGGGAGCGTTTATGTTTGCGGCAGATTTGCTTCGCAAAGTCGATGGTTCGCACAGGGTATGTTTTATCCGTTATTCTTCGTACGACGGCACCGAAAGCAGCGGTCGCTTAAAGGAGGTGATGGGTTTGACGGAGAATGTGGAGGGCAGGGACGTTGTCATTGTGGAAGACATAGTCGACAGCGGCTTTACCATGGGTTGCTTGATGGAGGAGATGAAAAAGAGGCATGTTCGCTCCTGCGAAATATGCACCTTTACTTTCAAACCCCGCAATTTTAAGGGCGACTACACGGTCAAGTACATCGGCAGGAGTGTTGCCGATGATTTTATAGTCGGTTACGGCTTGGATTTGAACGAACAAGGGAGAACTTTGGGCGAAATATATCAACGAATAGAAAATTAAATACACAATCAATAATGTTGAACATTATACTATTTGGTGCTCCCGGAGCGGGAAAAGGCACTCAATCGAGAGAGTTGGTAAAGAAATACAATTTGGCGTATATCTCTACGGGCGATATATTGAGAAGAGAAATGGCAGAGGGAACCGAATTGGGTTTGCAAGCCAAGGATATAATCAACAGGGGCGAATTGGTAAGCGATGAGTTGATTATAGAGATTATTGAGCATGCCATAGAGCAGGCCGGCGGCAAAGGCATTTTGTTTGACGGTTTTCCGAGAACGGTGAAGCAGGCAGAGAACTTGGAAAGGCTGTTGAAGCATAATAACCGTGAGCTTTCGGTTGTTTTGAGTCTCGATGTGCCGAGAGAGGAGCTTATAAGCAGAATGTTGAAAAGGGCAGCCATAGAGGGCAGAGCCGATGACAATCAAGAGGTTATCCAAAACAGGTTTAAGGAATACGAAGCCAAGACAAGACCTGTGGCAGATTTTTATCAGAAAGAGGGCATATTTCAACCCATCGTCGGCTTGGGAACGGTTGAGGAGGTTTTCGACCGATTGTCCGAGAAGATTGACAAATTGAACAAGTAGTTGCACGGGCATGGCGTCTAATTTTGTTGATTACGTAAAGATATGCGTCCGCTCCGGCAAGGGTGGAGCCGGTTCGGCTCACCTTTTGAGAACAAGGAGCAATGCAAAGGGCGGTCCTGACGGCGGAGACGGCGGACGGGGCGGTCATGTCATATTGAGAGGAAACAAACAATTTTGGACTCTGCTCCACTTGAAATACACCAAACATTTGATTGCCGAAGCCGGTGGCAACGGTGGTGAAAACCGTTTGCACGGAAAGAACGGCAACGATATAATTGTAGACGTTCCCTTGGGAACGGTATGCAAGGATTTCGAAACGGGGGAGAGGGACTGCGAGATAATGGAGGACGGACAAATGGAAATAATTGCCCGAGGCGGCAGAGGCGGCTTGGGCAACGACCATTTCAAGTCTCCGACCAATCGCACACCGAGGTATGCTCAACCGGGAGAAGATGGTACAGAGTGTTGGAAGGTGATAGAGTTGAAAGTGCTTGCCGATGTCGGCTTGGTAGGTTTTCCTAATGCGGGCAAAAGCACCTTGTTGAGTGTTGTTTCGGCGGCAAAGCCCGAAATAGCGGACTATCCTTTCACCACACTTGTCCCCAACCTCGGCATAGTATCGTATAGAGACGATAGATCGTTCATAATGGCAGACATACCTGGAATAATAGAAGGAGCTTCGGAGGGCAAAGGCTTGGGGTATCGCTTTTTGCGACATATGGAAAGAAATTCCACACTGCTGTTTATGATTCCTTGCGATAGCGACGATGTGGTCAAGGAGTACAATATTTTGTTGAACGAATTGGGAAACTACAATAGCGAACTGCTGCACAAAGACCGCGTTTTAGCCATAACGAAATGCGATATGATTGACGATGAAATGATGGAACAAATGAAGGCGACACTGCCGCCGGACATAAAAAGCGTGTTCATTTCGTCGGTAAGCGGCAAGAACATTCAGCAACTGAAAGATATTTTGTGGTCGACGCTCAACAGCAACGATTGCGACAATGAATAAGCTGACGGCACTCGACACCGAATTGTTTTACGCCATAAACGGAGCAAGGAGCAACTTCTTCGATTGGTTCTTTGCAGTCGTTTCGTCTCATCTTTTCTTTGGTGTAGTTCTTGTGTGTGTGGTGGTGTGGCTTTCGTTCAGGCAATTTCGCAGCCGTTTTTGGTTATTGCTGATATTGGTGGCGTTGTGCTTTTTGATGGCAGACCGTTTGTCGGTTGTGTGCTTCAAAGATGTTGTGCAAAGGCTTCGTCCCTCTCATGCCTTGGCTGATGTGCATTTGGTCAAGCTGCGAGATTTCGGCTTGATATACGACAGCAAAGGGGGCTTGTATGGTTTTGTTTCCTCCCATGCTGCAAATGTTTTTTGCCTTTCGACCGTTTTTGCACTTGTGGCAGAAAAAAAGAACAGGAGAATCCTTCTTCCGATACTCTCCGTGTGGTCGTTGCTGACGATATACTCACGCGTCTATTGCGGGGTTCATTATCCGGGAGATGTTATTTGCGGCTCGTTACTCGGCATTGCACTCGGGCTGATTATCTTTTATGCTTACCGATACGCTGTCGGCAGGTTAAACGGACGATAAAGCCGCAGAGACCGACTGCCGCATAATCCACAAGGCTGATTCACCAATCACAGAAATGCACAAGCGAAACGCAACTGCATAAAGCGTGCAGGGTTTCGACTGTTCTGCCATTTTGAAAGAGCATCTTACCAACAGAAACACCTGTCGCCACAAGATCTGCTATTAAACTGTTCACCTTGTCGCCGCAAAAGCAAGTTCGCCAAGACGGGGGTTCACACTTTGGCAAGTCCGTTTGCGAGTTATCATTGCAACACGCCCTTTCTTCGCTTGATAAAGTCTGCAACATCCGATGAAAAACTTGTCGGCTTGGGCGGTTGTTCAAATGCTTGATGAGAAAGTTGAAAATACGGCAGCAAAAAAATTTTTTCCGATAGCTCCGAAGCGAAAAAGTGCCACTTTCTACCTCAAAAAGTGGCACTTTCTGCAGCATAAGGTCAAGAAAAAATTTGTTTACATCAAGCTTTGCCATCGGTTTCTATGGTTTTCTGTTGTTTTGGTAAAGGAGAAAGGCGAAAAGGAAAGGCTGAATGTCGGTTGCATACCGTATAGGTGGGTTGCAAATGCCGCTCTTTGCATTTTGAAATACTCAAAAACGAACGACATAAAACAAAGCGGATTGCAATCCCCTTTTCGGAAGGTTTGCAATCCGCTTTTCTGTTAATGGAAATGTTCTTGGGAACTATCCTTTGTATGCGATTGTCTCTATTTCAACCAAAACGCCCATAGGAAGTTTTTCCACTGCATAGGCTGCTCTTGCCGGTAACATTTCGTTGTAGTACTTTGCGTAAACTTCATTCATTGCGGCAAAATCGTCCATGGAATTCAAAAGGCAAGTTGTTTTCACAACATCTTTGAAGCTGTATCCGGCTTCTGTGAGAATTGCCTCTATGTTTTTGAACACTTGTTCGGTTTGTTCCTTTATGGTTTCAGGTATTTTGCCTGTTTCGGGGTTTACGGGAATTTGTCCTGAGATGAAAAGCATGCCGTTGCCTGCCAATATGGCTTGGCTGTAAGGGCCTATAGCCTTCGGTGCTTTTGGTGTGTTGATTACTTTATTCATATCTGCGTTTTTTTATTTGTTTACCACTATCTGCTTTACCGATTTCTTTCCGTTGCATGTGATGCGTACCAAGTATGCTCCGTTTTCGAAATTGCCGAGTTCTATTTTCTTGTTTGTCAAATTGCAATCCGTTTCCGTGTAAACTTCTTGTCCCAAAAGATTTGTTATGCTTATGCTCTCGGCTCTTTTGTTCGGTGCTTGTATTGTTATGTACATTGAAGCCGGATTTGGCGAAACTGTAAATTCGAAGTCGTTTGCAACCTCAAGCAAAGAGGAATATTCCTTTACGGATATGCTTTGAACTTCTGAATACGCCTCAGGACAAGTGGAAATCTGTACTTTAACTCTGTACGAGTAAGTTGCAACACTGTCCGGAACTTCGCTGAATGTAACTGCCGTGTTGTTTAAGCTCTCCCATGCGGATTCGTTCACTTGTCTTTCCCAGTCTACTATGTCTCCTCTGTGATAAACAAGTCTCAATGTACCGGTGCTTGCTCCCAAAGCTATGGTGTCGTCAACTGATTTGCTGATATGACCGCCTCTCGAAATCAATACATTCATCAAAACGGTGTTGCTTGTATCCTTTATGGTTCCATTGGAGAACACTATACGACGATAGAATGTGCTGTCTTCAAGACTTTCCGGTTGATAGTCTCTTTGGTCGGAAACCTGAGTGGCTTCAACCCAGTTGCCCGTGCGTCCTTTTTGTTGCCATTGGTAAGTGAAATTTCCCCTTCCGCCGGTTGGTTCGGAGCCGACCAAGAGTTCCGGTGTTGCTCCGGCACAAAAGGCTTGATTTGAGGATATAACGTTGTTCTCAACCGCAGGATAGGTTGTTGTGAAGTTCCTTTTGGTTCCGTAACCCGTGCCAAGGCTTGTGGTTACGTAAGCTCGGTAGTAGTAGGTTACTCCCTCGGACAAGGTATCTATCGTGTAAGTGAAAGCTCCCAACTCTCCGTCGGTAGAGGTGTATACCATATTTCCGTCAATCGTAGGATTTTCGGTGCTTTCTGTGGTGAAAGTAAATCCTTTTGCCAAAAATGTTCCATCACCTATATTTGTCAAGTTGGCTTCCACTGTTGCAGAACCATTGCCCACGTTGCTTGCGGCTCTGGTTATAATGGTACCCAAACCGCTTGTGGTTGTGAACTGAGCTCGTGTGCCGTATACTGTTCCGAGTTGGTTGATTGCATATGCCTTGTAATAGATGGTTGAGCTTGGTATAAGTGATGAAAGAGTGGCAGAAAAGACGCTGCCGGTCGAATCCGATTGCACATAGGTTATGTTGGCTTCCTCGTTGTTATCCAAGTCTTCTGCACTTGTACTCCAAACAATACCTCTTTCCGTTATTGCATTCTCCGCTGCCGATGCCTCATAAACCACATTGCCCCACGCAACTGCCGATGTAGAGGTTATTGTTGAAGAAGAAACACTGCCTGTTGCAACCGCAGGAAGGTTGGACATGAAGTTGAACCTTATGACGGAGTCATTCTCATAACGAATGTTTGTTATAGGTTTGTCTACCGGTGTGCCGTCTTTAAGCGTGGCAGCAGGGTTGGTGGTACTCGTGAAGTTGGCATTGCCTGTTGCTCCGGGGAATGGGCAACGGTTCGACTCTACATCAGCATCTCTGCCCGAAGCAGGACGCAAAAAGTATCCCCTGTCGTTAGGATTGGCATTTATGGTATTGTTTCCGTTCTGCAACCATCGATTCAATTTATTTTGATCATTATGGAAAATCAACATTCCCTCGCCCGGCAAATACGTATCCCAGCGAGTCTTCTGTCTGTTCTCTATAACGAAGTATTCATTCGAACTTAGGGGTATCATATATGCCACTGTGGTATCAGGATTGTTCAAAGGAGGCAGGTATATGTTTTCCGCCGTGGAGGTTAAGGTGTCAAACGTGAACCAATCCGCAATCCACCTTTCCGTAGCCGACAATCCGACAGGACTCGCACTGTTGTTCATGTAAGAGCCGCTTGCCATCAAATCCCACGTTCCGGGAGTTACGGCCTCTCCGCCGCTGCCACTGTAGTCTGTGTCATAGTAATCGGGAAATCCTAAAACGTGTCCGAACTCATGACAGATGGTTCCGATGCCGTCCATTTGGATTGAGTTCCTTTTTTCGGCAGAACAGGAATACGGTCCGAAGCGAACGCCGTCCTTAACTATGTTTCTGTTCACGTCGCTCCTGTGCGGCCAAATTTCGTCTGGGTTCTGTGTGGAAGATTCGGGAGTTCCTGCAAATATTATATGGACTGCATCAACTCTTCCATCGCCATCGTTATCATAATCTGCGTAATTCACATCAGGATCGGCTGCTGTCAAGGCATGTTGTACAAAAAGAGCCATGTTGGCGTCGTGTCCGGTGGAGGTGTTCTGTCCATAAAATCTCATATTGTTGGGAAGAGTGTACGGACCTGCCACATCAATATCCATTATGAACTCTCCGTTGGAGTTATCTCTGTAATAGTCCTTCACCGAGCCCGTTCCGTTGTAATTCTCTTGTCCTACAAGGTTGGCGAAATCCTCATTGGTGTAAGTGAATGGCAAATCGCTAAATCCTACAAGGATAACCAACAATTTTACCGTGCCGTGTGACGGATACTTTGCTCCATCGCTTATTTTTGCTTTGGGCGAAGCGGCTTTCATTTCCGCAATTTGATTTCCCGAATAGAACAGATTAACCGGCAAAGTACTCAAAAAGGCTCTCTCCTCGGCTGTTCTTTCGTCCGGATTGGCTGCCAAATACTTTGAAGCGACCAAATCTCCTTGTTCATTCAATACTCCGTAAGTAAAGAAGCCCTCTTCGTTCCTTACCAACGTGTATTTGTCGATTGTTTTAGCCCAATGCACATTTTCATCACCTCCCGGAATGAATGTAAGCGACTTACCATTGGGCTGTTTGATGGTAATCGGCTGATTTTTTGCCGGAATGGCAAAAGCTCCCACGCCTATCACAAGGCACATAAGGAGCATGACTGTTTTTAGTAACCCTTTTCTCATTATATATTTACGTTTTCTGTTTTTCGCTATGCTACAACGCAAGTTTTATTGCTTTAAGTATTCGCTTTCTACTCAATTAAGACGTATAAGACGCATTTATCGGCTTCGCACTACGGACGAACGCCACAAATCTCACCGATAAGTCGGAAAATGAAACGGCAAAGTTAGTGTAAATTTTCGTTTTGTCAAAAAGACTACACAAAAAAAGGAGGGCAAGCACCTCGCTCGCCCTCCGCAATTTCGTTTACAACAATTCTTACTTGTTTACGACCAATTTCTTCGTTTGCTTTTCTCCGTTTATGGACAAAGTGTAGAAGTATGTTCCGTTAGCCAAGTCAGAAGTGCTTAGGTTTACGTTGTAAGATGTGCCTGCAACTTGGTTGCCTTGGTTCATCGTCTTAACTGTTCTACCCATCATGTCGGTGATTACGATGTTCACGTTACCCGATTTGTTCAAAGAGTAAGAGATTGTGGTCTCTCCGTTTGAAGGGTTAGGGTAAGCGTTCAAAGAAGAAGTAGAACTGATTTGCTCAGGCAAAGAAGCAGCATCGCCAAGTATCATACGTATCATCGGAGTAGTGTTGTCTAAGACTGAACCCCATGCAAACGTACCACCCCAGCCGTAGCCTTGTACATTTGATTGGAACAACAAAGCAACAGAGAAAACCCAACCGTTGCCCGGTCCGAATGTGTTTGCAAAATATCTGTCGGTAGCCACAGCGAATTTACCTGTCTCTGCCATACGGTAGCAAGCGTAGTATATTTCGCCTGGCTCCAATCTAACGCTGTTAGGGAACTCCATATATACTGTATTGATGTTGTTAGAGTATCCTATTCCCCAACCATCGTCTTGCATTTCCCAAACGGTGCTGCCGTTGTTAAGGTCAGCCTCTTGAAGTGTGTAAACAGGAGTTTCAACAGGAACGCCCCATTCGTCCTCAACGTCTATAATCATATTGTCGTATGACACCTGTTGATCACGAGTGTTGAACATTCTCAACTTACCTTGTATCTTTGCACCTGCACGGCAGGAGTCAACAGCAGGAACAACCTCTATTCCTGTTATGTACTTAACAGAAGCATTGTCGTTATTTGCACCATAAGGCAAACAAACCTCATATCCTGCGAGACCTGTTGAAACCCAATCTGTCCACAATTTGCCGGGTGTACGTCCGTAGGTGAATGTTCCACCACCGCCTCTTGGGTATTTCGCTATCATGCCTCTGTCCTTTGCCCATCTGTAATGACCTTCATGGGAATCCATTTGTCCCACAACGCTGAAGTAAGTCGTATCATCCAATTCCAAAACGGTGTTTTCGCCCGATGTCAATATAGTGGAGATGGAATATCTGCCTTCTTCTTGATAAGGCAAGTGGTTAGACCAAGCATACATTTCGGTATAACGCTTTTCGGTTGTATCGATAGGCACAGGAGGGGTAGCATCGTTGTATTCTATCACTCTTGTCATTTCGTTAACCAAAGTGTCACCGTCAGAAGCGTTTGCTCCGTAGTAGGTGTATTGGTAATTTTCTTGTTCATCAACCGACACCTTGTTGACTACGTTTCGAGCAACCAAATCATAGTAAGGAGTTCCTCCCGTATTCTCTGCAGTTGTTATGTGAACAAGGGTATCAGGCATCACTCCGACAGGAATGCTGTAGTATGCATTTCTGTAATATCCCGATGCCATGATGTCTATTCTATCCTCAGGAACCTCGGAATAGGAAACATCGTCAATAATCCAACCATAACCTTGTGGTTGCTCTCTGTTCGCAGGAGCATACGCACGTATTCTGATGTAAGTCTGTTGACCTTCGCTTGTTGCAACAGAATTGGCATTTTCCGTACCGCGAGGAAGGGTTACCCTCTTGGTTTCAAGAGCAGCATCATTGGCATTCATTTCAATTCCTCTGATGTTGAACTCTATTGAATCGTAAGTTGAGAAACTTGCATCGTTACTCCAATCTATGAAATAACGCTCGGAATTGAATCTCTGCAACATTTGATTGAAGTGAATATCCAATCCTTCCATGCCATAAGTCTCTATCGGATGAGAAAAATTGATTATGGCCTCGTTAATTCCCTCATTAAGACCTTGTCGTTCAATATCCAACCAGCTCAAGAACGCAAAACCATTCGCAACAGAAGGAGCTATGTAGTATGATGACCTTTCAGGGTTAAAGTAGTTACCCCAGTTGCCAGTAAATTGGAAGAACGTTTGAAACTCTGTTCCGTTTCCTCCCAAGCCGGTAGTGTCTGCAAGGTAAAAACCGGAGTTTGTTTGGTCAAGAGGTCCCATAACGAAAGAGTACTGCGTAGGGTCAGAAAAGTCGCACAAAAGAGTCAGTGCTTCTCCGTCCTTTCGAGTGTTTAAATTACTTTGCTTTTGTTTTCTCAACTCCTGATAGAAAGCTCCTTTGTCAAGAGTTGTCTTTTTGGCGCTTTGAACAGCATCTGCCTTGATACCTATCTGTGCAAAAGCTCCACCGGTGCCAAGCAACAATGCCAACGCTAATAATGTTTTCTTCATCTTTGATTGTTTTTTTGTAAGAACTTATTTTTTGTACTCAACTATTCAATTTGCAAATATACCACATTTGCAAACAATAGCAAGCCTATTAACGGATTTTTTGTCGAAATGTTCTCCTCTCGGCAAGAAAAAATCCGTCCCATTCCCTTTACCATGCCTTGTTTTGCCTTTGTTACCAAGCAAAACAGCCGTTCGTTTTCTTCAAACGCCGATTCGCCGGAACGAAAGGCTGATTCAAAAAAATGAATCGGCGATTCGTCAAATTGAATCAGCCATTCGTTCCGGCGGCGGTGCGGGGTGGGGCAGGCTGTGGGCTTCGGTATATTTTTTCGTACCTTTGCATTTCTTTTTCAGGGGGTCTGCTATGGAGAAAAATGGTTTGAAAGATTTGCAATCCCGCCTAAATGGGGAGCTGCGTTTTGA
>CAZSFV010000041.1:13888-18596 GCA_964606345.1 uncultured Bacteroidaceae bacterium | reverse complement strand
CCGTCAATCAAAGAAAGAGAAAAACCTATCAGCCAAAGGATTTTCGCAAAGGGGGGAAAGGATTTTTTCTTACCTTTGCACGAAGAACACAGTAAAGAGGGTAACGGCATATGATTCGAATTATTGATTTCCGGATAGAGAATTTCAAGTCGATAAAGAACTTGAAGATTTATTTCAATCCAAACATAAGCGTGCTTACCGGCGTGAACAACTCGGGCAAAACCACCATTTTGGAAGCCGTTGCCTTGTGGGCAGAGTGTTTCGAGAAGTTGATAGGCAAGGCACGCCGCAGCGTCAAGAACAAATACAAGGTTGACGATTACGTCTTTGGCTCTGCAAACAAATACTTCGACTTTTCGGACATCAATTCGGTGCGTTCGCCAAACCTTGAAGATATTTTCACAAACAGAGATACAACTCAAAAGATACGGCTCACTGCCACCTTGGAGAAAGACGGCAACTCAAAGATAAGCATACCCTTTGTTATTTCTGCATCTGCAAAATCGAGATACGCCATCGGCTTGGACAAAGAATCGGATTTCGATTACAAAGCATTCAACACCTTCTTTTCTGTTTTTCCCATGCCCATAAAGTCCTACTTTTCCATACCGTTGGCAAACATAGAGCAGAAAGAAACTTTTATTACACCGCCCGTAATGCAGGAACGCCTGATAACACGCCACTCTTTCGAAATCACAAGAAACAGGCTCTACAACCTCTACCACACAAGCCTGTTTGCCTCCTTTCAACAGGACTTGTCTTATATCCTTTACGGCAACGAAACAAAGGCTGTTCTGAAATTCTATAATCGTTCCGACATAAACCATGATACACGCGTGGTGATAAACTACACCATCAACAACGAAACAACGGAAAAAGACATAGCACTGCTCGGCAGCGGCTCTCTGCAAGCGATAGAAATACTCCTGAATGTTTACAGCGAAATAGACGACAAACACGAATTGAACATAGTGCTGTTAGACGAGCCTGACAGCCACATGCACAGAGATATTCAAAACCGTTTGTTCAAAGTGCTTGCCAACAGAAGCGGAAACACAAACCAGATAATAATAAGCACCCACAACGAATCCATGATTCGAATCACACCTTTTCCCAATCTGTATCACGTAGATTTGAATCATGAAGAACTCAAAAGCATAAGCCCCGTTTCAACGGCAAGAATAGACAAACCTCATTTTGCGGGCTTCTACCCTGCCGCCACAACATCGTTGATAAAAAGCATCAACCAAGAAGCGGACGGCTTGGATTTGATAAGTGCCGTTGAAGCCGAGAGGATAGTTTTTGTGGAAGGCGTGAACGATGCCCGCCTGCTTGCAGACCTGTTCTACAAAGAACCGCTGAATTACAACCACAAGATAATGTTTTGGGTTCTGGGAGGCATATCCAAAATATTGGACAAAATAGACGGATACCACGACATCTTCAAAGCAATACACAACGGCAAATCCCTTTGGGAAAAATCTGTACTGATATTCGACCGCGATTGGGTAACGGACAAGCACATGAATATCTTGCAGAAAAAACTTCTCGACAAATACAAAATCAACTCCTTTGTGGCAGAACTTTACACACAAGAAGCCGTGCTGCTGAAAGAACCTGCCGTAACGGCAGAACTGTTTGCAAGAAAATACACCTTGACCGAAACCGAAAAACAGTCATTCGAAAAAGCCTTGCAAGAACAATGCAACAACAAACTGCCACTTCTTAGGACAAAGTTCAAAAGCAACGAACGCTGCAAACGGTACCAATACAGCTTTGTGGACAAGCTGAACTCAAAATATGGGCAATGCATAAAGACAAGCGATTTATTGGAATTGAACGATGAGCTGTCGGACTATTACGAACAACAAGCCGTTTGGAAATTGACAGACAAGGACGAGGTGGCAGAAATAATCAACTCGGCAGCCGAAAAAATAGGGAAAGCATTCAACTTCGGCAGCCAAACCACAATCCTCGACCTGCTTGCATACTCCTCCAACGAAACCACTTTCCAAGATTGGACAGAAATGAAAAAATTCTTGGAAAACCGGGCAACCCCCACCCTGTAGCCCGCCGTCAATCAAAGAAAGAGAAAAACCTATCAGCCAAAGGATTTTCGCAAAGGGGGAAAGGATTTTTTCTTACCTTTGCGTGGCGAATACTGTAAAGAAAAACAAAACGATAAATAAAGTTGATTGAAAACATAACAGATGACTTTGGCGCCGAGTACGCATTGTACGGCTTAATACTGATAAGCGTTCCTGACGACATAACCGCATATACAATCAAACAAGGCACATTGATAATAGACAGCCATGCGTTCATGGATTGCTCCGCTTTACAGTCAATCGTTATCCCCGAGGGAGTTAAAGAAATAGGAAACGGTGCGTTCAACGGTTGCTCTTCTTTAAAAGAGGTCGTTATTCCCGAGAGCGTAACGATAATAGGAAGCCGAGCATTCGAGGATTGCCGCAACTTGCAATCGGTCGTTATCCCCGAGAGCGTAACGATAATAGGAAACGGTGCGTTCAGCGGTTGCCACAACTTGCAGTCGGTTGTTATTCCCGAAAGCGTAGCGAAAAAAATAGGAAACGGTGCATTCTACCGTTGCCACAACTTGCAGTCGGTCGTTATCTCGGAGGGCGTAACGGAAATAGGAGGCGGTGCGTTCAACGGTTGTTATAAGCTTAATCTAACTTGCAAAAGTCCACACTTTAAGGTTGTGGACAATATTCTGTATTCAAACGATGGGAAAAGACTTATTTCCTGTTGGTCAATGGAAAAAGAAATCCGGATACCGAAGGGAGTAACTGCAATAGAAAGCCGGGCGTTCCGCGATTGCTTCACCTTGCAGTCGGTCGTTATCCCCGAGGGCGTAACGAAAATAGGAAAATGTGCGTTCCGCGATTGCTTCACCTTGCAGTCGGTCGTTATTCCCGAGGGTGTAACGAAAATAGGATCATGGACGTTCTATCGTTGCTCCGCTTTGCAGTCGGTCATTATCCCGAAAGGCGTAACGAAAATAAGAGACCATGCGTTCAGCGAATGCTCCGCTTTGCAGTCAATCGTTATTCCCAATGGCGTAACGTACATAGGAGACGGTGCGTTCAGCTTTTGTCGCAACTTGCAATCGGTCGTTTTTCCCAAGGGGTAATGAATATAGACGAATTGGCGTTCTCTGGTTGCTATGCATTGCGAAAGAAGTGTTTACTCCGAATATGGTTAAAGAGTTTGCCAACAATGTTTTTGGAAATTGTCAGCTTAATTAGAGCATTATTCCTGAGAAAGAACGCATAACGGGCGGTTGGTTGTTTCAATGGCGGCGTGCGCAGCCTTTGGCAAGGCGTTGCTTTTGTTCGTGCGGCTCAAATCAACCTAAGAGTTTAAGCAGTTTGCCCAACCAATCTGCCAATGGCGATGGGCAACTTAACAGATTTTGGTTGTATTGTAGGTTCATCATTGAAAAACGTATGCGACACGGAGGATTGTATTTCTTGTTATAGACAGAGAGACTGTTTCCGCCAATATTACCCTCGGCTTTGACTTCTATCGGTATTATGTTTTCCTCCCATTGCATGACAAAGTCCACCTCGGCAGTAGCGTCAGATGTCCAATAGCTCGGCACTTGGTCATCGGTTAACGGCATTAGCGTTTGCAAGATGGCATTTTCGGCTAATGCTCCCTTAAATTCCGTATAGTTGGCTATGGGGTTGGTTATGACTGCGGCAGGCAAATGCGCCAATCGTCGCAAAAGCCCGCAATCGCATGCATAAACCTTAAAGGCATCGGTTTTTATATATGCAGACAGTGGCATGCCGGGTTTGTCGATGTTGTATACCCTGTATATCATTCCTGCATCTTCAAGCCACATCAATGCATCTTCGTAGTCTTTTGAGCGAGCTCCTGTCTTGATTGTTTTGTAGATGAATTTACGATTTTCTTTTGATAACTGAGCAGGCAGGGAGTGCCATATCGCATGTATCCGCGGTATTTCACGAGCCGCTGCATACTTGGCAAAATCAAGTTCATACAGGTCAAGTATGTCCTGCAAAGTCTCCTCCACCGCAGCCACACCTTTGTTTTCAAGCAAACGGACAACAACTTCTGGCATTCCGCCTGAGACAAGATAGCGACGATATTCGGTAAACAGTTTGTTGAGGATTATTTCCGGCAGGTGTTCTATTTGTTCCAAGGCATCTATGTATTCGAAGGTTTTTCTGTCGCTTGCCCGCAGAAATTCTTTGAAGGTTATAGGATACATTTTCAATACTTTGACCTTACCCACCGGCACAGTCATTTTACGCTTTTTGACAGCTACTCCGAGCAGAGAGCCTGCTGCAATTATGTGGTATTCGGGTGCATCTTCTTGAAAATACTTCAAACTGTTCAGGGCTTCCTCGCATTCTTGTATTTCATCGAATATAATCAAAGTTTTGCCTGCGGTCAATGGCTCTTCACAATACAGAGAAAGCTCTTTTATGATACGCTCAGGATTCTTGGTCTTCTGAAAGACTGTTTTCAATTCGGGTTGTCGGTCAAAATCAAAACGAACACAGTTATCGAAATTCTCTTTGCCAAATGTTTCCATTGCCCATGTTTTTCCTATCTGTCTTGCTCCTTTCAGCAAGATGGGTTTACGCTCGGGGGCAATTTTCCATTTTTTGAAAATCTGTATGATGTCTCTTTCTACTTCCATGTCTTTTACATT
>CAZSFV010000041.1:0-13788 GCA_964606345.1 uncultured Bacteroidaceae bacterium | reverse complement strand
AAACAGTTCGATTTTGTGTTGTAACGGTACACTTTTCCGAACTTTCGAATGCAAAAATAGGTATTTCAGATGAATTAAACGCATTAAACAGTTCGATTTTGTGTTGTAACGGTACACTTTTCCGAACTTTCGAATGCAAAGGGGCTGTTTTCTCTTTAATCGGCTCGGTGCAGGCGGTAGCTCCGCAGCCGGGGAATGCGGCGGCAGATAATGGTGCGGTATTGCCTTTCCTCTACCATAAAAAAAAGACGCACCGGACTTCTGTCGCGGCACGCCTTTGGTAATTAATTTGAAATTAAAACTTGTCTCTCTCTTTACTCTATTGCTTTTGCAATTTCGCTGCCTGCTTTGAACTTCAAAACGTTCTTTGCCGGAACTTTTATGCTCTCTCCTGTGCGTGGGTTGCGGGCTGTTCTCTCGTCTTTTCTTTGTACGGAGAATGTACCGAAGCCCAAGAATGAAACCTTTTCACCTGCTTTCAAGTAATCGGTGGTTACCTTCAAAAACGCATCATATGCCTTGGCTGCATCTACTTTGGACAATCCTGACGTTTCTGCCATCTTGTCTGCAAATTCTTTCTTTGTCATAATCAATTTGTTTTAATGTGTTTACCGCTTGCAAAGCTACATTTTTTTTCTTTCTCTGCAAAACTTTTGTGCTTTTTTTTTGCTTCTGCCCTCTTTTTTATTGCCCGGCATAAAGCGGAGTAGGGATTTTGAAGCCTCTGAGAAAGGCGTCGGTTTTCATTCTTTTCTTTCCATCGGACTGTATGTCAATTATTTGTACCTTGCCGTCGGCACAATTAACCTCCAAAGTGCCTTTGCTGCTTATGTTCAACTGCCCAATGGTGTCGGGTTGAATGTTTTGTTCGTGAAATTCGGCTTCGAAGAACTTGAATCGGTGCTGTTTGCCGCTTTGAGGCTCTTTGAACACCGCAAATGCTGCAGGATACGGACTTAATCCCCTTATGTGGTTGACTATTTCTCTGCCGCTGCGATGCCAATCGATGAGCATGTCCTCTTTATACAGCTTTGGGGCTGTTTTGAGTTCGCCGACCGATATTTCTTCCTGACCGATAAGCTGCGGTTTGTCCGAAAGGAGCGTTGCTATTGTTTGTTCAATCAGGTCGGGTGCGGCATACATCATTGCGTCGTGCAGTTCGCCTGCCGTCATCTTGTCGCTTATGGCAATCGGTTTGCGGTGGACTATCATTCCGCAATCTATCTGTTCGTTCAAAAGGAAGGTGCTTATTCCGCTTTCGGTTTCGCCGTTCATGATTGCCCTGTTTATTGGAGCTGCTCCACGGTATTGGGGAAGAAGCGAGGTGTGCAGGTTGAATGTTCCGTATTTGGGTATGCGGTAGATGCACTCGGGAATCATTCTGTAAGCCATCACTATCTGCATATCGGGCGAAAGGCTCTCCACCTGCTCGCAAAAGAGGGCGTCTTTCAATCTTTCGGGTTGGAAGACGGGCAGGTTCTGTTGCAGGGCATACTGCTTGACTGCCGGTTGGCTGAGCTTTCTGCCCCTGCCTGCCGGTTTGTCGGGTTGGCTCACCACCGCAACTATGTTGTAACCCCTTTCGACGAGTTGTTGCAACTGATAGGCTGCTATCTCGGGAGTGCCGTAAAATATAATCCTTGCCTGCTTGGGCTGTATCATAGGGCTGCCATTTTCAATGCCGTAACGGCTGCCTCCACTCCTTTGTTTCCCAAAGCTCCGCCGCTTCTGTCCTTTGCCTGTTGAAGGTTGTCGGTGGTCAACACGCCGAATATGACCGGTATGCCTTCGGTCAGGCTTACCTTCATCACACCGTGAGCCACGGCTTGCGAGATGAACTCAAAGTGCCGAGTCTCGCCCTGTATCACACAGCCGAGGCAGATGACCGCATCGAACTTCTTCTTTTCCAAAAGTGTGGACGCACCGAATGGCAGTTCAAAGCTGCCCGGCACATACCTCACATATATATCCTTTTCGTCCACTCCGTGTTCCAAGAGTGTGTCTACCGCTCCTTGGAGGAGGTTATCCGTTATTTCTTTGTTCCATTCGGACACCACTATGCCGAATATACCCTTTTCACCCGAGGGAACTTCGTCTCTGTTGTAGGTGGACAGGTTTTTCAAACTTGATGACATTACTTTATTCTTATTTTCGTTTGTTGCTTTATTAGGTCTGACTTGACCGAAGGGTTCATGCGTCGCAATTCGTCTTCGGAGAGGTTGTAGCGTTTGGCTATGGCTTTCATTTTGTCGCCCTTGTGAGCCATTATGTATTTATGGTTTTCCCTCACCTGCGAACCCACTCCGCCGACCACTACGGTATATTGCGGTATTTTGCCGCTCTTTATCAATTTTCTTTCCTCGGCTATGAGCGAAGAGGTCTTCACATAAGGCTTGCCTTCGAAGCATTTGTCCACTTTGCATAAACGGCTCTTTGCCGATTTTTTGCCGGCTTTCGTTTCTGAGGACTCCACTCCGAAATAGCTCTTGTCTATTCTGATGAAGGAGGTTTTGATGCTGTATGTTTCCAAATCGAATATCCATTCGGGGTCGAAGCAGGCGTAGAGCAGGCGGCACTCGAAGTGCAGGTGCGGACCGGTGGAGTGTCCGGTGCTTCCGCCCAAGCCTATCACATCTCCGGCTTTCACCTTCTCTCCCACTTTCACATTTATCTTCGAAAGGTGTCCGTAAAGGGTTTCGAGGTTGTTGTAGTGCCTGATGACGACGCAATTACCATAGCCGCCGTTGTACTTGGCAAGCCTTACCACGCCGTCGAATGCTGCATAAATCTTGTCCCCCGTGTTCAGCGCAAGGTCTATTCCCGTATGCGGTCTGCCCCATCGCCAACCGTAGGACGAGGACTTGGGTTTCTTTATCGGAAAACAAAAGTGCTGCCCCTTGCCCGGATTGATGAGCCGAAGGACAATCTCATCGGGTATCTGCTTGAAAGAAAAATCCGGAACCTTCACCCTTTCGGTGTACCATGTGTTTTGGTAAAGGGTGGCAGAGGGTATTTCCTTGTTGTTGCTTATGTAGGAGCGGGAAGAAAGCTTGATGGTGTCGTTTTTCCCTTTGGCAACGGTTTTGTCCTTTGCGACTTTGACACTCCCCGGATTATGCAGAGCGTAGAGAGAATCGGCAAAACGCCTGTTGGCAGAACGTCCGCCCTTTTCCGAGGGCTGCGAACTTTGAGCCGCAACGCTCAGCGAGCAAAACAAAAGCAATAAAGGTAAAAAATATGTCTTTCTCAGGTGTGTGTCCATCTATATGCCCACAAAAAACGCTGCAAATGTAATACAAATTCCCGATATAAAGCCCAACAGGACTTGAAATTCATTGTGCCGGTTCAAGAAAAGGCGTGCCGAACAGACCAATCCCGAAACCAAAATACCTGCAACAAAGAGCCAAAAGTAGCGAGCCTCGGCATAGAGGTTTATCATGAAAAGGAAGCTGTTCATAGCTCCGCAAGCCATGGCGTGAACGCTGACCTTGGTGAAGTGATTCTCTATGGTGGCAGCAACTATGCACAACAGATAAGACGAAATCATGGGTACAATGAAAAGGTAGCGGTACATGCCGCCAAAGAGATAAAGCGTTACAAGGGCAGAAAGCATTGCCACCACATAGGGCGTATTCCTTTGCTTGCGGTCGCTAACGTCCAAGTCCCCTATCCTTTTACTCGTAAAAAGGTAATATATCGCCAAAGCAGGCAAAAGAAAGGTCAAAACAAAGAAAAGGAAAATCACCTCAAGGTTGACCATAAGCGGAAGTGCGAACACGGTTTTCGACGACAGGAAAGCGATGAGCATCATTCCGTAAGTGGGCATAAGCAAGGGATGAAAGATTATGCATATTGCCTTTGCAATTCTTTCGCCCGCTGGATTGATTTGTGTGTTGTCGCTCATAGGGGTGCTTTATCTTTGCTTTCTCCGGCTTGCGGGTAATATGCCGAGTCGGTCGCGGTACTTGGCAACGGTGCGGCGAGAAATGGCGTAGTTCCTTTTTTGCAAAAGCTCCGAGAGTTCTTCGTCCGTATATGGTTTTGCTTTGTCCTCGTTTTGTATTATTTCGGCAAGCTCGCTCCGTATTGCCTCTGCCGACACCTCCTCGCCCATGGCGGTGTTCACCGAATTGGAAAAGACCTCCTTGAGCTTGAACGTACCGAAGAAAGTCTGCACATATTTTTCGTTTGCCATGCGGGAAATTGTGCTTTCGCCGTAGCCGGTCATGAGTCTTATGTTGTCGTACTTCATCGGTTTGAGCTTGGACTTATCGCCGCTGATGAAGAACTCACGCTGATACGACACTATGGCTTCCATTATGTTTTTAAGCGTCTGTTCCCGCTGATTGAAGGCTTCTATGAAGGTTTTTGCCGACTCTATCTTTTCTTTGAGGAACTGAATCGTTCTCTCGTCTTTTTCCGGCTTCTGTTCCAAACCTGCAAGCATTCGTTCGCCCTCCGGGTTTACCCTCAACCTGCGACGGTAAGGGCGGTTGAGCGACACCTCCGGCTCGCCCTCCGGGGTCTGATGCACCACAAAGTCGGGAATGACGCCTGCCTCGTCCGCAGAGACACTGTCCGCATAACCCGGAGCGGGGTTGAGCTTATGTATTTTTTGAAGAGCTTGCGAGAAAAGCTCCTCCTCCACATTTAACCTCTTCCTAATCTGCTCAAACCGGCGGCTGCACATCAAGCTCCAGCATGAGGTGAGTATCCTTTCTGCCAAAAGCGTTGCCTCGTCCGTCTTTTCTGCTCTTTCCAACTGCAACATGAGGCAGTCCCTCACGTCCGTCGCTCCCACTCCTGCCGGTTCAAAGCCTCTGACAAGCCTCAACACAGCCTCCACCTCCTCTTTCGGCAAGTCCTCGCCCTTGTTCAAGAACCAATCGTCGGCAATAGCTTCGGGCGTTCTTCGCAAGTAGCCTCTCTCGTCTATGTTGCCGATTATCATCTCGCCTATCTCGTACTCCTTTTCGCTGATGTTGCTCAAGCGGAGCTGCTGCATAAGGTCGTCCATCAGCGAGGTGGAAGCCGAACGCTCCCTTTCGCCGCTTTCCTCGGACTTGTTCACCCTATACACCTGCTCGCCGTCGTCCTGAAACCAACGGTCGACAAACTCACCCTTGTGGCTGCGTTGTCCCTCACGCTCGGTGAGTTCAAAATCCACGGGTTTCTCCTCCGCCTCCAACTCTTGGTCAAGGTAGGGATTAACCTGCTGCTCCTCCTCTATCCTTGCGTCCAATTCCGAAAGCGGAACTTCCAACAGCTGCCCGCAAAGCCGCTGAACGGGTGCGAGCCGCTGTTTTTGAACCTGCTTCAATCGCTGACTCTGTGCCACAAAGCCTTGTTTTTATACTGCTAATAGTTTGCGTTCTTCGGATAGCGAGGGAACGGTATCACATCCCTTATGTTGCTCATGCCGGTTACGAACAGCAACAGCCTCTCGAAGCCCAATCCGAAGCCCGAATGCGGTGCCGAACCAAAGCGTCGAGTATCCAAATACCACTGCATATCCTTTTCTTCTATGCCTACCTCTGCCATTCTTGCCAAGAGCTTGTCTATGCTCTCCTCCCTTTGCGAACCGCCTATGATTTCGCCTATGACGGGGAAAAGCACGTCCATTCCTCTGACCGTTTTGCCGTCGTCGTTCTGCTTCATGTAGAAGGCTTTTATCTCTTTCGGATAGTCGGTGAGTATGACCGGAGCCTTGTAGTAGTGTTCGACAAGGTATCTTTCGTGTTCGCTCTGCAAATCCACGCCCCAATGAACGGGGAACTCGAACTTGTGATGCGACTTCTCCAACACGGCTATTGCCTCTGTGTAGGTCATGCGGACAAAGTTGTGCGTTACCACAAAGTTCAAACGGGCCAACAACTCGCTGTCATACTTTTCGGTCAAGAACTCCAAATCCTCACGGCAGTAAAGCAGTGCATAACGCACCAAGTACTTGATGAAGTCCTCCGCAAGGTCCATGTTGTCCTCTATTTCGTAGAACGCCATCTCCGGCTCAATCATCCAAAACTCCGAAAGGTGTCTCGGTGTGTTGGAATTTTCTGCACGGAAGGTAGGTCCGAAGGTGTAAATCTTTCCAAGGCTCATTGCACCCAACTCGCCCTCCAACTGACCGCTCACGGTCAAGGAGGTATGTCTGCCGTAGAAGTCCTTGGAGTAGTCCACCTTGCCTTCTTCTGTGCGAGGCGGGTTCTCCATGTCCAAGGTCGTTACCTGGAACATCTCGCCAGCTCCCTCGCAGTCCGATGCCGTGATAAGGGGCGAATGCCAATAGTAAAAACCTCTGTCGTTAAAGTATTTGTGAATGGCATACGCCATTGCGTGCCTTATTCTGAACACTGCCGAAAAGGTATTCGTGCGGGGACGAAGGTGGGCAATCTCTCTCAAAAACTCTAAGGTGTGTCCCTTCTTCTGCAAAGGATAGGTTGCCGGGTCTGCCTCGCCGTATATTTCTATCTCGTCTACCTGTATCTCCAAGCTCTGACCCGCTCCCTGCGAAGCGACCAAAGTGCCTACCGCCTTTATGCAGGCTCCGGTGGTTATTCTCTTCAACAAATCTTCCTCAAACAAGGCAGCCTCTGCCACTATCTGCAAGTTATGTATGCAACTGCCGTCGTTCAACGCTATGAACGCTATGTTCTTGCCACCTCTCTTTGTTCTCACCCAGCCTTTAACGCAAACCTTGCTTCCCACAAGTTGCTCGTTATCGTCTCTGAAAAGCTCTCTAAGTTCTGTTCGTTTTATGTTTTCCATCTTTACCTGTGTTTTTCTGATTTTCTAAATAAACTCACTGCCTTTTTCTATCTCCACGTCCGTGGTAAACTGTTTTATTCTCTGTTCCTCGCCCTTTCGGCACATCATCACAACGCCCTCGTTCTCCACCACTATGTAATCCTCCAATCCCTGAACGACCAACATGCGTTGCTTCGGCACTCGCACAAGGCAGTTCTTGCAATCGTACAGCATGACGTTGCTGCCAACCACGCTGTTGCCGTTTTCGTCCTTTGCAGATACGTTGTACAACGCTCCCCATGAGCCTATGTCGCTCCAACCGAAGTCCGAGGGTATCACATAAACATTGTCCGCCTTTTCCATTATGCCGTAATCTATGGATATGGAAGGGCAAACCGAGTAAGCCTCCTCTATGAACGCTGCTTCCTTGTCCGTGTTCAGCACCTGCCTGCCTTTGTCCAAGGCTTCGGCAACCTCGGGCAGGAACTTGGCAAAAGCGTTCCTTATGGCTTGTGCCGACCAAATGAATATGCCTGCATTCCAAAGAAAATCGCCGCTTTCAACAAAGCTGCATGCCATTTCGTATGCCGGTTTCTCGGTGAAGAGCTTCACTTTCTTTATGCCGCAATCGCCAACGGCACACACATCGTCTCTGTATTGTATGTAGCCGTAGCCCGTATTCGGATACGAAGCCTTGATACCCAAACAAATCAGCACCTCCTGCCTTTGAGCCAGACGGAAGCCTTTTTGTATTTGGGAAATAAAGTTGTCCGTGTTCATAATCAGGTGGTCGCTCGGCATGACCAGCACCAAAGCCTCCTTGCAACGGCTCTCTATCTTCGCCATGGCGTAAGCTATGCAGGGTGCGGTGTTTCTCCTGACCGGTTCACATAGGATATTCTCTTTCGGAAGAGCGGGAAGGTCTTCCGATACCAAATCGCCGTACGTTCCCGAAGTAACCACGTAGATATTCTCCACCGGGCAAACCCTTTCAGCCCTCTTGTAGGCGGCTTGCAACAAGGTCTCGCCCGTACCCAACACATCTAAGAACTGCTTCGGCTTTTTCACTCGCGACATAGGCCAAAACCTGCTGCCTATACCGCCTGCCATTATTATGCAAAAATTCCTTTCGTCCGAAAATTCTTTCATGACTCATTGTTTTCAGTCCACAAAGGTACGACATATTTCCGAAATTCCACGCCTCGTTCCTTAAAATATGCGGTCATTTCGGCAAGCTGCGTCTCCTGCTGCGTTTTTCTTCGCAACCCGAGGGCTTTGCCCTGTTTGCAATCTTTCGCCGACTCAGTTGCTTTGCCATATTTTCCAAGCCTTTTCGGCTTGCAAGACGAGCATTCTCAAACCGTTGGACACCCGGCAGTGCTTTGCCGAGGCTCTTTGGAGCAGCAAGGTTCTTTCGGGGTTGTAGATAAGGTCGAAAACCATTTGCGAGGCCTGCAGCTTGGCGGTGTCTATCGGCGGAGCGGCGTTCTCCAAAGGGTGCATTCCGACAGGGGTGGCGTTCACCAACAGTTCATAGTCCGAAAGCTCCTTGTCGAGTTGTTCATAGCTTATGTGTCTGTCGTCGACAAACCTCCGCCGGCTCGCAATACGGTAAGATATGCCGTGCTTTTCCAACACCTTTGCTATTGTTTGCGAAACCGCTCCGCTTCCGAGAATGACTGCCCGCCTTATGGCGTTTATGTCCACACTTTCGCCCAAAGCCGTTTCGAAACCGTAAAAATCTGTGTTGTACCCCTTCAACAGTGTGCCGCATGCCGTCCGCAAAACCTTTACGCAGTTCACGTTGCCGCACTCCTTTGCCGAAGAGTCTAAGCTGTCCATGTATGGCAATATATCCCTTTTGTAGGGCATGGTAACGTTGAAGCCTTTCAGTTGCGGGGTTCTTTCAACCCTGCCCAAAGCCTCCTCCACCGAGTCCTCTTCCCACAGCTCATAATCCGCCTCTATGCTCTCGCCGCAGAACTTCTCTCTGAAATACTTTTGCGAAAAGGAGTGCGAAAGCGGTTTGCCTACCAAAGCATACAGCTCCACTCTACTTCTTCTTTTTCTTTACCGCCTTAAATATCAGGTAAGCGACAAATGCCGCACCCAAAAAGAGCAGCACATACGACAGTTCGCCGCTGTAACGGTCTATCAGCTCCTTGTTGCCGTGTCCCACATAACCGAGAACGGCAAGGATAATGTTCCAAATTCCCGCTCCCAAAGCCGTGAAGCATACAAAGTTCAGTATGTTCATTCTTGCAAGTCCGGCAGGTATGGAAATCAGCTGACGAATGCCGGGAACAAGCCTGCCGACGAAGGTGGAGCTTTTGCCGTGCTTGTCGAAATAGGCTTCTGCCTTTTCTATCTTCTCTTTGCTCAAAAGGCACATCTTTCCCAATCTGCTCTCGGCAAACTTATATATGATGGGACGCCCCAACCACAGGGCAAGGTAGTAGTTCACCACTGCTCCCAATATTGCTCCAAGGGTGGCAAAAACGACTACCAAAACGATATTCATGTTGCTGTCCTCCTCCAATGCCTTATAGGCGGCAGGAGGCACCACAACCTCGGAGGGAAAGGGTATGAAACTGCTTTCCACCACCATGAGCAGGGTAACCGTTCCGTAGTTCATGTTGTCCATATACCAACCGCTCACCCTTTCAACAAGGGTTTCCTTTTCTTGTTGCGGCTCTGTTGCCGCTTTGCCCCCTTCGCTCCTTGCGGCAAGGGGTGCAAGGCTCACCGCTGCAAGAAGCGTCAAAACCAAAACTTTTTTCAATCCGTCAATCATTCTCTTCTGCTTTTTCTGTCAGTTCTTTCAATTTGAGGACATATTCCTTGTCCTCCGTAAGTGAGGGAATACGGTGTACTATCGCCTCTGCCGTATAGTCTCGTTCCAATATCATGTCTTCCAATATCTCGTTTATTTTGTCCCGGGAGTCCTCCACGCACTGCAATATCTCTATCAACGAACATTCTATGACAAACATCTCGCTCTCTGCCTCCTTGTCCATGTTGGAGAACAGCTCCTCCATCAGCGTGCTTGCCTGTTCCACCCTGCCATTTTGTGCCATCTTCACCGCCCACGAAGCGGCAACATAGCACTTGTGCTTTCTGAAAAATATGGCAGTTTCCCTTTCGTCATCGTCGTTAAACTGCGTCTTGGCTGCCTGTTCGCTGCACTGTTCATATATGCTTTGGTAAATCTCCTCTGCCTGTTGCATGTCGCCGCAGTCGCAGAGCAGTTCGGCAAAGCTTATCCTGTGTCCGTAGTATTCCGGTTCGTCCTGCATTACCTTCATTGCCAAACGCAGTCCCTTGTCCGTTTCGCCCGTGAAAACCAAACAACGTGCCATGAACATGCGTATCTCTCCCTTGGAATAGAAGGTCAAGCCGTCGCAAATCGGAACGCTCTTGTTCTTTTCCAACACTTTTTCGCACATTGCAAAGCATTTGTCGTACCACTGCAAATAAATGCTGCTCTCCAAGTACTCCCTCATGCATGCCTTCCAAAGCTCGTGCAAATTGTTTTGCAGACGCTTTTCCTTCACACGCTCCTGCTCCTTTTCTATGTCGATGATGAGCTTGTCTATCGCAAGGCAGGTCTTCCGCTTGTCGAGCCTGCTCATGTGGATTTGCAACATCTTGCGTTTTATGTCCAAATCATCGGGTGCAAGGCTCAATGCATAGCCGTAGGCTTGTTCCGCCCCCTCATAGTTCTTTGCCCTCATGTGAAACTCGGCAAGTGCTTCCCAATAGTCGCAAGAGAAAGGGTTCTCTCTGACGAAGTATTCCATTGCTTCGGTCAGCTTTTCGACGCTTTCCTTGCGGCGTCTGCAAACAGTGGCTGCCAAGGTCAACAGATTGTCTGACAAAACGGTGTTCAAGAAAAGAAAATCCCCTGCCCCGTATGCCGAAACATCATCTTCCATCAAACGATCTTTGTCTCTGTCCAAGGCACGAAGCACAGATTGTTCCGCCTCATCGAACCTTTTGCGGCGAACCGCAATCTCTGCCATCTGTTCAAAGAAGAACTCGTTATTCAATTCTTTGCTCCTTAACAGACAAATCTCGGCATCGGCGTATCGCTTCATGCGGATAAGCACCTTTGCAAACTGATAGTAAATAAGAGAACCATCTTCCTCACTGCGGTAGCAGTTTCTCGTTCTCTCTTCGTTCAAAAGCTCATACGCCGCATTAAGATCAAATTGCGAAAGATATTCTGCCCTGCGGACAGTTATCTCGACACTGTGCGGATATGTAGCCTCCGCCTTGTCGAGAGCCACACCCAACAGAGCGTTATCCGGGTCCTCGGCAATAAAATAGTCTATGATGTCCAACCAGTCGTCGAGGTCGTAAAACACCGAAGGCTCGTTGTTCTGCACCTTTTTTGCGAAGTCTGCCACAAGCGACAGCAACTCCTGTTCGTAATCAAAACCGTCCTCTTGGTCGAAATAGTCGCTCATTTGCTTTTTTTACTTTGTTTCTAACGTAGTTCCACCGGTATCATTGCAACCCTGTGCAACTTGTTATTGCGGAAGATGACGTAAATATTTCCCATGTAGAACCAGTGTCGGTTGCTGCCGTCGAAGTTCGTTTCCACATCTCGCTCCGGATCGCCCCACGAAAGGTCTGCCATGTCCATTGTCATGTCCTTTATCAGTTCCTTTTGTAAGATGGCTTTGTAGTAAGTCGGGTAGGTATCCTTATACTTCAACACCTTGTTGCCGTCGGCAAGATAGAGTTCGAAGCTCAAACGGTCGCCCAAGTTAAAGTCCTCCGCAAGGTAGAACTTGCGTCCCTTTTGGTTACGCATCAGCATTTGGAACTTTCCGTCTTTGACCACAAAGTCCAAACAATGGAAAACATCGCCTTGTTTAACCGTTATGGGTCTTTTCCACCTTAAATCGATAACCGTCAAGGGGAACTTGTCGCCCCTTACAACGAAGTCCTTGTCCTTGTAGAAGGCTCTCGCCCTTTTGTAGAACGCCTCTATCACGAAGTGGAACTCTCCCCTTTCCTTCAAGGTGGGGTATTTGTAGTAGACGGTGTCTCTTCTGCCCTTTTCCACCAATTTCAAATACACGTCGGTGAGGCTCTCGGCACTGTGGCACCAATCGGCAACGGTGAAGGTTTTGCCTGCCAACAGTTTTGCCTTGCCTATCGGATAATCGGTGAACGAATACTTGCGGCTGTCGTCGTCGTAGTTGTACAACCTTGTGCCGTTGAACAGCCGGGCAATCGTTTCGTCCGTTACAACCGGCAGGCTTATTCTCTGTCCCACCAAACGCATCGGCAGATGGGCGTAATTGCTGTTGGTGTCGTAGTCCACTATCGAAACATCTTCGTTGGAGAATTTGTTCCGCGGGTATTGGTTCTTGTTGGCATTGAAATAGCTCATCGGAGTGAAAGGGAAGTTGTAGCGGTTGTAGAAGTTCTGGTAGTTGTAGAAGACGGTATCGCCGCTTGAACCGACAACAAGTTTAAGGAAAGGGTGTTGCATGTTCTTGAAGTCGCGTTTATGCACCTCCGCCTTGTAAATCTTGTTGAACGCAAACTGATCTGCCACATAGTCCGCAACAATGAACCACTCGCCTTTGAGTTGGGCGATTTTCTCTTGCGGCATGCGTTTGAGCTTGTAGTATTCCACACCCGTTCTGTCTTCCTTTTCAGGCTTGGCAAGCGTTCCCACAAAGAAATAATTCCTCAAAGCCGTGTCCGAAACATCTTGCAAATACAAGGTCTGTCCCGTCAAGGCAAAGGGTTTGACCATGAACTTCAAATGGTTGTCGTAATCCGCATAATCGAAATCGGGCATGTTTCCATACTGCCTGATTTGGGCGAAAGCCTCGCCGCAAAGCACCGAAACAAAAGCCAAGACAACCAATCCCGTCATTCTGCCGTATCTCATCATTCTTTCGTCAATTTAATTTGGCAAATGTACGAATAAATGCTCAACTGCAAAAGCGGCAGCAACTTTTTTTTTACTTTTTCGTAATCATTGTGGCAAGCCGACGGATTGAAAGAAGGATTTCACGAAAGGGCGTTCGCACTGAACGCAAGGGCGTGAAGCCCTTTTCGAAAGGCAAAAAACACTTGATTATGCACATAGACATTGTTACACTTTTCCCCGACATGTTCACGGAAATATTTTCGCAGAGCATTCTGAAACGAGCCAAAGAGAAAGGGCTGTTCAGCGTTGGAATACACAACCTTAGAGACTATTCCTTAAACAAAAATCACAACGTGGACGACTATCCCTACGGCGGTGGAGCGGGCATGGTCATGCAGATAGAGCCGGTGGACAACTGCCTTAGGCAACTGCAAGCCCTCCGCACCTACGACGAGGTGATTTACACCGCTCCCGACGGCGAAAAGCTCTCGCAGTCGGTCTGCAACGAATTGGCACTGAAAGAGAACCTCTGCATACTGTGCGGACACTACAAGGGCGTGGACGAAAGAATAAGGCAACACCTTGTTACAAGAGAAATTTCGATAGGCGACTACGTGTTGAGCGGTGGCGAACTGGCTGCCGCCGTCATTGCCGACAGCGTGGTCAGGCTGCTGCCCGGAGTACTCAACGACGAGAGTTCGGCTCTGACCGACTCCTTTCAGCAAGGCTTGGTATCGCCGCCGGTATACACACGTCCGGCAGACTACAAGGGCTGGAAAGTACCCGAAATACTGCTCTCGGGCAACGACAAACTGATTGACGCCTGGAGGTTCGAACAATCCTTGCAACGCACCCGGCAACGCCGTCCCGAGCTGCTGAACGAAAACGACTTTCGGTAATTCATTTCTGTGAAAATAAATTACTGAAACGAGACAAAAGAAAAACGGTCGGTTGCTTTGGGGCGACCGACCGCGGGTTTATAATTTGCAAACTTAAAACCATAGTTTAGATAGTCATGTGTTTTCATCTGATACGTTGTTAGTTATGATTACACTCGTCTTGCGGTGATTTTATCAATGAAGGTCTTTCAGTTCTGACAAATCATTGTAAAATCTTTTATAGACTCGTTTGGTCATATCCCTGTAAGC
>CAZSFV010000040.1:0-19129 GCA_964606345.1 uncultured Bacteroidaceae bacterium | reverse complement strand
TGTTACGCACTCTTTAAATGAATGGCTGCTTCCAAGCCAACATCCTAGCTGTCTCTGCTATCCTACCGCGTTATTTCAACTTAGCATACATTCCGGGACCTTAGCCGATGGTCCGGGTTATTGCCCTCTCGGCCGCGGACATTAGCACCCACGGCCTTTCTCCTGATATCTTACCTTTACAGCATTCGGAGTTTGTCAGGAATTGGTAGGCGGTGAAGCCCCCGCATCCTATCAGTAGCTCTACCTCTGTAAACTATTATCAAGGCAGCTCCTAAAAGCTTTTCGGGGAGTACGAGCTATCTCTCAGTTTGATTAGCCTTTCACCCCTACCCTCAGGTCATCCGAAGCTTTTTCAACAGCTACCGGTTCGGACCTCCAATCTGTGTTACCAGAACTTCATCCTGCCCAAGGGTAGATCACTAAGTTTCGCGTCTAATAACTCTAACTCGTCGCCCTTTTCAGACTCGCTTTCGCTTCGGCTCCAATCCTCCCGAATCTTAACCTCGCTAAAATTATTAACTCGTAGGCTCATTATGCAAAAGGCACGCCGTCACCACCTTTCGTGGCTCCGACCGCTTGTAAGTACACAGTTTCAGGTTCTATTGCACTCCGTTATTCACGGTTCTTTTCACCTTTCCTTCACAGTACTACTCCTCTATCGGTCTCTTAGTAGTATTTAGCCTTGCCGGATGGTGCCGGCTGCTTCAGACAGGATTCCTCCGGTCCCGCCTTACTCAGGATCCCACTATTCTCTAACTAACATGCCCAATACGGGACTTTCACCCTCTCCGGTTTACTTTCCCAAGTAATTCTTGTATGTCGTCTTCAAATGCTCGTGGTCCTTCTACCCCGAAAATGCCGTAACATCTTCGGTTTGGGCTCCTCCAATTTCGCTCACCACTACTCTCGGAATCATTGTTATTTTCTCTTCCTACAGGTACTTAGATGTTTCAGTTCCCTGCGTTCGCCCCAACTTTCCGTCGGTGATATGTCTTCAACATATCGGGTTCCCCCATTCGGATATCCATGGATCTCCTCGTATGTGCCAATCCCCATGGCTTTTCGCAGCTTGTCACGTCCTTCTTCGCCTCTAAGAGCCTAGGCATCCCCTGTGTACTCTTTCTCTCTTCTCTCTTACTCTTATATATGTATGTCCATATTGTCAAAGAACTGTCCCCTTGAATTCTTTACTAAATCTAAACTCTACCTTAGTAAAGAAATCTTGTATGCGTAAGGCTGCATAAAACAAACCTTACCTTTATCTCCACTTTTGCATTGTCCTACACAGATCCAATGCAGAGCGATGTCAACTACGCTTCGGTTCTAACCGACACGTACGATTTATGATCTCTCTTCTTGCGAAACTCTACCACTCCGTCAACCAATGCAAACAAAGTATGATCCTTTCCCATTCCTACATTTGCACCCGGATTATGAAGCGTTCCCCTCTGTCTCACTATAATATTTCCTGCAATACATTTCTGACCACCAAATATCTTCACGCCCAATCGTTTGCTTTCCGATTCACGTCCGTTACTGGAACTTCCGACACCTTTCTTGTGAGCCATATCTTTCTAATATTTTTCTTGTTAACCAATCAATTTACTTGTACTAACACCAAACTACTTAATATCAGTAATCAATACTTGAGTCAGATACTGACGATGACCGTTCATCTTTTGGTATCCTTTTCTTCTCTTTTTGTGGAAAACCAAAACCTTCTCGCCCTTAATGTGCTTTAAAACCTTAGCACTGACGCTCGCCCCACTTATCGTTGGAGTACCTACGGTTACGTTTCCATCATCTTCTTTCAGCATCACGGTGTCAAAAGACAACTCCGCACCTTCTTCATTTTTCAATCGGTGTACGAAAATCTTTTGATCTTTCTGTACCTTGAACTGCTGTCCTGCTATTTCTACTATTGCGTACATGTTAATTGTTTTTTCTGACGTCCATTTCTTTCAGCGAAACGGAGTGCAAAATTACAGAGAAATTTCATTCCGACAAAGAAAATGGCAAAGAAAAAAACATCTATGCCTATCAAAGCATTGAAAATCACCCGAATTATTTTTACTGCCAAATTCTCCGAAACCGACCATCTGCACACATTAGAAGAAAATCAGCTCGACTTTCGAACAAGAAAAGCCCAATAAAAAAATCATTTCACCGGTTTATTTCCGTATTCATTAGGGCAAAAATAGTGAGCAAACACTATGTAACCAAAAGAAAATTCGTACCTTTGTGGTCAAAATTTTTGAGCCGACAAGAGGCTCTCGACTTTACGAGACCGGCTATAAAGCTCTTTTTAAGCAGTATAACAGATTAGACGCAAACAAATATGAGACTGAAAAAAGTTTTATTTCTATTACTCGTCATCATGGGTACCGCAACTTTTGCCCAAAAGCGAAGTTTAACGGAAATTGCAGATGAGGCATTCGAATCCAAGCAATACGTAACAGCCATTGACCTATACAAAAAAGCCTACACAAAAGTAAAAGGAAACAGGCAGGAAAAGGACAGAATAATGTTCCAACAAGCCGAATGCTATCGTTTGATTGACGACAAAAAATCAGCCGAAAAAACATACAAGCGTCTTGTTAAGGCAAAGTACTACGTTCAACAACCAAAGATATTCCTATACATGGCAGACATACAAAAGTTCAACAGCGATTGGGACGCTGCCGAATACAATTACAAGGAATACCTAAAGTTAGTTCCCGATGACGCCCTTGCAAAAAGACGTCTACAATCCATCGCATTAGCCAAAAAGTGGATAGAAAACCCTACCCGACATCAAATAAGGGAAGAAAAGAACGTCAATACGGAATGGAACGAATGGGCGCCTCGCTACCTTGGACAAAACGAACAAACGACTCTTACGTTCACTTCCTCCCGCCCGAGCGAAGAAAAAGCCGAACAAGATGTATGGACCGGCGAGTACTTCTCCAATATATACACCACCGGTAAAGGAAACAACCGTGAGCTGTCAGAACCGTCACTGATTACAGTGGACCAAGTAAACACCGATGCCAACGAAGGAGAGCTTGTAATGGTTACAGGAGCAAAAACCCAAAGAGTTTACTTCTCTCGTTGTAACATAAAGAAGAACAAACAGCTCAGTTGTGCCATATACACCAACAAACCGGAAGAGAAAAAAGGCAAACAAAACAAGCAACAGAAAGACAGTAAAAACAACAACAGAACAGACGAAAACGTATCTCCTTTTGTCATGATAGACTTGGGCGACACAGCCTACAACTATTTTCACCCGGCAATAAGTTCCGATGAATTAACTCTTTATTTTTCCTCTGACCGTCCGGGAGGCGAAGGAGACTATGATTTGTGGAAAGCAACCAGAAATTCCGTTGACGAACCTTTTGGCAATGTGACCAACCTCGGCAAACAAATCAACACCGAAGGAAAAGAAGAATTTCCGACACTGCGTTCCGACACAAGACTGTATTATTCCTCCGACGGACTGCCAGGACTCGGTGGTTTTGACCTTTTCTACACAGAACTTAAAAACGGCGAGTGGAGCGAACCTCAAAACCTTATGTACCCTATAAACAGCCCATACGACGAAATCGGTATAGTATTTAACCATGTTGAAGAAGAGAACATTGCTGCCGAAGAAAGCGGTTATTTCTCCTCAAACAGAGACGGCGGCACAGGCGGAGACGACATATACTCTTTCTACAGAGCCCCATTGTTGTTTACCTTGAAAGGTAAGGTAAAAGACGACAAATCAATGCAAGCTATTGATGGAGCAAAAGTTAAACTCATAGGAGATGATAATACCTCTTTGGAGACGAGAACCAACAGAAAAGGAGAATACGAATTCACGGCAGAACAGATAAAGTACAACGTCAACTACAAAATACAAGTGTCGCAAATCGACTACTTCAATACCGAAGGAAAAGAAAACACCGTAGGACTTACAACAAGCAAAGACCTTGTTCACGACTTCCGCCTTACCCCAATTCCAAAAGAACCTGTCGTATTACCGGAAATAAGATACGACCTTGCAAAGTGGGATTTGAAGGATCAATATCAAGACTCACTTTCAGACCTGCTTGTGATTCTTGTGAACAACCCGACGTACGTAATCGAATTAGCTTCACACACCGACTCACGACCATTCCTAAGAGTAACCAACGACACACTGAGCCAAAGAAGAGCCGAAAGTGTTGTCGATTTCCTTTATGCAAGAGGAATAGAAAGAGAACGCCTTGTGCCGAAAGGCTATGGAGACAGAATACCTCGAACATTGAAAACAGACTGCGAGGTTGAAATGAACGGCAAAACATACAAATTTCCAAAAGGTGTAACACTGACAGACGAATACATATCAAAACTCAAAACCAAAAACGAAAAAGAAGCAGCGCACCAACTCAACAGAAGAACCGAATTTAGAATATTGAGAACCGACTATGTACCGCAATCCGTGCAAGACAGCTTGGCAGATGCAGCACTCAAAGCTCCTATAGTAGATATGGTGAAAGGCACACTTCCACCGCCTGATACCGAAGTCCCAATCGTTTATACTGACAACCATATCAAAGTAACAATGATTGACGGAAACAAAGCGCAAATATACATAATATTGAATGGGCGGGCTGTTCCTTGCATCTACGATGAACGTTACAAAGACGCCGCCGTATTGGATTGGGACATTGCGATGGACTTTCTTTTGACAGGAAGAATAACCAAAGACGATTTTCGCGACCGCGACAAAGCCTTTGACGATGAGGGAAACATCTTAGACAACTCCGTATTGACTTTCAAGAACGCGTATATCGGCAAGTACTTCGCCGACAAATACGAAGTTATCGTTCGCAAAGGAATGAAATACAACATGATTGTGAACAAAAACGGACTAAAAGATTTCGGCACGTTCACTTTCTCTCGAGCAAGAGGTGAAATAATCTTTGAATAAATGACTATCTGTAAAAGCAAAAAGCCGCAAGCGTAATGCTTTGCGGCTTTTTGCTTTTACTTTCCTCTGTCCGACTCAACGGTTCTAAACGCACGTCTTCATAAATCGGACATTGTAAACAAATAAATCTGTCGTCCTTACTTACCTGCATAGTGCTTGAACAAGCTAATCTGTTCCAAGGAAATGCACTCGCCGAAACTCAAAATTTATAACCCGAATTAGCAGAAACGAACCGCCAATCCAATTAAAGACCTTTGTAAATGTTCCAAATCCAGTTTGCAAGAATCAAGACAATAACCACTGCTGTCGGCAACGGCTGCCATTTCTTTTTTATTATGCGGTTTGCAACATCTGTTTTTCTTATACAGTCCGCCAACATAAGACACAGCAAGATAAGCACGCACACACAGAACAAAATAGACAAGGGGTTAGTGTAGAAAGCTTGAAGCACTTCTCCCTCCATCAGCAACCTTATTGCCCGAACACCTCCGCAACCAGGACAAGGAAGCCCCGTCAGCTTTTTGAACACACAAAAAGGTTGGACGGGAAAGCTTTCTCCCGCCCAAACCCATAATATTGCCAAACTCGACAAAGAAGCAGCAATAATAAAATTACGATACCGCATTAAAACAGCAAAGCTTCGGAAAATTTCTTGAAGTTGTATTCTTTAGTCTTCTGTTGTACTGAAAACCAGTCCACGATTGTCCAAATTCCGGCACCTCCGCAGGTTAACATCTTCGCTACACCCAAGCCTGTCTCACCCAACATAAACCTGTCAATACCGTAACCGCCCAAAAATATCGATACTATCAACATAGTTTTGGGGGACTTGAAACTTGTTCCTAAAATCTGTGCAGACTGTTCGTCAGGTAATATTCGAAGTTTCTCTTTAATTACAGCCCACTGCGACGGATCAAAATTATCCCTGTTGGACATTACAAACATGTCAATCTTGTTTTGTTCCATAATAATACCACTTATACGTGTCGTGTGCAACCTCTTGTTTAATGAATGATTTATTACATTGAATACACGCGTATTCGATTGATTTACTTCATCAATAATTCTCTCAGATACTTTACTTTGACGCCATAATTGAAATTCTGAGTTGAACCAAGTCCTGCAAAATTTATTGCAACCAATTCCCCTTTTTGATTAACCACCGGAGCTCCGCTTGAACCCGGCAAAGACGGAATGGAATACAAGTAATTTGTTCCTCTGTCTTGACTTACTGCTCCCGTTGTGCATTGAGATTTTACACCACTTTCGGTGATTGCCAAATTGGGTCCGAGGTTAAACCCAATCATAAATAGTTTATCGTTTTTACCCGGGTAGAACAAAGAACTCGTTTCCATCGGATTGCTCTCCGGCAGCTCAAAAATGTATTTGTCTTCCGGCGTTTTCTTGTTCTTTAATTGAATAATGGCAAGGTCATTCCTTTCATCTGCTTTTTTCAAAACGCATGGCACAAAATCAGTGGAAGAAGTTACATACTCATTATTGTATGCCACGCTTATATGATTGTTATATGAGAACTCAACATTGCTGACATCAATGCCGCAAAGGTAATTGTATACGGCAGAATACTCGTTCATATAGCTTTCACAAACACTGTGAGCTTCCGTCAGTCTGTCATAATCCGCATCATAAACCTCTGCATAAATGTAAGCCAAAAGTGCTGTGCTTATTTCTTCCAATAATCGGCTGTAATCATTGTATTCCGAGCGGCAGACATTCTTTAAGGCTTGTACCACCTTATTTTTGGCCTTCAAAGCCTGCTTTTCGGAAATCATCGCACCAACAACATGGTTATTGGTTGCAATTTCTCCATTTTCAGAAATAAAGAACCCTGTTCCAAAAGCAGTTACAGCCACAACAGAGTCCTCATCAAGAGTAAAATTACTCAAACCGTCTTCTTCCGAATACTCTGTAAAGTATGCTGAAAGCTCATCGTTAATCTTCAACTCATAGTACCCGGTGTTTTTTATCAGAACCACACCGCTTGAGTATTCTTTGTCAATTTCTTTTTCTGATTTGTTGCAACCCGTAATTCCAAACACCGCAACGGCTATTGCAATAATAAAACCTGTCTTCTTTTTCATCAAGACACACAATTCTTTCCTGCCTTTGCAGCTCAAGAAGGCTGAATTAAAAACAAAGAGAGCGTAGAGCTGCTACTTTATTACTTGTTTAGAGGTCGTAGGAAAAACCTGAGATACGATAATATAAGTTACTACTCTACGCCGGAGGCGTAAAGAAACAACCATGCCATACCTCGTATCTCAATCGTCTTAGAAATTTCCTACGTTCCTAAACAATACGATAAAGCATTGCGCTTCTTAATCTCAATAAGATATGGTCAACACAACCGCCAACCATGTCGCAAAAGTACAAAATATTTTCTAACTGACAGATTAGACTGCTTCAAAAAAGCAGGAAATCCCATGCAACATACAAAGAGAACGTTTATGTTAACCAACAAAAATATTTATCCTAATCCCACATCCGGAAAATCAATCGCCGATTCATCGATTTGAAGAAGAGGGGTAAATTTTCTACCTTTGCACATATTTTTCGACACAAAGAACAACAGTTTTACTCCATCATGCAGTTCGCAAAAGAAACAAGAATACTCGGCATCGACCCCGGAACCAATATAACCGGCTATTCGATAATAGAACAAAAAGGCAAAAGTTCCGAACTCTTGACAATGAGTTGTATCGTCTTGGGCACGAAGACGGAAATGAGTACCAAGATGAAAATATTGTTTGATAAGGTTTCGGATATTATCGAGCTTTACAAACCGGATATACTTGCCATCGAAGCCCCTTTCTTTGGTAAGAATGTTCAATCGATGTTGAAACTCGGCAGGGCGCAAGGCTTGTGCATTGCAGCTGCATTTGCCCGCAATCTTCCTTTCGTGGAATATTCTCCCCGCAAAATCAAACAATCTATAACCGGCAACGGTGCCGCCTCAAAGGAACAGGTGGCGAACATGTTGCAAAGAATATTCCGTTTCGACGAAATTCCGGATCATCTTGATGCCACAGACTCACTTGCAGTGGCTCTTTGCCATGCCTATCAAAACGATTTGCCCGTCAATGCAACCGAAATCAAAAAACGCAGCGGCAAAAAAGTCAATTCGTGGGCTGCTTTCTTGAGCCAAAACCACGACAGACTAAAATAAATCGGCGGCAAAATCATTTTGACCATCGCACCTATACCCGGTCTTGCCAAATATGTTGCATGGAAAGCACTTTTGTTACAATGCCGTCCATATCGACACTTTCAGCCCGCACAATCAAGTCGGCTTGTCGGTAAAAACGCTCCCTCTCCGCAATACTTGCACTGACAAATTCCTGCAACTGCACCTCATCTCTGCCTTCCAAAAGCGGACGTTTGCGGTGCGACATTCTGTACCTTGCGACAACCGAAAGCGGACTGATGTTCAAATAAATTGAAAGACCGCCTGCCTTTATCTTTTCCATGTTGCCATTGTGGCAAGGCAGTCCTCCGCCGGTTGAAATCACCACATTATCCTTTTCAATCAGACTCTGCAATGCCTCTTGCTCGAATAAGCGAAACACCTTTTCGCCATACTTGGCAAAAATACCCTCCACACTCAAACGGTATTTGCTTTCAATCCATTTGTCCGTATCTATAAAATCGTAACCCAAGCGTTTTGCCAATTTTTTGCCCACAGTGCTTTTTCCGCACAGCATATAACCTATAAGGAACACCCGCATAAGACAATCTATCTTGCGTAAGCACTGACGGATAGGTCGGCAAACTCTCCGTCTTTGTACTTGAACAAAGCTGCTGCTGCCACCATGGCTGCATTGTCGGTCGTATACGAGAACTTCGGTATGAAGACATTGCAAGAATACTTCGCTCCAAGTTCCTGCAACCTTGCCCTGAGCAAGGAATTTGCAGAAACGCCTCCCGCAACTGCAATGTTTCTGATACCCGTATCCCTTACCGCTTTTTCAAACTTGTTCAGCAAAGCATCTACAACGGCTTTCTGCACCGAGGCGGCAATATCCGCCATGTTGTCCTCCATATATGCAGGATTTTCTTTGAGTTTGTCCCTGAGAGTGTACAAAATGCTTGTTTTCAATCCCGAAAAACTGTAATCATAAGCGGGAATACGTGCATGCGAGAATTGCAATACCGCCTTGCCGCTTTGAGCCAATCGGTCTATATGGGGACCTCCCGGATACGGCAGAGAAAGTATTTTGGCAGCTTTGTCTATGGTCTCCCCGGCAGCGTCATCTATTGTTTGACCTATCACTTCCATTTTTCGGGGAGAGTCGAGGCGTATTATCTGAGTGTTTCCCCCCGATACCAAAAGGCAAAGCAAAGGGAACGAAGGCACTTTTGCATCGGGGGTATCCTTAATAAAGTGAGCCAACACATGAGCCTCCAAATGGTTTACCTCTATCATTTTTGCACCCAAGGCAGCGGCAAAACTCTTGGCAAAGCTCACTCCCACCAAAAGAGAACCCAACAAACCCGGACCGCGAGTGAACGCCACCGCTTTCAAGTCTTTTTTATTCACTCCTGCGTCTTTCAGAGCTTTGTCGACAACAGGAATAATGTTTGATTGGTGAGCCCTGGAAGCAAGTTCGGGAACAACTCCACCGTATTCGGCATGCACTTTTTGAGATGCCGTAACGTTGGACAAAACCCTGAACTCACTGTCCATTACAGCACAAGAGGTATCATCACAAGATGACTCTATGGCAAGGATATAAAACATTGCTGCTTCGTTTTTCTTATTCAATTCTGCAAACCGACCTTTCGGCAATTCCTTCCGTCTTTTTGTCTCTCGCCTTACCTGCCCATTCCTGGACACTTGGAGGATTTGGTCGATAGTTTGGTGCTTATGGTTATTCCAAAGAAGTTGTACCAGTCCTTCGTCTTGGAGTTGCCCCTCGCCAACTTGTCCGAATGGTAGAAGCCCTCCTGTCCGTCCAATTCATGCGTTCTGTCTGCCGCCTCTGCCGCCAATTCCCCTGCCCATTCTGTCAGACGCTCATGAGAAACGTAGGTCTTGCTTATGTCGTCTATATAGTCGGTGAACGTTTTTCTGAAACCCCATTGCAGACCGAGGCATATGCGGCTGCCGATGGAGAACTTGACGCCCAAGCCGAAAGGAATGGACAGACCATATTTTGAATAGGCTTTGCCGTAGCCCTCCATGCCCTGCCCCTCTGTGTTGAGCGGTTGCAGTTCCACCGTTTCGAGTTCGTTGGTTATAGGGTTGACTATATCCGTTTTCGGATTAAAGTAAAAACCCGCTATACCTGCAAAGATATACGGCGTTATGCGGTGTTGCAAACTGCCTGTTCGATAATCAAAGAAGTTATATTCGCAAATGAAGCTCAACTCCCTGAGCGGAGAATAGAAGTTCAGGTTACGGGGATTGTCAAAATGCTTATCGTCTCCCTCCAAGGAGGTAAAGTTCAACTCTCCCACAAAAGCCCAACGCGGAGAAAGGTTGTACTTTGCAAATATTCCCAAACGGAAATTGGTATTGTAGAAATCGAAACTCTGTTCGAACTGATTCCATTGAGCATTGTTTTCATTGGAGTTGAAAGAAGAATTTATGTCTCCCACGTAGTTGGAACCTCCGAGGCTCACTCCGAATTCCCAATTATATAGTTGTGCTTTGGAAACGCCGCATGCAAGCAGTGTAAACAAAAGTAGGATTGTTCTTTTCATATTCCGCTGTTTTAATCTTTGCAAAAGTACGAAAAAATCTACTTCCCCCACTTGTCGAAGTCCATTACTTCAAGGTCTTTTGCCTTTCCGTCTTCAAGGCAGAGTCTGACAAGTGTGGCCTTTTGGTGAATGCCCTGCCTGCCGCAGGCTCCCGGATTGATAAGAAGAAAATCCATCTCCTCATCGTACATGATGCGCAAAATGTGCGAATGTCCGCAACAGAAAATATCGCATTTCGAATTTTGCAACTCCTCCTTTATGTAACGATCATAGTGCTTCGGATAGCCGCCTATGTGTGTTATCATTATCTTCACTCCCTCGAGTTCTATGTGTTGCACCCTTTTCACATCATCCAAGCCGTATCGGTCATCGCAGTTGCCATAAACCGCAACAACCGGCTTGAACAGTCGCAACTCGTCCAAGACCTCCTCGCCGCCTATGTCGCCACAATGGATTATCACGTCTGTGTCTTTGAAAAAGTCATACACCTGTCGCGGCACAACACCGTGTGTATCACTCATAATGCCTATTCTCTTCATAATCTTCTCTTTTCTTTTTCTGCATTTCCAAAACCTCAACTCCCTCCCCTATCCTCAATATGCCGGAAACGTTTTCCCCTTATCCTCATCACCATCACGATGCTTTTGAAAGCAACCAAACGCAACAAAAACAGCATAAGCTCGGAACACTGCCCCGCAAGCCGATAACGAAACGCCGTTCCCAAAAATTGAATGGCTGATTCAAAAAAATGAATCGGCGATTCAGCAAAACGAATCAGCGATTCATTTTACCCTTGTCAAAGGCTTGATTTACAGACATGGCAGAACGAAGCTCAGACGTTGTTTTGAGCCGAAAGAAAAAACGTACCTTTGCAGCATGATTTGAAAACGTAATGCCGAAAAGCGGGAGCAAAACCTCGCAAACCGGCAGAGCGTCTCACAAACCGGATTAAACAGAAATTTTATGTTGGAAACAGACAGGTTGATTCTGCGACCATGGCAGGAAAGTGATGCAGAAGATTTGTACAGCTACGCAAAAGATGCCGACATAGGCATCATGGCGGATTGGTCGCCGCACAAGAGCATGGAAGACAGTCTGCAAGTTATTCGAACCGTGTTCTCGACTCCCGAAACGTATGCAATGGAGCTGCGGGAAAGCGGCAAGGCGATAGGTTGTGTAGGTCTGTTGTTGGAAGACGGGTATTTGGATACCGCCGACGATGAAACGGAAATAGGCTACTGGGTCGGCAAACCCTACTGGGGACAAGGCTTGGTTCCGGAAGCCGTAAAAGCCGTGGCAGCCCACACTTTCAACAAGCTCGGCAAAAATCGCTTGTGGGCTTGTTGCTTTACGGATAACCATCGTTCGCAAAGAGTGTTGGAAAAATGCGGATTTGTCTTTCATCACCTGAGAAAAGCATCAAACCCCGGGGAACGAAATCTGTTCTTCTATGTTCTGCACAAGCCGGATTTCGTGAACCAATCACAAAGCAACGAAAGCCCTCTTCAAAACGCTTGAAAGCAGAACCTTTTGCGAACAATGAGTGAACAGAAAACCGTGATTCGCTCCATTTCGGGAGAGAACAAGTCCAAATAAGTACCCGTTGGGAGCATGCTTCCCACTATTGCACAAAAGGAAAAAGCGGAGCGGACTTCGTAAGGTGAAGTCCGCTCCGCTTTTGTTATCCCATCAGGATTCGAACCTGAGCTAAGAGAGCCAGAATCTCTTGTGCTACCGCTACACCATGGGACATTATTTCAGATATTCCGCTACTCTAACGTATGCCTGCTATCTTTATTTCGCACGGTGGCGTAATTATTTTGTTTTTTAACTTTTGTTGTGACTTCAACTGCTGCTCCAATTCCTTTATCGACGAGCCTCTCGTCCTTATTCGGCTTTCGTTAATGCCTTGACTAACAAGATAATCCTTTATTGCTTCGGCTCGTTGTTTTGATACTTCGTTATCTTTTCTGACATTCAAACCCTCGGTTGCAATTCTACCGATTATCTCGACATTTATCTTTGGATATTCGTTCAAAGTCTTGATTACTCCGTCAAATGCGGGGTAACATTCTTTCATAAGGAACACTTCACCTTGTTCATTGTTGTCGAAATACAATTCTCCGCCGAGAGGTATTCCCGAACCGTTCTTTATTTCCACCAATTTGGCAGTAAAGATGCTGTCCTTACCCGTTGCCTGCGAATGGGAAATTGTTCTGTTCATTCTGAAATAGCCTTCCTTGCTCAAGGATATGCTGTAGGTATGTTCCGGAAGAAGTTTTATTCTCATTGAACCTGCATCTTTTTTATCGACAACCACTCTGCCGGTTTCGTTTTCCTTTACGACTATATCCGCCGTTGTCCTCTGCGAAAGAATGCTGTCCATCGGTTGAATATACAAAGGTGCAAAATCCGTCCATACCTCACAACTGATGGTATGTCCCAATCCGCCGTCGGTCAAATTGTCAACCACAATAACATAACTCTCTCCCGCTTTGACGTCGATGTATTTGCCGAATGCAACATCGGATTCTTTCTTTATGTGTGCCATGGTTCCTGTGAGCGACAGCCCGGTGCGTCCCTGCACTTCCGAATTGCAAATGGACTGAACGCTCCTTATCGGCTTAACCCGGTTTTTTTCCACACGGTTACAGAAATACCTGTCCGTGTATTGGTAAACCAAAAAATCGTAATCGTCAGAAGCTCCTTTCGGTTTTATGTCTATGAGCAATTTTCCGTCATAAGGTATGTCCAATGTGTACCAAATGGAGTTATGCTCATGTTCAAAAATATTTTTTGTTTGAGCATCGCGATGTATTTCACTCACAAAGCCCGGTCCGTTCAAAGGCTCGGTCGGACCAAATGGCACATCGACTTGCAACTTTACGGGGAAAAGGCAATCCGAACACCTCTCCGGCAGTGCAATCTCCACCGGCGCAACAGGTTTCGGCGTTGCCGGTCTTCGTTTTTTCTTTTTATTCGTTTGAGCCGCAAGACCAAAGCCAAGCGACAAAATCATGATAAATAATAACGTTTTCTTCATACGGCACAAGGTTTGATAAACCACTGACAAAGGTACTATAAAATCTTTAGAACTCCAATTTTTTTGGAGGCTTTTTTGCATAAACCCATGTTTTAACCCTTTTCTTCGACTTTTCTGCAAGAGAAACCGTACATTCGCAAACATTGTTCAACCCAATCGCCGTAAGACCGAAATGAAAGGCTGATTCAAAAAATTCTTTCGCCGATTCATTTTTTTGAATCAGCCATTCAATTTCTTCTTTCGCCGATTCGTTTTCTCGGGGGAATTGATTTGATGCGACTTGTTGCGGAAACGGTTTTATAAAACGGTCTTACCCTCTCTTTTTACCAAGTTTGAGGAAAAAGTCTTCGAACCACCGTTTGGAGATATAGGATACAAATATGGTTAAAAGGAACGTGGCAGCAAGGAACAGCAGGACGAACAAGGCTTCCGGCAGAATTGCTTTAAGCGGTTTAAGCAGGAGAGTCATAAAAAAGATAATGCCCATGTGGTACATGTATATACCGTAGGAGATTTCGCCACCGAATTTCAGAAAACGGTTTTCGCTCATATCGGAACAGCAAACGCTTATCGCCAGGATAAGGTATAAATAAAGCATCGAAAGAAGAAAAGGCGAAAAAACGGGCGTAAGGAAGAGAGCTTTCCACAAAGAATTTTCTATATTGATGTTCAAGCAAAGAAAGACCGACAAAAGCAGGCAGGCGAACACACGAAGAGGCTTGCGAAAGTACCAACGATTTTCGAGCCTGCTTTTTGCATTGAAAAGCAAACAAGCACCCAAGGCACCCACCGCCATGGTTTCGAAACTATAGTTACGCATCAAGAATGTAAAAACATTATCCTCTGCACAGAAAAGCTGTATCAGTACAAGAGAAGCAAGTTTCAAAACAATGATACCCGAGAGAATGGTAACAATATGCCGCCGGCAGTATTTGAAAACAGGAGCCCAAATCAGATAAAACACCTCTTCCACTCCTATCGACCAAAGAGGCTCGAGAAAATGATGACCGTAATGAAAGAGAACGAGTATAGGGAAAAAGAAAAGGAAATAATACCATGTTTGAGAAAGCGTATAAGGCATTTGATAATCTATTCCTACCAAGCCAAACGCCAAAGGCAACAAGAGAGTTCCTATAATGATGAGCAGAAAATACAAAGGCCAGATACGCCTCACCCTTCGCAGATAGAATTGCTTTATGCCGACAGTGCCTGTTTGCTCATGCTCTTTCAGCAAAAGGTAGGTTATAAGAAAGCCACTGAGAACAAAGAAGAAGTTTACAGCATTTGCCCCATTGCGAAACAAGCCCCAACCACACAAATCGAACAACCCGTCTTTCTTTCCTATTGTTGCAGTGTGGTGAAGCACAACAAGACTCGCCGCAAAGAACCTCAAAGCATTCAAACCTTTGAAATAAGCGATGTTTTTGTACATTCCGGTTTTTATATAGAGAAAAAGGCAAGCGGATTCAGCCTCCGACTTGCCTGAAAAAAACAATGAATTTTCTTTTTCGGTCTTATTCGCCAAGAGTTGCAACCATCACAGCTTTGATAGTGTGCATACGGTTCTCGGCTTCGTCAAACACGATTGAGTTTTCGGATTCGAATACGTCCTCTGTTACTTCCACTCCATCGATTCCGAATTGCTTGTAAACGTCTCTTCCCACCTGTGTTTCCAAGTTGTGATAAGCTGGAAGACAGTGCATGAATTTGCATTTAGGATTGCCTGTTTTTGCCATCACTTCTTTGTTTACCTGGTATGGCTTCAAAAGCTTAATTCTCTCAGCCCATACTTCGGCAGGTTCTCCCATCGATACCCATACATCGGTATAAAGAAAGTCGCAACCCTTAACGCCTTGTTCTACATTGTCTGTTACGGTCAAAGTAGCGCCTGTTTCTTTTGCTATTTCTTGACAAGTTGCTATCAAGTCGGCACTTGGTTGCAACTCTTTAGGGGCAACGATACGAACATCCATTCCCATCTTCACTCCGCCGACCATTAGAGAGTTACCCATATTGTAACGAGCGTCTCCAAGGTAAGCGTAAGACACTTTGTGAAGAGGCTTGTCCGTATGTTCGCTCATGGTCAAAAAGTCTGCCAAGATTTGAGTAGGGTGAAATTCATTGGTCAATCCGTTCCACACAGGCACACCTGCATACTCTGCAAGCTCTTCAACAATTTTTTGTTCAAAGCCTCTGTATTCTATTCCGTCGAACATTCTTCCCAATACCCTTGCAGTATCTTTCATGGACTCCTTTACGCCGATTTGTGAACCCGAAGGACCGAGGTAAGTTACGTGAGCGCCTTGGTCATGTGCCGCAACCTCGAAAGCACAACGCGTACGAGTTGAAGTCTTCTCAAATATCAAGGCAATGTTTTTGCCTTTCAATTTAGGTTGTTCGCAACCTGCATATTTGGCTCTCTTCAAATCGCGAGCCAAATCCAACATGTATTGGATTTCTTTTGGGGTGAAATCCAACAACTTCAAAAAGTTTCTGTTTCTCAAATTGAATGCCATAATCTGTTTTGTTTATTTGTTCTGTTATTACTTCGATTGATTGCTACCATACTATCCTTGTGCCGCAGTCGGGGTTGCCAAGCTGACCGGCTTCCGTTATTATGCACTCTTTTCCGCCGTTTTTGACAAAGTGCAACGCCGCTCTGACCTTTGGAGCCATCGAACCCTCTCCGAATTGTCCTTGTTCAAGATATTCTTCCGCTTGTTTGACGGTTATGACATCGAGTGCCAATTCGCCGTCTTTGCGGAAATTGATATAGACTTTCGGAACATCCGTAAGGATATAAAATTCGTCTGCTCCTATCTCTACTGCCGTCAAAGCAGATGCCAAATCCTTGTCGATTACCGCCTCGACGCCTTTCACGCCTGCCTCTTCAACAACGGGTATTCCGCCGCCGCCGACCGTTACGACTATATTTCCCTCCAATGCCAACTGCTTAACGATTTCTATATTCATTACTTTCAATGGCTTTGGTGAGGCTACAACCTTGCGATACTTGTCGCTCTTGGAGTCCTTCGCATAAGTAGCGGAGCTTTCTTTTGCAAAGGCTTCCGCTTCCTCCTTGGTATAGTACGGACCTACCGGTTTAACGGGATTTTTGAACGCAGGGTCGTTCTTGTCCACCACTACCTGCGTAAGCAAGGTTAATACGTTTCGGTCTATTCCCTCTCTTGCAAACACATTACGAAATCCCTGTTCTATCAAATAGCCGATTGAACCTTGAGTTTCGGCAACACAAAAATCCATAGGCATGGCTTCCACTCCGAATTTCTTCATTCCTGCCTCGTGTTGCAACATTACGTTTCCCACTTGCGGACCGTTGCCGTGTCCGATTACGATATTGTAATCCTGCTTCAATAGACTGAGCAAAGAGTCGCATGTTTCGGTTACGTTCTTTATTTGTTCCTGATATGTACCCTTTTGACCGCTTCTCAATAGTGCGTTACCGCCAAAAGCTACTACCGCCAATTTTTTCATTTCTACCGTTTTTGTTCTCAAATAAGGTGCAAAGATAGGTATTTTCTTTGACTTGGATACATTTACATGCCTTTTGCAATAAATCTTCGGCTTTTACAGTTTTGAGGATATGCTGAAAAGGCTCACAACTGAATATTTGGACGATTTTATAATCGTTTTGGCATCGGCAGGCTTGGTTTTTTCTCATGCTCTTATGTCTTTTGCATTGGTGTTCATGGCATTGAGGGTTCTTTTTACCGACAAAAGCCGACTTGTTGCCTGCAGGAAAGATGTGTTGTCGGTTCTGCTCGCTTATTTTGCTTTGTTTGTTGTCGGAACGGCGTGGAGCGATGATTTCAACGAGGCTTTGAAGCAGGTGAACAAGAACCTTCCGTTCTTGATAGTGCCTTTATACTTTTTCTCCGTACCGCCGCAAAGCAGAAAGTCTCTGTTTCGAATAGTTCTTTGCTCGGTGTTTTTTTTGGTTATTGCGAGTTTCATTGCATTGGTAAGGCTTTACTTCTTCGGTTTTGAAGACATACGTTCGGCTCTGCCTTTCGGCTCGCACATACGCTTTTCCCTGTTCGTTTGTACAGCCGTCGGCTTCCTTGCAATCCATCTTATAAAAAGGTATAAGGAAATAAGCCGCAGAAAAATGTGGGGTTGCATTGGTTTGGTTGTTTATTTGGTTGCCTATCTGTTGCTTTCGAGTTCATTAACCGGCATCGCACTTTTGCTTTTGGTCTTTACGCCGTTCTGCATTTTTTTCGCCGCAAAACGAATGCCCAAAAGAATTTTTTCTTTCGGCGTTTTATTTTTTTCTTTCGGCGTTTTATTTTTTTCTTTCGGCGTTTTATTTTTCGCTTACGATTACTTCGTTCCCAAGGGTGGTGATTGCGAAAACGGAATGATTGAAAACGGCTATTGTTACAGCATAACCGATGAGGCTGTTCGCTCAAAGGAAAGGGCAGAAATGGCAATAGGTTTGAAGAAATACTTGAATATTTCCTCGGACAGCCTTTTCAACGACAACGAATACAAGTATGCTTACACCGACATTGCATGCCGTTACTTGGCATGCAAGGGCTTGGCACGCACGGCTCAGAACTGGAACAGGCTGACGCCGGAGGACATGAACAACATACGAAACGGTATTCCCAATCCTGTGTATGCAAGCGGCAATCCTCTGAAAGTTCGACTCTATAAGACCTTTTTCGAAATAGAAGCATACAGAAAATGGGGCAAAATAAAGGGTTCGTCCCTTATTCAGAAGATTGAACTGTGGCAAAAGGGTTCTTGGATTGCAAAGAAGAACAACAGTTGGCTCTTCGGTATTGGAACGGGAGATTTAAGGGCGGAGTTGAACAAAGTGCTTGAAGAATGCCATTCGCAGTTGACCGGTGCCAATCTTTTGATACACAATCAATACCTTTCCATATTCATCACGTTCGGAGTCCTGGGCGTTTTGGTGTTTTTATGCTTTATTTGCTATCCTGCTTACGCAACGGGACTATACCGAAATGCCTTTTACATTTATTTTCTTGCACTTATGTTGGTCTCCATGTTGAGCGAGGACACCTTGGACAACCAACAGGGAATAATGTTTTTCTGCATCATGAACTCCTTTTTCTTGTCTCGCAATGCGGAAACAAACAAAAAGGCTTACCTTTGCAAGAATGAATTTTGAGTTTTTCATAGCCAAGCGATTACTGCGACAAGAGGGAAGTACCTATTCCCGTCCCATCGTGCGGATTGCAACCATCAGCATAGCGTTATCGATAGCCGTCATGATTGTATCGGTAGGTGTGTTGAACGGTTTCAAGAACCAAATCAAGGAAAAGATTACCGGCTTCACCTCCCACATACATATACAACCGTATTCATTAGACGTGGGTTCTCCGCAAGAGACTTTCTCGCTTTCGAATGAGGAACTTGGTTGTATTCGCAGCCTT
>CAZSFV010000039.1:0-19248 GCA_964606345.1 uncultured Bacteroidaceae bacterium | reverse complement strand
ATATATAATAATGGGTAAGATGTCTTCGGCGGTCAGTGCTTTCCATTTCATCGGTCCTTTGACAATGCACATCATAGCTTCGGCTCCTTGTCCCGTGATAACGGTGAGCGAGAATCAAATAGTGGAAGGACAATTTGACAACATTCTTCTGCCAATCGACTTGACAAAACAAACCTTGGAGAAGATAAACGCCGCAATATCGTGGGCTAAATACTATCGTTCGACCGTTCATTTGGTCGGAGTGGTGAAGAAAGGCACAAAACTTGCTTCCTCTCGCTTGGTGAAGAAGTTGGACAAAGCCAAATGGATAATAGAACAAGAGGGTGTGAAGGTTTCGGCACAGGCTTATGTTGAAGACGGCAGACCGGTTGAAGATGTTATTCTCGAACACGGTAACAAGGTAGAGGCGGACTTGATGATGATAATGACTCACCAAGAGCTGAGCCTCACAGACAACTATATAGGAGCGGTGGCTCAAAATTTGATAAAGAAAAGCGAAATACCTACTCTCTCATTCACTTCAAAAGCCATCACCAACACCGACAACCTGATTGCGAACTTCCTTCCGGTGGAACTTTTCGAAGCCAAGGAATAAGCTCCTGCAAGGAAAACGACACAAGGAGGCGAACGAGTGCGGGCTTTGCCTGCCTCTCTGCATTGGAATTAAAGTTCTTTGTGGGTAAAGACCAACTCTTTGAGTTCTACATTGAGCATAAGACCGCTTTCGAGCCGCAATAAAAGATGCCCGTAGTTGTCCACGTCTTTTATTTCGGCTCTTATGGCTTTGCCTTTGTAGATATACTCCGCCGGAACATCCCTGTAAAGCAGGCTTTCGAGATATTCGGATTTTATTTTGACGATATTGCCCTCTTGAAGCTCCTTGTAACGCTTTGCCACGGCTCGAAGAAGTTGCTCGAAAAGCTCTTGCAAGTCGTATGTCCTGCCTGTCAACAGACGCAATGAGGTGGGATTGGGAGCAAAAGAGAATTTATCTTGGTTAATGTTTATTCCTATGCCGCAATACGCCTCTTCGATTGTATCCCCTATCAATTTATATTGCAGCAGACAGCCGCATATCTTATCCTTTCCCACATATATATCGTTCGGCCACTTTATGCTCACCCCTCTGAGTGCATATTCTTCCACGAAATCCTTTATTGAGAGAGACAAAGCCTGCATGAGGTCGAACTGATTGCCTATCGGCAGAAAGCGAGGCTTCAAAAGGAGCGAAAAGGTGAGGTTTTTGCCGTCTTCACTCTCCCATTTGTTACTCCCCTGCCCTTTTCCTGCATATTGATTCTCACATATAAAAACACTGCCCTCGGGAAGATGTTCCTTTTCTGCACGCTCCATCAAGGCATTCTGTGTGGAAGCTGCCGTTTTGAGCCTTGTTATAAAAAATTGCACAGTCTGAGTTTTTGCTTACTTGGTATTCAACATCAGGTTCACCGTTCCGGTTTTTCTTTTCTGCAAACCGCTTCCGTCTCTGTACATAAGCACATAGATGTATACGCCATCGGGAGCATAATCGGTGTTGTTTATTTTTCCGTCCCAGCGTTTCTGTTCGGCGGTAGAGTGGAATATTCTGTCTCCGTTGCGAGAGAAAATGCTTAACTCGTAATCCGTTTCAAATGAAAAGGCGGGTCCGAACAAGGCATTGGCATCATCGGAGGCAGGAGTGAAGGAATTAGGTATCCAAATGGAGAACTCGGGTCTTATGACAACCGTTCCGTATGCCGTATCAGGGCAACCTGCGGAATTGAACGCTATAAGCATTACCTGATACGTTGCCGTGTCGGTTCCCGAGTAAGAAACAACACCCGAAACCGCCCCTGAGCTTTGCCCGTCTCCAAAATCCCATATTCTCGAATGGGCATTAACGGTCAAATCTCTGTATTCCACATCAGGGTTTGCCAATGTCGTTTCCTCGGGTGTGAGCTTCATTGCCGCTATCACGGACGGTATCACTTTCACCTGCACACTTGCATTGGCTTTGCAACCGTATTGGTCGGTTATTTCGACGGTGTAGGTTGTGGTTTTGGCAGGAGAAACCTGCGGTTGTCTGACATTGCTATTGAGGGCAAGGCTTTCGTCATACGGTTCCGAAGTCCAAGCATACACAACGGCTTCATCGGTCGAGAGAACCACCTCGTCGCCAACACAGATGTCGCTCTTGTCGGCTTCTGCCGTTGTTGCGGCAGTATTGATTGCAAACCGAACGGTGTCTTTCACCTCTCTGCCGCAAGCGTCTGTGGCATTCACGTAAACAGTTTGTGCCTGTGCCACCCTTATCATGTTCTCCGCTGCGTCAATATGGTTACCGAGCGACCATTGATAGGTAACTTCGCCTTGCTGGCCGGCGGTTTCTATCTTCAAATTCTCGTCCACCGGCAACACATCTTCGCAATAGACCAAATCTTCCGTCAATTCAATCCAACCATCGGGCGTTTGTCTGTACAGAGTATGCGTAAAGGCTTGCGGAGTCTCCAATTCAAAAATCAAAGTATCCCGATAAGCACAATCGTTCACCTCTTCTGTCATGATGATAAGCGTTTTTATGTCTCCCGGCACGTCATTTTCATTCTCCACGAAGTTAATCCGCAAACCGGCTGCGGTGTCGCCCTCGTTGAAAGTAAGCATATTGCCGACGGGATTGCCGTTTTGGTCGGTTAAAGTGTAGTCCACTCCCTCTTGGGCTGTGCCTCCTTGAAACAGAAGGGTGTGTGTTTCGTTTGCTTCGGCAGGACGGTTTATGTACATCAGAATATCGTAATGGTCGCAGCCCTTTACAAAGCGATAAGTCTGCCCTCCGTCTGTGGCGGATTGGGGTCTCGACAATGAAAATTCGTCTGTTCGGAATGAGTTTGCAGAGAGATAGACTGCCGAATTATAGGCTGCATCACCTACATCGCAGATTGCCAACTCCAATTTGTAGGTTCTGCACGGCACAACCAAGACCTTTTGGGTTTCCAACTCCGTTGTATATCCGTTCATCTTGCAGTTGTTATTGTTGTTCATGCGAAAATATTGCGAGTTCGTCAAATCGCATGGTGTTGCACCGCCTGCCCTCACGCCGTTGTTCACTGTGTTTATGGTAACAGGCGAATCGCTGCCGGGAATCAACGCTATGTTCTTATAATTGTACACAACTCCTTCGCCGGTAAGCAGATTCCCTTGTTCATCATAGGGACCCGATATAAAGAAACCGAAGATGTCGTTGTACTCGGAGCATACAAAATTCGGGTATTCTTCAGAAGCGAAGCTGTATTTGAAAGAGACCTCCTCACCCGAGGGGATAAAGTCGAAAGCAAGCACTGCCACATCTTTCATTTCCCGCGTGCTGCCGGTTGCTCTCAGCGTGTTGGTTAGCGGTATTGAAATTCCATCGCCGTTGGAAGGCGGATTGGAGGTCGAACTCTCTGTTGCCACGGAATTTCCGCTTGCTGCATCGTTGCAATTGCCCGTCACCAACACAATACCTGCCCCTATCGGCATATTGGGAGAGGCGGTTGTCTGATTTGTAAAGGTGCCTATTTGGTTGCTGTTGACGACTTGCTGCCCGTTAAACCGTGCTTTGGAAATGACAACGCCGCCTCCTGCAAAATATCTGTTCAAAAGAGTGTCCACCCTCATGTTGTTTACCGAGGTAACGCTTACCTGTGCGAAGCAAAACAGGGGCAAGAACGAAAGAATTCCAAATAATAATCGCTTTTTCATTCGAATCTGTGTTTTGATGTTTGCGAGGGCTAAATTACAACAAAAAAAACAATTAGGCAAACTTTGTCGCAAAAAGATATTTTCATACCTTTGCCGGTCGAATGTGGCAACGGGTAAGATTGCTGCGTTTTCTAACTGTTTTCTTTCGGTAATGAATATGAAAAAATCAATAATTCCGATAATAGCAATACTGCTTTTTATCTCTTGCGGCAAAGAGCCGCCTGTGCCAAAGCCGAATACTTATCTCCGTTTGAGCGTTCCGCAACCTAAGTTTCTGCATTACGAGGACAAGAGTCTGCCTTTCACTTTCGATTATCCCGATTACGGTGAAATCGTTCCTCTGAAGAGTGATGACAAATCGAGCATTTGGTTCAATATCATCTTTGAACGCTACGGTTTTGAAGCCAATGTGAGCTATGTTCCCATCAAGTCGGATACTTCTTTGGCGTATATGGTGAACGATTGCTATACTTTCTTGGACAGACACAAGAAGTTGTCGTCGGGAATTGTGGAAAGGCAATACGAAAACAAGGAGGCAAGGGTCTACGGTACTGCTTTCGAGATAAAGGGCAGCGAGGTCGTTTCTCCGTATCAGTTTTACCTTACCGACAGTCTGCAACATTTTGTTCGCGTTGCTCTGCATTGCAGGTTTGCTCCGAACAATGACTCGCTTGCCGCCGTGATTGACCGTATAGATACGGACTTGAACCACTTGATAAGCAGTCTTCGCTGGAAATAAATCTAAAAAAGGAAGTACTCTCGGCGGGACTCGAACCCGCAACTCAGGAACCGGAATCCTGTGTTTTATCCATTGAACTACGAGAGCATTGTTATAACCATCTTTTCCGCTTAAAATAGAAGAAGAAAAGAACCACTATCGCAAGCATTACCGCTATTATTCCGCAAAAGGCATAGTCCGATTTTTCGAACGGCAGGCTTATGTTCATTCCGTAGATGCTCGATACCACGGTCAGCGGCAACATGATTGTCGAAAGGAAGGTCAAGACTTTCATTATTTCGTTCGTCTTGTTTGCCTGCAAGGAATCAAAGGTGTGACTCAGCCCTTCAATCAATTCTCCATAGTCTTCGACCATATCGAACATGCGTTGGTACTGGTCCAATATGTTACCCCAATAGTCTTCCATGTCCTCGGCGTATCCCTTTATGCCTCCGGATTCGAACTTGTGGAACACCCGTATCTGCGGTTTGAAGGTCGTATTGAGCAAAATGATGTTCTTACGCGTCAGACTCAGGTGTTCGATAACCTTTTCCGGCTTCTTGGTAAAAATATCATAGTTTATGCTGTCCACCTCACTGCCTATGCGAAGTATCAACGTATAGGTTTCCACCATCAAACGGTCGAGAAGGTTGTACAACAGGGCGTCCGACGAAGAGCCTATCTGCTCTATCTGCTCTGTTTCCTCCTTGCTCGCTATTCCTTCTGCATTGTGCTGCATCATCTGCCGCACTTGTTCGAACAAGTTCTTGACCACCCAATGCGACCGACCTATGGTAACTATATAATCCTTGCCCCAAAAGACCTTTACCTCTTTAAGCCTGATGAACTTATTGCTTTTGTCTATGTAAGGAAAGTGAAGAATAAGGAAGTAATAGTCGTCGTATTCGTCAATCTTAGGTCTCTGGTTGGTAGCCCGGCAATCCTCTATATCCAACGGGTGAAATGCAAACGTATCGGACAAGTACCTATAATCTGTTTCATCGGGGTCAATCACGTGCAACCACTTGAGTTCCTCAAAATTGATTGTTTCTATCATCTTATCCTCCTTTCCGATTATACAGTTCTACATTCCTTTCCCAATCAGACTGCAAAATTACTAAAAAAAACGCTTTCTGCAACACGCTTCGGGCGTTTTTTGACTTTCTTACGCTTTATTTCTCTCCCCTTTCCGAAGCACGCTTGCTGCAACTGTACTGCTGCAAAAATGAATGGCTGAAAGAAAAAAATGAATCGGCGAAAGAAAAAATTAAACCGCCGATTCATTTTGATGAATCAGCCTTTCGCCGTAAAGGAAACGGCAAGTCGCAAAAACGGACTGCCGAGAAGGTTATTCGAAGTTGTTTGTGATTTCTATCAACACGCTGTTGCCAACACGAAGAGAACGCAATTCGCTTATACTTCCCTCTCTGATTGCAAGTTGAAGGTAGTCCGTGGAACTGACTGTCAGCAGCACATCGTCCACACAGCCGTCATTGTCGGCATACGACTGCGATAGCTTGGTGATTTTTCGTCTTTTGTCTATCGTTATGCAGAATCCTCTGCCTGCAAGTGCCTTTGCAAACTCTTTGATGGTGATATTCAGAAAAGCATTGCCGTAGTCGTCTATGTAGATGACCTCCGTTTTTATTCTGTCGTGGCTCACGATGGGATAGCTTCGCGTAATCTTGTTTTCGAAACACTCTTTTTTTATGCCGAGAGAGTCTATCCTTTTCGCCTCTGCAATATGCTTTGCCACCTTTGCAAAAAGATCCAATGCTTCAAAGGTGTAGTAATTCGACTCGTTGTAGAGACTGATTTGCACGATTTCCACCTCGTCGTTGCCAAACACCACCGACGGCAAACCGTTGTCCGTACAAATGTAGTATTGTCCCTTGTGCTTAACGGCAATAAAGAACTTACTCTTTGTTTCTGCCCCTCTGCTGCTTTCCTCGTAGCTGTTAACGTCTATTATATGGATTGTACCCTCGGGAAATTCGCCACAGGCATTCTTCACCACAAAGGCTGCCGAAAGCAAATCGTATTTCTTTATGTTGTGAGTAATATCCACCACATTGACATCGGCAATGGTTGCATACAACCTGCCCTTGACCACTCCTATGTAGTGATCGACGCAACCCCAATCCGTAGTCAAAGTAACAATCTGCATTTTTGTTCGGCTTTGTTCTCAATCGAACTGCAAAGGTAGCAATTTAATCGTTAAGCAGGCTGCCTTGCAAAACCAAAATTAGGGACTTTGTTTCTGCACATCGCTGCACAACAGATGCAAAAATGCATACCGACAGACGAAAAACAAGCTGAGGCGACCCGGAACAAAAAGCCGACAAGGCGAAAGGCTGCAAACCCGTCGCTCCCATGCGGCCAAGAAAGCGTGCATCAAAAGGACTTGCAAATTATTTTCAAATCGCTCAAAGGGGAATAGCTGCCGGCATAAAGCAAATTGAGCTTATGTATGGCAGATTTATCAAGGGATTTTCCGTGAAAAATGTCGGAGACGGTGAAAACGGCAGGCTTCAACTCGGGTAGCTTATCGGTTTGCGTTCCATCTTCAAGAGAATAGCCCACCCAGGTCTTTCGATTGAACAGAACAAGAAAAATGTTCTTCAACAAAGCCCTCTTGTTTTTTGCAAACCAAACAAGAACGACATAGAACAGCAACATCACCAATGCAACAGCCACATCCAAAACCCGTTTCTTTCGGCGGTTATCCTCACTCGTTATGCTGTTGACGTTAACCACATAAAGGTCGGAAGGGGTTTTTATGGTGTTGCTTCCTATTATGAAATCGGCACTTTGCGGCACTATGGTGAAGCGGACATTCGTCTTTGAAAGGCAACTCATCAGCTCTCCGATTTTTATTTGCGAAAGACTCTTGGAACAGAAGACCACTTCGTCTATCGAATACAGCCTTATGATGTCCTCGATTTGCGAAGTATTACCCACAAAACGTTCATCTGCCGTATCGTTGTCCACAGCCACAAAAGCCATGAACGAAGGCTTGTCCTCAGTGGTACGCAAAAGTGCAGCCACCCTTTCTGCCTCCGAAAGGTCTGCCACTATTGCATAACGCAAAGCCTCTTGCTTTTCTATCTTAAAGCTGCCTTTGCTGATAAAATTGCGAACAAAACGTATGCACAGCAATATGCACAAACTCATCACCGAACCCATCACTATCAAAGCCCTCGAATACCTCAACTCGGAAGGCAACAAAGAATAGAAAACCAACAGAACCACCATTCCGAAGAAGACTCCCGAAACTATTTTGGACACACGTATTCTCTTTACATAGCCTCCGTTCAGGTAAACAGAAAAAAGAAGAATCAATATGTACACAGGCACTGCCACAAGCATGTAATGAGGCGGATAATAGTTCACATTACCCCAGTAATTCACCGACCAAAAACGTTCAAGCAAAAAGAAACCGGCATAAATCGCCACAAAATCCACTGCCACACGGGCAATACCCGGCAGGATACGGCTGATAAATCCGAGACTAGCCCGCAACCATATTGCGAGCTTTATGATTAGAGAATATAATCTGGTCTGCTTTCCATTCAAATGCTTGCGGGCGAAAATCGCCATTGCGTTATAGAAAGTGTAAACATAGTTAAGCGATGCCTTTTTTGTACTTTCGCCCTTGTAATGTATGATTTTGGCTTCCGGAAAGTAGTAATTCTTGTAGCCGCCCATGCATATACGATACGAAAGGTCTATATCCTCACCATACATAAAGAAATCCTCGTCCAAAAGTCCGATTTTATCCAAGCATTCCTTCCTTATCATCATGTAAGCACCCGCAAGAATATCCACAACCTGCGTTTGCTCGTATGAAAGATGCCCCATGTAGTATTGGGCATAGCATTTTGAATGCGGGAAAAGAGAGGTCAAACCGCTCATCTTGCAAAAACTTGCCCAAGGTGTGGGAAAGCCTCGCTTGCTTTCTTTCAATATTTTGCCATGACCGTCAATCATCTTGATTCCCAAGCCGCCGCAATCGGCGTGAGTGTCCATGAAGTCGATACATTTTGAAAAGGTATCCTCCTCCACAACAGTGTCGGGATTCAAAAGAAGAACGTATCCGCCCTTTGCCAAACGTATTGCCTGGTTATTGGCTTTCGCAAAACCGACATTGTCTTTGTTTTCTATCAAATTGAACTGCGGAAATTTCTTTTTCAGCATCTGCACCGAGCCATCGACGGAATTGTTATCCACAATAAAGACTTCGGCGTCTATATTCTTGATTGCATTCTCTACGGAGTACAAACAGTGTTCGAGAAAGTACTTTACATTGTAGTTTACGATGACTATAGACAATTTCATTGCTGAGAGCATTTTGTTCAGTGAGGTAAGACGCAAGCGAGAGCAAAAGCCGAAAGAACGATTGCAAAGCGTACGAAATTATATTTATGACTCTCTCCGTTGTCAAACAGAGTGGAGATGGAAACATGCAGAAGTATTCCGACGACAAAGCACATTATTTCGCCGCTGTGCTGTTGCACAAAATCCAATGACGTTCCCAAGAAAGAGCCAAGCACTCCCATGAGTGCGAAAACGGCAAGATAGCAAAGCGAAACGCCTTTTGAGCAGCCCGCTTTCAGAAATCCGCCGACCACAACCATGGAAATAGGTATGTTATGTATGATTACTCCTGCCAAAAGCGAGTAATTCACAAGCCCGTCGGTGATGAGTGCAAAGCCTTCCAAGAATGCATGAATGGAAACGCCGCAAAGTATCATTAAAGCCGAGATATAACTGCCACGAATGTGGCTTTTGTCGTCTTCATGCACATGTCCGTGTTCCGCTCCCTTCGAAAGCAACTCCAAAAGCAACTGCAAAATAAAACCCAAAAGCACAAAGCCTCCCATGGGGAAGTGATTGTGATGTTCGTGCATGTGGCTGTGAGCTACGGAATGCCCACAAGCTGTAACCTCCGCATGCTCACACCCCTCCGCTGCGGCGAATGCCTCCGGCAAAAGGTGAACAAAACAAACTGCCATAAGGAACGCTCCTCCGAAAACGGAGACATACTTCAACGTTTTGGACTGTCCGCCGATTAAAAACAACAAGCAACCGCTCAAAACAGAGGAAAGAAACAGCAATGCGTAAGCGAAAACGTACATAACAAAGACTTTTGTCCATCAAAGCTGCAAAGGTACAATTTTTTGCCCGATAACGAGCCATAGAATCAAGGGAAACAAATCCGAATCAACGATTGGATTTGTTTTTTGCAACAAGCGTGAAAAGCAATGCAAACAAAGCTCCTGCCACATCGGCAACAAAATCCGTCCAACTGAATGTGCGGTGCAGCCATCGGTTGGTCAACATTTGCAAAAGCTCGCCTGCCATGCCGTAAGCGGCAGTTACCGACAAGCAAAGCAGTATCAACTTCTTTTTATCGATAATCCGCCGAGTTTTTATGTAAAGGTAGAATGCCAAACAAAAGACTCCGAAGAGTATGAAGTGGACAATCTTATCGGAATAAGGAATCCGAACTATTTTTTCCGCATTTCCAGAGAAAAAACCGGGAGGCAACAGCAGCAAAACGAGAATTGCAAGCGTCCAAAAACAGAAAAACCATTTGTAAAGGGCGTTTCTATTCATGAGTATCAAAAAAAATTGCTCGAAAAGCCCACGCCCTTCGAGCAATCATAATGTTCAAATCAATCTATAAGCCAATGAATGCAGAGTAAGCGGCTGCATCTTTCAATGCTTCTGCCTCTGCAGGGTTTGTCATTTTGATTTTGATTATCCAGCCTTCGCCATACGGATCGGAATTGATTGCTGCCGCATTTTCTTCCAATGCTTCATTAAATTCCAATATCTCTCCGGATACAGGCATCATCAAATCGGAAACGGTCTTCACGGCTTCTATTGTGCCGAATGTTTCGTTCTTTTCCATTGTTTCGCCAACGGTGTCTACGTCTACGAAAACAATATCACCCAATTCGTGTTGTGCGTAATCGGAAATACCGATGTATGCTTCATCACCTTCGATTCTCAACCATTCGTGGTCGTCTGAATACTTTACGTTTGCAGGAATATTCATTCTGTCTGTCCTTTTATTAGTTTATAAATATGTATGCTTCCTTTGAAGTGCCAAAATTAGGCATTTTCATCGAATTTCGCCGCAATGATTGACGATTATTTTGCACTTTTCCGCCGATTAGTATTTCACAAACTTGATTTTCAACGTATTAGTTTCGCAATACAAAGTAATAAAATAAACTCCTGCACAAAGGTTTCGCACATCTATGCTGTTCTTTTTGCCGTTTGTACGCATCAACTCTTTGCCATAAATATCGCTTACGCCAATCGTCTTGCAATCCTCCGGCATATTATATATATGTATCACCCCCTGCGTCGGGTTCGGTGCCGCCACGATGTTTTCCTTTGGGCTTACGCTTTCCAATCCCACCATTTGAACAGCTCGCTTTGTGGCTGCGAGTGCATCGACCTTGCCATAGCCCCATTTGTAGTTGGGAAGTTCTCCTGTGAACATGTCTTCACGTGCAGTCGTGGTAAGGATTTCTTTCACCTGTCGGGCGGTCAGCGTATTGTTTGCCTGCAACATGAGTGCCACAATGCCGCTCACCATGGGTGAGGACATGGAAGTGCCGGACAAAGAGGTGAATCCGTATGTCTTTGAGTCAAATTCCACATTCGAAACGCTCGAAACCTGTGAACTTGTGAACGAAGACAGGGCGTTAACCACATTGACACCCGGTGCAGAGACCTCCGGCTTCAAGTATTCGCAGAGGTTGGGTCCTCCACTTGAAAAAGCCGCCAAAGCCGAGTTCGATGAGCCTGTTCTTCTTCCGCTTGCGTGTGCGGCAACGGCTATCATGCCCCTGCCTATTGCCGGTTCGCCTATGGAGTATTCGTCATCACCGCCGACAAAGCCCGCCTGCTGCCACACAAAAGGCAGTCCCCAATTTCCGACTCCCGTGCTTAGACTTGCTATGTTCCAGGCATGAACACACCCTCTTTCGGAAGACACGACCAATATTGCGTTGCATCTGTTGTAAGGGTTCGAAAGCCTTACCTCCCACTCCATTTGGGGACGGGACGATGCTGTTCCGCTTATGCAGCTCACTCGGTAAATAATAGAATCCGTTTCGTTGTAAACATGCACCTCCGATGCCGACACCGGGTCTGCGGTATTTATCTCCGGCGTTCGGAAAATCAATTCGCCATTACTTGCATACACTTCAACCCTTGCCGAAAAGGCTTCGGTACCGTCGCCTATCATGTTTATGCTTTGCCCCCAATAGTGTTCCGAGGAGGATTGCGGATAGTCGAACTCAAACTTGCTTCTCAACGTGTCGGCATTGTCGAAATCGCATTTGATGTGAAAATTGCTGTTTCCGTTGTTTCCCGCACTTGAAACGAATATCACACTGTCCTCCGTTGCCATGTTTTCCACAAATTCGTCGAACATGGAGCTGCCGTCCATTTCTCCGAAATGATATATTCCCCAACTGTTGTTCACAACCAAACGTTTGCCCCTTTGCTTGGCTTCGTTCCTCATCCATGTATAAGCATCAAGAACGTTTGTCTCGTCTATCAGCCATGTTGCAAACAAAAGGTTGGCACCGTATGCCACACCCTTGTATTTTGTGCCTGCTCCGCCACCTGCCGCTATGCCTCCGACATGCGTTCCGTGGTATCCTATGTCGTATATGTTATTGGTATCCGATTGTGCTGCAAGAAGGTTGTCCTTACCGCATATATAAGCCCCGTAATCGAAGCCCTCGGGCGGTTGAAAGCCGCTTCTGTACTGATCCCATGCGGCAAGAACTCTGTACTCGTTCATCAAAGTGTCGTAAAACACCGGGTGAGTATAATCGAAGCCCCAATCCGCTATTCCTATTATCACCCCGCTACCGTCGTAGCCCGATGGCAGTCCCTCGGCTCCCTGCCAAACATAGTCCGCATTAACATCAACCACGGCTTTGTTCGATTCCGCTCCGCCCGTTTTCCTTGCCACATCTATTTTTTCAAAAAGCCCGCTCTTTATCACCCTGTCAACGCAATCCGTCCTCACCTTAAGGCAAACAATCTGCCCGCTGCGAGAACCGAACTTGCAACCCTCGATGCTCAAATCCGCTTCCTTTACTCTCGGCTTCAATTTGCCCAACAAAGATACGTAAGTCGCATTGTCCGTTGTGCAGAGCGAAAACCGGTCTGCAAACAAAGCCTCCTTCGACTTTGTTTCTTCTGTCGACTGCGAGTGCAGGAATGCTCTCAATCCGCAACCTATGTTTTGCGCCGCCGCATAGCCCGAAAAACACAGGGCAAAGGCTGACGCCAAAAGTGATACTCTTCTTTTCATATTGCTAAAATGATATGTTTATGCCTACGCTGTATGGTAAAATCTTGTCATGAATGCAGGTGTCGAACAAAGGCGTCAGAGCCATTGCGAAATACAGCTGACAATGCCTGTATGCAAGTCGCAGCACAGCCTCGGCTTTGAGAGTGTTCATGGTAAACAAATCCGAGTTCTTGTATTTGACAATGGTTTCGCCGAACTTGCCGGTTCGTTTGTTCTTCAAGCGGGAATAAATATTCCAACCGACAAGCACACCGGTCGAAATGCCGAACGCCTTGTTGCTTGTCTGAAACTCAAAGAGCAAAGGCAGGGTGATGTATCGCGTAAGCAATTTGGATTTTTCCACACCCTTAAACGTCAATGTATCCATTTCGCCGGTCGACTTATCGATGAACACACGCTTTGCGAACTTCTCTGCATCGGAAGCCAAAAACACATCGGACTGATAACCGATGCCCGTAACCAATCCGCAATGCTCCGAGAACGGGAACTCCACATCCGCAATGTTCCAGGAAAACCGCCAACCTCCCGACAGCTTATAATCATCGTCATAGCCACTTGCAAAACCCGCTAAGTTCAAATAACCGAACTCCACACCTGCCCACGAACTTTCGAAATCCGATTTTCTCGCAGCCCCGCCCGCTTTCCGACCTTCGGAGGAATGATTGCCGAAAATATTATACAGCTCCGTGAAAATACTCCTCGCAACGCCCGTCTTTTCAATAGACAAAGAGTGAGCCATATCGCTATGTTGCAAGGTATTACTATCCTTTGCACAAAGCAATGCAGCCTCCGGCGAAGTGCCGCATAACGCAAAACAGTCTTTTTGAGCCGCAGCAGCAAACACCGCCGCCAAAAGAAAAAAGAAAAACACAGTTCCCCTGACCATACTCATGAATCTTTGAAACTCACCGAAGCAAAGGTACAAATAATCCTCCGACCGGCAACAGCTCAATGGCAAATGCAGCACTCGACCCACTCTTTTCTCCCCTCATGCAAGGGCAAAGAAACACCGTTTTCACTTCTTGAAAAAACGCATCGCCGTTCCAATGAAAATGAATCACCGTTTGAGAAAAATGAATGGCTGAAAGAATTTTTTCTTTCGGCGATTCATTTTTCTCAATCAGCCATTCGTCAATAGCGAAGCGGCGTTTGAACCACCACGGCACAACACACAATGCCGCACTTCCTGCCACAAGCCGCCGAATAGGCTTTCGCCTTGTAGGTAAACACCGAAACAAAAACCCAAACCGACGGCAGGAAAGGCTAAAACCCCATCGTCAGTTCTTCCAAAAGGAGGGCATGAATATGACAAGCACGGTTGCTATCTCCAACCTGCCGAGATACATTGCGGCAGAGAGTATCCACTTGGCAGCAACGGGAATGTCGGCATAGCTGCCGAAGCCCCCGTAAGCTCCAAGACCCGGTCCGGCGTTAAAAACGCAGGAAATAGACGCTCCAAAAGCCTCTTCGGGATTGATTCCGAGAAAAATAAGCGAAAGAACACAAACAAGCAACAACAGAATGAACATAAGAAAGACCGCCATGACGTTGTTCATGACATTTTCGGGTACAATCTTGCCATCGAGTTTAATAGGCATGCAGGCATTAGAGTGAACACCTTGACGGATAATGTGCTTCGCATTCTTATAGAGCAGTATCACCCTCACCAATTTCAGACCGCCCGAAGTTGAACCGCTCATTGCTCCCGACATCATCAGCAACACCAAAGCCAAAACGGCGGGCTTTGTCCACTGAACATAATCATCTGCCACAAATCCGGCAGAAGTAAAAAAGCTGACGGCGTGGAAAAGGGCGCTGCGAAAGGCTTGTTCAATGCTTTCGCACTGCGGAAATATCAGAACGAAAATCAAAACGCTTGCAATGAGTATGCCGCCGATATACACCTTGAACTCCTCACTCTTTTTCAACATCGAGAACTTTCCCCTGACGCAATGATAAATCAGAATGAAGTTCATACCTGCCGGAATGGTGAAGAGGATAATCATGTACTGCAACAAGGGCGAGTAAGCGGCTGCCGAAGCGTTTTTTGTGGAAAAGCCGCCCGAGGCAATGGCTGAAAAAGCATGGTTTACGGCATCGTAGAAACTCATTCCGCAAAGATAGAACACCACGCAGCAGACAGCGGTCAACGCAAAGTAAATTCCGCAAATGATTTTGCCCGTTGTACCTATGTGAGGCGATATTCTCGTTTTGGAAGGTCCCGCACTCTCTGCCGAAAACAAAGCCATGGCACTGCCCCCTATGAAAGGAATGAACGAAATGACAATCACCACTATTCCCACACCCCCAATCCAATGCGTCAGACTTCGCCAAAAAAGAACACCCTTGGGCAAGGCTTCTATATCCGGCAGATTCGTTGCACCCGTTGTCGTAAAACCGGACATGGTTTCGAAAACGGCAGAACTGACATCTTTAATGTAGCCGCCCAAAAGAAAGGGCAGTGTACCGAATGCGGTCATTATTATCCATATCGAGGCAACAATCAGAATGCCGAGCCTGCGACTGACATCTGCCTTCACCTTTCGACAACTCAAATAGCTGCCCAAACCTGCCGAAAGCGTTATCAGACCCGATGCAAGAATGACCGGAGCATCTCCCTGTGCATAGTAGAGAGCGGGAACGAGACTGACAAGCATAAAGCCCGCCTCTATCACAAGCAGCATGCCTATCACCCTCAGAGCAACAAGTATTTGAATTTTATCGGACGGTTTCATGACTCTTGCTTTCAAACATCAAAACAAACCTTTGCCACATTCACAAAGTTGCGTATGGTGTTTCCTCGTCCGCAACCGAGTTGTGTGGTGTCAAAGTTGTTGAACGGTTGATATATTCGCTGTGTTTCGTTTTGCAGAACAAAGAATCCGTTCGGCTGTTCTTGCGAAGAATTGGAGCGAAAACGAACCTTTTTCCCTATCCATGCGGCACATTCCTTGTCCATGGCTTTTTGAGACAGTCGATTACGCAGCTTTGTTTCAAAATCGGTGCCGCAGAGCTTGCGTTCTCTGTTCAGCCCGGGTATGAAGAACTCTCGCTCTTCTTTTGCTTCCGATGGTGCGGTGAAGGTCGGCGAGGTGAACACGAATCTCTGTTCTTTTATGCTTTCCAATCCTGTTTTGAGTTCTTGAAAGGCATATATGTAGAAAGGGACGGCTGACATGCTCAAACGTCTGCCGACTGTTATGCTTTCTTTCAGCTCGTCTGCCAACCTTGTCGTTATGTTATCTATCGGTCTCGGCTGTTGCATTGGTGTTGTTATTGGAGTGCAAATTTAGTGTTTTGCTTTCAATGGGGCGGTGCTTGGGGCGGATTTTGTATGTTCCGATTACTCCGCTGGCTTCGGTAGTCGCCGCATCAGAATTGAAGGTTGAGGCTCAACCCTATGCTTTTGCTGTTTGCAAATGGGGCTATGCCTGCGGTGAGGTCGGCTTTGCGAAAGAGTTTAAGGCGTTCGCTCAACAGTTGTTTGAGGTATGGGGCAAAGAGTATGGCAAGGCGTGCCGAGATTATGCCGACTCCTGCTCCGGCAAGAACGTCTCCAAACCAGTGTCTGTCGTTGTAGATGCGTGCAAAGCCTACCGAGGCTGCTACTGCATAGGCTGCAATGCCGCAGAGCGGCGTGCTGTCCCAATAGTAGTGTCTCAGGAGTTCGGCTGCCACAAAGGCGGTGGCTGTATGCCCCGAAGGAAAGGTGTTGAAAGACGAAAGGTCGGGACGCAACTTGCGAAAATTGTCTTTCACACAAAGAACGCTTGTTCCCATAAAGCCGTGGGCAAGCAGCAGGGCTATCAATCTCTCTGCCCTGTCGCCTCTTGCTTCGAGACGACTGACTTCCAAGGCGACAAAACCGGCAACCGGCAGGTATTGAACTTTGTCGTCTATGCCTGTGTTGCCCGTGTTGATGCTTTGAACGCCCTTGCGTATGTCGGTGTTGAGTTCTTGCAGGGGCGTGAGAAAGTGAGAAAGCGAGCCGTAGGTTATCAATGCCGCCGGTATAAGTAAGAGTGTTGCTTGTTTGCGATTTTCTTTCATTGTCATTTCGTCCCGGTTCTGCGGGTACGCATTCCTGCAAAAAAAGACTGTTACAAGAAACAACGCCACAAGGCGCATGGCTCGCTTTCTCTTCATCTGTTCGGTGTATCTTTGCTTTTGTGTTGCCGGTATAGGCGAGGGGCTTCGGCTTTCATGCCACTTCGCATTTGCAAAGGTACGTCTTTTTTATTGTTACTGCATGTTTGCGGAGTGCTTTTCGCATTTGATGCACAGCAGACAGGCGGCAAGGCAGAGCAATCCGCCCGTTGCGAGCGTCAAAGAGCTGCTCAATGCCATGTTACCCATGCCTACAAGAGGAGACACAACGGCTCCGGCTATAAAGCCGCAACTGCCCAAGGCTGCTGCCCCGCAGCCTATGTTCCCTCCTAAGGCGTTGAGGGCTTTGGCGTTGGAAACGGGTTGCAAAAGTCCGTAAGAGAACATGCAGAGGCAGAATGTGGTCTCCACAACCAAGGCAGGTGCTTTCAGAAGCAGACTTGCCATGCAAAGGAGTGTGCTTGCGAGCATTGCAAACCCGCCGGCAAGCAGGCTTGCCCTGTCCGAAAGGCGTGCGCCAATCATGCAGCCGATGGATATGCCGATTGCATTGACGGCAAAGCAAAGGCTGAACTGCATGGGGCTGAGCAAATAGAGGCTTTGCAGTATGAAAGGCGAGCAGGCTATGTAGCCGAACAGCACAACGGAGGAGAACATAAACACGGCAAGGTAGAGCATGTATGTTTTGTTGCGAAAAAGCCGACCGTAGGCTGCAAGGCTGTCGACCATGCCGTTTTTGTGGCGTTTGTGCGGCGGAAGACTTTCACGCATTCCGCCTGCAAGCAGCAGCATGACCAATCCGTATGCCAACAAAACGGCAAAGATGTTTTTCCATGTGCCTATGCTCATTATCATTCCGCCGAGTACCGGTGCCAATACGGGAGCTATGCCGTTGACTGCCGAAATCAATCCGAGAAAGCTCTTCAATTCCTTGCCTGCGTAGAGGTCTGCCGATATGCTTCGGGCAATGACTATTCCGCCCGAGGCACTCATGCCTTGAAAAAGGCGTGAGAGGTTGAAAAGGTGTACACTCGGAGAGAGTATGCAAAGGATTGTGGTGATGATAAAAAGCAAAAGGGTCAGCAAAAGGACGTTCTTTCTGCCGAAACGGTCGCTCACCGGTCCGATGAACAGCTGTCCGCTTGCCAATCCGAGCATGCTCATGGTGAGGCTCATCTGCACAAGAGCATCGGGGGACTTGAAATAGGCGGCAAGCGATGGCAGTGCCGGCAGGTAGAGGTCGGTTACAAAGGGTGCAAAAGCCGTGAGCAGGCCGAGGGTTATCAGCAGGTAATTCTTGGAATTCTGTGTTTTTGTGTTCATATTGTGATTTATCTTGTTTTTGTTCGGGCGTCGATTTCTGTTCGGAAGAAAAATCGCAACGCCCTTTCGATTTTTCTCCGTTTGGGTTTCGGTTTGTTGTTTTTCCATATCCGCTTGTGCAAATGCCATTCGGTTGCCGAATTTACGGCTTGCCGAAAAGCGTTTCAACACCGGCGTTTTTCCGAATCGGCGTTTCGCAAAAATGAATCAGCCATTCGTTTTTTTCTTTCGCCGATTCATTTTTTTGAATCAGCCTTTCGTTTTTTGATGATTAAGATGCGGCGAATACGTCTTGCTGCTTCGTGTTTGCGGATACGGCAAAAGGGTAAGGGAATGAATGCTCCCTTGTTCGGAATATCAAGCGTAGATAAGGCTCAGGGCTTTTATTGCCAAGGCTTCGGTTCTTCCGAAAATGAAATGTGCGTTGTGCGTTACGCAATTATAGAAGATACTTCTCAAATGCTTCATCTGAAACAAAAGGACGGGGTGCCGCCCCGCCCTGCTTTCGTGTTGTTAAATTGTCAACGGTTTTATGTTTTCGTGAATGAAGTTCGACACTTGCGAAACGTTCACCCGTTGCTGCTGCATGCTGTCTCGCTCCCTTATGGTAACGGTGTCGTCTTCCAGGGTTTGGGTGTCGATGGTTATGCAGTAAGGCGTGCCTATTGCGTCCTGTCTTCTGTATCGCTTTCCTATTGCGTCCTTTTCGTCGTACTGCACAAGGTACTCCTGTCTCAAAACATCGGCAATCTGTTGTGCTTTTTCCGGCATGCCGTCTTTCTTTACCAACGGCAACACCGCTGCTTTGACCGGTGCCAATACCCTCGGCAGTCTGAGAACAACCCTTTGCGAACCGTCGGCAAGGGTTTCCTCGGTGTAGGCATGGGAGAAGACGGCAAGAAAGGTTCTGTCCAATCCGATGGAGGTTTCTATGACGTAAGGCACATAGCTTTCGTTCAATTCGGTATCGAAGTACTGCAGTTTCTTTCCCGAAAACTCCTGATGGCGTTTGAGGTCGAAGTCCGTCCGTGAG
>CAZSFV010000038.1:873-19595 GCA_964606345.1 uncultured Bacteroidaceae bacterium | reverse complement strand
CGGCGATTCATTTTTCTGAATCAGCCATTCATTTTTTTCTTTCGGCGATTCATTTCACGCTTTTCCGCATTGGGTGCCGCATATTCTATTTTTAATTTGTAACTTTGCCCCTTTGAAAGAACCAAAAGTAATAACAAAAACGAATGACGATGAAAAAACAAGTCTTTTGGCTCACTTTCTTGTTTGTGAGCTTCGTGGCTTTCCAAGCCAACGCCCAACAGGGGAAATGGGCAGGAACCGTAAAGTATCAACTCTCCTGGACGGGCGACCTTCCGGAAGGAGTTCAACTTCCTACCGAGTGGGAAACCAAGGTTTTTGAGAACAAAACCAAGAGCATGGCTTTTACTTGGGCAATGATGCTGGGATTGCCTGCAACGGAATTGACAGATGCGGCAAAGAAAACCATTACCGCTACTTTCGACTTTTCAATGATTCCCGTAGAGGAGCTGAACGGAAAGTGGTTCATCAGAAAAAAATTCACGGACGCCGATTTTGCCGATGTTTCTTATAAGGAGACCGGCAACACAAAGGAGATTGCCGGCAAAAAAGTAAAGGAAATCATATGCACATCAAAGGACAAAGACGGTGCCGACGTTACAGAAACGTTTTGGGCGTGCGATGAAATCGGTCCGGTGATGGATTTAACTTACTATCCGGGGCTGAAAGCAATGCCTTTCGAGTTCAGCGTGGAGTTAACCGACAAAATCACATGTCAATTCAAGGTTTCCGAACTTACGGAAGGCAAAGTCAAAAACACCGAACTGATAATGGAAGCAGGCTATGACGAATTGACCGAAGAGGAATTTTTTGAGAAATTTAAGTCTGTAAGCGGCGAGGACGCATCAGGGGACGAAGACTTCTAAATAACATAATTTGATGAGCGAAACAAAGCAGAACAAAAAAGCGAAAAAGAAGACTTCCAAACAAAAGGGTACTTCTGCAAGTCCTATAAGCAAGGCTGTACATTCGGAACAGTTTCCCAAAGTAATGGGAGTGTGTTTGAGTATATTCACAGTGTTCTGTTTTGTCTGCTTTGTTTCGTTCTTTTGGAGCTGGTCGTACGACTATACCGCAATACAAGGCATTTCGCCGGTCAAATTGCTGATAGGTGAGCAAGATTTGGAGAATTGGGGCGGTTCGTTAGGTGCTTTCATATCCTACCTGCTTATTCGACACACCTTCGGCATTGCTTCGTTCGGGTTTCTCGTCCTTTTCGCTTTAGGCGTTCTTCGTCTTTTCGGCGTGCATATTGAGAAGATGTCGAAGCTGATAACTTCCGTATTGGTGATAATGCTTTGGATTTCCGTTGTCTGCGGTTTCTGCGTAGAGATTGTGGGCATTGAAAGCATGGACGTGTTTGCGGGAACGGTCGGAATGGCAGTCAACTATTGGCTGAAAGGCGTAATAGGAAAAGTGGGGGCTGCTTTGTTTTTGGCAGCATTCACCATAAGTTTTCCGATGATGCTTTTCAATGTACGATACGGCTTCTTGTTGCGTGCAATCAGGTCATCGAAAGACCGCTTGCAGAAGAGTAAAGAAGAAAGAGCCGAAAGGAAACGCCTTAAAGCCGAAGAAAAAGAAGAGGAACAAGAGGAAGAACCTATTGAAGAAGAGCAAGAGCCTGTCAAAGTACCAATCGAAGAGCTGAAACCCTCCGAAACATTTTCTTTTTCCGCCAACGAAACGAGGAGAAAGAATGAATCCGGGGACTTATTAACCCCCGAAGAAGAGCAGGAGCTTACAACATTTGAATTGAAAGACGTTAAAAGCGGAGAAATCACAACAATATCGCATGGAAACGACAATGTAAGTTTTGAAGTTGAGCAACCCGCACAACCGAATGAGGACACAGAGCAGAATACCTTCGAAACTGAAACCGACGAGGAGCAAACACATTTCGGAATCAACGAACCCTACGACCCCAAATTGGAATTGGCGAGCTTCCAACTGCCGAAAGCCGACTTGCCGGGCTTGTTGGTAGATTACGAAAAGAACAACAAGGTCATCAACGAAAGCGAATTGTTGGCGAATAAGGACAAAATCGTTGCCACATTGAAGAATTACAGCATCGATATCGTCAAAATAAAAGCCACGCCCGGCCCTACGGTAACTCTGTACGAAATAGTGCCGGCTCCGGGAACAAGAATAAACAAAATAAAGAACTTGGAGGACGACATAGCACTTAGTCTCTCCGCATTGGGAATAAGAATCATTGCTCCGATTCCCGGAAAGGGTACAATAGGCATAGAAGTGCCTAACTCCAATCCGCAAATTGTGTCGATGAAAACCATGCTCACATCACCGCAATTTGTGAACAGCAAATTCGAACTTCCTGTTGCTTTGGGCAAAACCATTTCCTCCGAGCCATTTGTTGCCGACCTTACCAAGATGCCTCACTTGCTTATGGCAGGTGCCACAGGTCAAGGAAAATCCGTGGGTTTGAATGCCATCATAGCGTCATTATTGTTCAAGAAACACCCGTGCGAATTGAAGTTCGTGATGGTTGACCCAAAGAAAGTGGAGTTGTCGTTGTACTCTAAGATAGAACGTCATTACCTTGCAAAGCTCCCCGACAGCGAAGAGGCGATTATTACCGATGTGAAGAAGGTTGTCCGCACTCTTAACTCTTTGTGCATAGAGATGGATCAGAGATACGATTTGCTCAAGGCGGCGGGCTGCAAAAAGATAACGGAATATAATGCCAAGTTCTGTTCTCGAAGGCTTCTGCCTACCGACGGACACAGATATTTGCCTTATATCGTTCTGGTAATCGATGAGTTCGCCGACTTGATAATGACTGCTGGAAAAGAAGTGGAGCTTCCGATAGCACGACTTGCCCAACTTGCCAGAGCGGTCGGCATTCACCTGATAATAGCCACTCAAAGACCTACGGTAAACATCATAACGGGAACGATAAAAGCGAATTTCCCGGCAAGGGTTGCCTTCAAGGTAAGCAGCAAATTGGATTCCCGCACCATACTCGACACAGGCGGAGCAGAGCAGCTCATAGGCAGGGGCGACATGCTTATTTCCCTTGGCAGCGATTTGATAAGGTTGCAATGTGCGCTGATAGACACGGACGAGATAGAGAAACTTGCAGACTACATAGGGGCTCAACGAGGATTCAACGAAACATTCCTTTTGCCGGAGTACTTGGACGAGGATTCGGAACCGAGCAAAGAGGTGGATATGAAGCAGCTTGACGACAAATTTGCAGAGTCAGCCCGTTTGGTTGTACTGCACCAGCACGGCAGCACTTCTTTGATACAAAGGAAACTTTCTCTCGGATACAACAGAGCAGGCAGAATAATAGATCAGTTGGAAGCAGCCGGCATTGTCGGTCCGTTTGAGGGCAGTAAAGCGAGAGAAGTTTTGGTCAAAACCGAAAGCGAGTTGGACGAAATACTCAAAGAATATACCAATAAATAACACCGTCAAGATGAAGAAAGCATCGGCATTGTTGATTTGTTTGATTGTTTTTGCGGGACTTGCTTTTCCGCAAAGGGTCAAGGAAAACGGCGTTGTGGTGGACAAAACCGCTCAAAAGATTGTCGAGAAAATAATTGCCGAAATAAAAGCCGACAGTCCGTTCAGAGTAGAGTTTACGATGACGGTGAAGAATAAAAGCAAGGAAACAGGCTCTCTGTCCGGCACTTTGTTATCGAACGGGACGAAATTCAGCCTTATTTCTTCCGAATATGAGGATTATTCCGATGGAAAGAATGTGTGGCATTTCGTAAAGGGCAACAACGAGGTAGAACTCACCTTGGCAAGTGAGGAGAACAATGCTCTGAATATAGTAGGTTTGATTGAACGTTATGCCAAGGACTACCGTCCGAAACTGATAAGGGAAGAGAGGAGAGGAAACAGCATTGTGAACATCATAGACCTTGTTCCGAAAGGCAAATCCGGCATAGCAAAAATACGGATAGCCTCAGACAAGTCTACAAATCGCTTGAAAGAATTGACGATAAACGTAAGGGAGGGCAACTCCTACTCTTACAAGTTCAACAAATACGAAACAAAAATCAAAACCAAGGACAGCGATTTCGTATTTCCAAAGAGCAAATATCCGAAAGCCGAAATCATCGACCTCAGATAAGGTTGAACAGCCCGCCGACGGAGTTTCTCTGCCTCAAACAGCGTTCAAAAAGAATCACAAGCAAGAAACAGAAAATTAGAACGGCGATTCATTTTGCTGAATCGCCGTTCTAATTTTTTCTTTCGCCGATTCATTTTCCGCAAACGGCGTTACGTCGAAAGCCATGCCCGACCGACACTCCGCCCATTGCAGAATTGGCAATTCCTTTGTTGCTTTCCTGTCGTCTTTTCCGTTGCAAAATGCAGTCGATGACAGAAGTTGCAACGCCCTGCGGCAGCATCGCTTTACGCCAAAGCTGCCACATCGCCGTGCAATCTAAATTCCGTGCAATGTTTAGAACGTAAAATTCAATCCGATGGACGGCATTATCGGCAGTTGGTCGACACGCTCGGAGGTTATGCGGTTGTAATAAAACAGATTGTTCCTGTTGTAAACGTTTGTTACGCTCAAATTCACCTCAAGTATGGAACGCTTGCCTATACTGAAACGTTTCTTTGCTGAAATATCGAAACGATGGTAGTCCGGCAGGCGATGCGAATTTAAATTACCGTACACTGTAACCAAATTGCCGTTTTGATTTATGTAATCGGTGTTTATTCCGCCCGAAAAGTCAAGATACTCCATCATTGAGGCAGTAGGCGTATACGGGAAGCCGCTGCCGTAATTCCATCTGAGGCTCAACTCAAAACTTCTGTCCATTCCGAAGCTGTAATTCACCAAAAGGTTGACATTGTGTCTTCTGTCATAATGCGGAGCATACGTCTGAACCTCATTGATCTTGGTAACCTTTCCCAAGGAATAGATTGCCCAGACGTAAAGTCTGCCATCATCATATTTCAACGACACATCGCCACCGTAAGCCTCCCCATCTTCAACAATGTATTCCTTTCTCAAATACTCCGGTTTGTCGCTATGCTCCTTGTCATCAAGATACATGCGATCTTTATTAGCCGAAGCCGTTTGGGACATGGTCTTATAGTACACCTCAAGGTTGAGAGAAAAATTTTTCAGAATATCGTACTCCATTCCAAAGATAAGATGATTAGATTTCTGCACATAAGAACCGATTTGCTCACCCTTGTACTGCGTTACTATGTTCAAATCCGGGCTTACAGTGAGGTAGCCTGTAAACAAATTGACAATATCTCGATCGCTTTTGGTATCCATAAACACCTGAGAATAGACTCCTCCCGCCGCCTTCAATCTAAAATTGTCCGAAACATTGAGCTTCAGCGACAAACGAGGCTCCGGTATCAGGCTACCTATTGAAGCATAGTACGAGGCACGGAAGCTCGGTTCGTAAACAAAGCAACCTGCCACTCCCCTAAAAACAGCGTAAGCGGCAAACTCTGTCGAATAATCCGTTATGGTATCCGAACCGGTAAAAGAGGTCTTTGTGGTATTGCCAAGCATGTTCAATCCATATTTAAGCCTGTTTTCTCCGAAGAAATTGGTAACCGCCATGCCTATGTTAAAGCCTCCTATATTGCTCATCTGCTCCTCCGATGATGAAGTCTCGGACATTTTCATCGTATAGTCCGAATAAGCCACCACACCTTCAACCAAAGAAGATCCACTGCCGGGAAGAAGCAAAAAATTGGCTCCAAATGCAGTGTTTCGCCAATTAAAATCGGCTATGGCTTCGTATTGGTTAACCTTATCGGTAAAATTAAGTCCGAAAAAGTTAACCTTGCTTCCATTATCCGTTGCAAGGGTAAGTTTTCCGTAAATATCAAGAAAATCATACGGCAATTCCTTGTCCATATACGAATAAACAGAAGTGGAAGTCTTCGAAAGATAAGAGTTTTTCGCATTAAGAATGTATGATAAGCTGTATCGCCTCTTATCATTGCTCTTTACTATGGGACCTTCCAACAACAAGCCAGCTCCAAATGTGGAAAGCGAAAGTTTTCCGCTCGTTCTCTTCTTATTTCCGTCCTTTGTCGTTATATCCAAAACCGAAGACAACACCCCGCCATAGCGAGCGTCAAAACCGCCTGTGTAAATATCTGCATTCCTTATTATATCTGTTTCAAAGACTGAGAACAATCCTATCGAGTGAAAGGGATTATAAACCACCATTCCGTCCAAAAGCACTCTGTTTTGAATAGCCGAGCCGCCCCTTATGTAGAGTTGTCCGCCTTGATCGCCGGAAAAAACCACTCCGGGCAGAACTTGAATATACTGAGCCAAGTCTGCCTGCCCGCCGATTGAAGGAATCTGCTGTATGTCTTTCGATGTGATTTTTTCAACCGAAACACTGCTTTCCAACCTCATCATTTCCCTCTTTCCGCTGACCTCCACTGCCGACAGTTCCGTTGAAGCGGGTTTCAATTCCACCTTTATGGAGGCAATCTTTCCCTTTTCGACCTCAACCTTGTGGTCAATCGCTTCGTAGCCTATGCAACTCACTTGAACGATTTGACTGCCGGTTTTCACCTTTGAAAGAACAAAGTAACCGTTAACGTCGGTCGTTGTACCTGTTATGGTGCCTTTAAGCATCACATTACCATAAGCCACCGGTTCTCCCGTCGTTTTGTCGTACACAAAGCCCCTTATGGAACCTGTTTGTGCCAAAAGGCTGAAACCAAATGCAATAAAAACGAAAAAAGATACTATTCTGTTCATTGTATTACGCTGTTGCATTACGTCAATGAGTCAATTTGTAAACCAATTCTTTCAGTAATTCCCCTTCATTGTCGATTGGAGCAGAGCCTATGCCTTTGCTCTTCAATTCATACTCTTTTATCAGTGATATGTTTTGCATTATTTTGTTTGCTCCGTACTTTTGAGCCGGTATAAGGTAGTCCTTGGCATAGAATGCAGGCACTTTAATTGCCGCAGCCACCGTTGCGTCCGATTTATTCGGGATTTGAGCCACTATCAACAGCTTCACAAAGTAGGCAAACAAGTTTGCAAACACCACAGGCAAAGGATTCTCTTTCACATGTGCCGCCATATAGCACACACACTTGTTTATCTTTTCGTGATTCAACACCCCGACGGCTTTTTGCAGTTCAAAAACATTGTAATCCTTGCTTACGCCGATATGCAATGACACATCGGAGGTTTTAATCTCCTTTCTGTCTTTGATATTTATGAGCAATTTTGAAATCTCGTTGCTTATCTTCATCAGGTTATTGCCAAGATACTCCGCCACCATCATGGAGGCTTGTTGCTCCATGACGAATCCCTTTTGCTTTACAAAGGAGTCAATCCAGCTTACAAGCTTTTCTTCCCTTATCTTCTGACTTTCAAAAACTGTTCCGACTTTGGCGATTTTTGTTGCGAGACTTTGAGGAAATTCTTTCGCATTGTTGACAATCACAAGAACGGTTGTCGAAAGCGGGGCTTGAAAATACTTGCTCAACTTCTCCAATTCTCTTTTGTCCATCGTTTGAGCCTCTTTCAGCATCACCAATCTGCACTTTGACATTACCGGATACTGTTTGGCAGAGAGCATCAGCTCGTCCATGGACGCATCTTTACCATAGAACACGCTCATGTTGAAATCCTTTTCCGCCTCATCAAGCACTTCTTGCTCGAATTTGTTGCTCAAGAGTTCCAAATAATAGAGTTCTTCGCCTTTAAGAAGATAAACCGGCTTCAATTTGCCGTCTTTTATCTCCTTTTCTATACTTTCAAATGTTGCAGCCATAAGCAAGTGGCGAAGATACAAAAAAATCCGAAGCCGATGTGCATGTTGCGATGTTTATTTCCTTTTGCAAGAGTGCGAAAGCCTTGCTCTGCAATAGCGAGGTACTAAATCCTAATCCGCTTTTATCAACTTCCATGTGTATTTTCCCTTTGTGCTTGTTGCTTTCAGCACAAATACCCCTGCATTCGGCAGACGTATTCTGTTCATTCCGTCCACTCTTTCCACAATCCTGCCCTGCATATCGCACAACTCCATGCACTGTATTTTCTCTTCGCATTGCACAATCGCCCATTCGCCGCTTCTTATCAATCGCACATCGGACGGCATCGGCATACGGTCATGAGACAATGCCGCCTTGGACAGTTTCAACTGCAAATGCTTGGTTGCCTGTGGCGACTGAAAGGTGTAAACACTGTCTTGCAAAAAATCGAACAGCCTTATTCCGCCATCTCTGTCCCTAAGCTCCGCAACAGTATAGGAGCTGATGGAGTCGCTATCCAACACAAGCGAATACACACCAAGTTCCGGCAGTTTCAGTTCAAAGTCCAACAACACACTGTCCGCAACCGCGGGCAAGGTTTTGAACGAATATTTCTCTCCATTGCATTCAAGAGAAATCATCGCATGGTTCTCGTCCATCGAAAACTTGTGATTGTCCGTTGCGGGGTCAAACGACAAATTCGCAAGTGCAGAGAACTTTGCTGTTGCTTTGTCGGAACAATCGGAAGTACTCAAAATCAAGGTCAATGCTTCATTGCCGTCGGGCGGCAACGGACTCAGCGGCATTCGGTTCAGAACAAGGCTTGCCGCATCGTTCACCTTTTCCACAAGAAAGCCCTCAAAAGCCCGCAGGCTGTCCCTTTCGGTCAATGGTTCGAATATGCCTGTTCTTGCATCGAGCCGTTGCGGCAACGCAACACCGTTCCGCAGCATCTGATTTACACATACGGTAAAGGGATAAGGGTTGTAGGTAAATGCTGTTTGCAAAGCACTGCCCTCCAAACCGAACATATTAGGTACAAGCAAAGAATAGCTTTGTTCGTTGTTCAATTCTCCGACAAACGTAAGCATTGCACCGGAGGGGGTTCTCATCGGATAAGCCTGCGTCTGCACAAGCTCCCCCGTTTGCGGCAAACCGACTGTTGCCAAATCCGTTGCCGAAAGCACAAGCGAACGAAGACTGTCCGCATTTGCAAGACTCACATCTATCGGAAAGCCGAACAAAGCGTATAGAGCTGCATTTTGCGTTGCATTTCTGAAATTCATATCCACCGAAACGCCTGCTCTGCATTCCAAAACTCCATCGTTCCAAAACTCCACCCTCTTCGCTCCCATCGTATCCCTTATTGACAAGCGGTAGCACACAGCCGTGTCGCCCGGATTGATGCGAAGCGTTTGAGGATTGCACAAAATAGCCTCATCTGTGTGCGTCGGAACTCCTGCCGACCAATGTTCGTCCGACCAACTGCCGTCTTGAAGCCTGTGGGTTATCTTTCCGGTTTTGAAAACAACCGATGCAGACCTCAGCTCCTCGCCCGACACCTCTGCCAACAGATATAATTCATAGGTGCTGTTGCTTTGCAGCCCGTCAAGAGACAACAACCCATCGGCAGGATTAAAATTCACGACAACCGAATCCGAACAACCACCATGCAAAGCTCCGTCCATCTCATGCCTGCCGAAGTCCGCAAAATCCTCTGCCCTTGTGGTAGAAATATTTCCCAACTGCCGCCATTGGCTTGCAAGCGTCGGAAAGCCGTTCTGCACATTCGTTTTCACCCCTTTCGTAACCCACGAAAGCCTTTGCAGAACAGTTTTAGCCGTTCTTATCTCTCCCTCCGTCCATGCTTGTCGATTGTTTACGCTTTCGCCGAAATTACCGAATATATCTATGGTATCGTTCCCCTTGAGCAAGGCAATGGGGTCGTTGCCGTCTATAACGATTTGACCGAACACGGACGGGTTGACATAAAACACACCGTTGACGTTGTTCTCCATTGCATGCAGCGCCTGCATTATCACTATGCAGGAATCAGATTTTATTGTGTCTGCCTCGGTAAAGCCCAATACCACCGTGGTACTGTAATTCCCTTCTCCTGAATGAATGTCCGTTACCACCCTGTAAGCCTCCAAGCAAATATCTCTGCCCGTACCGTTGTATATTTCCAAAGCCCTGTTGTAGGCATCTGCACTCGACACTTGCGAAAAGAACAAATCCGTTGCGTAAACCGTATGCTCATTCGAAAGACGTTTCAAAACATATCGCGGATTGGCAGCATTATCGCAACAAGACACCCTTACGTCTGCCGAATGCGGCGAAATGTTGCTCACCCCGCCCGTTTCAACAGCTTCGGCTGTGCGAAACGACAAAGCCTCACTGCCACCTGCCTGCCTGCAAACATAGTTCGTACCGGCTCTCAACATATTCAACACACAGCTGTCCGCAGTCGTTGTAACGCTTCGCACATACGTGGCAACAATATCGGGAGCGGACAACTTCAAATCATCGAAAGCAACAAAGCCCGTGGTCGAAAATTCAAGTCTGAAACCCTCAAACGGCTTATTGAAAACGGTATCCACAACGCAGGAAGCATTTCTATGCAAGGCAATGCTTTGCAGCAACAAGCGATTGCCCGCTGCATCGACCGCATAAACGGAAAACACGCAGGCAGAGGGGTGTTCCGATTTGAGAAAATAAGACAAACGCAGCCCGTCGCCATGGTTGCTTAAATCCAAATACGGAGTCGAAAAAGCACCGTCGGTATTAAAGAAACAAGTATCCCCATTGGGCGAATAGAGCCTCTTTGCCCTGCAAGCGGGATAAAGAGTGTAAGAATCGGGCAGTCGTAACATTTGAACGGCATTGCAAATCATTGCACCCCTCGGCACCGGCGGAAACCGAGAGAAGTTCTCCGCAAATATCAAAGTATCATCGGCACCCATGGAGTAAAGGTCTATCGTCAACTCCTCTCCGTCTGCATTCTCAAACTCCACAACCGCCTCATTGCAAGAAACATTACGCAAAACAATCTGCCCATGCAGACACACAACCTGCAAAAACAGCACCGCAAAAACCGAAAACGAACTCACCAACCTACAATTCATGACAATACTTTCTTTATTTCCATTACTAAAATCACACTGCAACATCACAAACCACACATTCTCCGACACTTTTCTGCAATCGAAAAAGCAAAGGTACAGTTTTCACGCAAACCACAAGCCTTTCTGCTACAAAAACCGCCTAAAAAGCGTAAAAAAAAGACCAAAGCACTACCCTCTTTGCCCACATGCGGCAGAGGAAACGGCGTTTGAAGAAAATGAATCGCCGAAAGAAAAAAATGAATCGGCGAAAGAATTTTTTGAATCAGCCATTCATTTCAACCAAAGCACAAAAGCTGTAAATCAATCTATTACAACAGAGAACAAAAAGCTGTTTCTGCTCACTATCTCAAAGCAAAACAATAACGAATGAAAATTTCTTCGATTTTTGTTGACAAATACAACTATTTATTCATACCTTTGTCAACAAATAAATGCCGTATGAATAAAGAATTTTCATCTGACAGACTGAAAACAGCCCGAATGGCATTGGGCTTAAGCATGGAAGACCTGTCAATGCGGGTAAACAGAATAGTGTCGAGACAAAGCATTCATGCCTACGAAACAAACAGAATGAAGCCAAAGGCGGCAGTTCTCGAAAAACTTGCACAAGCCCTCGGCATCAGCCCGCAATACTTGGAGGGAAAGAGCTTACTGCTGAATATTCCGGCATTGCGAAGCATAGGTTCAAGCCCGCTCACCCCCGAAGAGGCAAAAGAAATGGAAGAAATGATTGCCTTTAAGGCGGAAAGATACATCAGCTTGGAGCGGAAGACGGGCATGATGCGAGAGTTTGTCAATCCCTTGCAATCCCTCACCGTTGCCGACAGGGAGAATGCGGAAACGGCAGCCGGAATATTGAGAGAACGCTGGCAGATGGGAATATCGAGCATAACAAGCGTTTGCCGACTGTTGGAACGCAAAGGAATAAAAATCATTGAAGCAGCATTGCCTCACAAAGTGTTGGGATTAAGCACCTGGTGCGAAGAAAAATATCCGCTGATAATCATGAACAACGACAAAGAGCTGACAACAACGGAACGCACACGCTTCACCGCTGTTCACGAATTGGGACACCTGCTTCTGAACATACCGCAAAAATGCGACAAAGAGCGGCTTTGCAATCAATTCGCAGGCTGTTTCCTTCTGCCGAAAGAACTTATGTATGAGGAAATAGGCATCAAAAGAGACTTCATCACCTTTGAAGAAGCCGTGGATTTGCACTTAGAGTACGGAGTGTCGGTATCAGCACTGATACATCAGGCTTGGGATTTGCGGATTATCAGTCGTGAACATTACGATTATTGGTTCGACAACATAATATCGAAGAACCGATCCGAAGAAGGCTGGGGCAGCTATCCCGCACACTTGGAAAACATCATCGGAAAGGAGAAAAGAATGCAAGCCATATCCGAGCAGATTAACAAAATGAAATAAAATAGTAACCATATAAATTTTTCAACTATGAAAGGTATAACACAATTCACCCATTTGTATTCATTGTCGAAGACATTACGATTTGAACTTCGTCCCATGGGAGACACTCTCGCCCATATTATACAAAGCGGCATCTTGGAACAAGATACACACAGAGCAGAAAGCTACAAAAAAGTAAAAAAGATAATCGACCGCTACCATAAGGAGTTCATGGAAAAAGCATTAAAGAACTTTGAATTTCAAATGAACGACAATGGAAAGAAGGACTCGCTCAGTGAATACTTTTTCTTATACTCACTCGGCAAAAGAAGCGATAAACAGGAAGAAGAGTTTGAAAAGGTAAAGGATAACCTCCGAAAGCAGATTGTCAAAAGTTTCAAGGCTTCTCCACAATTCAAATGCCTGTTCAAGAAAGAACTTATCGAGAAAGACTTGTGCAACCAAATGACATGTACCGAAGAGGAGAAAAAATTGATTGATGAATTCCACAATTTCACAAGCTATTTTACAGGATTCTACGAAAATCGCGAAAACATGTATTCTGACGAAGCAGAAACCACCGCCGTTGCATTCAGAATTATTCACCAGAACCTGCCGAAGTTTATCGACAACATAAGCATATTTGACAAAGTAAACAACATTGACGAGATAAGAAAAGGTATAGAAAAGCTGCAAAAGGACTTTGAAACGAATGGACTGCTCGACAACGGGGAGAAGATAGAGGATATCTTTTCGTTGAATAATTATGGGCGTCTGACCGTACAAAGTCGCATAGATATTTACAACGCTGTTATAGGCGGCAGAACAACGGAAAATGGTGAAAAAATTCAAGGTATAAACGAATACATAAACCTTTACAATCAAAATAACAAGGATAGTCGTCTGCCAAAAATGAAAGCCTTGTACAAACAAATTCTTTCAGACCGTCAAGCCGTTTCGTGGATAGAAGAAGGTTTTACCGGTGACAACAACGTTTTAGAGTCAATAGAAGAATTTTATACAAGTTCACAAGACCTTATTTCGAGTAACTCCGTATTGAAACAAATCCTAAGTTCTCTCAATGACTTCGACCTGTCAAAGATTTATCTGACGAATGACCAACAACTCACAAACATATCACACCGCCTCTACGGCAGTTGGGCTGTTATAGAAAACGCTATTCTTGCCGATATGCAGAACGAAATAAACAAGAAACGAAAAGAAAGTGATGACAGCTATACCGAACGTTTGCAAGAGGCATATGCAAAGAAAGAGAGCTTTTCTATCGGATACATAAACAAATGTTTGCAAAAAGAATTCGATGAAAATCTCATACCTGTGGAAAACTATTTCATGCAACTTGGAGAAAAAGAAAGTGAAACAGAAAAGAAACCCGATGTGTTCACCCAAATAACCAAAGCATATTCCGAGGCTGAAAGTTTACTTTGCAATCCTTACCCCGATGACAAACGCAAAGGACTGTTGCAGGACGATGCTGCTATCGGCAAAATCAAGAACCTATTGGACGCTTTCAAAAGACTGCAACACTTTATCAAGCCATTGCTCGGCAGCGGACAAGAAGCAGAAAAAGACGAAAAGTTTTACGGAGATTTCACCCACTTGTGGGAAGAGCTTAACAAACTCAACGTTCTTTACAACAAAGTCAGAAACTACATGACCGGCAAGCCTTATTCAGAGGATAAGATAAAGCTCAATTTCGAGAATGTTTCGCTTCTAAACGGCTGGGACAGAAACAAGGAAACTGACAATACAGCAGTAATACTGCGAAAAGAAGGACTTTACTATTTAGCCATAATGAATAAGAAAAATAATCGCATATTTGCTTCCGACAAACTGCCATGCAGCGGAGAATGTTACGAAAAAATGGTGTACAAGCAAATTCCATTATCATTCGGAGTTGGAGGTTTTGTAAGAAAATGTTTCAGTACAGCTACAACGTTGGGATGGACTTGTCCATCAAAATTACTAACCAAAGAAGGTAAGATTATAATCACAGATGAAGAAGCAAAAAATGTACTTCCAGAACTTATTGATTGTTATAAGGACTTTCTAAATGTATATGAGAAAGATGGAATTAAATATAGTAGTTACAATTTCAATTTCAAGCCTTCAAATCAATACGAAAAACTAAGTCAATTTTTTGCCGATGTCAAACAGCAAAGATACAAGATAACATTCCAAAATATTTCGGCTGATTACATAGACAGCATGGTAAAAGCCGGAAAACTCTACTTGTTCCAAATATACAACAAAGACTTTTCCCCTTCCAGCAAAGGCACACCTAACATGCATACTCTTTATTGGCGAATGCTATTTGATGAAAATAATCTGAAAGACGTAGTCTACAAACTCAATGGTCAAGCAGAAGTATTTTACAGAAAGAAAAGCCTAAATTACACCAAGCCTACGCACCCTGCCAAACAAGCTATTGAGAACAAGAACAAGCAAAACGCAAAAAAGGAAAGCATATTCGATTACGACCTCATGAAGGACAAAAGGTACACAGTAGACAAGTTCTTGTTCCATGTACCCATAACTCTCAACTTCAAGAGCAACGGTTCAGATAATATGAACCTCAAAGTGCGACAATGGATACAATCAGAAAAAGATGTACACATCATAGGAATAGACCGCAGTGAACGACATTTGCTCTATTTGACTGTAATTGACAGCAATGGCAACATCAAAGAACAAACGTCACTCAACACAATCGTGAACGAATATAATGGCAACACCTACGCATTCGACTACCATAGGCGTTTGGACGAAAAAGAGAAAGAAAGAGATGCGGCAAGAAAAAGTTGGAAAACCATAGAGAACATAAAGGAATTGAAGGAGGGTTATTTATCTCAGGCGATTCACAAAATCACTCAACTGATGTTGAAATACAATGCCATCGTAGTGCTTGAGGATTTGAACATGGGCTTTATGAGAGGCAGACAAAAGGTCGAAAAGCAGGTTTATCAGAAGTTCGAGAAAATGCTTATCGACAAATTAAACTACCTTGTGGATAAAAAGACAAATCATCCTTTAGAGGCAGGAGGATTGCTTAACGCCTACCAGTTGACAAGCAAGTTTATCAGTTTCGAACGCTTAGGTCGTCAAAATGGCTTTTTGTTCTACATTCCGGCTTGGAATACATCTAAGATTGACCCTGTTACCGGCTTTGTAAATCTTTTTGACACTCGATACAAGAATAAAGATGCTTCTAAAGAATTTTTCGGCAGGTTCAAATCCATAAGCTACAACAAAAATAGAGACTGGTTCGAATTTTCCTTTGATTACTCTGATTTTGGCAAAGGTATTGATGGAACAAGGAGAGAATGGACTATTTGTACACATGGCAAACGTATAGTAACAGCCCGCAACACAGACAAAAACTCACAGTGGGATAGCAGTGAAATAGATTTGACTGCGGAGTTCAAGCAGTTGTTCAACATGCATGGTATAGATTATACCAAAGACTTGAAAGAAGCCATCTGCAACTATACAGGAAAGAATTCCTGTACCGATTTCTTCAAAAAAGCACATGAATTACTGCATCTGACTGTACAACTGCGCAACAGCATAAGCGGAACAGACACAGACTATCTTATCTCTCCTGTGTGCGACAAAGACGGCAACTTCTACGATAGCCGTGAGTGCGGAAATTCTTTACCTGAAAATGCAGATGCAAACGGAGCTTACAATATTGCGAGAAAGGGTTTGATGATTCTACAACAAATCAGACAGAGCGAAAATGTCGAGCAACCAAAATATGACTTAACGAACAAGGCTTGGCTGAAATTTGTGCAACAAGGCTCTAACGAGTACACGAAAAAATGAATGACTTTATAAGCATTTCAGTTTTGAATGATTTTATCTTCTGTCCGTATTCCATATACCTGCATAATGTGTATATGGAAACGGACGAGGATATTTTCAAAGCAACACCTCAAATGCAGGGCACTCAAGCTCACAATGGAGTGGATAAAAAGACCGGCAGTACAAGAAGTTGCGACATATTGTCCTTACCGGTATTCAGTAGCTCTTTTGGAGTATATGGCGTTATTGATATTTATAAGGCGGATAAAGCTGTTTTGATTGAACGTAAGTACCGATTGAAAAATATTTATCGAGGACAACTATATCAGTTATGGGTTCAATATTTCTGTTTGGTTGAAATGGGTTATGAGGTGAAGCAGATTTCGTTTTACGAAATTTCGACAAACAAGATGTTGCCACTGAGCATACCTAAGCAAGCAGAAACAGAAGAACTGATGGATTTTCTAACAAAGATACGTTCTTACTCTCCCGAAACAGACAAGACACAACCGAATGTAAACAAGTGCATACACTGCATATACTGCAACTTGTGTGACAAAACCGAAATAGATAATGTTTACACATAAAGATATAGCGAACCGTTCTATTTTTGTGATAAACTGCCTCGAGAAAGAACGAAATTTGAGACTGAGAAACGGTGAATTATTATTATCGGAAAAGAAAGATGAAAAGGAAATTACACTGACAAAGTTTCCTTTTCAGAAAATACTCATCCTACTCGTTATAGGTCCAATGACAATCACCTCTGCATTGATTGACAAATGCAAAAAGTATGCAGTGGCTTTGGTAATATTAAAAACCAACCTAAGACCTGTTTTTACGATAGCTGATGCGGCAGAGGGAAATTACCTTTTGAGAAGAAGACAGTATGAATTTGAGAAAGAAGATCTATCGGTTGCAAGGGTTTTGATGAAGAATAAAATCAGCAACCAACTTACTCTTTTGACTTTGACGAGGAAAAGAGATGCCAAAACACAGGAAGCCGTAAGGTTTTGCAAACAAGCCCTGTCATCATTGGATTATACGGTGGATTACAACAGTTTAATGGGTATAGAGGGAGTCGTCTCGAAAATGTTTTTTAGTGCATACTTTCAAACATTAGACTGGCATAAACGCTATCCAAGAATGAAATGCGATGAACTGAATGTAACACTTGATATAGGCTATCATTTGTTGTTCAACTTTGTGGAGTGCATGGTAAGATTGTTTGGTTTTGATGTGTATATTGGAGTTTATCACAGACTTTGGTTCAAAAGGAAATCATTGATTTGCGATTTGATAGAGCCATTTAGGTGCATTATAGATCACACCGTGCTTTTAGCTTTCAACAGAAAGCAATTCTCAAAAGAAGACTTTGAGATAGTAAAACACGAATATAAGTTGAAGCGAGAAGAATGTGCAAAGTATTATAAAGTGTTTTGCGATAGCATTGTCGCCAATAAGGCTGAAATTTTCTTATACATACAACAATATTACAGGTGCTTTATGGGACAAAAAGATATTTCACAATACCCTAAATATGTTTTCAGATGAAAATAATAAGCTATGACATACGCGATGACAAAACAAGAGCCAGATTCTCGAAGATGCTTACTAAGCATGGTGCCATAAGACTGCAATACTCTGTTTATGAAATTGTGAATACGAACAGAGTGATGGATAATCTATTGGTGAGAATAGAAAGTTTTTCGAAGCAATTTTGTTTTGATGACAGTGTAATTGTATTTGACGTGAACAACAGCAAAATGATAAAGTACGGTAACGCAATACACCGAGATAAGGACATCGTATATTTTTGAGAACAAACCTTAGTCTATTTTTGAGAACCAATTTCGCTATCATGATACAAATCAATGATTTATACCATCAAAAGATTTTACCCCTATATTTTTTGCCATAAAAATCCAAATAGATACCGCTTCAATTTCAAGTATTTATCGTATCTTTGCAAACGTGAAGAGGCTAAAAGCCTCATTGAATTTCTACTATTGTAGATTTTATTGATGAATGTGACCAAATACCTGGCTAAAAGCCTCATTGAATTTCTACTATTGTAGATGGCTTGTAAAAGATGTGCAGTTAATTCCGGGCTAAAAGCCTCATTGAATTTCTACTATTGTAGATTATAAGTGATGGTGATACGATAAGCAAGGGAGGCTAAAAGCCTCATTGAATTTCTACTATTGTAGATATAAACCCAATTAAGATTAGCCACTATTAAGGCTAAAAGCCTCATTGAATTTCTACTATTGTAGATAATGAAATGCGAGGCAACCTAAACGACGGCTAAAAGCCTCATTGAATTTCTACTATTGTAGATATAGATGACTTGATTGAATGGTTGGAGTTCGGCTAAAAGCCTCATTGAATTTCTACTATTGTAGATTCAAAGGAAACAAAAGCGTAACTTATTGGGGCTAAAAGCCTCATTGAATTTCTACTATTGTAGATCAAGTCAAACGGACTGAACCCAACCAAGGCTAAAAGCCTCATTGAATTTCTACTATTGTAGATCCCGCAAACACCGTGCGATTGCATGCAGAGGCTAAAAGCCTCATTGAATTTCTACTATTGTAGATCAAGTCAAACGGACTGAAC
>CAZSFV010000038.1:0-773 GCA_964606345.1 uncultured Bacteroidaceae bacterium | reverse complement strand
CCGTGCGATTGCATGCAGAGGCTAAAAGCCTCATTGAATTTCTACTATTGTAGATTAATACTGAGTATTTCCCGAATGCTAAAAAACTTGATAGATTTACTATTGTAAATTTGAGCCTGCTGCATAGATTTGTCTGCCTATGCAGCAGGCTTTTTCGATTGTCAGCTGTGTTTTGAGTTCTCGCTTATACTGTATTATGGTCTTCGCTTTATGGTAATCCAATTGGTCTGGAGGTGTGTGGAACGACGGTTATTGCCGATTCTTTGTATTGTGCGGTCGTTGGTTCTGTACCAGCCTTCGCTCCACGAACCCATGTCGAGGTAAATGGCTTGCTCTGCTCCCATTTGCAGCAGGCATGTTGTGAAAGTGTCTATGTGTATGCGGTCGTTGGTTTCAACAATAAGTGGTTTTCGATTGACAATAACTAAGGCTCGCCTTGCTGTTGTTCTGTTTTTGAATACGTTGGTCTTGACGGGTTGACGATTATGAACCAACAGCATTTGCTGAAAATAGTCGCCTTTTTGTTCTATGGCTTTGCTGATGCTTTGCTCTCTGTTTTGGTTTAGCAGTGATATGGTTATATTGCCGTCTACTATAAGACAATAGCCTGTTTCGCTGTCGGCACGCAATTCGCCTTTGCAGACGGTTGTGCCGACTATGTGTTCGGGTGGTTTGGAAGTGAATGCTGCCACCATGCACAAACCTGTGTTGGTATCGAGTTCGTCAGGTTGCCGTTCCGGTCGTAGCTGTAGTGGTTGTCTTGAAGTACTGTT
>CAZSFV010000037.1:12626-20024 GCA_964606345.1 uncultured Bacteroidaceae bacterium | reverse complement strand
GTTCCTTTACAATATGAAGGGTTAATTTGTTCTCTTTTTTGGTGTCTGTTATCTTTGTTCTGCCGCCGGAGTTTTCTATAAAGCCTTTATCTCCGATTTGACCGCCCATTTCAGCGTAAAAAGGTGTGCAATCGAAAACCAACTGATAGCAGAACGAGTTCTTCGTGCTTACTTTTCTGTAACGCAAAAGCCGAGCCTCCGAATGCAAAACATCGTATCCGACAAACGTTCCCAAGCCTTCAAAAGGTACAACTTCCACCCAATCGTCCGTAAGGCTCTTTGCTGCATTGCGAGAGCGTTCTTTCTGGGCTGCAAGGTTGCTTTCAAAGCCCTGCATGTCCACTTTGTAGCCTTTTTCCTGTGCCATCAGTTCCGTCAAGTCCACAGGAAAGCCGTAAGTATCGAACAATTCGAAAGCAAAATTGCCGTCTATTGTTTTGCTCTTGCTTTGCGAAACATATTTCTCAAACTTCAGTATTCCGTTGGAAAGAGTTCTGAGGAACGAAAGCTCCTCTTCGCGAATTATTTTTTCAATCAACGGACGTTGTTCGCTGATTTCGGGATATTGTTCGCCCATCTGCTCAACAAGAATGCCGACCATTTCGCAGAGAAACGGTTCATTGAAGCCGAGGAACGTGTAACCGTATCGAACGGCTCTTCGCAATATTCTTCGGATTACGTAACCCGCTTTTGCGTTGGAGGGCAACTGTCCGTCGGCAATGGCAAAACAAACCGCTCTTATATGGTCTGCACACACCCTCATGGCAATATCCTTTTCCTCGCTCTGCTTGCCATACTCCACACCGGCTTTTGCCGCAAGGTGCTTTATCATCGGTTGAAATATATCCGTGTCGTAGTTCGACTGTTTGCCTTGCAAAACCATGCAAAGCCTCTCAAAGCCCATGCCTGTGTCGATATTCTTCTCCTTCAAAGCCGTAAGGCTGCCGTCTGCCAGACGATTAAATTCCATGAATACCAAGTTCCATATCTCAATCACCAAAGGATTGTCCTTGTTGACCAACTCTCTGCCGCACACCTTTGCTTTGTCCTCTTTGTTTCGCAAATCGACGTGAATTTCCGAACAACCGCCGCAAGGTCCCGTTTCTCCCATTTCCCAAAAGTTGTCCTTCTTGCTGCCGAATATTATTCTGTCTTCCGCAATCCATTGCTTCCAATATTCGAAAGCCTCCATGTCTGCCGCCAATCCCTCTTTCTCATCACCGCCGAACACAGTTACATATATAATGTCCTTATCAATTCCGTAGACTTCGGTCAACAATTCCCACGCATAAGCAATCGCCTCTTTTTTGAAGTAATCGCCAAAAGACCAGTTGCCTAACATTTCGAACATAGTGTGATGGTACGTATCCCTTCCCACTTCTTCCAAGTCGTTATGCTTGCCGCTCACTCTCAAACACTTTTGCGAGTCCGCCGCCCTAAGGTAAGGCTTGTTTGAATTGCCGAGGAAAATATCCTTGAACTGATTCATTCCCGCATTGGTAAACAACAGCGTAGGGTCGTTCTTTACCACTATCGCCGACGAGGGTACAACGGTATGCCCTTTTGAGGCAAAAAAATCCAAAAACTTCTTTCTTACTTCTTTTGAGCCAATCATATTAAGCGTTCCTTTGTTTTTCAATCACATGTGGCGAATTGATTCTGCTCCTCTGTAGACCGCAATCCGCCAAGCCTGCAAAGGTACAAAAAAAAAGCCATCTGCGATTAATTCCATTGCAAAAGCCTTGCATGGAATGTTGCACCACAAGGCGAAAACGATGAAGTCCGCTTTCGCCAAACGGCAAAAACGGACTTCATCGACTGTTTCGAAAACATGTCTCTGCTTAGAAGAACAGCGTACAGCCTACTTCCAAATGATTTCTTCCGAATGTCTTCTTCGAAAAACCGGATAGCCCGTTGTTTACCCTCGATGAGATAAGATAATCCACATCATAAATGCTGTAATTTACAAAGCTCTTCAATCTGTGCTTGCCCACATGGAATTCCAAGCCCGTGCCGATGGAAAGAAAAGGCTGAAAATCGTCCATCGATTCCACTCCGTAAACCATTTCTCCCTTTGGAGCGTTGAACGTATGCAAATCCGCACTTATCATCTCCCTCAAACCACCACCTAAGGAGATGTTCCAAAACGTTTTATCGCAAATCTCGGTGCTGTAATTCACCATTATGGGAATTTCCACCGAGTGAAAGACAGAGTTGTGATTATCTTCGGCAACAAAAACGGGTTCATTACTCAAAAACTTCACATCGTCCGCAACCACAAGCCTTACTTCCATATTCATATAAGCATACTTCAAGCCTGCCGAAAGGGAGAAATTCTTATTGAACCTGTATTCGTAAGCAAAATGCAAGGAAAAGCGAGACATAGCCGTAACATCCGCCGCACTGCGGAACTCCTTGAATGAATTGCTCTCCGTGTCGAATATTTTGTGTTCAAAAATCAGATTTTTGCCAAAGTCATTAACCAAATTGCATGTTGAAAAAATATCGGTTGCAGCTCCAAAACCGAAATTATACTTTTTGAAATCATCTGATTTCCTTGCTCTCATTTGAGCATTAAGCCCGCTTGTGGCAAACAATGCCGCAAGCAAAATAACTATTACTTTTTTCATGACTTTAATGTTTTACATGTTTGACTTAGATATATGCTTTCTTGATTTGATTCACTGTTGCAAATCCGGCTGTCATCACCATAACCGTCGGACAACAAACTTGCTGTCAGTGGAGTAGGCTGTAATCTTGTTCTTTTCATCTGTATTCGTTTTGGTGTTCAGTGTGCAAAGGTGTAACATTGTGTTGGAGTTTTAAAACAAACAGCGTCTTTTTTTTTTTTGAAATATTTATTGTTATTGCTTTGCATGCTGTTTGCGAAGCAGAATAAGCAACAAAGGAAAGGAACTTATTGGGTTCCTTTTTGTCGCAAAGACTTAAAAATCAGATGTGATGAGTTAGCCGCCTGCCGATAAGGAAAAGGAGATGCGGCATTTGAAACCTTGCGAACCTGCTTGAAAGTTTATGTTTTGGTGTTTACCTTATTTAAGCCCATGCATTCGTACACATGCGAAGCGTTTGTATGTTACAATGAGTGAGAGGCATAAAAACAAAGGGAGGACTGCTTTCGGCTTTCTGCATGGGCAGGCGGCTGTGTGGCAGTCCTCTCGATATGGGTCGGGTGAAACGATTGAATGCTGTTGCAGTTCCGTTTCGCCTTGTGGTGTGTTACTTTATGGGGTGGTCTTTGTGGAATTGTTTAACTCTCTGCTCAAAAACAGGAATCATTTCATGAGGCACCAATGATACGCATGCTCTCACTCCTTCGGTTTTGGTGCTTCGGCAGATGCGCAACGATATGGCACTTATGCCGTAGTACGCCAATTCGCTCAACAGTTCTTCGCCGCTGTATCCGGGGTAGGAGAAGGTGAAGTAAAATCCATCTGCCACATCTACGTCCAAATCCTTGTCGTAAACTATCTTGAAGCCGTTTTCAACCAATGCCTTTTTCATCAAGTGGGCTTTTCTGCCGTAGTCTTTCAACGGCTCGGCAAAGTTGTATGTTCCGTCGTTGCAAGCCTTGAATATGGCAGTCAGTGCGTACTGCGGCGAGAATGCCGTTCCCGAGGTCAAGGCATAAAGCGAGCCGAATATTATGGCACGTCCGAAGCTCTCCTGGGTGAAGAACTTTTTCATGTATTCGGTTTTGAGCTCAAACAATGCAGGGCTTATTATCATTACGGCGATACGCTGACCGGCGTAGGAGAAAGCCTTGCTGCCCGAAATCATCAATATGTATTTGTCTGCCCATTTTGCAACCGTCGGTTGGAAAGGCGGTACTCCGGGTTTGGAGTAGTCTTTGCGGAAGTCCATTCCGAAGTAAGCCAAGTCTTCAATCACTATTACATCGTGCTTGTTTGCCTCTTCGGCTATTATCTGCAACTCTTTTTCGTTGAAGGAGAACCATGCCGGGTTGTTCGGTGAGGAATAAATCATTGCTATCACTTCACCGGTCGAAAGGTATTCTTCCAACTTTGCTTTCAATTTGTCGCCGCGGTAGTCGTAAACGTCAAAATGCAGGGTCTCTATGCCCAATATGTTGCACTGCTGCTTTTGAACGGGAAAGCCGGGGTCGATGAACAGGATTTTGTTCTTTTTGGCGTCCAAACGAGCCACCGTCATGAAAGCCGCAAAGCTCGCCTGCATGCTTCCGACCGTAGGCACACAAGAATCCTCCGGTACTTCCACATCGAGGAAGTTCTTCACGAACCTTGCCGTTTCGTGTTTCAACTCTTTGGTTCCGTAAATGTCGGGATAGATTGCCGCACAACCGCCCTTCAATGCCTCAATCTCTGCTTCAACACCTATCTGCACCGCAGGCAATCCGGGAATACCCATCTCCATTCTCACGAATTTTTCGCCCGTTGCTGCCTCAACATCGTCTATCACCTTTTTTACCTCACGTATGGAACCCGCTCCAACGCTTTTGATTTTGTTCTTGGCAACGATACCGTCCACCAAAGCCTTGTCAAATGGTATATTCTGCATAAAATTACTGTTTTTGTTAATACTGAATGCTGTTTTACTTTTCATTTCACCCCTTTTCGGCACCCCTTTTTCAGCAGGCTTTCCCCGGGTTCATGCCCGATAAACCACGCCGCCGAACCGACTTGCCGAACCTCGCACAAACCAACCCCGCAAACCGAAGCAACACGCTTCACGCTTGCAAAGGTAATACCTTTTATTGAACAAACCAAACAAAACGCCCTTTTTGACAGCCCGCAAACCATATTCTTCACCGTTGCCCGAAAGCCGTTTTGACGAATCGGCGTTTGAGAAAAATAGATGGCTGATTCAAAAAAATGAATCGCCGAAAGAATTTTTTCAAACGGCGATTCAGAAAATCCTTTCAAAACAGCCTTGATGTGAGAAAAAAGACGTACTTTTGCACGTTCAAAGGACAGAATATTTTGTAACAATTAAACATATACAGCAATGATGAAAAAAGGATGTAAATACGGAACCCACCGTGTAATTTCTCCAAAGGGTGTGTTGCCACAACCTGCCGACAAGTTGGATAACAACATGGACGAAATCTATGACAATGAAATTCTTATCGATGTTCAAACCTTGAATATCGACTCTGCTTCGTTTACTCAGATTGAGGAACAAGCCAAGGGCGATAAGAAAGAAATTGCCAAGATAATGATGGACATAGTTGAGAAACAAGGCAAGCACCGCAACCCTGTAACAGGTTCGGGCGGAATGTTGCTCGGAACGGTAGAGAAAATAGGCGATGCTTTGGTTGGAAAGACAGATTTGAAGGTCGGAGACAAAATAGCAACCTTGGTATCGTTGTCGTTGACTCCTTTGAGAATAGACAAAATCAAGGATATCCGTCCCGAAATAGACCAGGTGGACATAGACGGAAAGGCAATCTTGTTTGAATCGGGCATCTATGCCAAAATACCTACCGACTTGCCGGAGAACCTTGCCCTTTCGGCACTCGATGTTGCGGGAGCTCCTGCACAAACGGCAAAACTCGTTAAACCGGGAGACATAGTTGTAATCATAGGAGCAGGCGGAAAGTCGGGAATGCTTTGCTGCTACGAGGCAAAGAAAAGAGCCGGCGTTACAGGAAAGGTTATCGGTATATGCCACAGCGAAAAATCCACAAAGAGAATGTTGGATTTAGGTTTCTGCGACGAGGTGTTCTCGGCCGATGCAACACAACCGGTTCCTGTAATGAAGAAAATAGAGGAATTGACCAACGGACAAATGGCAGACGTTTGTATCAACAACGTAAACATTCCGGATACGGAGATGACCTCTATACTTGTTACCAAAAACACAGGTACTGTTTACTTCTTCTCGATGGCAACCTCATTCACCAAAGCCGCTCTTGGAGCAGAGGGTGTGGGAAGCGATGTTACAATGATTGTGGGCAACGGCTACACAAAGGGACACGCCGAAATCACTCTTCAGGAGTTGAGAGAATGCGAAAAGTTGAGAAAGATATTCACAGAACTATACGCTTAGACACTAACGCCTCACTTATATGTGAAAGCGGCAGACCGGATTGTTTCGGTCTGCCGCTTATTCTTTTTGCCTGTCTGCCGGCAAAACAACAGAAAGAACGCTTTGCCCTTGCCGGCGGAGTTTGATGTTACGGGGAAAGGGCAAACGTTGCACCGCTCTCAATCAAAGACCAAGTACTGCCCCGCTTCGGGTCCCATATTGAACAAAAGATCGAGACAGGAAAGGTTTTCAACGAAAGGGAACTTGGTGCTGAAAGCCTGAAAGTAGGCTTTGTTCTTGTAGGCGGAGAAGAGGTTTTGCTTTGTGAAGCTGTTGCGCATATCAGAATCGGATTGCGAAACATAAGACTCTGTTCCAAGCAGGCGGGTTTTTATTCCAAACTTACCGAAAAGGTAGTCGCACAACATGGTATTGAGTTCCAAGAGCAGCCCCGGGCTTTTGAGCAACATGTCTTCCAAATCGGGGTAATAGTAATCGAAGTAAGGCGTTTTGCCATAGGCGGAGCGAACAGCTCTCAGGTGATTGCGCTGCCACGGAGTTTTGTTGTCTGTTTCCACATCGCTTATCGGCATTTTACCTTCGCCCTTTCGCTTGACGGGAACGGCAAGAGGCAACACTCCGTTTGCCGAAAGAATATACGTTCTGTTGCGAATACTCTGTTTGATGTAGTTTTCGCAAGTCTCTATCGCAATTTCTTTGAACCTTTTGGCAAAAACCAAATAAGCTATCGGCGGAAAATAAGCCGTGCAGAACAGAGGCACAGCCTTATTTTCCGATTGTAACGGACTCCAATTTGTCATCATCGAAATAAAAATCTATCGAAAAATCCTCATATCCCAATCTTTCTTCACCCCATTCCTCTTTATCTCTGTCAGGAGAAGAAGCATTGTTGCGTTTCATCAGCTCGATTATCTCCTTTGAGCTTCTGCCCATAATCTTTTCCCCGAACAGAACGGCATCGGGGCTTTCTATGTTTATGCAGACAAGAGTCTCCTCCGGCACATTGTCGAAGAACAACGACACGGCATAGTCGTCGTAATGCAAGACGGTTGTCGGCATCTCCACCACTTCTCCGATTTGCTCCACTTCCGAGGGCTTGCCCATCGTTTTGATTGTCTGCTCCATGCTTTGACCGAATGCCAATTCGCCAAAGCCTTTTTTAGGGTTGATTTCTGCTTTCATATTAAATGATGTTTTTGATTTGTAATCCGCTTTTTTGTTCGACGGCTTCCGCATGCCGTTCCAAATTGCAATAATACACCTTTTTTCCGAAAAAGAAAAGACCTTTGATGAAATTTTTCTTGAAAAAGAGAGCTTAACCTTTTGCAACCACAGCATAGTATCCTTAAA
>CAZSFV010000037.1:0-12616 GCA_964606345.1 uncultured Bacteroidaceae bacterium | reverse complement strand
CCTTAAAACAATCCGCCGAAATCCATTCATCAAAATGTAGAACAGGACAAAAGAAAATGATTTTTTTTTGTTTGGATATTCATTTTTTATTTTATACCTTTGCCGAACAAAAACATAGTAACATCAAAAAAAACACAGATGAAAAAAAAATTGATCGTATTGTCCATGCTGATGGGCGGAATTGCAATGTTTATGTCTTGCAATCAAGAGAAAGAAGAGTTTGACTTTGAAAAGAAGGTCTATGTTGGTTCTGAAAACCCTTACAATTATGTTGGCGAACAGCATAATTTGTATTTGGATAGCATTGCTATTTCTTTGGGTAACAAAAGTTGGTTTGAAATACAAGATTTGTATGATTACAATGTTTCAAAATCAATAATAGATAAGAGTACGGTAACTATTGATGAGTATGTCGATGAGCTTGAAAAAAAACAGAGCCTTGCATATGATTATTTATTTGAAAATAGTTCCTTATTTGACGACTATGGTGTTGTCGTATCTTCATTTATGAGAGAGTATAAAAATCTTATGCTATCAATATTGCATTCAGATGAGGATGTTGCTCCATCTGAATTTTCAGAAAGGATAAATGTTATAGAGAAACATGTACTTGAAAGCGAATACATAGAGAAGAAAGAGTATGAAACAGATATAAAAGTTGTGCTTTCAAGTTTAGCTGTGGCAAAGTATAGTTACGCTTATTGGTATGCTGCGTATTCAAATGAAAAACATCCTTGGAATAAGATTGTTCATTACAGATTGGATAATCTTTATGAGAAGCAGAAGGAGGGAGTAAAAGAGAAAGAGAAGAAAGGCTTTCTATCAAAGGTTGTATCTGGAGTGGTTAAGGGTGTGAAGTGCGTTGCTGCGGCAGTTGCAACTGTGCCTGTTGATTTGGTCGGGGCTGCTTCGGCAATGAAACCAACGGTAGATGAGCAAGGAAGAGTAAAGTTCGAGGGAAGTATTTCCGGAATGGTTGATAAAGCAAAGGATGCATCTGCATCTGTTTGGGATAGAACATTGTAAAAATAGACGTTATGAAAAGATTTTATTTTGCAATACTTGTAATAGGTATTAGTGTCAATGTTTTTGCTCAAGAGGGCAAGGCTGTAATGGAGAAAGTGTTTGATAATTTTGAAAGAAATTACATCGGGGGCAAGGTTTACATGAATGCCAATCTTTTGATGGAGAGAAAGAGCAACGATTCTGTTCTTTACTTAGTCAACAACTCCGGCTGTTGGGCTTTCCCTCCGGTGGAGAAGAAGCAAAAGCCGAAGAGAATCGGCATTGAGGGAAACAACTTCAACACTTCGCTGAAAGTGGCAAAGGTGAGACCCGATGTGGTAAGGGACTTGTACAGCGACTATTTAAGAAAGGGCGATAAGGCGTTTAAAGACTTGGAGTTTTTGCCGCTTGTGGAGAATGAAGACGAGTTTGTGGTGGAGACGGTTTCAGAAAACGGTCGTTACAAGGTGAAAAAGAGTTACTACGTCAATAAGTCGGATTATGCTGTTAACCGCATGGTGTTGCAGTCGCTTACGGAAGAGAAAAAGAAAAAACCGAATTTGCTTTTCCCGATAAAGGAGCGTACTTTGAAGTATTGCATGGAACACAAATATGAGAAAATCGACGGAAAATATGTTGTGGTTTCGATGAAGTGGAAGACAGAAAAGGAAAAGGCTTATCTTGCCAAACCTAATGTTCCGGACAAGGTTGTGGTATCGGGATATGTTTATTCCAAGGTTGACACAAAGAAAGGGACGGAGGTTTTTTCGGGAAAGGTGAAAAAGAGTTTGACGCGTGTTCAGGCTGCTTCGCTTGTTGAGGAATGCAGGGACAGATAAGGGCGTAATTGTATAGAAAGGGGAGTGCCGTCGTGCAATTTGTGTATGGCGGCTCTCCTCTTTCTTTTGTTATGTGTACGGCGGTTTGGTTTCCCTTTTGGGAAGCAATCCATGGCAAAAGCCGCTTTTCGAAAAGCAAAGAGGGCTTGCATACGAAAATATGCAAGCCCTCGCAGTGTTATGAGACTTAAATCCTTAGAAATTGCAACGCAAGCCTATTGAACAAGAAATCATTCCTATCGGCTCTTTGTCTATGCTTTCCTCATAAGAGCTTGTGAAAGTATTCAAATCCTCGTTCAAGTCCGTATCCGGTGCAGTTGTACCCATGACAGAGCCTTTTGCAAAAACGGATAAGTACTTATTTAGAGCGTAGTCCGCCGTTACCGAAAATCCGCCGCCAAAACCGTATGATGTGGTTTTGTAGTTATCGACTAGATGAATGCCGGTCGTAACATCGGTGGAGATATAGTCAAATTCATTCGAGAAAATGACCAAACCCAAGTTCACGGCAGGACGTATGCTCAAAGAACCGACTTTGTATATCTTTCCCAACTCGATGTTGGTGTACATAAGGTTGGAGTTCTCCTTTATGTCGGAAATGAAAGAAACGGGATTAGAATATCCTGATGCGGCAGGGTATAATGTGCTTCCCGTTCCGAGTAGGTTGAACTTAACAAAGAAAGATTCCTTAAAGGACAGCCCTATGCCCAAATCGACATTCATGGCAGTTTTTGCCGATTGTTCGTAAGGATAATTGTCGGACAACGAACCGAAATGGTTAAACACTTCGGAAGAACCGAAACCGACTTCAAGGAACAAACCGTTCCTTGTCTCTTGTGCAGATACGCCTGTGGCGAACAACATGCACGTTGCAGCGAATGCAAAAAACAATTTCTTCATAGTTTATTTGTTGTTATTTTCCAATATTATTAGTCCAACCAGATAAAGCGCCAATCACTGAACATGTACTGGCTCCAATGCCAATGATAACAGGATTTGCTGTAAAAGCTGTTATTTTCACTCCTGAATAATCAGAAAGACCGACCATAACAGCAGACGAAATCAATTTATCACAATTCTCTTTAACCCATCCAGCTATCTTACTTGTTCCATCTTTAATTTTACTCCATAGATCTTTTAATATGCCTTTCGAATCAATATAGGTAATATCTCCGTTAAGATATGCTGCCGTTAAATATGCATTCCATGGATTTTCTGTGTTCTGAAAAGCATCTTTCCAAAATAATAAACTATATTTTAGAACAGTAACAGCCATTAAATCTTCTGCTACTTTTGTATCCCCCTTGGAGTAAGTATCACACAATTCTATTTCCATAGAATAGACTTTTGATATTAGTTCGTCTAAATCGGAGCAATTTGCAATCAATTTCTGAATGCGTTCTGTTATGTCATTAACATCGTTCAGAAATCTGTTCTGTTGGTATACTTCTATGGAATTTTCTATTATTGAAACTGAGTAATTTGTTGGAATGTTGAAACGATAGGAGAGCAATTCTGTCAATGTGTCCATTGAACTCTGCAATAGCATTTCCATGTCATCAGCAGTTATCTCTGTCTTTTGCAAGAATTTTTTCAACCCATCTTGCATTGCTTCGCCAAATAGACCGAGTAATTCATTGTGAACTTGTCCAACGTTGTTAAATGGATTGTTGGGATTGGTCAAAGAATTGATTTTTGGTGTAATCATGGCTTCTTGTTGTTCTGAAATTTCATCTTCAGAGCAAGACGTCAAGAATGATGAGGTGAAAGCGAGGCACATAATAATGAGAAATGCCTTGCTTAATTTGATTCTTTTTGTTTGATACATTTTGTTTTGTTTTTTTTGTTATTATTTTGATTGTGTTTTTTTTAGTGGGTAATGTTGCAATAAATATTGCTATTTTACGGAGGATAGCCTGAATGAAAAGTTTTATTAGTCATTTCTCTGCAAATGATATGTTTTCGCTTTTGGTGTAAAAGGCTATTTGTTGCTTAAATATTTGTCGATGCTTGCGGCTGCTTTTCTTCCTGCTCCCATTGCAAGAATGACCGTGGCTGCCCCTATGACGGCGTCGCCTCCTGCAAAGATGCCTTCGCGTGAGGTTGCGGCTTGGTCGTCGGTGAGTATGCCGCCCCACTCGGTGGATTTAAGGTGTTCGGTGGTGTCGGTTATCAGCTTGTTTGGAGCTGTTCCCAATGCCATGACCACGCAGTCGGCTTGCAGTTCGTGTTCGCTGCCTTTGAGTTCTACCGGGGAGCGTCTGCCGCTTGCGTCAGGCTCGCCTAACTCCATCTTGATACATTTCACTGCTCTTACCCAGCCGTTTTCGTCTCCGAGTATTTCAACGGGGTTGGTCATGAAATGAAACTCTATGCCTTCTTGTTTTGCGTGTTCCACTTCCTCTACTCTTGCAGGCATTTCTGCTTTGCTTCTTCGGTAAACAAGGTGTACTTCTGCTCCCAATCGTCTCGCCGTGCGGGCTGCGTCCATTGCCACGTTGCCGCCTCCCACGACTATGGTTACCTTGCCGGGATAGATTGGGGTGTCGTAGCCGTCTTTGTATGCTTTCATGAGGTTGGAACGGGTCAGCAGCTCATTGGCAGACACAACTCCGTTGAGATTCTTGCCGGGTATGTTCATGAACTTTGGCAGTCCTGCTCCGGAGGCTATGTAAACGGCATTGAAGCCTTCTTTGCTGAAGAGTTCGTCTATGGTTATGCTTCGTCCGATGATTACATCGTTGATTATCTTAACGCCTAATTTCTTCACGTTCTCCACTTCGGCTTTTACGACTGTGTCTTTGGGTAAACGAAATTCGGGTATGCCGTAGACCAACACTCCGCCCGCTTGGTGAAGGGCTTCAAAGATGGTAACATCGTAACCTTTCTTAGCCAAGTCGCTTGCACAGCTCAATCCGCTCGGACCGGCTCCCACGATGGCTACTTTCTTTCCGTTGGCAGGGGCTGCTTCGGTGAAGTTCAGTTTCACTTCTCTTGCCCAGTCGGCTATGAAGCGTTCCAATTTTCCTATTGCAACAGGGTCGCCTTTCTTGCCTAAGATGCAGCTGCCTTCGCATTGTGTCTCTTGTGGACACACTCTGCCGCATACTGCCGGCAGGGTGGAGGATTGGCTGATGATTTTGTAGGCTTGAGCAAAGTTGCCTTCTTTTATTTGTTTGACAAAGGCAGGTATGTTGATGGATACCGGGCAGGCTCCTATGCAACCGGGGTTCTTGCATTGCAAGCAGCGGTCGGCTTCTTCCATTGCTTCCTCGGCAGTGTAGCCGTAGCACACTTCATCGAAGTTGGTTACTCTTATTACGGGATCTTGTTCCCTTACGGGTACTCTTCGCCGCTTGATGGTGCGGTTGACCTCGGCGGTGAGGTTGCATTTATGTTTCTTTGTGTCGGTGGCAATCTCATGGGTCTTGTACATGGATTGTCTTCTCATGGCTTCGTCGAAGTCCACAAGGTGGGCATCAAATTCCGGTCCGTCGACGCAAGTGAATTTTGTTTTGCCTCCAATGGTTACACGGCACGCTCCACACATTCCCGTACCGTCGACCATCAGAGAGTTAAGGCTTACGGTGGTCTTTATGCCGAGTTCTTTGGTCAAAAGTGCAACGAACTTCATCATTATCATCGGTCCTATTGCCACAACTTCATCGTATTGTTGTTTTTTCTCTTCAACCAAGTATTTGATTGCATCGGTAACCAATCCGTGCATACCGTAGCTTCCGTCGTCGGTGCATACGTAGAGGTTGTCGGCGTATTCTTTCATCATATCTTCCAATATGAGCGTGGACTTGGTCTTCGTTCCTATTATAACATCGGCTTTCATGCCGTGGGTCTTTGCCCACTTCAACTGAGGATAAACAGGGGCTGTTCCGACGCCGCCTGCTACAAAGAGTATGCGTTTGCCCTTGGCTTCTTGGTCGGAAAGGTGAATGAGCATAGACTCTTTGCCCAACGGTCCGACGATGTCCTTGAAGCGGTCGCCCATTCCGAGTAACGCCATGCGTTCTGTGGACTTGCCGACTATTTGGAAAACAAGGGTTATTGTGCCTTTGTCCTTGTTGTAATCGCATATAGTCAAGGGGATTCTTTCTCCTTTGTCGTCTATTATGACGATTACGAATTGTCCGGGCTTGGCTGCTCCTGCTACCCATGCAGCCTCAACTTCCATAAGGAAGATGTTGCTTGTCAGTTTCTCTTTTCGTTTTATTTCAAACTCCATGTCTTTTCGAATTTTAATTGTTCAAACTCTTGTATTTCTTTCTCGTTTAGCGAGAGGTCTATTTTCAATTTTGTTTCGCTCGGTTTGGAAAGCAGTATCAGCAAAGCCGATATTCCGCAGAAAAGAAGGTAGTTCATGTTGCCGCAAAGGAACATGCCTATTAGGGCGATGTTGTTGATAAGGTTGTAGAAGACGAGTCGCTTAACCATAAGTATCCTGTATTTTTCTGCTTTGCGGGGCAGGGTGTAGGCTTTCATCTGCAGAAGTCGGCGTCTTGTGCCTTTGGTTGCGGAAAAGACGCATGCAATCATGAGCAACATAAGAGCGTAGGACACTATTATGAGTTTGTTGCCGGTGAAGAATGATTCCAAATGAGAAAAATGGAAAGCTATTGCAAGAAAGCATGCGGTGAACACGGTTGTGAGCAACACGGTGAGCCATGTCTTGCCGAGTAATCCGATGTATTGTTTCATTTGTTTGTTGTTTTTATACTTCTGAAATTAAAACACGCCTGCAAAGGTATGCAAATAAAATATACTGAACGACTTTTGGGTGAAAAAACAGCGGCGAAAATTGTTTATTCTATGCCGAGCCACTTGTGTGTTTGCAGGCTCAACCGCCAGCGTTGGTGCTTTTTGAGATAGGAGATTATAAGCGGCGTTATTTCCAAACGTTTGTCCCATTCGGCTTGCAGGTAAAGCAGGGTGTGTTGCGGCACTGCTTTTTCATAGTTGGCGAGTTGGTCGAGGTCTTCGACAGCACCGATTACTATTTTCAGCTCATCGGCAAAAGCAAAGTTCTCTTTGAGCGGTGGAAGGTTCTTTTTGGGAGATATGCACACCCAATCCCATTCTCCGCTGAAAGGCAGGCTTGCCGAGGTTTCGAGCCAAAGGTTGCAACCCGTTGAATGCAGCGATTGGCAGAGTGGAACAAGATTGTGCATCAGCGGTTCGCCGCCCGTTATCACTACGTTTTCCGCTCCGCTTTCCTTTACGGCAGAGGTCAATTCGACAATGCTCAACCATTTGGCAGAGTCCATGTTCCAAGTCTTTTTGCTGTCGCAAAAAGAACACCGCACATTGCAACCGCACAACCTTATGAAGAAAGCCGGTTTGCCTGTGTTGTATCCCTCGCCCTGAAGAGAGTAAAAAGTTTCTGAAACGGGTAACGATTCGCCCGATTGACGTGAGTCTTGCTTTGAATTATCCATATGTAACAACAAAAGGCGTGAAGGTTTGGTTCACGCCTCGCTTGGTATCAAAAGATTGTTTATTCTACTTCGTAAATCTCGTGCTTGTATGCCTTCATTGTGTTGTCCAACAACGAAACTATCGTCATAGGTCCCACACCGCCCGGAACGGGAGTGATGGCTTTACACTTGGGAGCCACCTCGTCAAACTTCACATCGCCGATTATTCTGTAACCCTTTTCGTTCTCGGCAGCCACTCTGTGGATACCCACGTCTATCACAACAGCCCCTTCTTTGACCATGTCGGCGGTAACAAACTCAGGCTTGCCTATCGCAACAATAAGAATATCTGCACTTCGGCATATTTCCTTTATGTTTTTCGTTTTTGAATGGCAAAGAGTTACCGTGCAGTTCGCCTTTTTGGAATTACGGCTCATCAATATAGCCATCGGAGTGCCGACAATGTTACTTCTTCCGAGTACAACGCAATGCTTTCCCTCTGTCTCTATTTCGCTGCGTTCCAATAATTGTTTAATGCCGTACGGCGTTGCAGGTATGTATGTCGGCATTCCGAGCATCATACGACCGCCGTTGGAGGGGTGAAACCCGTCCACATCTTTGCTTGGCTCTATGGCTTCAAGAATTTTTCTTTCGTTGATATGCTTTGGCAAAGGCAGCTGAACGATATAGCCGTCCACTTCGGGGTCTTTGTTGAGAAAGTCAAGCGTTTCCAACAACTCTTTCTCGCTTATGGTATCGGGAAAACGGTAAACGGACGAAGTGAAACCAACCTCCTTGGATTGTTTCTCCTTGCTTGCCACATAGGAGAGGCTTGCACCGTCTTCTCCCACTATCACAGCAACCAAATGCGGAGGTCTTTTGCCTTCGATAAGTATGTTTTGAACTTCTTGTTTGATTTCTTCCTTGATTGTTTTGGCAACAATTCTGCCGTCAATCAAAATAGGTTTTGAATTATTTTCCATATCCTTATTATTACCTCCTTCTTATGTTTCTCATAGCATTCAACTTGCCCCCGCTCATCATCTTCATCATCTTGCGAGTCTCCTCAAACTGCTTCATCATGCGGTTTACCTCCTCTATTGAAGTTCCGCTTCCCCTGGCTATTCTGCGGCGTCGCGATGTGTCTATCTTTGTGGGGTTCTTTCGTTCGTAAGGCGTCATTGAACCAATCATTGCCTCTATCGACTTGAAAGCATCGTTGTCTATTTCCACGTCTTTCATCATCTTTCCCAAGCCGGGAATCATTCCCACCAAGTCTTTCAGATTTCCCATCTTCTTTATCTGAGCTATCTGAGCTACAAAATCGTCGAAATCGAACTCGTTTGACTTTATTTTCTTGGTAAGGCGTCGAGCCTGCTCCTCATCGTACTCGGCTTGAGCCTTTTCAACCAAGGAAACAATATCTCCCATGCCAAGAATACGCGAGGCCATACGGTCGGGGTGGAAAACATCTAAGTCAGCCATCTTTTCGCCCAAGCCGATGAACTTGATAGGCTTGTTGACAACGTGCTTTATTGTTAATGCAGCACCGCCTCGAGTGTCGCCGTCGAGCTTTGTAAGCACCACTCCGTCGTAATCAATTTTTTCATGAAAAGCTTTCGCCGTGTTCACGGCGTCCTGACCAGTCATGGAGTCGACAACGAACAGCGTTTCGCTCGGATTGATTGCCTGTTTGACGTTGTAAATTTCTGTCATCATCTGTTCGTCCACTGCCAAACGTCCCGCAGTATCCACAATCACCACATCAATGCCCTTTGACTTTGCAAGCGTAATGGCATTTTGTGCAATGCGAACAGGCTCTTTCGAACCCTCTTCGGTATAAACCTCCGTGCCGATTTGCTCGCCCAAAACCTTCAACTGCTCTATTGCGGCAGGTCTGTAAACGTCCCCTGCAACCAAAAGCACCTTTTTGTTCTTCTTTGTCTTTAAGAAATTCGCAAGTTTGGCAGAGAAAGTCGTTTTACCGCTACCTTGCAAACCTGCAATAAGCACAACAGCCGGTTTGCCGTTAAGGTTGATGCCTTGGCTTTCGCCACCCATCAGCTCGGTAAGTTCGTCCTTTACAATCTTTACCATCAACTGACCGGGGTCGACAGAAGTAAGAACATCTCTGCCCAAGGCTTTTTCCTTGACCGTGGCACAAAACTCCTTTGCTATCGAGTAGCTTACGTCCGCATCAATCAAAGCCTTGCGAACTTCTTTCAAAGATTCGGCTACGTTTATCTCGTTAATCTTTCCTTTGCCCTTAATTACCTTAAAGGCTTTATCGAACTTTTCTGATAGATTTTCAAACATATATCCTACAAATTCACTTCCCTTACGTGGCTGTTTCGTTCTGCAAAGATAATCAATTTCTTTTGTAAACCACGTACTTCTCTCTGATTTTCTTATACTCCTCCAAGTCCTTTGCCCAACTTTTTCTTATCTCCTCTTCGTCGATACCGGCTTTTATTTGTTCTTTCAGCTTATCCGTTCCTGCCAATTTATCGAAAAACGCATTGAAAAAACTATCCTTTTTCGAGCAATGCGAATACATATCCGCAAGAAACGAAAGCTCAATCCGTTTTCCCCTTGTTTCGAGTTTCTCTCTGCCGTAACACTTCTCGTTTTTGTACGGCGGATTTTCGCTCATGCCCTTTATGGAATGGGGAACAAAGCAAAAGCTTGTGTCCTTGTAATCAGGAAAGCCAATTATTTCGAACGGTCTGTCTGTTCCCCGTCCCACACTCACCACAGTACCCTCAAAAAGACAGAGAGACGGATAAAGAGCAACAGCCTCTTTTGTCGGCAGGTTGGGACTTGGAGCAACGGGCAGGCGATAAACCTCATTCATGTCGTGATACCAAGCCTGCAAAGGCACAAGCAACAAATCACAGCGACAATTCCCTTTTAACCAACCCTCGCCGTTTATCATCAAAGCATACTCACCTATTGTCAGACCATAAACAATCGGAACACAGTGCATGCCAACAAAAGATTTATACTCCTTTTGCAATACCGGACCGTCCACATAATCATTCGGATTCGGGCGGTCGAGAACGATAAGCCTCTTATTGTTCTCGCAACAAGCCTCCATGACGTAATGCAACGTAGATATATATGTATAGAAACGGCAACCGACGTCCTGCAAATCGAAAAGCACAATATCGCACAGTTCGATTTGCTCTGCAGACGGCTTTTTGTTCTTGCCGTAAAGCGAAATAACCTCCACACCCGTCTTCGAATCTCTGCCGCTTTTCACACTTGCACCTGCTTCCACATTTCCGCGAAAACCATGCTCCGGAGAAAACACACAAACCACATTCACCCCCTTTGCAAAAAGCGTATCCAACAAATGCACATACCTCCCCTCCGAATCTCTCACCACCGAAGTTTGGTTCGCCACAATTCCCACTTTCTTGCCTTTCAGCAAATGTACATATTCCTCCATTCTCTCGGCACCGAGTTTGAAATCATTTTCTTCTTTCTGTGCATAAATGCCTGTGCAACAAAATGCAGCAAGCAAACACAGTACAAAAATTTTTTCTCTTTTCATATCCGCTTTATATAATCTGCTGAATTCCACTCACAAATGCAACTTATCGGTCAGACCATTTGTAATGGTTGCAAAGTTAGCGAAAAAATATTCAAGAGGAGTTGGAAAACCGAGTTTTCCCTTGGTTAATTTGGTTTCAGTTTCTCTATCACTGCTCTTGTCGATGACTTTGTCTCCTTTCCATCAAGCAATGCTTTTTTATGCTTCTTGCCGATTACTGTATCGAATTCAAAGATGGTCATTTTTCAGCCTCGAACAGGAAAGGGAATTTCCCTCTCTTGCTTTGAGCTTTTGTTTTGGCTTTTCCCACTTATATGAGTTGAACTTAGACAATAACAATAAAGCCGCAGGCAATAATGCCTGCGGCTTCGCTGCGTTTGCAGTATTCTTGCTTACTGCTTACTCCACTATCAACTTCTTAGTCGTGTTGCCTATCATGATGGTATAAACGCCCTTCGGCAAATCGCTTACATCTATTCGCAAAGTCTCAACGCCGGCTTTGAGGTCAAGCGTTCTTACCCTTCTTCCGTTGAGGTCGAGGATTTGAAGCAAGGTATTTTCTTTCAACGCCTCGAACTCCAAGGTTACGAAACTCTTCGCAGGGTTGGGATACAATGCAAACTCCCTTGCGTTCACCTCTTGCAAAGATGAAGCCGGCGAGAATATCGCCATGAAAGCTGTATCACTCGTAATTGTTACCGTTCTCGGGTTCTCCGTATTACCGTCGCTCCATGTCAGGAAGCTGTAACCCTCGTTTGCAGTGGCAGTCAATACTGCGGTGTTGCCGTCCATGGTGTATGTTGCACTGCCCATAGTCGCGTCGTTCACCGTTACCGTGATTGTCGGCGTGCTTACTGCCTCTGTGAATATTGCCATAAAGGCGGCATCGCTCGTAATGGTTACCGTTCTCGGGTTCTCCGTATTACCGTCGCTCCATGTCAGGAAGCTGTAACCCTCGTTTGCAGTGGCAGTCAATACTGCGGTGTTGCCGTCCATGGTGTATGTTGCACTGCCCATAGTCGCGTCGTTCACCGTTACCGTGATTGTCGGCGTGCTTACTGCCTCTGTGAATATTGCCATAAAGGCGGTATCGCTCGTAATGGTTACCGTTCTCGGGTTCTCCGTATTGCCATCATTCCAAGCGGTGAACTCGTAGCCATCGTTTGCTGTTGCCGTCAATACTGCCGTATTGCCGTCCAAAGTGTATGAGGCACTGCCCATCGCTTCGTTATTTACAGTCAGGGTGATTGTCGGTGTGCTTACTGCCTCTGTGAATATCGCCATGAATGCGGTATCGCTTGTAACTGTTACCGTTCTCGGATTCTCCGTATTGCCGTCGCTCCAACCGGTGAACTCGTAACCCTCGTTTGCAATGGCAGTAAGAGTTTTTGATTCACAGGAGTGATTTTCCACTTCAACTCTGCCGTATGCCTCTTCATTTGCAGATACGGACAGCTCAAAGGACGAACTCTCCGTAATGCGTTGAGGGAAGTACACACTCCAATAGCATGTTGAAGCAGTATAGGCTGCCAAGCTGCCGCAAGGTACTGTTACCGTGCATATATTCGGATAAGGAAATGCCTCATTGCCGATAGTAGGAGGAACAGTAGCCGAAGATATAAGCGAGGATAAGTTAAGACATTCGTAAAATGCTCTATCTCCTATGGAAGTAACTCTGTTACCAATGGTTACCGAAGTCAAGCCGCTGCAACCGGCGAATGCTTGACTTTCTATATATATATATTACACTATTCGGAATAGTAACAACACTCAACATAACAGAACCGGCA
>CAZSFV010000036.1:0-20379 GCA_964606345.1 uncultured Bacteroidaceae bacterium | reverse complement strand
GCGGACAAAATGCAGTTGAAACCGGGCGATAAGTTGCGCGTTTACTTTTTTATAGACGGGCAATACAGGGTTCGCCCTTTCAAAGTGTCGGGCATTTATCAAACCGGTTTGGGAGACTACGACCAAAGATTCATGCTTGTACCCGCAAGTGTGCTTCAAAGGTTGAACGATTTGGAAAGCGAACAATTTAACGGCTATGAGGTAGGACTGAAGAACTTCTCTTCGCTCGAAAAAACTGCAAACACCTTGTACCGTCTTCTTCCGCAAGACAAAACGGTGCTTACCATAGACGAGGTGGAACCGGGCTTGTTTGCATGGCTCTCTCTCTTAGATTCCAATGTCGTACTCATTATAATAATAATGACATTGGTAACAATCACGGCGGCTTGTTCAAGTTTGTTGGTCATGGTATTTGAACAAAGGGGGTACATAAGCCTGCTCAAAAGCATGGGAGCAAGAACTCGCAGCATTATGACGATATATCTTTACAAGGCTTGCTACATCATCGGCAAAGCAATGCTGTTTGGCAATATGCTTGCAATAGGTCTCGGTTTTGTGCAGAGCAAATACAAAATCATAAAGCTGAACCGCGAGAGCTATTACTTGGACAGCGTTCCTTTTGAGCTGAATTGGACAAGCGTTGTGGTCGTAAATATTGCGGTTGTGGTCGTTTGCACGGCGGCATTGCTCATTCCGGCACGCTCCATAGGCAGAATATCACCTGCGGAGAATATCGACCGAAAATAAAATGAGCGAAGTTGCAATGCAACTCCGCTCAATATCTTAACGGAAACTCTTTTCCTACCAAGCAAACAACGGTCTGTTCTCCATCATTGCGTTAACCTTTTTACGGGTTGCCTCTATCAAACTTTCGTTGTTTACGTCAGACAAAACGGCATCAATCATTTCGACGATGGTTTCCATTTCGTCTTCCTTCAATCCCCTTGTTGTGATTGCCGGTGTACCGATACGTATACCGGAAGTTTGGAATGCCGAACGGGAATCGAATGGCACCATGTTCTTGTTGATGGTTATATCGGCTTTTACCAAAGTGTTTTCAGCCACTTTACCTGTCAATTCAGGGAACTTGGTTCTTAGGTCTATCAACATAAGGTGGTTGTCCGTTCCGCCGGAGATTACTTTGTATCCTCTCTTGACAAATGCAGCCGCCATGGCACTTGCATTCTTTCTTACTTGTTTGATATACTTTGCGTAGTCTTCTGTGAGAGCTTCACCAAAGGCAACAGCCTTTGCTGCTATCACGTGTTCAAGCGGACCGCCTTGACAGCCGGGGAAAACGGCTGAATCCAAAACGGCACTCATCATTTTGATTTCACCTTTCGGCGTTTTCTTTCCCATAGGGTTAGGAAAGTCTTTTCCCATGAGTATCATACCGCCTCTCGGTCCTCTCAATGTTTTGTGAGTTGTGGTTGTAACTATGTGGCAATACTCGATGGCATTGTTCAACTCTCCTTTTGCTATCAAGCCGGCAGGGTGCGAAATATCGCCCATAAGTATTGCTCCTATTTCGTCTGCCAAGGCTCTCATTCTCTTCCAATCGAAGTCTCTCGAATAAGCACTCGCTCCGCCGATTATCAATTTTGGTTTATGCTCTCTGGCAACCTTTTCCATCATGTCGTAATCGATGGTTCCGGTTTCCTCTTTCACTGCATAAGAAACTTGCTTGAAGTAAGTTCCCGATATATTCACAGGCGAGCCGTGAGAAAGGTGTCCGCCGTGGTTCAAGTCCAATCCCATGAATGTATCGCCGGGATTAAGACATGCAAAGAAAACGGCAAGGTTTGCCTGAGCTCCCGAGTGTGGTTGAACGTTTGCCCAACATGCTCCGAACAACTGCTTTGCCCTGTCTATCGCCAACTGTTCCGATTGGTCAACTATTTGGCAACCTCCGTAGTAACGTTTTCCGGGGTAACCCTCAGCGTATTTGTTAGTCATAACGCTGCCCATTGCTTCCATCACTTGATCCGATACAAAGTTTTCGGAAGCAATCAACTCAATACCTTTTGTTTGTCTTTCTCTCTCCTTTTGTATAAGGTCGAAGATTTGCGTATCTCTTGTCATAATATCAACATTTTTCTGTATACAACACGGCTGCAAAGGTATGAAATTATTTTGGATTTGCTTCCTTGGTACGAAGAAAAACAAACGAGGCTTTATTCTCTGCAAAGAAAAGCTCGACAAGAGGGAGGAACAGCCCGCTAAAACACAAAAACAACACATCTGAAGCCTGCATCAAAACAGCCCTGCCTTAGGTTCATTTTATCCAAACGCCGATTCGGTTGAAATGAATCGCCGAAAGAAAAAAATGAATCGCCGATTCATCGTAACGAATCGGCGATTCATTTTTATGTTTCGCAAACGCTTGACATTCTATCTGTTCACCTGACGATATTTTTCAGTGTACAAGCTCTGCAAAAGCGGCTATCTGCAAAGTTTGTTTTCACAATCTTCGGTTTCTGTCTCGGTTTCGAGAGTGCAATGGGTGATGCCCGATGAGGCAAGTTTGTTTCGAATTTCTTGTTTGACATTTTGGGAGAAAGAAACGTCGTTCAGCACAATGTGTGCGGTAAGAGCAATTTCGGTTGTACTGATTGCCCAAACATGAAGGTGGTGAAGGCTTTTCACATGCGGTATTGCCAATATCTTTTCCTGCACTTGGTCAATATCTATGTTGCTCGGAGTGCCGTCCAATGCCATTTTGATGCTTTCTTCAAGCAAACCCCATGTCGAAAAGAGAATTACTCCGGCAATTACAATGCTGATTACGGGGTCTGTCAAGGTGTTTCCGGTGAATATGATGACCACACCGCTTATCACCACGCCGACCGAAACCAATGTATCGGCAAGCATATGCAGAAAGGCTCCTTTAACGTTAAGGTCATGCTTTTGATTCTTCATCAGCATTACGGTCGTCAATCCGTTTACCACTATTCCCACGCCGGCTGTCCAACTTATGGCTGCACCATCGACAGGAACGGGTTCTATAATTTTTTCCACGCTCTCTATGATTATGACGACAACGGCACCGAGAAGCAGTATTGCATTGAGCAAAGAAATAAGTATTGTTGCTTTCTTGCCTCCGTAGGTGAAGCGTTTGCTCGCCGCCTTTGCCGAAAGACGGAAAGCAAGCAAGGCAAGCAAGAGTGAAAAAACGTCCAAAAGGTTATGCCCTGCATCGGAGAGCAGTGCCAAGGCTCCTTTCGCCCAACCGATGGAGGCTTCTACCGCCACAAATGCAAGATTGAGGCAAATGGCAATGATGAATGTTTTGTTCAAATTCTCATCTGTGTGAGAAACATGAGAATGTTCGTGATGTCCCATATCTGTTCAGTTTTTACGATTCGACATTTCAGCCCTCGGATTATTACAAAACTGCGTTTGGAAGCCGTGCAGTGCTTTTTGCTTTTGGATATACACTAAAAAACATCGAACATGACGACTTTATGCCGCTTGCATGTCCGATGTATATTTTTGTCTTCGGTAAAAAAGAATCGTACTTCTTCGAAAAGAACTTATACGTTGAAACGAAAGTGCATTATATCGCCGTCTTGAACAACATAATCCTTGCCTTCCACGCTCATTTTGCCGGCTTCCTTGCATGCAGCTTCGCTGCCGAGCTTCACGTAGTCGTCGTATTTTATCACTTCTGCACGAATGAAGCCTTTTTCGAAATCAGTATGTATGACTCCTGCACATTGAGGAGCTTTCCAGCCCTTTGTGAATGTCCAGGCTCTGACCTCCTGCACACCTGCCGTAAGAAAGGTTTGCAGGTTCAAAAGACGATAGGAAGATTTGATGAGACGGGCAACTCCTGACTCTTTTAGTCCGAGTTCTTCCAAGAACATCTGTTTTTCTTCTAAGGTTTCGAACTCGGCAATATCGGATTCTATCTTTGCAGCAACTATAAGAATTTCCGCTCCCTCTTCTTTGGCAATTTCTGCCACCTTTTCGGTGTATTGATTTCCGCTTCCGGCACTTGCTTCGTCCACATTGCAAACATAAAGCACCGGTTTGGCAGTCAAAAGACACAACTCCTTTGCGAGCTTCACCTCATCTTTGCTTTCAAGTGCAACGGTTCTTGCACTCTTTCCTTGTTCCAAAGCGGCTTTGTAACGAAGCAAAATATCTAACAACACTTTTGCATCTCTGTCGCCGCCGCTCTTTGCTGTTTTTTCGACCTTCGGCAAACGGGTTTCCACCGTTTCCAAGTCTTTAAGTTGAAGTTCGGTGTCTATTATTTCCTTATCACGGATAGGATTCACCGATCCGTCCACATGTACCACATTGTCATCGTCAAAACATCTGAGTACATGAATAATAGCATCGCATTCCCTTATGTTGGCAAGGAATTTGTTTCCCAATCCTTCGCCCTTGCTTGCTCCCTTTACCAAACCGGCTATGTCAACTATCTCCACAGTGGCAGGAACTATTCTTTCGGGGTGAACCAAATCGGAAAGCACATTCAGACGTTCGTCCGGCACACTGATGGTTCCGAGGTTGGGTTCTATAGTGCAGAAAGGAAAATTTGCCGCTTGCGCCTTGGCATTCGACAAACAATTAAACAAAGTTGATTTGCCCACATTGGGCAAACCAACTATACCGCATTTCAATGACATTTCTTAGTTCTTGATTATTTTGGCGAACTCTTCTGTGTCTACTTGTTTGATTTGAGGTTTCATATCTGCTTTCAAAGCCTCTATGAGCTTTCCCTCGAACAAGTATTCGTAAACCTGTCTGCTTTGTTCTTTGTTGTCGAGCATGTTGGTTGCAACTTTTTCGACAGCTTCTTCGGTTTCTTTTATTTGTTCCTCTGTAGCATCGTCCGGAATAGGGAAGTAACTCCTGATTAAAGATGTTTTGTAGTATTCCTTCACATCTTCGGTGCTTACGTTCAACTTATACTTGTCCACAAGTTTGCTTTCGATCAGTTGCCACTTTATGGAATCACGATATTTGTCGTAGTTGTCGGTGATTTCTTTGCTGTCCACCCTGCCTTGATTGATTTCTATAAGCCAACGCTTCAAAAATTCATCCGGCAAATCCATCTTCGTATTCTCAACCAATGCTTTGCTTTGGCAATCCATGAAATAACGATCTGCTTGATTGGAATAAGTTCTGCACAAATCTTCTTTTGCTGCTTTTCTGAAGTCTTCCTCAGTCTTTATGCCCTTACCCTTGTAAGCCATTTCGAACAATTCCTCATTCAATTCGTGTTTTATCACACGGCTTATGCTGCCAACCTTGAAGTTTACATCTGACTTGAATTGCTTTGCCTGCTCTTTGTCTATTCTCAACATGGAAGCGATTTCGGTTGTGTTCTTAAAGGCTTTTGCAAGATTGAATGTTATGACATCGTCTTTCTTTGCACCTATGAATTTCTTTTTGATGGTTACCAAAGAAATCATATCGACTGCCAAGGAGGTGCTGACCTTTATGCCGCCCTCCTTAACATTGCCGTTTTCGTCCAATTCTTCCACTTCACCATACACCAAATCGGTTTCCTCTATTGTTTCGGGGGATTCAAACTTGCCGAAACGGCGTTGTATGTCTTCTACGAATTTGTTCAACATCTCTTCCGTAGGAACTATTTCGTAGTAGGTTGCATTTTTTGCGTCCAAATCAAGTTGAAACTCAGGTTGCAATGCTATGTCGAAATAGAAAGTGAAATCCTTTTGATTGTCCCAATCTATGGCTTGTGTTTTTTCATCGTTCGCCATAGGGTTTCCAAGAATTTCGAGTTTGTTATCCTCTATGTATTTGTACATCGCATCAGACATAAGCTTCTGCACCTGCTCTGCACTTACGGATTTCTCGTACATCTTCCGTATAACTCCCATAGGCACTTGACCCGGTCTGAAACCCGGCATGTTCGCCTTTTTGCGATATTCCTTCAACTCTTTTTCAACCGACTCTGCGTAATCGGCTGCTGCAACATCAATTTTCAACACAGCCGTCAAGTCGCCTGTCATTTCCTTTGTTACGTTCATCTCTCTATCCTATTTTCTTTTTGTTCTTTTTTGTTCAAAATTCAGCGTGCAAAGATACTGATTTATTGCCAACATATGCAGAGCATGTCGTCAAAAACCGTAATTCAAAGCCTTTATGGCTGTCTGCAACTTCTCATCTTCTTTTGTGAAAGTCAGTTTGATATTCTTTCTTCTTGCGGCAAACAAACCGTATCCGTTACTTACGTTTGTATATATCGGTTTATCACTGAGTTGATTATTGTTCTGCCTGCTGTTTGAATAATATTCGTACATTTCTTGACTGCAAGAATTTACGTATAGTTCAAAAGCGTATTGACGATTCGTCCAAGAACAATGTCCGCTTTGCGTACTCAGATTTCTTTTTATACCGTTGATAATATCGTCCATGTCTATGTTATAACTAAATTCAAAACCCGAATTGGTATTTGTATTCAGTTTCATTGCAAGGTCTATATCGGTAAAAGTTTCCTCCCCGTTTGCTCGATAATAAAACCTCATTGAGGGTTGGAATACTTTTGCTGTAATCCCCTCTCCGTTGGAAGCAACAGATGAATTTATGTTGTACCAGCTGCAACTCATCAAATTCTTTCCATTTTTCGGTATGAAGTACATTATACTTCCCGGTGCCGTTATGTCGTAGTCTCCTATCAAACGAGTTGTTGCCCAGGTTTCATCTCCTGTTTTTTTGTTGCGAACCACTATTTTGTACTCTTGTTTCAAGGCCTCGGTATGGTTAAGCTTGTTTTTGGTGATACACCGATACATGGGTGTAACTTCGTTGTAAAAATTGCCTTCCGGTTTGTTGCGGGTTTCGGTGTATTCAAACCAAAAAGTATCCCTGACAATTTCCTTTTCCCACGGATAATAGGAAAGCATGAAAACATCTATATCGTTCTGATTATAATATATAGAATCTTTCTTTTTTGAAAAGTCAAGGTAATTCCCGCTACCCAAAAAGCCTTTCTGCACTCGAATAAAAGTAGTATCGGCATCTTGATCCAATACACCGTAAACGACGGTTACCTGTTTCCATTCCTCATTTGGGTCAAATTCAACCTCACAAGCCGTAAAGAAAAGAAGGACTGTAAGGAATAGTATCAGATTTACAGGTTTTGACTTCATATCTTGTTGTTTTATAGCTTCGCAGCCTGCAAAGGTAAACATAAATCCCGATAATCGAATATTTTCTTGTACTTTTGTACTTGCTAAGAGTTTAATTTTAATCTTAAAGGAAGACATGAAACATTGCGATGACTTTGTCGTGATTGAGAATCGGGCTTTGAGTTCCGACTTTTTCAGGTTGAGCTTGCAAGCCGGCAGTCCATTACCGGACATAACAGCAGGGCAGTTTGTGGAGGTGGCTGTACAACAAACCGAAGGCATTATTTTGAGACGTCCTATTTCTATTCATGATGTGGATTATGGTTCAAGCACAATAGTGTTGCTTATTCGCATTGCAGGTAAAGGGACAAGACAGCTTTCAAAACTCACAAAAGGTGAACTTGTAAACCTTATCTATCCGCTTGGAAAAGGCTTCGATTGCGAGGGAAACAATGTTTTGCTCGTAGGTGGCGGCGTTGGGGTTGCTCCATTGCTCTTTTTGGCAAAATCTTTTAGTGCAAAAGGGGTGCGTCCCAAAATCCTGCTCGGATACAGAAGTGCGGAACAGCTTATTGATTTGCCTGAATTTGATTGCTATGGAGAAAAGTTTATTGCAACGCAGGACGGAAGTTACGGAGAAAAGGCCATGGTTACGGAACACAGCATTTTCAAAAAACAGTTTGACTATGTTTACACCTGCGGTCCCACTCCAATGATGAGGGCTGTTGCCGAAAGTTGCAAACAACGCGGGATAGAATGTTTTGTTTCGCTTGAAAATAAAATGGCTTGCGGTATAGGGGCTTGCTTATGCTGTGTTCAACAAACAACAAGCGGACATAAATGCACCTGCACCGAAGGTCCTGTATTTAATTCCGAGGAAGTAATTTGGTAGTGAGTTATGGATAAACTGAGTATAAAGATAGGTTCTATAGAGTTTAAGAATCCCGTCATGACAGCCTCCGGCACATTCGGCTACGGAGAAGAGTACATGGATTTTTACGATGTACAAATGCTTGGCGGCATAATTGTAAAAGGAACAACCGGCGAAAAAAGAGAGGGAAACCCTGCCGTGCGAATGTGCGAAACCCCGATGGGAATGATTAACGCCGTTGGATTGCAAAACAAGGGTGTGGATTGCTTTTGCCGACAAATATACCCACGGATAAAGGACTATAAGACGAATATAATAGTTAATGTGTCCGGTTCTTCAATAGAGGAATATTGTACCGTTGCAGAAAAAGTATCGGAACTTGCAAATATACCTGCCATTGAATTGAATATTTCTTGCCCGAACGTCAAAAAGGGAGGCATGGGTTTCGGGACAAATCCCGAGATGGCGGCAGAGGTGGTAACACAAGTAAGAAAGGTCTACAAAAAACACCTGATGGTCAAGTTGACCCCAAATGTAACGTCTATCGCCGACATAGCGAAAGCTGTGGAAGGGGCAGGTGCAGATTCTCTTTCAATGATAAATACTGTTTTGGCAATGGCTGTTGATGCAGAAAAACGAAAAGCCGTTTTGTCTACCGTTACTGCCGGATTGTCCGGACCTGCCATAAAGCCGATAGGCTTACGATGCGTTTATCAGGCTGCAAAAGCGGTAAAAATTCCCATCGTTGGTTTAGGAGGAATAACTAATGCCACCGATGCCATAGAGTATATACTGGCAGGGGCGAGTGCAATACAAATAGGTACTCAAAATTTTGTATACCCGTGTGCAGGCAAAAAAATAATAGAAGGAATGCAGGAATACCTTGATCGCCACAATATAGAACACATCTGGGACATCAGAGGGATTATATAGCAACCGCCCTGCACAGTGCCGGCAAATAAAGAAAAGAGAAATACGGTAACTTCCGTCATTTCTCCTTTTTTCTGTGGACCTGCAGAGATTCGAACTCTGGTCCAAACAAGTAACACCCCGGCTTTCTACATGCTTATTCCGTCAACAATTTTCGAGAAAAATCAAAGAGACGGACACCCCGACTTTTCCTTATCCTCCTTCTGTTTCGCCCGAAGTCGGAAGAAGCCTTCGAACTATTTCCGTTTTGCTGCACCTCTAAACCCTTGACCACGGAAAAAAGGTCTTGGAGAGATGTCCTGCTCGCTGCACTGTGCAACGACAAGCCTTAACCTACTGTTCTTCGATTAGGCGGCAAGAGCGTAATTATCTTCGCCAATTAAAATGTTGTAACCCTGTTCAAGGCTTGTGTTACCTCAGCCTGCATGCTTACCGAACCATTAACCCTGCTGTCAAAACCAACCCAGGCCCGTTTTATTTGCATTTGCAAAGATACAACAATCAGCCGATTAGACAATGAAATGAACAAAAAAAATATTTTTCTCCGTCAAATGTTTGGTAGTTTGGAAAAAAGTCGTACCTTTGCAAACGCAAACAAGGCTGAGACCTAAGGTTAGTTTGAGGGTTCGGTAGTTCAGTTGGTTAGAATACATGCCTGTCACGCATGGGGTCGCGAGTTCGAGTCTCGTCCGGACCGCCAACAAAAGGAAAACTTCGGGATTGTTCCCGAGGTTTTTTTTTCGATACAAACTTAATTCATAGGGAAAGCATGACTCTATCTCAAAGAACAATCGGTATTATTTGCGGAATAACTGCCGCTATCTGCTACGGAACAAATCCACTGGGTGCATTGTCTCTCTATGCCGAACACTTCACCCCTTATTCCGTACTTTTCTATCGCTTCTTTATCTCAACGGCAATATTGGCGGTCGTCATGTTGTGCAGAAAAACCTCTTTCAAGGTGAGCATTAAAGAATTGCTGTACCTTGCTGCTTTGGGAATTATTTTTGCCACCTCTTCCATAACGCTTTTCGTTTCTTTCACTTTCATGCCCGCCGGAATAGCATCAACACTTCTTTTTGTACACCCTATAATGGTCGCTCTGATAATGGCAACCTTTTTCAAGGAAAAAATAAACTTTGCGGTGGTCATGTCAATATTGTTGGCTTTTTGCGGAATAGCCATGTTGTACTATTCCCCCGACGGAATGGTTTTGAATACGGTCGGTGTGTTGCTTGTACTTCTGTCGGCGTTATCCTATGCCGTCTATATGATAACAATAAGCAAGTCATCGATAGAACTGCCTTCTTTGAAACTGAATTTCTATGTTCTTCTCTTCTGCTGCCTGACTGCATTCGCTGCAAACTTCATTCTTTCCGACAAGTCGATACACGGCATTGAAACAACCGCCCAACTGTTGCACACCTTGCAACTTGCCATAGTTCCAACAGTTCTCTCACTATGCCTTATGACCATAGCATTAAAACGAATAGGTTCTACCTCCACTTCCATCATGGGAGCATTGGAACCGTTGACAGCCGTTGTAATCGGCGTGATTGTTTTCAATGAACCGTTTTCTCTCAATCTTGCATTCGGAATACTGCTTATCCTTTGTGCCGAATTGATAATCGTATTGTTCAGAGACCTTACCCTTAAACGTTTCGTAGAAATTTTCAAGAGACATGCAAAGAGACGCTATTGATTTTGAGAAAGAAGACACCGGAACTCTTTTCAGGAAAATGCTCATACCGACACTCATCAGTTCGGTAGCAAGCATGGTTATGACCATCACCGACGGCATATTTGTCGGACACGGATTAGGCAGTTCGGCACTTGCAGCCGTCAACATAGTGGCTCCATTATGGCTCATCGGTTCGGGCGTTGGTTTGATGTTCGGCATGGGTGCCTCCGTTGTTGCAAGTATTCACCTTGCAAAGGACAAACTAAAAGCAGCACGGTTAAACCTTACACAATCTATTCTTTTCTCGTCGCTTCTTGTGGCAGCAGTTGCCGTCCTTGTATGCGTATTTCGTAACGAAACACTCCGTCTTCTGGGCTGTCCGGACGATTTGAAACCCTTGGCAGTCCGCTATATGTTAGGCTTTATCCCATTTCTGCCGTTTAATGTTCTGCTTACCTCGGGAGCATTCTTCGTCCGATTGGACGGCTCGCCGCGTTATGCGATGGCGAGTACCGCCATATCTGCCGTATTAAATCTTATATTGGACTACCTTTTCATATTCGTCTTCCATTTGGGCATACTCGGAGCTGCCATTGCCACCTCTTTGGGCAGCTTAGTCGGTGCGGCGATGATAATACTCTACCTGTCCAATCCTAAGCATAAGCTGCGTTTCATAAAAATAAAAGCAAGTCTCAAAAGCATGAGACTAAGCTTTCGCAACCTGCGATACATGATACACCTCGGTCTGTCCAGCTTTCTTGCCGATGCTTCCATATCCTTCATGATGCTTTGCGGCAATTATGTTTTCGGAATACTGGGCGGGGACGACCTTATAGCCGCATTCAGCGTTGTGTGCTACTTCTTTCCTATAGTATTTATGATTTACGAAGCCGTCGGAATGTCTGTTCAGCCTATAATAAGCTACAATCATGCAAAGAGCAGAGAAGGCAAAAAACACAAAGCACTGCGATTAGCCTTGTTTACCAATCTTGGGATAGGAATACCGATAAGTCTGATGTCAATATTCTTTCCCGACATTGTAGCAACATTGTTTTTACAGGCAGGAACACAAGCATACACCTACACTATGGAAGGGTTACCTTTATTTGCTTCCGGCTTTGCAATCTATGCCATCAACATAACGGCAATCATCTATTATCAAAGCATAGAAAAAGCAAGCAGTGCAACAATCATAACCATAGCAAGAGGCATTGTCTTTATGGCAATCTCGTTCATACTTCTTTCGCAGTTCTTTGGAATACGCGGAGCATGGTTTGCAGTCCCTTGCACAGAAGTACTCACGCTATTACTTATACTCTTTTATTGCTGTCGGACAAATATTTTGAGAAGAAAACAAGCTTAGCGACTCTGAAAGAAATTCGGTCTTTATGCTTGTTGCCGTTTGTTGCTTGTCCTTGCTATGCTATTAAGCATTTTGCAGCATTCAACGGCAAACCGCCCGCCTGCAACCCATTGTTCGCAAAATAGCTTCGCTCCTCACAAAGGCAAAGCTCCATCTCATCGCTCATCAATGCTTGTAAAGCTTGACACAAAACCCAAAGAGCTTGATGTTGTTGCCGAAATGCTTGACGGAAAAGTTGAAAAACGGGAGCAAAATAATTTTTCTCGGCATCTCAAGTAGAAAAAAGTCGGACTTTTTGGGGTAAAATGTCCGACTTTTTAGGGTAAAAAGACTGACTTTTTTGAGTGAAAGGTAAAGGAAAAATTTGCTCACATCAAGTCCTGCAAGATTTACATCAAGTTTTTTACAGTTTTGGCAAGGCAGAAGGAACAAAGGAAAAGGAAATTCGCCACAATAAGCAACCGGCGGATTTCGAGCTGTGGAGTATTTATTGTTCCGCAAGCTAATAATTCATTCTGTTACGGAAATCATTCCGCTTCTCATACTTCAAATCTTGCAACATAGGGGCTTTAACGGCTATGGTGAAGTTCCACCCTTGTCGAGGACCGAAAGGAATCCAATTCATTCGCATCTCCCAACAATGCAAATCCCTGTAAAAGTCTATTGAGGTATAGGTAAAGTCCTTATTTATGAAGTCATAGCCGGTGGAAAAACCAACCTTCCATTTGGAAGTGATATTTATATCTCCTCTTGCGGTAAAGGTTGCCGATTGATTGGTCTCATAACCTGCCACTGCAACAATATAGGAACTTAAATGACTGTAACTTAAGCCCAAAGTCAGGTTCCAAGGCACCGAAAAGTCGACATTGTCTCCCAATATCTCATTAGGATTGGAGAACGGACTGTACTGCAAATCGGCCGGAGAATGTGCCTCGGGAGCTTCCTGCGACTTGCCTTTCTTCAAAGCCTCTGAGTTCAACTGCCAGCTGAGGTTCAAAGTCCATTGTGAATTTTGCCTTTTGAAAAGCCTGCCCTCCTTGTTCCAAAGCAGTTGATTGGTCAACGCCCCGTTGGAATCCAAAACATAGGGCGTAAACGAACTCGAATAGTTCACTATAATCCTTTCGAACAAAGTAGTTCTCGCACTTATCCTCAATGGTTGCCAATTTATGGAATCCTTTGCCAAATCATAACCCGAAGACAAAGTCATATTCTCCAACAGAACAATCTTTCTTGTTCCGTCGACAGTATCCCGCGAGTCCTTGACTTTCATCTCCAAATTGTTGCTCAACGAGAAGTTCACAACACCCGAAGCCCCCTGTGCCGGCGAACCATAAACACCGTTCTCCGTTTTGGAATAATAAATTCTCTTCCCGTTTTTGTCGGTATAAAAATCATAGAACCCGAGCGAAGGGTCTGAAAAGTCGGGGGTATAATTGAACGACACAGAAGGGTTAAGCACATGACGAACCGCCTTAACAAAACCCTTTTTGAAAGCAAACATACCATATATACGGGTATTAAGGCTGCTTCTGAAAGTAGCGTTGCGATTACTGATAAAACCGTATGTGGTATCCTTGTCAATCAAATCCGTTGCCGGGTTATACGTCTTGCTTATGCTGTTGGTATACCAACGTTCCGTATAGTCTATGGAGTTAGTCCATGTCAAATGCTTCAGAACCTTTATATTGCTTTGAACAGGAACAGAGTGCATTATTCCGTTGCGGAAACTCTTATATAAATCCGGCGAGGTCAACAGACTGTCATAGGTATCCAACGTATTGATCAGGTTCACCCTGTAAGAGAAAGAAATATCCTCATACCATTTTCTTTTTCCGCTTGCTTTCTTGCGACGGAAAGGGTAGAACTGCACCGAGGACAAACTCATCGATGGCAAATCCAAACTTATGGCACCGGTATTCACATTATACGTTTCACCCAAGTTCGCCGTGAAAGACCACGAAGAACCGAATTTTGTGGAAAAAGCAATGGAAGAAGTGGTCGTATTGTTGAAGTAGTCCGACACATTGGTTGTATACTGATTAAACTTGCTGCTGACAAGGTTCACATTTGCAGAAAATGTTCTGTATGGGTGTGCCTTTGAATCTTGTTGATGAGACCATCGGAATTTGAAGTCGGAAGAAGAACTGTAAGACGGAGTATTTTCCAAGCCCGTATGATTATTTTCGTAACGGAACTCCAACGTACCCTTGTACTTATATCGCTTTATGTAAGTTGAAGACACATTGACCGCATAAGAAAGATTTGTGTATATATCCCCTTGCAGAGCCAAATCCATGTAATCGCTTATCGCAAAATACCAACCGATGTTTCTCAAATAATAGCCTCTGTTTGCGGCATAACCGTAAGAGGGCATAAGAAAGCCCGAACGCTTTCCCTTTGTGAAAGGGAAATAGGCAAAAGGAATACCTATGGGCAATGGAATTTCCATCAGAGAAAACCAAGCAGGACCTGTTACAATCTTGTCGTTCGTTATAGCCTTGGCTTTTCCAAAACTGATGCCGAAATGCGGGTGTTCCTCATTGTCGCAAGTGGTAAACATACCCGATGAAATATACATGGTTCTTTCGTCAGCCTTTTTCACCTTTTCGCCATGCAAAAAACCATCACTCTCTTTGGTGAAAATATTACTGATTAAGCCTCGCTTCGAATCGAAATTGTATTTCAGTTCCTTGGATTTGTACTCCTCGGCACCTTCTTTGAAGACCGGATTTTGTCTCACCGTGTCAAGCGAATCTCTCACCCCCGTGGCATAAAGCGTCTTTGTATCAAAATTCACCTTCATGAACCCCGATTGCAAATTCATGTTTTCGTAGTTCAGCTCAGCCTTATTGTACAAAAACACATCTTTGTTGTCGAGAAAGAAAGTCAGGGAATCGGCAGATTTATAGCTGACACGTGCGTCCAAAGCCTTATGTTTTCGACCCGAAGGAGCTGAAACACTGTCTTTTTTTGAGAGAGAGACACTGTCCTGTGCAAACGCCTGTGAAGAACTAATACACAGACAGACAAGCATCAAACGCAAAAAACAGCATATAGGAATCGACTTTCTCAATCGTCTTTTGATTTTAATTTGTACCTTTGTATCCGATTTGCAAATGTAAGATTTTTTGGAAAACTGTAAGGAGTAGATGAACAAACTGACGGGTGGACTTGTTGTTATTGGGGTGCTGTTTTATGTGTTGCTTGTTTCCGTATCGGGATACGCACAGCAGGGCGGCAGTACAAAAAAATTCACCAAGCTCGTCATAGATGCAGGACACGGCGGAGACAAACCCGGAGCAGTCGGAAGCCGATGCAAAGAAAAAGACATAACCCTGGCAGTGAGTTTGAAGCTCGGCAGAATGATAACCGAACATCTTAAAGACGTTGAAGTGCGTTACACGAGAGTCATCGACAAGGACATCGAACTGTACAAAAGAAGTCAAATAGCAAATCAGATAGGCGCCGACCTCTTTATATCTATCCACTGCAACAGTTCCACAAACAAAACCCCTCACGGCAGCGAAACATTCGCCCTCGGTCTCACAAAAGCCGCACAAAATTTGGAAGTAGCAAAAAAAGAGAACAAAGATATTCTCTCAGAAGCCAACTACGAAGAGAATTATGACGGTTTCGACCCAAATGCTCCCGAAAACGATATACTCTTTGCCCTTTACCAAAACGCATACATGGAAAGCAGCTTATGGTTTGCCGACAGGGTGCAACGCCAGTTGTCTGCCAATACCCCCATATCCGACAGAGGCGTCAAACAAGCCAATTTTGTTGTATTGCTCAAGTCTGCCATGCCCTCCGTTCTCATCGAAATAGGATTTATATCCAACCAGCAGGAAGAAACCTACCTCATGTCCGAAGTAGGACAATACGAAATAGCCGCCTCCATTTTCAGAGCCATTTGCGAATACAAGATGCACCGAGACAACGTAAAGATGGCTATTCCGAGCGTAAGCTCGCTCATACCTAAAAACATCTTGGAAAAGCAAAAACAGTTAGAAGAAAATCAAAAACTTGCACAAATCAAGGAAGAAGAGCGTTTAAGGGCAGAGCTTGCCGCAAAAAAAGAAGCCGAAGCGAAAAAAGCCGCCTTGCAACCAGACAATAACAACAGCGAAGTGGTTTACAGAGTGCAGTTCGCCTCCATGAAGGCAAAGCTGTCCACCTCGGACACTCGTTTTGCGGGATTGGAAGACGTTTGGCTTTATGAATTTGACGGCTATTGGAAATATTGCGCAGGCTTGTTTGCAACCCAAAAAGAGGCTTCGAACTACGTTCAAAAGGTGCGTTCCTTGGGACATAAAGATGCCTTTGTCGTAGTCTTCCACAACGGCAAAAGAATAAGTTTTGAACAAGCAAGGGCATTGGAAAAGAAATAACAGAAAATTAAAGATGAAAACAGAAATCAAAGTAGGCTTGGTAGGACTCGGAATATTGATATTGCTGTTCTTCGGCATCAAGTTCCTCAAAGGAATCGACCTGTTCCACAATGAAACGGACTATTACGTGCTTTACAAAGACGTTAGCGGAATGCACGAAAGCAACTACATCTACCTCAACGGCATGAAGGTGGGATATGTGAAAGACATAAAAGCCTTGGACAAAAGGGCAGAGAATTTTCTTGTAACCATATCCATAAGCAGCAAAGTGAATGTAACCGACGACAGCAAAATAGTTCTGTACAGTGCCGATGTACTCGGGTCAAAGGCTCTTCGGCTCGAACTCGGACAAGGCACAGTACTTCACAAAAGGGACACCATCACCGGAGAAATAGAACTCGGAATGTTGGACAAGCTCGGTTCTGCCATAAGCCCAATGGCAGACAACCTCGACAGCATTCTTTCGGCAACCAAAAGCCTTCTGAATCAACAGAACAGGGATAATATTCAGCAAACACTGGCAAACTTGGAATCCACAAGCAATAAGTTGAATCATATCTCCCAACAATTCGATGGTCTTATCGGCAGCGAGAAAAGCAGAATCAAGAACATTATCGCCAACACCGAAAGCATAACGACCAATCTCAAAAACAACAACGAAAGTCTCAGCAACATAATCAGCCGCATCGACCAGATAACCGATACCGTCGCACAAGCGAACATAGGAAGCACGCTTTCCGAAACCACCGCCACAATAGAACGATTAAACAAGGTGCTTGGCGTGATTGAAAACGGCAAAGGCAACTTAGGTTTGCTTTTGAACGACGAAGGCCTATACCGAAACCTTAACGAGAGTGCAAAAAAACTTGATGCACTTATCGAAGACATCAAAACCAATCCAAAGAAGTACGTAAAAATTTCAGTGTTTTAGACTAATCTGATACAGACATGCTGTTTGAAAACATAGTATTCGGACCAATTCATTCGAGAAGATTAGGCACTTCTCTCGGAGTTAATGTTCTGCCAACGGAAAAGAAATATTGCAGCTTCAACTGCATTTATTGCGAATGCGGTTGGAATGTGGTGGATACCAGAGTGAATGTGCCGTTCAACAAAAGGGAGGACATCAGAGCCGCCTTGGAGCATCGTCTTTCGACCAATACGGAAGCCGACAACGCAAAAATAGATTCCATAACGTTCAGCGGCAATGGCGAACCCACTCTGCACCCCGACATAGCGGGCATAGTGGACGATGTCATCGATTTACGAGACAAATATTGCCCGCAGGCAAAGGTTACCATACTTTCCAACTCCACCAATTTGGTAAAAGAGGAGGTTTTTCAAGCCTTGCAAAAAGTGGACAACCCTATCTTGAAGCTTGACGCAGGCACGGAACAGATGTTCAAAGCAATAAACAAGCCGGTGTCTGCCCGCTTTGCCGACATAGTGGAGCGTTTGACGGCATTCGGCAACAAATGCATAATTCAAACTCTGCTCCTCAGAGGAGAAAACGACGGCATTGTGATTGACAACACAAGCGAGAAAGAGTTTTCCTCATGGTTGGAAACAGTGAAACGCATAAAACCCCGTTCGGTAATGCTCTACTCCATAGACAGAGTAACGCCCGAAAAAAACCTTGAGAAGCTCCTTATTCCCGAACTCGAACATTACGCCGAACGCTTGCGAAAAGCAGGAATAGAAACAACAACATACTAACCCCCTTTCCCATGACAAGCCTCCGTACAGAAAAAGCAGACAAAATACTTCTTCACCCGGTATTCGGGTACGTTATTTTCTTTTTTTTCATTTGGCTTACCTTTTTCTGCACATTCAATCTGGGTAACTATCCTATGGAACTGATGGAGCAAGGCGTGGGCGGACTTGCCTCCTTTGCCGAAAGGAACATACCCCGGGGCTTTGTCAACGACCTTATAGTGCAAGGCATCATAGGAGGCGTTGGAAGCGTTATAGTCTTTCTGCCCAACATACTGATATTGTTCCTTTTCATTTCGCTCATGGAAGAAACCGGCTACATGGAAAGAGTAGCCCATTTGATGGAACGGTTCATGCACGCCATAGGCTTGCACGGCAAGAGCTTCATACCCCTCATAATGGGATTCGGCTGCAATGTGCCGGCAATAATGTCCACAAGAATATTGAAAGACAAAAGAGACCGCCTTGTAACCATGCTTATCATTCCGTTCATGTCATGCTCCGCAAGGCTGCCCGTTTATATCGTTATAGCAGGAACATTCTTTCCCGAAAATGCAACCTTGGTTATGTTCGGTCTTTACGTAACCGGCGTGATTCTTGCCATACTTTTTGCATTGCTTTTCCGCAAAACATTCAACAAAACAAACCACACGCCCTACAATGAGAACCTCCCCGAATATAAGATGCCGCGTCTTGTTCCCGTATTGAAGAGCATTGGCAACAATTCGGGTCAGTACTTGAAGAAAATGGGAGGCATAGTACTCATAGCCTCGGTCTTTCTTTGGGGATTGATGTATTTCCCGAACAGAAACACACAGGAGGTGGAGCAGAGCTACATTGCCAAAATCGGCAAGGTCATAGAACCGGTCATGCGTCCGATCGGCTTCGACTGGAAAATATCCGTATCGCTTTTATGCGGAATAGCAGCCAAGGAACTCATCGTTTCCAACCTCGGAGTGCTGTATTCCGACAACCCCGACACCTCCACGGAGGTATTGGGTGCAAAACTGAAAGCCGCAACCTATCCCGCAGGCAGCGTGAAAGCCGGAGAACATGTATTCAACAAACCCGTGGCTGTAAGCTTCTTGATTTTTACGCTTATCTACTTCCCTTGCAGCGGTGTGTTTGCAGCAGTGGCGAAAGAAAGTCGTTGGCGATGGGCTGTATTTGTTGTAACCTACACCACGGTTGTAGCCTGGCTGTTGGCTTTCATTGTTTACCATATCGCACAGATGATAATGTAGCTCTCTGCACGGCTTTACCCGGCAAAGATTAAAAACAAAGAAAATTCAAACACCGTTTCCGAATAAAACCCTTCTCGATGAAACAGAGCCTCAAACTGTCCGACTACGAAAATTCTTCCTACGGAGAAGACGAAATCAGCATGGTAGGCATCGTATGTGCAGTTTCTGGCTTCATTCTTGCAGGCAGAATAAACAAATGTGCCGACATGAGGCTTGCAAAACGCAAAGACTTCTCGATATGGAACAAAAGCAAAGCCGTGATAGACGACTTGGAATGCTTCTTTTGGAACAACGAGAAAGCAGGTTGCATGTATATGCTTTTTGAAACGAGCAACGACACGGTTGCAAGCATGAAACAATGGTCGCAATACGACTTTGTGATGATTGTCATCGGCAGAGACAACGCCGACATAGCCAAAAGCCTCACTGCCAAGCTGAACAAATCCGAATTAGTTACCGCACTGCAAATCCTGCATACCGGTTCCGACAAAAAAGAAACCAATCAAACGCGGGAAACCATGATTCAATTCGACATATTTGGTCAAAAAGTGAATCTGTCGCCCAAACCGACAAAAAAGAAAAGCAAACCCGCAAGCAAAAACACGCTTATCGGCGAAGCATTTATGAAGAGTTTGCTTTTCGATGTGGAGGAATACGTATCCACAATGTTGAACGCAACCGAAAACCGGAAGAAAACCTATTAGGCAAAGCACACCTTTGCACGCATTTGCCATCATTGAAAAACAGCCACTTGCAAAGCCAAAAACGAATCGGCGATTCGTTCCGACGAATGGCTGATTCAAAAAATTCTTTCGGCGATTCATTTTGCCGAATCAGCCATTCGTTGCAACCCCAAAGGCATTCCGCTACCGAAACACAATATCGACAACAACACCACAGCTTACCGATTTATTAAAAAAGAGTATCCAATACCCGCAACAGAGAACAAACGGCACACAAGTACCAACTTGCCACTCTGAATTATGTAATAAATAATTCGGATTCAACACACCTACCTCACAACAAGCAACAAGGATTTTCAAAACACTGCATTTACATGACCTAACAGCAGAA
>CAZSFV010000035.1:0-20993 GCA_964606345.1 uncultured Bacteroidaceae bacterium | reverse complement strand
CGCCGAAAGAAAAAAATGAATGGCTGATTCAGAAAAATGAATCGCCGATTCATTTTTCTCAAACGGCGATTCGTCGGAAATGGCTTGGGGACGGGTAAAAACAAGAACGGAACAGAGGCTTTTCCGACGGTGATGCGACTCAAACTCCGCCATGCCGAAAGGGCTGAATTTTCGATTGAAATTATTTTCGTACCTTTGCAGTCTGTATAACTAATAACGAAGTATATGAGTTTGAGAATTGCAGTGTTGGCAAAGCAGGTGCCAGATACTCGTAACGTTGGTAAAGATGCAATGACGGAAGAGGGTACGGTGAATCGTGCAGCCCTGCCGGCTATTTTTAATCCCGAAGATTTGAATGCTTTGGAAATGGCCTTACACATAAAGGATATTGTTCCCCAAACGGAGGTTTATGTTTTGACAATGGGACCGGTGAGAGCCGCAGAAATAGTTCGTCAATCGCTATACCGCGGAGCGGACGGAGGTTTTGTGATTTCGGACGTAAAGGTTGCAGGCAGCGACACCTTGGCCACCTCCTACACCATAAGCCAAGGCGTAAAGAAACTCGGCAAGGTCGATTTGGTTTTTGCCGGACGTCAAGCCATAGATGGCGATACTGCACAAGTGGGTCCTCAAACGGCAGAAAAATTGGACATGCCGCAGATTACTTATGCCGAAGAGGTTACCTATGCAGATGAAAACAAGATACGCATAAAGAGACGTTTGGAACGCGGAGTGGAAGAGGTGGAATGCAACTACCCTTGTTTGGTAACGGTAGGCTCTTCTGCACCGACATGTCGTTTTCCTATTGCAAAACAACTGATGAAATATAAGAACGCTTTGACAGAAGCGGAGGCGGCTGCAATGAAAAAGGATTGCAGCGATATGTTTTCAAAGAAACCATACTTGAAAATCGCTCTTTGGAATGCCGCAGACATAGAAGCAGAGAATGAGCGTCTCGGATTGAGCGGCTCGCCTACAAAGGTCAAAAAAATAGACAACGTTGTCCTTACAGCGAAAGAGAGCGTAGAAGTTGAGCCGACGGATGAGGGCTTGGATAATCTTGTCAAGGATTTGATTGCCTCGCACATCATCGGTTAGTCATCAGTGTTTAACATAAAGAATATCGGAAATGAATAACATATTTGTATATTGCGAGCTTACTGAGGAACGTACTGTTGCCGATGTGAGCTTGGAACTTTTGAGTAAAGCAAGAAAATTGGCAGACAGTTTGCAATGCCAAGTAGAGGCAATAGTGATAGGCGAGGCGGCAGAGAACCTTGAAACGACTCTCTACCCCTACGGAGTGGATATAATCAACTATGCAAAAGACGAAAGATTGTTTCCTTACAGCACATTGCCACACTTTGCCATTGTAACCAAACTGTTGAAAGAAAAAGAGGCACAAATATGCCTTTTTGGAGCAACTTGCATAGGCAGAGATTTGGCACCGAGAATATCCTCTCGTCTGAAATGCGGATTGACAGCGGATTGCACAAGTTTGGAAATAGGACCGCACGAAGACAAGAAGGCGGGCAAGGTTTACGAAAAACTCTTGTATCAAATCCGTCCGGCATTCGGTGGAAATATAATAGCCACAATAGTCAATCCGGAGACACGTCCTCAAATGGCAACAGTCAGAGAAGGCGTAATGAAGAAAGAAATATACAACCCTTCCCATAAAGGCGAGGTGCAGATGTTGGACGTGGCGAAATATGTCGGCGAAAGTGATTTTTGTGTGAAGATTTTGGCGAGAGAAATCGAGCAGCAGAAAATCAACATAAAGAACGCACAAATCGTTGTCATAGGAGGATACGGCATGGCAGGCGGCAAGGACGGCTTCAAACTCATACATGAATTGGCAGAAGTGTTGCAAGGAGAAGTTGGAGCGACAAGAGCAGCCGTTGATGCGGGCATGACGGAACATGAAAGACAAGTCGGTCAGACCGGAGTAACCATTCGTCCCAAGCTGTGCATAGCCTGCGGAGTGTCGGGGGCGGTTCAGCACCGTGCAGGCATGGAACAATCGGCTAAAATCATATCCATAAACACCGATGTCAATGCTCCGATAAACGCTATTGCCGATTACAAGATTATTGGTGATGCTTTTGAAATTCTTCCCAAGCTGATAAAGCATTATAAGGACAATACCAAGTAATCATATTTGTAAACATAAGAACAGATAGAACCATGGGTAATTTTTTCACAGATAACGAAAGATTGAAATTCCATCTTCATCACGATTTGATGCAGGAAATCATTCGCTTGAAGGAGAGGGATTATACAGATAAAGACAAATACGATTTCGCACCAGAGAACTTCGAAGATGCTTTGGACTCTTACGAAAAAGTTTTGGAGATAATAGGCGAAATAACTGCCGATGTGTTGGCAGAGAATGCAAAGGACGTAGATGCAGAGGGACCGAGGATAGAGGATAACGCCATTGTGTATGCAAAGGGTACTCAAAAAAACCACGAGGCTTTGAAGAACGCCGGTCTATACGGCATGAGCCTGCCTCGTCAGTACGGAGGACTCAATTTCTCTTATGTTCCTTATGTAATGGCTGCCGAGATTGTGTCCCGCGGAGACTGTGGCTTTGCCAATATATGGGGCTTGCAGGATTGTGCGGAAACGATATACGAATTTGCTTCGGAGGAAATAAAGAACGAGTACCTTCCAAGGATAAACAAAGGGGCTACTTGTTCCATGGATTTGACCGAACCGGACGCAGGAAGCGACCTTCAAGCCGTACGCTTGAAAGCAAGCTATGACGAGAAAGCGGGAGTGTGGCGGTTGAACGGGGTGAAGCGTTTCATCACAAACGGAGATGCCGACATTAAATTGGTGCTTGCTCGAAGCGAAGAGGGTACAACAGACGGCAGAGGTTTGAGTTATTTCGTTTATGACCGCAACAACAAGGCTGTAACCGTAAGAAGAATAGAGAACAAGCTCGGAATAAAAGGTTCTCCTACGGCTGAATTGGTGTTTAACAATGCACCTGCTCAAATAGTTGGCGACAGAAAGCTCGGATTGATAAAGTATGTGATGAGCCTTATGAACGGAGCAAGGCTCGGAGTGGGCGCTCAATCTGTCGGACTGGCGGAAGCCGCTTACAGAGAGGCGGTCAAGTATGCTCACGAGAGAGAACAATTCGGAAAACCGATAGTAAACTTTGCTCAGGTCTACGAAATGCTCGGTAATATGAGGGCAAAGACCGATGCAATCAGAACATTGCTTTATGAAACGGCTCGTCAGGTTGATATGTACAAGTCGTTGGACGCCATTTCTCGTGAACGGAAGATAACTCCGGAGGAAAAGCAGCAACTCAAAGCGTATTCGAGAATGGCAGATGCTTTGACTCCTATGTTGAAATTGTTCTCTTCGGAATATGCAAACCAAATAGCATACGATTGTATACAGGTTCACGGCGGCAGCGGCTTCATGAAGGATTATGCTTGCGAGCGATTGTACAGAGATGCAAGGATTTTGACCATTTATGAGGGTACTTCGCAGTTGCAGGTTGTTGCAGCAATCAAGGGTGTAACCTCGGGAGTGTATGCCAACAGGATAAAGGAATACGAAATGGTTGAGGTGTCCGGTGAGTTGGCAGAGATGCGAAAGGGGCTTGTCGTTTTGAGGGAACGCTACGAGAAAGCGGTCGAGAAAGCCAAGGAGCTTGGAACGGCAAGTGAGGCTTTCGATTTTCTTTCGAGAAGATTGGTCGAAATGGCAGGCTGTCTCGTGATGAGCAATCTGCTTGTCAATGATGCTCAAAAGCAGAGTTGTTTCTTGCCGTCGGCTCGAATAATGACCAAGATGGCACAAAGCGAAATAGAAAAGGCGGCATGCTATGTCGAGAACTTCTCTCCGGAGGTGTTGGAAGATTACAAGGCTTGTCTGTAACAAAGAAACGCTCATAACGTTTTGTTTTTAATCGTATTGCGACGGGGTATTTCTCCGTCGCATTTTTGTATAATGTTTTCCTTTCCGCATAAGAAAGTATTAAAATCTTAATTGCTTCAAAATGAACGGTCAAAAGAGGGTTGTTGTTGGTGTTTATCATTCTCCTTGCGGGGAATTGTTGCTCGGGTCTTACGATGAAAAGCTGTGCCTTTGTGATTGGAATACGCCGGTTCGCAGGGCGAGAATGGACAAACGGATTAAGCATGTGCTTGATGCCGAATATGAACAAGGAACATCGGCGGTTATACAGGCTGCAAGCAGAATGCTTGACGAGTATTTCGCAAGGCAACGCAGAGAGTTCCCCGTGCCGCTGCTTTTTGTCGGCACCGATTTTCAGAAAAGGGTGTGGGAGGCTTTGCGTTGCATACCGTATGGCAGTTGTTTGTCGTATGGTGATTTGGCAAAAGGCATGGGAATGCCCAAAGCGGTGCGGGCAGTTGCGGCGGCCGTCGGTGCAAACGCCGTGTCGGTCATTGTTCCATGCCACAGGGTGATAGCCGGAAACGGAACGCTCACCGGCTATGCGGGAGGCTTGTGTGCCAAGAGTTTTTTGTTGGATTTGGAAACCGGCGAAGAAAAGCTCTGTACGGAAATCTTCAACAAGAAATAATCATATGCTTCAATCGCTTGATATTTAGCCAAATTATTGCGGCGACATAAAGGAATAACCATGCCGGTACAAGGATAAAATTCGAGCATAAACATTACGCAAAAATGAATCGCCGATTCAGAAAAACGAATCGGCGATTCATTTTTTTAGAACGGCGATTCATTTCCGACGAATCGCCGTTCTGATTTAGCTCTTGCGTAACTTGTCCTTTCAAGTCGGCAGAATTGGTGATTTTTTCTTCATTTATGATTGATTGGAGGAAGGGTTGTCGGGCGTAAGATTGTTCATCAGCTTTTTCCTTGCGAGAAAGATGCGGCTCTTTACCGTTCCTATCGAAATGGAAAAGCGATCGGCTATTTCTTGGTACTTATATCCTTGGTTTATCATCTCGAAAGGAATGCGTTGCTCTTTTGGTAACTGCTTTATCTTTGTCTTTATGTTTTCGTAATGCAAATCATGGTCTGCCGTAAAGGGACTGCTGCCTGCGTTGTGGTTGAAGTATGGTATTGCATCTTCGTCTTCAATCACTCGACTGACTCTTTTGTTTTTGCGATAGTTGTTTATGAAGGTATTCTTCATTATGGTGAACAACCACGCTTTGATGTTGGTGTCCTCTTTGAAGGACTCTTTGTGCATTAAGGCTTTAAGGAAGGTGTCCTGCACCAAATCCTTTGCCTCTTCTTTGTTTTGCGTCAGGGAAAAGGAGAAGTTCTCCAATCCTTTCGTCTCTTTGAGCAATCGCTGCTCGAAATCAATGCTATTCATTTCACATAGGTTTTAAGTGGTTAATAATATACACTTCCTTTTCGGTCGGTTTGTCGAGGACAATCGACGCCTGCCCGCCGAAAAAGCAAGTGCCTTTTCCTTTATATGTTTCAAGAACTGTGCCAACGACCGAAAAAAACTTATGAAGCAGCAGAAAATATTTCTCATATTACTGAAAACCAACGATATAATTTGAGAAAGAATTTCTCTTACACAATTTCGGGAACTCGAAATACTGCGGAAAAAGGACGGATTTGCGAAAAAGTTTCCTCAAAAAGGAAAATAGTCTTCGGAGAATTGCTAAATTTGCACAGATTAAAGAATAGAAGAGTCTTATGAAAAAAGTATGTTTATCGTTTGTGTTGATGGCATTGCTTGCAGTCAACGTATTTGCAGATGAGGGTATGTGGTTACCGCTGTTGCTGGGCAATAAGCAGGCGGATATGCAGAAGTGCGGAATGAAAATAAGTGCCGAGGATATTTACAGTGCGAATCATTCCTCTTTGAAGGACGCCGTTGTTTTGTTCGGCAGGGGTTGCACCGGTGAATTTGTCTCTTCGCAGGGTTTGGTGCTTACGAATCACCATTGCGGATACAGCTACATCGTGTCGCACAGCACGGTTGAGGCAGATTATCTGACAAATGGTTTTTGGGCAGAGAACAAGTCGGCGGAGTTGCCTTGCAAAGGTTTGACGGTAACTCTGTTGGTATATATGCAAGACGTTACCGCCGAGGTCTTGAAGGGCGTAGGGAATGTATCGCAGGCTGAAAGGGAAGAGATAATCAAGCGAAACATAAAAGAGGTAACGGCAAAGGCAACCTCGGGTACGCATTATGAGGCGGTGATAAAGCCTTTCTATTATGGAAATCAGTACTTCATGTATGTGAATGAGGTGTTTAGGGACGTGCGTTTGGTGGGCGCTCCGCCAAGTAACATAGGCAAATTCGGTGGTGATACGGACAACTGGATGTGGCCTCGTCATACGGGTGATTTTTCGGTATTTCGTGTTTATGCAAACAAGAACAACGAACCTGCGGATTACAGTCCGGAAAACGTACCATATGTTCCGAAGAAGCATTTGAAGATAAATATATCCGGAGCGAAAGAGGGTGATTTTACTTTCGTTTTCGGATACCCGGGAACAACAAGGCAGTTCTTGACAAGCGATGCCGTGGATTTTGCACAGAACTACGAAGACCCGGCAAGGATAAAGTTACGTACCGAAGTGTTGGACGTTTACAACAGAGCCATGAATAATTCTGCCGCACAAAGGTTGAGATATGCCTCCGAGGTGGCTTCGGTTGCCAACGGCTGGAAAAAGTGGCAGGGAGAAGTAAGGGGGTTGAAAAGATTGGACGCCGTAAACAAAAAGATTGAGTTTGAACAAGCCTTTACAAGATGGACGGCAAGCTCTTCCGAAAGAACAAAACTTTACGGCGGTGTGTTGCCCGACTTGAAAAAGACTTACACGGAATCTCACCGGGCTCGACTTGCGTACATATACATAAGCGAGGCATTGTTGGCTTCCGATGTCATGTACAAGGCTTTGCAGGTTCACAGATTGGCAGAATTGTCGAAAGAGCAGAAAGAGAATGAGCAGGCAACATTGCTTGCAGAAAATATTTACATGGACTTGAAAGCCGGATTTGAAAATGATTATGCAAATCATCGCCTTGTGGATAAGGAGATATTTGTTCGCACAATGAGCATATACTACAACGATTTTGCAAAGGATTACTATGCTTGGCTTGTTGAGGATTTCAAAAAATCCAAGGAGCGGAGCATAGAGGATTATTTTGCTTCCGTTTATGAGGCTTCGTTCTTGACTAATCCGAAGCAGTCGGAAAAACTACTGAAAGGCTATAAAGATAAAAACCGAAAGAAGATAGAGAACGACCCTGCCGTGAACTTGTGCAGCCGTATAATAGAGGCATTCAACGAAAGCGACGGTGCGGTGATAAGCGCAGCGAATGCCAAAACAGACAGTTTGTACAGGGTTTATGTAGCAGGAATTATGCAAATGGATACGGTTAAGGAGTTTTATCCCGATGCCAATCTTACGTTGAGGGTTGCTTACGGAAACGTTAAGTCTTACGAACCGAAGGACGGGGTGGTATACAAGCCTTGTTCGACCATTGAAGGAATTATGCAGAAAGAAAATCCGGACATATACGACTATAAGGTGGAGGACAAATTGAAGCAGTTGTATTTGAAAAAAGACTACGGACGATATGCAAACGAGAAAGGGGAGATGCCTGTGGCTTTCATAGCAAGCAATCACACCACGGGCGGAAATTCCGGTTCGCCTGTACTTGATGCAAACGGCAATTTGATAGGAATAAACTTCGACAGAAATTGGGAAGGTACGATGAGCGACATCATGTACGACCCTTCGCAGTGCAGGAATATATCATTGGATATTCGTTACTGCTTGTTCATAATAGATAAGTTTGCAGGGGCAAAACACTTAGTTGAAGAAATGACAATAGTAAAATAATATCGGAAGATGAAAATATCATATAATTGGTTGAGGCGTTACGTCGATATAAATATTTCGGCGGAAAAGGTGGCAGAACTGCTTACTTTCGGCGGTTTGGAGGTTGAGAGTGTCGATAGAATAGAAACCATAAAGGGCGGGTTGAGAAATTATTTTGTTGGAGAGGTGTTGACCTGCGAGATGCACCCGAATTCGGATCATTTGCATTTGACAACCGTAGATGTTGGCGGAGAACGTCCGTTGAATATCGTTTGCGGAGCTCCGAATGTGGCGAAAGGACAAAAGGTTATCGTTGCAACAATCGGTGCAAAGGTTTATACTTCCGACGAGGAGTTCTTTGAGATAAAGAAATCCAAGCTGAGGGGAAAATTGAGCGAGGGAATGATTTGTTCGGAAAAGGAACTCGGCTTGAGCGATAACAATGACGGTATAATGGTGTTGCAGGATAATCCTCAGGCAGGAACACCGGCGGCAGTTTATTTCGATATTGAAGAAGATTTTGTTTTTGAGATAGGATTGACGGCAAACCGTTCCGATGCAACATCGCACATAGGTGTAGGCAGGGACTTGGTTGCCTTGTTAAAAGCTCAACTGAATGAGGATAAACGTTTGTTGATACCTTCGGTTGAAGAATTTAGGGTGGATAATACTTCGCATAATGATGTTGAAATTTCGATAGATACGGATTTGTGCAAGCGTTATTCGGCTGTAACCCTAAGCGGTGTGAGTGTGGCAGACTCTCCGAAGTGGTTGGCAGACAGTTTGAGGGTTGTGGGTATACGTCCCATCAACAACATAGTGGACGCAACCAATTTTGTTTTGATGGAAATAGGTCAACCTTTGCATGCTTTTGATTTGAACAAGGTCAAAGGTTCGCGAGTTGAGGTTAAGACCTTGCCGAAAGGAAGTAAGTTTACGACTTTGGACGGTGTGGAGAGAGAACTCAACGGACGGGAGGCTATGGTTTGCAACGCCGAAGAGGCTATGTGTATGGGCGGAATATATGGCGGTTTGGCATCGGGTGTGAGTGCAGAAACTACTGATGTGCTTATAGAGAGTGCTTATTTCGATCCGGTTGTCATAAGAAAGGCGGCAAAGGCTCATACTCTGAAAACCGATGCTTCGTTCCGATACGAAAGAGGGGCTGATCCGAACATAACGGTTTACGCTTTGAAAAGGGTTGCCATGTTGATTAAGAAGATTGCCGGCGGCGAGATTTCTTCGGACATAAAGGATGTTTATCCGACAAAGATAGAACCGGTGAGGGTTGCGTTGGATTATGAGAAGATGGACAGGCTGATAGGCAAAAGCATAGACAGGGTTCTTGTGCAGGATATTTTGAAGTCTTTGAATATAGAGGTGGTATCGGCTGATGAAAAGGGTTTGGTTGCAGTTGTGCCTACCAATAAGGTTGATGTAACCCGTCCGTGTGATGTGATAGAGGAGATATTGCGCATTTACGGCTATGACAATATAGAAATATCGGATACTGTGAGGAGTTGCTTGAATCAGACAAGCAAACCGAACGGGGATAAGATACAGAATCTTGTTTCGGATTACCTTGCGTCAAACGGGTTTAACGAAACAATGAATAACTCGCTTACCAAGTTGTCGTACTATGACGGTAACAAGGATTTTCCTGCGGAGGAATCAGTTACGGTGTTGAATGCATTGAGCAAGGATTTGGGACAAATGCGACAGACTTTGCTGTATGGATTGTTGGAAACGGCAGAGTATAATATCAATCGTAAGGTTTCGGATTTGAGATTGTTCGAATTTGGAAACTGCTATAAAAAGAACTTGAAAACGTTTGACAGTGATTGCATAACCAAACGCTATGACCAAGCGAAGCATCTTGCTTTGTTGATAACGGGAAAGAGTGCGGAGAGTTGGCAGGGGGAAAGGCAGTCAACGGATTTCTTTTTCTTGAAAAATATATTCGAAAATGTGCTTATGCAGTTGCGTATAGACAGAATGCGCTTTGTTGTGGAGCAGATTGAAAATGGATACTGTCAATATGCTTTGGCTTATGTCAACAAGGAAAGTAAGAAGCCGATAGCAACGATAGGAAGATTGAGAACTTCTGTTTGTAAATCTTTCGACATAAAGCAGGAGGTGTTTTACGCCGATGTGGATTGGGATTTGCTGCTCAGACTTGTGCCGACCAAGAACGTTAAGTATGAGGAAATTTCTAAGTTTCCGGAGGTCAGAAGGGATTTGGCATTGGTTATAAACAAAGATGTGTCGTTCGCTCAAATAGAAGCGGTGGCTTATCAGACTGAAAAGAAGTTGTTGAAGTCCGTTTCCTTGTTTGATGTTTATACAGGGGATAAGTTGCCGGAGAATACGAAGCAGTATGCAATAGCTTTTGTTTTGCAGGATAAGGAAAAAACGCTTACAGACAAACAAATAGAGAGTGTGATGCAGAAGCTGTTGAAAGCATTTGAACAGAAATTGAATGCAAGTTTGAGATAGATGAAGTCTCTTTTGAACTATGATATAAAGGTGCTTATTGCCTTGCTTGAAGCCTTGAAAGGGAGCAAGAAGTTTTTCAAGTTTTTGCTTGAGAACGGCTATCCGGAGCTTGCGGCGTGGAGCAATGCAGTATTGGGGGACGAAGATGCTTTGCATTGGTTGTTTGACAATGGTTTTGGAGAGTTGGGCGTGTTGAGCAATGCCATAGACGGAGAGAAAAAAGCTGTTCAGTGGGTCTTGCTGTCGAAAGATGAGTTTATGATAAACTTTTCGGCTGCGTGCAGAAAAGAGCAGGACGGAATGAAGTGGTTGGAGGAAAAAGAGCTTGAAATATTCATCAGAATGGTTTACAGGATACGAACCATTCTGGAGCTGCAAATAAAGAATCAATTATTCTGGTACAGATGGAAAAATTGAAAAGTAAGGTAAGCAACAGAAATTGCATCATAAACAACACGCTTATGTTTGTGTTGTCTTACCTTATTGTGTTCTTTGTTTTGCAAATCGGTATTGCCGCAGTGGCTTTTGCTTATGGTGTGCCAATGATTTTCTATACTTCAACCATAGATTTTGATGCCGTGAATACGGCTACATCGGAAGATATTTGGGCATCGGCGGACAATGTCATAAGTATATTCGGCAGCTCCGTTGTTGCACTGTTCTTACTGATGATAATATCCGTTCTTTTGCTGACTCAGTGGAAAACGGATAAGGTGCAGGTGCAGAGATTCCTGTTTTGGACAGTGTGTTGCTGCTTTGTGAGGATAGGGGGTAACTTTATAACAGGTCTTTTGTTTCATCTTTGGAACATCAATCTTGTAACGGATTTTATGGGTATCACATATCCGTCTGCTTTTGGCAAGTTCTGTTTCTTGCTTGCGGTGGGACTGTTGCTTGTAGTGGGTTTTTGGTGCAGTTCTTTTTTGGTAAAATATATTGTAGACCCTTTTGCAGAGAAAGTGAACGAAAGTTTGAAGTCAATGGTTCTGATACCGGCTGTTTTGGGTGGTATTGCAGTGAACTTGTTTTTCATTCCCAACAGACCACGCTTCATTTGGACGGAGGTAATAGGCGTTGCGATTATGTTGGCAGGCTTGTGGGTGGTGCTGCGACCTTCATTTGTCAAGAGGTATGACTTTGTGGAGGAAGCGGAAAGCGAATCAGGTGGCTTTGAGAACGAAAAGGTAAATAAGCCTTTACTGTTTGGTTTGATTGCAGCGTTGGCGTGTGTGAAAGTATTGTTAGACAACGGTTTTGTGATAGCTCCGTCTCCGTATAGAAACTATTTGTTTGAGAACATTATCTTTATTGCTTGCGTCATTATAGTATTGCTGTTTGCTGTTTACTTGTTTGTTTCCTATAAATCGAAGAAAAAGAAGATGCATGTTGAGGTTTTGGAAAACAGACAACAGCTCGGTGGTGAAGACAAAAACATTCTTGACGAGGAGTGGGGTGTCAAAAAGTATGATGTGAGCAGATACAGGAATTGGGACGACTGAATAATCAGCTTCTTTTCGGTTTGAAAAAAATCAAATCGCAAATCACCATGAGCAGGATTGTAACCACGCTGCTCAATCCAACTCTCAGCAAAATTTGTAATATTTCCGACCAACGGAATGTCTCTATAAAAACAAGCAAAGCTATATGAATAACGGTCAGTATGGAGATGTATCCGAGGTATGGCACGAAACCCATATTTGAAGAGGTGGGAGCGTCAAAGGAATTTAGCTGTTGATTGGACTCAGACGAACCAATGAATATCGGTCTTATGAAACCGGTGAATACACTTACTGCGGTATGAAATCCGACTTGCCCTGAAAAAATATCGATACAAAAACCCATGAGGAAAGAGAGTAACAGAACAGCCCATTTTGGAGTTCTGTATGGAAGCAACAGTATAAACCAAATGTAAATCATCGGTTCTACATAACCAAAGAGGTTGATGTTGTTCAAAATCAAAATCTGAGCAGACAGTAACGCAATAAATTGCAAGGCTGCCGACAAAATGTTTCTAATCATGCTTCATTCCCCTTTCCAATTGTTCCTGTTCCATTCCGAAAAAGTTCTTCACAACGTACACGAAGCCCAATTTGTTATAATCAGTCGAGAACTTAATGTCTACATCGTAAAAACCGCTGCCTTGGTCTTTCGTAAACTTCCGAATATACCCCACAACAATGCCCTCGGGTATGTTTTTCGAGAAGCCGCTTGTTATTATTGTGTCGCCTTGCTTCAAAGGAATGGAAGAGGGTATGTCGACAACTTCGCCTTTCTCATAATCACCGCCGTTCCATATCAAAGTACCCACGGCTTGCGTTCTTTTGTTTTTCACGGTTACCTTGCTGTCTTGATGCAAGACAGTCATAACCAACGCAAAGTTGTCCGTAACCTGAGTAATCACTCCTACAATACCGTTGGGGGCAATAACGCTCATGTTCTTTTCTATTCCGCTTGACTTGCCCTTATTAAGCATGAAATAGTTATTCCTCTTGTTTATTGATTTCGAGATAACCTTTGCCTCCACAAAGGAGAACCTTTGCTTGTACACTGTATCGTCTTTTATCATTACCCGATCGGTGTATTTGACGTAAGAAGATTCTATCTGAGCCCTTAGTCTTGCGTTTTCCTCCGCAAGTTCTTCGTTGACCGAGGCAAGGGTGAAATAATGACTTACCTTATTGAATTGCTCGAAAACCAAGCCGGATATGTTATTCGCCAAATTCGTTATCATTGATCCTTGATAGTAGGAATTCTGAGAGATGAACCAAATGGCTAATCCTTCCAATATCAGGAACATAAAGACGTAATAGTATCTTTGAAGAAACCGTATAAGATTATTCATTGCTCTGTAAACCTGCTGCAAAATTAGAAAGAAATTTTGTGATCAGCCGAAAAAAATATATTTTTGCAGTCTGAAACAATAAAAACAGTGAGAAGTATGAGGAAGTTTATGCTTGCATTGGTTTGCTTGGCAATACCATTTGCGTTTTGGAGTTGTGAAGATGCCGAAGAACTGATAGGTGCCATCGACATCAGCATTGAAGAAGAGTCCCACAATATTCCGAATGCCCTTTTTACGGAGCTTTCCGGGGTTACAACCATTGCGGGATCCAACATTAAGGAAAGTGTGGCTATTGCTTTCAAAGGTTCGAAAGAAGGCTCATACACACTCGGTCTTGGCAAAGATGCACTCGCAGCAGCGGCGAACATCTTAAACATAACCAGCATGGAAAACACATTGGTGTACGTTCCATCGTCCGGAGCAAAAGAAGACGGAGTTACAGCAGTGTGTGGAACGTTGAAAATAACCAAGTATTCCGACAACAAGGTGGAAGGAGAATTTTCCGGCTATGGAGTAAAAACCTCCCTTATCACTTCCGGAGACATAGATTGGTCTGACTTGCAGTCGAACTTGCAGCAAATCAGCGGAACATTCACGGCCGTCGGAAAAAAGTAAGGTTCAAAGAGGGTATAAGTCATGAAGAAGATACTGTTTGCGTTTATCGGCTTTGCAGTCAGCCTTGCATTTTTTGCATGCAGTAATGATGAGGATTTGACAGGCTCTGCCGATTTAACGATAGGCAGAGAAACCTATCACATGCCTGTTGCGACGTACACCTCTGCCGATGGTAAGACCATCGTTGTGGGAACTAATGTTTCGCAAACGGTGAACGTAGATTTCAAAGGAGTGGAAGTACGCAAATATGTAATCGGTTATGGAGATAATTTCAAGTCCTTGACAGACAACTACCCCTTTGCGGAGGACTTTTCGCCCGAGGCGAATGTCTCTTTCGTTTCAACCGTCAATGGAAGGAAAGAAATGACGATAGTGAGTGGGCTGTTGACAATAACGGAATACAATTCCGATTCCATTGTTGCAGTTTTCAGCGGTCAAGGATTGGATAAAGCAACAGCAGCCTCCTTGATAGCGGGAACTTCGGAACCGGCAGCAGTTGAACAACAAGTGGAGAAAGTCTCAGGTTGCTTTGTTGCCGTGCCGCAGAAAAAAGAATAGGAATATTATTCTGAAAGAGAAAAAAGAGAGCATGCCGAATAGTTTTCGGTATGCTCTCTTTCCTTTACATTCCACGCATATCCCCGTTATCCATAAAGCTGTAATAAGTATCCTGACCCACTATTATATGGTCAAGAACGTTAATCGTCAACAGTTTTCCCGCTTGGTATATTTTCTTTGTGGTATTGATGTCCGAGGAACTTGGGTCGGTGTCCCCCGAAGGGTGATTATGAGCCAATATCAACGACACAGCCCCATATTCTAAAGCCGATTTGAAAATCCGTCGCACATCAACAGCCGTTTCCGTCAAGCCACCCTCGCTCATGCACAATATCTTGATGATTTTACCCCTTACATCGAGCAGTATTATCCAAAATGTTTCGAACGACAAGTCCGACATAAGATGAGCTACCGTAAGGTAAGCATCATAAGAAGACGCAATCTTCTCCTTTTGCAACACTTCGGCACTCTTACGTCTGAAACCTAACTCCAAAGCAGCAACAATGTTCAGAGCTTTTGCCGGTCCAATGCCGTCGAACCTTTTGCAAAAGTCCATATAAGACAATTTCGACAATTCATGCAGGCTGTTGTTTACGCTTGCGAGTATTTCCTTGGCCAAGTCCACGGCACTCATTTTTGCATTGCCGCTTCCTATTATTATGGCGAGCAGTTCCGCATTGCTCAGGCTTTGTCTGCCCAAATTCATTAACTTTTCTCTCGGTCTGTCCGCCTCGTCCCACTCCTTGATACTCAAACGCTTTTTTGCCGAATCGGCATTCCATTCTTTGTCTTTTGAAGTCATTTATTTCTCCCTTCTTTTGTTCCTCGTCTGCAAAGGTAGACATAAAGAACTATTGGGCGGAAGCAAAAGTGAAACAAACTGCAAAAAAATAAATCAATGATTTGGATTGTGTGGAAAAAGTAGTAACTTTGCAAACTCTGATTCGAGTGGTCAGCGAACCCGTATTATCCTATGATTGCTTGAATTGGAGGGAGTTAAGTCGATATTTTCGCATGTCTTACTGCCCGTTTGAAGTGCGAATATGCCGACAAGAGTAGTTTTAATGGTTTTAGAACAGACAACAAAATGGGTACATTGAGTTATAAAACGATTTCTGCGAACAAAGCCACTGCAAAAAAAGAGTGGATTGTTATTGATGCCGAGAACGAAATCGTAGGACGTTTGGCAACAAAGGTTGCGAATGTTTTGAGAGGTAAGCACAAACCTTGCTTCACACCTCACGCAGATTGCGGAGACTATGTAATAGTGATAAATGCCGACAAGGTAAGATTTACCGGCAAGAAATTTACCGATAAGGTTTATGTACGTCATACCGGATACCCGGGAGGACAGCGTTTTAGAACACCTAAGGAACTTATGGCAAAGTTCCCTATACGTGTTGTGGAACATGCAGTAAAAGGAATGTTGCCAAAGAACAGATTAGGCAGCCAACTGTACAGGAATCTGCACGTTGTTGCAGGCACAACGCACAAGTTTGAGGCACAACAGCCAAGATTAGTAAACCTTAATACAATCAGATAAGCAATATGGAAGGAGTTATCAATACCATAGGAAGAAGAAAATGTGCTGTTGCGAGAGTTTATATGAAACAAGGCAGCGGTGAAATAATCGTTAACGGAAGAGACTACAAGGAATACTTCCCTACCGACACATTAAGATACATATGCAGACAGGCTTTCGAAACCGTGGGAGCAGAAGGTCAATACGATGTTAAGGCAAATCTTGATGGCGGCGGAATTTCCGGACAGGCAGAGGCTTTACGTATGGGTATAGCAAGAGCTTTGTGCGAAGCAAATGCAGAAGACAGGTCTGCATTGAAGTCGAAAGGCTTGTTGAGAAGAGACCCTCGTATGGTTGAAAGAAAGAAACCGGGACAAAAGAAAGCACGTAAGCGTTTCCAATTCAGCAAACGTTAGTATATTGGATATTGTTTAGTATCCAAATCGGCAAGATTTCAATTCCAAGGCGACTACTTGCCGATTGATTTTAGTTAATAAGGAAAGTAAACAAAAAGAAAGAGAGATGTTAGATTTCAATCAAATGCTTGATGCAGGTGTTCACTTCGGACACTTGAAGAGAAAGTGGAATCCCAAAATGGCTCCTTACATATTCATGGAGCGTAACGGTATTCACATTATAGATTTGCACAAAACAGCAGCCAAAGCCGAAGAGGCAGCCGCCGCATTGAGGCAGATAGCAAAATCCGGAAAGAAGATACTTTTCGTAGCCACAAAAAAGCAAGCGAAAGACATAGTTGCAGAGAGAGTAAAGAATACCAACATGCCATACGTTACGGAGCGTTGGCCGGGCGGAATGCTTACAAACTTTGTAACCATCAGAAAAGCAGTCAAGAAAATGAACTCCTTGGAGAGACTTTTGTCCGACAAAGACACTACCACCATTTCCAAGAGAGAAAGATTGCAAATAACTCGTGAGAAAGCCAAATTGGAGAAGAACTTAGGCTCAATCGCCGATTTGTCTCGTTTGCCATCGGCATTGTTTGTGGTAGACATAAACAAGGAACACATAGCTGTTGCAGAGGCAAAGCGTTTGAACATACCAACCTTTGCAATGGTAGATACCAACTGCGATCCTAACTTGGTTGATTTTGTAATTCCTGCAAACGACGATGCGTCCAAATCAGTCGCTTTGATAGTAGACTACGTATGCCGAGCAATAGAAGAGGGCATGCAAGAAAGAAAGATGGACAAGGACAGCCGTGCAGCAGAGCAAAATGAAGAAGAAAGCGAAAGCATGGCAGGCGAACGCTTGGACGATGAAGACGCAGAAGAAAAAGACGGCAACAAAATCAGAAAAGTAAAAGGTTCCACGGAAGATACCATGGAGAAACGTCCGAGAAAGCAAATCGCAAGACGAAACGTTTCAAAGAAGTAACCAATCAATAAGCATAAAGATATGGCAAACATAACAGCATCGCTTGTCAATGAATTGAGAAAACGTACCGGCGTCGGCATGATGGATTGCAAAAAAGCATTGGTAGAGTGCGACGGCGATATGGACAAGGCGATAGATTATTTGAGAGAAAAAGGACAAAAACTTGCAGCCAAAAGAGCCGACAGAGATGCTTCCGAAGGAGCAGTTTTGGCAGCAGTGAGCCAAGACAAGACTTTCGCAGCAGTTATAATGATGAACTGCGAAACAGACTTTGTGGCAAAGAACGATGGATTTGTTGATTTCACCAAAACCGTTCTTGAGGCTGCCATAGCAGCCAAGGCGAAAAGCCTGCAAGATGTCATGAGCCTTAACATAGACGGCGTAAGCGTAGAAACAATGATTATAGAGCAGGTTGCCAAAATAGGCGAAAAGATAACATTGTCGCACTATTTGCCGATAGAAGCTCCTGCCGCATACGCATACGTACACCCCGGCAACAGAATGGCATCTGTTGTGGGATTGTCCAAGGCCGGATATGACGAAGAAGGAAAAGAAATGGCAATGCAGGTTATAGCCGGCAGACCCGTAGCTTTGAATAAAGAAACCGTTCCTGCCGAAGTCATAGAACGAGAAATGGAAGTCTACAGAGGACAAGTCAGAGAAGAGGGTAAACCCGAGAATATGGTTGAAAAGATAGCCGAGGGTAAACTTAACAAGTTCTTCAAAGAAAGTACGCTATTGAGCCAAGAGTACACACGTGAGGCTAAGGTCTCTGTGGAGGAACACTTGAGAAAAATAGACAAAGACTTGACCGTTACAGCTTTCCAACGTGCAGAGTTGGGCGAGTAAGGTTAATAAAACATTGAAAGGAAAGGAAGCAAAAATGTGGCTTCCTTTCTTTTTGTACAATCAACAGCCGTAAACAATCACCGATATGGACAAGGTCAGAGCCAAAAAGCACCTCGGACAGCATTTTTTGAAAGACGAAAATATAGCCAAAAGGATTGCAGACAGTCTGCTTGGGAAGGTTTCCGTTTTGGAAATAGGTCCGGGCATGGGAGTGTTGACCAAGTATCTGAACAGCTCCGATACGGTTAAGGCTCTCGAACTTGTGGAGATAGACAGCGAAAGCGTAGCATATCTGAATGAGACCTACCCCGAACTGAGGCAGCATATACACGGCGGTGATTTTCTCAAAATGGACTTGAACGCCATATTTCCGCAACCTTATGCCATAATAGGCAATTTCCCCTACAACATATCGAGCCAAATCCTATTCAAGATATTGGATAACCGCAATAAAATAAACCAGGTTGTAGGTATGTTCCAAAAAGAAGTTGCAGAACGGGTTGTGGCTTCAAGTGGAAGCAAAACCTACGGCATACTTTCTGTTTTGCTTTCCGCATACTATACCGGCGAATATCTTTTCACGGTCGATGAAAATGTTTTTTCGCCACCTCCCAAGGTGAAATCTGCCGTCATACGGCTTATGCGTAACAGCACCACTCGGCTTGACTGCGATGAGCAGCTGTTTGTCCGCCTTGTGAAAACCGCATTCAATCAGCGACGCAAAATGTTGCGATCTTCGCTCAAACCGTTGAACCTTTCGTTGGCGAACATAGAAGAACCGTTACTCACAAAAAGAGCGGAACAGCTCACCTTGGAAGACTTTATTCACATAACAAAAAGCATAAACAATGATTAGTCTCGCATATATAATAGAAATCATATTCCTTTCGGTTGCTTTGTCCATGGATTCGTTTACCGTATCCATCACTTGCGGCTTGCAGAAAACCCTTACGAGGAAAAGAACCTTGCTTTTGGCTTTGAGCTTTGCCTTTTTTCAAGCCTTGATGCCGCTGTTGGGGGCTTTGCTCGGTGATGCCTTTGCTCTTGTCATGTCGCAAGCCGACCATTGGATAGCTTTTGCGCTTTTGTGCGTGATGGGGATAAAGATGATAATCGACGGACGCAAATTCAGTCTCAAAGAAAAGGTCTTCGATGTTTCCAACCCCAAGGTTATAATCATGCTGTCCGTAGCCACTTCAATAGACGCCTTTATTGTCGGCATAACATTCGGCATCAAGTGGGTACTGCTGCAACAATTCATCGCAGTGTTGACCATATTCATTGCCACCTTTCTCTTTTCCATGCTCGGGGTCAGAATGGGCGAGAAGATACACTTCATAAAACCCCGCTTTGCCCTCATACTCGGCGGCGTTATACTCGTTCTGCTCGGAGCAAAAACCCTTATCGAACACCTCTACTTCGAATAGGGCTTGCCAAAAGGCAAAACAATCGACAAAGAACCTTAAAGACAAAATCACATGATACATTTCGATACCGATTACATGAGAGGAGCTTGTCCCGAAATAATACAAAGACTTGCCGACACCAATTTAGAACAAACCTCCGGCTATGGCGATGACCCGTACACCGAAAGAGCCAAACAACTCATACTTTCGGCCTGCGGCCTGCAAGAGGCAGAAGTCCATTTCATGGTAGGAGGAACGCAGACCAATGCAACGGTCATAGACGGCTTGCTTTCCAAACACAAGGGAGTAATGGCGGCTGACAACGGACATATAAACGTTCATGAGGCAGGAGCAATAGAAGCCTGCGGTCATAAGGTTATTGTGCTTCCGTCCGAAAACGGGAAAGTCAAAGCCGTCGACCTTGAAGCATATATAGAAAACTTCTATGCCGATGACACATATCCCCACATGGTTGCCCCCGGTATGCTTTATATCAGCTTTCCCACCGAATACGGAACGCTCTACACCCTCGACGAATTGCAGTCTCTCGGCAGCCTGTGCCGCAAAGCCGGCATACTCCTCTACATAGACGGAGCGAGACTCGGATACGGAATAGAGGCACATGGCAATACGGTGAGCCTTAAAGATATAGCAGCCTGTGCCGATGTCTTTTACATAGGCGGCACCAAGGTCGGAGCTTTGTTTGGAGAAGCTGTGGTGGTCTGCAATCGCCAACTGCTGAAAAACTTTTTCCCGGTGATGAAGCAACATGGAGCAGTGCTGGCAAAAGGTCGTCTTTTGGGATTGCAATTTGAGACCCTCTTTACCGATAATCTGTATTTCCGACTTTCACGCAACGCAATAGAGCGAGCAATGGAAATAAAGCAAGCCTTGCTTGCCAAGGGCTATCGAGCATACGCCGATTCCCCCACCAACCAGCAAATTTTCTACCTGCCAAACGAAAAGATAGACGAACTGAGGCATAACGTGAGTTTCGAACTCTGGGGACGACGGGGCGAGAGTCAAACGCCCGTGCGTTTTGTAACCGATTGGTCAACGAGCAAAGAGGATACGCAGCGACTGACAGCCCTTTTGTAAATGCTTGTTTGCACCTTTGCAGCTTGTTTTTTCTTTTCCGAAATTTGCGAATCGCCGTTTCGTGAAAATGAATCGGCGAAAGAAAAAAACGAAAGGCTGATTCAAAAAAATGAATCGGCGATTCATTTTTGTCCTTTTTTTTGGTCTGTTTTTGTTTGATGGTAAAGTATTGCAAAAGAATGCAGTATAAACATATCGAGCCAATGTTTTATCGCTTTTGATGAGGAAAGAAAAAAGATACGGGCAAAAAATGCAAAGGTAGATTGGTGGTATAGGTAAAATTTTCATAACTTTGCACGGTTAATTAAGTTGAAAACAAAATAAGTAACACCATGAGAAAGAACCTGTTTCTTTTCGTTCTCGCATTCATAGGCATTGCGGGAACCGTGTTCGGGCAAAC
>CAZSFV010000034.1:0-21413 GCA_964606345.1 uncultured Bacteroidaceae bacterium | reverse complement strand
CCTGCTTCGTCGACGTTGAAACCGTTCTCGGAATAAGTCGAGCCTTGGCAAATTGTGGCAACCAAGTTAACTTGACTACGTTGGTGTACGGTTATTTGAATGGAATCAGAATAGCTGCAACCATTTTCATCTGTCATGGTAAAGCCGTAAGTCCGGCTATGATTTGGTGATACAGTCAGCGAATTGATGTTCTGACCGGTACTCCATAATATAGAACTTGCATTTTCAACCGTTATGGTAGTTGAACTACCTTGGCATATTTCCGTATTGCCTGTTATTATCGGTGCATTGTATGGATACAATACAACGGTGATTGTATCGGACCACGGGCTTTTATAGCCTTCTTCACTGACTAATCGTACAGAATAATTTCCACTCTGAGATATTTGAATAGTCCTTGCAGTGTCTCCATTCGACCAAATATATCTGTATCCCTCAGGTGCAGAAATTGATGTTTGACCGTCTCCACATACCCGAACGGTACCCATGTTAAACACATGTTTATTCGGAATTTTTTGAAGCAGTTTCTTTATTCCCTCGTGGGCATCTATCTTGCCCACGCCCCACAGTGCGTTTTGCAGCGTTGCCACCGAGGTGTCGAGAGTGCCTGTAAAGTTGTCCCGAACAGCTGTTTCCTTAATCAACTGCCTTGCTTGAGCAATGGTCAGCTCGGGATATGCCTCCAACCACAACGCCAAAATTCCCGTAACAACGGGTGTTGCCATCGATGTGCCTTGCATGCCGGCAAAAAACCAATCGTTACCCGCAGAGTTGGTTATGCGTTCAACCGCGTACACAGAGTTGCTGTTATAGTTGCCCGCATCGAAACTGTTGACCGACGAAACAATTAAGCGACCGGGAGCCGAAACGTCGGGCTTTATTCTCAAATCGACTGAGGGACCTCTGCTTGAGAAAGCGGCTATGTCGCCCACAGTGTTGTTCGATTGAAAGCCGTATGTGTTTCCATTTATAGCAGGCCAACTGACCTTGGAGTTGTATGCTCCTACCGTAATCACGCTGTTGCCGGTACCGCCTACTTCTCCACAGGTGAAAAAATCATCGCCTACTTGAGCATTGACAAAACCTCGTGAATAGAAACCGTTATCGCTGTCATCGTGCCACAAATGTATCATACTGTTTCCGAGTATAGCCAACCCCAAAGGTTTGTGGTTGTCTCCTTGTTGTGTGTTGTCAATATCTATGCGCATGTGTCTTTTCCCTTGGGTAGAACTCATGCTCACTTGCACGGTACACGTGTCGGGAGAGGGAGTGTCATTATCCAACAATATGTAACTCGAACTTGTGCTTGAACCTATTGTGAGGTCAGAGGTGGAAAGAAGAATTGAACTTTCGATGGCGCGGGTGTTTACATTATAAACGCATAGTTGTATGCTGAAATCGTTGCTTCCCCATATGTCTATCATGCCGCTTCCCGCTACTTGATTTCCGTCGAAGCCTATGAAGGTTTCGGCTATTGTGTTGTTGCTATTGAGTTCACAGTTAAGGTGCATGGCGGAACCGCCTTCGTTTCCGGCAGCACCGACAAGCAAAAGACCATTTGGATTTTCGGCGGTCAAGGCATCACATGCCATATCAAAGTAAGAAGTACCGTCGTGAGGTCCCATCTGAGAGCTTAAGCTCATGTTGATAACGCATGGTTTGCCAACGGATTCCGCATATTTGACTATGTAACGAATACCGTCCCATATTCCGGAAATGCTCATATCCGTGTCCACAAGCACTATGTCGCTTTCGGGGGCAATACCCTTGTATTTTTTGCAACTTTGGGTTGTCGTTCCACCGCCTGCGGCTATGCCGGCAACGTGTGTGCCGTGGGATTGGTTTCTTCTGCTGTATGCTTTGTTCAGAATCGATGCAGCGGTGGTCAACTCGGAGCCGTAATTAAAGGTTGCAGGAGCAGAACCGGCTGAGGAGGTTTGTTCCCACACTCTTTTCACTCTGTAATTAAGTTGTGTAGAGTCGTAGAAGTTCGGGTGAGTGTAGTCGAAACCTATGTCTATGATGCCGACAACCACATCCTTGCCGTAATATCCGGCGGGCAATTCAATTCCTTGGTTCACCTGATTGGCTTTGGTTACGTTTCTTGCCTCATTCATCGAGGGCTTTACCTTGTCTCCCGTGTCTATGTATTCTGCGATTTGTGCCTTGCAGAAAGCAACAAAAGAGTCAATCGGAATAAGTACGCTTGCAAGATTGCCGTGAGCAAAATTCTCGATTATTCCGAATTTCGAAAGCTCTTCGGCATCAAATCCTTCCGGCAACATTAAAAATGCTCCCACGAAGATGCCGTCTCTTGTTTGTTTAAGGCAATACTTGTTGATTATGGCAGTATCTGCTTTTGTCAGCTGCCTGTCGAGAGCGGTCAACTCCTGCAACAAAAAAGCTGCACCGGGCGACAGCCCCTTTACCTCGGAACGATAGATGCATTTTGCATTGTAAACATCGGGCGTTTTTGTGATGTTAAATATTTTGCCCGTCTGTGCATTTGCCGAAACAGTCAGCAGCAAAACACCTATCAACAATGGAATAGTTCTCATGCTTTTTCTTTTTGTTTGATGTTTGTAAAATATTTTTTTTGTGATTATACGTGATTTGCAAAGGTAGATAAAATTTGTATACCATGCAAATGAAACTATACAAAATATTTCTTTGCAGAATTAAAACGCCGATTGCTCTCAAACGAATGGCTGATTCAAAAAAATGAATCGGCGATTCATTTTGACGAATGGCTGATTCGTTTTCGGCGAATCGGCGAAAGAATTATGTACGTATGCTTTTGGTGAATCTGAGGCAGGGATACAAAAAAAAGAATACCCGCATGGTTTCACAACAAACGGGCATTCAAAAGTATGAAACGATTATTATCTCTCTTTTTAATCTGCTTTGTCTCGTCGGTCGCCTCGTTCCATCGCCTCTTGCTTTCCGACTGCGACACCGATAATACGTGCAGTTTGCCGTTTTATTACATGGCAAACTCGATATTTTTGATTTTTTAACTGTTTGCCCCTTATTCATGCCCTGTTTCTTTGATCGCAAAATTCTTTTTTCTCGTTTGCTAACCATCTGTTTCAGTTGGAGAAAAGTAAAACCGTGTTCTGAGAGGGCTTTATTGCCGCATGGGTGGAACTTTTTTTTGATGCGGGAAAAATATTGCCGAACCGTTCAAGACTAAGGAATAATTCCGTAATTTTGTCCTTTATAAGCATGCAGCGAAAGGCTACTTTGTTTTTTCTATATGGCAAATCAGATAAAAGCGGGTGCGGTACTGACTTATGTAACATTGTTTCTGAACAGTGCAATAGGGCTTTTGTACACGCCTTTCTTGACTTCTCGCCTGGGACAAAGCGAATACGGGCTTTATTCTTTGGTGGCTTCGGTGGTCGGCAGTCTTACTATTTTGGATTTCGGCTTCGGCAATGCTCTGATAAGGTATACAGCCAAGCTGAAAGCCAGGAACGAGCAGCAAAAGCTGAAAGAAATGTTCGGCATGTTTTTTCTGATTTTCTGTTTCACGGCATTCGTTGTGCTTGTGGCAGGCGTGGTGCTTTACTTCAACACCGACAGCCTTTTCCAAGGCAGCATGAATGCGGAGGAACTCCGCAAAATACGCTTGATGTTGGTTCTGATGATATTCAACCTCTGTTTTACCTTTGTGATGAACGTGTATCGTTCAATCATTGTGGCGTATGAACGTTTCATTTTTCAGAAGACGATAAACCTTATAAGAATAGTACTCAACCCCTTGGTGATGGTGATTTTTCTTCTTTACGGATACAAAGCCGTTACCATGGTTGTGTTGCAGACAATCTTCAATGTGTTGACACTTTGTGCCGATTATTACTATTGCAAACGCAGGTTGCACATACAACTCGTTTTTGCCAAGTTCGATTTCGCCTTTCTGAAAGAGGTATGCCTTTATTCGTTTTGGATATTCCTCAATGCAATAATGGATAAGATATATTGGAGCCTCGGACAGGGCGTTCTTGGAGTTTATTGCGGTGCAAAAATCGTTGCCGTATACGGAATAGCCATTCAGTTGCAACAAATGTATATGTCTTTCTCCACGGCAATTTCGGGAGTGTTGCTTCCGAAAATCACTTCCATGTTTGCCGTTGGCGGACAAGAAAAGGCGGTGAGCGATTTGTTTATAAGAACGGGACGCTTGCAGTTTTTGGTGATGAGCTTTGTGCTTGCAGGCTTTACCGTCTTCGGACGGCAATTCATAAACCTTTGGGTGGGGAACAGCTACGATGAGGCATATTTCATTTGTTTGCTTTTCTTTTATCCTCTTCTCGTTCCGCTTATTCAGAACGTCGGAATAACCATATTGCAGGCAAGGAATCAAATGCGTTTCCGCTGTGTGAGTTACGTTATCATAGCAATAATATCGTTCGTTTGTTCTTTGCCGTTGGCAGAACGTTATGGGGCTGTGGGTTGTGCCATATCCACGGCGGCAGCTTTGCTTTTGGGGCAGGGCGTTGTGATGAATGTGTACTACCAAAAGTGCATTCACTTGGATATTGCGGGCTTTTGGAAAGAAATAGCCAAAATGTCGCTCGCTCCAGTCCTTGTAAGTGTGATTGCTTACGGCGTGATACGCAGTTTTGTCATAGACAGCTACCTGCATCTTGCGCTTGCGATACTGCTTTTCAGCCTTGTTTACATTCCGGTCTTTTGGTTCGCTTCAATGAATGCCTATGAACGGAATTTGTTGGGAGCAATAGTTCTCAAAATATTCAAATTCAGAAAAAATGTCGGTAACAAATAGAGTGTCGGAAGACGAATGCTGCGCTTGCAGTGCTTGTTTTGCCGTTTGCCCCAAGCGTTGCATTTCAATGCACCGCGGCAAGGCGGGATTTCTTCACCCTGTGGCAGACGGGGAGCTGTGTAACGATTGCGGATTGTGCGAAAGGGTGTGTCCCGTTCTTGCAGAGCATGGCAAACAATGCCCGCCGGAGAATGTGTTTGCCGCAAAATCGAGAGACGAAGCCCGTCGCAGACAATCCTCCTCGGGAGGGGTGTTCAGCCTTTTGGCAGAGGCTGTTTTGGACGAGGGTGGCGTTGTGTGTGCGGCTCGTTTTGACACACCGTTGCACTTGGTGCATGATTTCTGTACCGACAAGGCCGAACTGCCTGCCTTCATGGGTTCCAAATACATTCAATCCGATATGGGCGACTGCTTCCGCAGAATAAAGGAATACCTTTCCTGCGGCAGAAAGGTGCTTTTTGCAGGCACGGGTTGCCAAATCATGGGCTTGAAAGCCTTTCTCGGAAAAACGAAAGAGGGATTGATAAGCATGGAAGTGCTGTGCCACGGAGTACCCTCGCCGGAGGTTTGGGAAAAGTACTTGAAAGAAATATGCACAAAGCGGGGCATTGCTCCCGAAGCTCTGAGCCGCATAGAGTTTCGCAACAAGGATTATTTGTGGCAGCGATACGGGGTGAAAATAACGGCAGAGGGCAGAACCATATACAGGAAAAATTTGTACCAAGACCCTTATCTGAAAGCTTTTCTTGCCAATCTTACACTGAGAAACTCATGCCACAACTGCCCGGCAAAAGGCTTTGCCTCGCAGAGCGATATTGTGGTCGGCGACTATTGGGGCGTAGACAATCATCACCCGCAGATGGACGACGGCAAAGGGGTGAGTTGCGTAATGATAAGGAATGCGGCATTGCTACGTTTTTTTGATGAAAACAAGGCAGAGCTTGTGCCGACAAGGTACGAATACGTACTTGCGTCCAACCCTGCCATAGAACATTCTGCCACAGCCCACCCGAGGAAAGAGGAATATCTGAAACGCATTCAGAACGAGCCTTTCGCCAAATGCACCGCCGACTATACCAAAACGCCACTTGCAAAGAGGCTTAAAAGGAAATACCGTCCCGCTCTGAGCAAGTGCAAACGCCTTGTCCTTAATCTGCTCAAAGCAATAAAGCCATAACAAAATCCAAACGCCGATTCGCTTTTGCCGAAAGGCTGATTCATTTTTTTGAATCAGCCTTTCGGCAAAATGAATCGCCGATTCGTTTCGAGCCAAAGGCTGATTCGTTTTTTGCGGTTTGCAATGGCTTTTTTTGAATGTTGTTTTTCATCGGCGTGGAGCAGGTCTTGTTGGGGCGGATGAGCGGGGTGCGACGGTAAAAAGGGTTTGTGATTTGTTCTTTCGGTTTTTCTTCATATCTTTGCACTTGGTTTGTAATGTAATCAAGTGAAAGTATCATGCATATTGCGATAGCCGGAAACATAGGTTGCGGTAAGACGACTCTCACCGAGTTGTTGGCAAGGCACTTCAAGTGGACCGCAATTTACGAACAGATAGACGATAACCCCTATATTGCGAATTTTTACGAGGATATGAGGCGGTGGTCGTTTAATCTGCAGATTTATTTCCTGCACAAGAGGTTCAAGCACGTTATTGACTCGAGGAACAGTTTCGAAAACATGGTTCAGGATCGCACTTTGTATGAAGATGCTTACATTTTTGCTCCCAATCTGCATGCCATGGGGCTGATGAACTCCCGTGATTACGATACTTATCTGTCTTTGTTCGAATTGATGAACTCGTTCATCAAACCGCCGGATTTGCTTCTGTACATGAAGGCATCTGTTCCCACCTTGGTGAACAGAATTGCCAAAAGGGGACGGGAATATGAGAGCAGCATAAGGTTGGACTACATAAGCTCATTGAACGAAAGGTATGATGCTTGGATAAAGACCTATGAGGGCAACAAATTGGTGCTGAACATAGATGAGCTTGACGTTGTCGACAGCAAGGAAGACTTCGGCAAGGTGGTCTCTGCCATCGAGGCAGAAATAAACGGCTTGTTCAAATGAAAAGGCTTGCCGTTATTCCGGCTCGTTATGCGAGCAGCAGGTTTCCTGCAAAGCCTTTGGCAGAATTGAAGGGCAGGAGTATGATAATGTGGGTTTATGATGCCGTTGTTGCTTCGGGTTTGTTTGACAGGGTTGTGGTTGCAACCGACGACGAAAGAATAGAGAGCAGGGTGAAAGAGTGTGGGGGTGATGTGGTGATGACTTCGGTGAATTGCACCTGCGGCACGCAGCGATGCGAAGAGGTTCTTACGGCTTTGGAAAAGGCAGGAGAATCTTATGATTTGGTGGTAAATGTGCAGGGCGATGAGCCTTTGATAAAGAAAGAGCAGTTGGCAGATGTCGTTTCCTTGTTTGAGAGTGATGATTGCCGCATCGCAACTCTTGCAAAGAAAATAGAACAGGCGGAGGATTTGTTTGACCCCAACTGTGTTAAGGTTGTGTTTGCCCGAAACAGGGCAATATATTTTTCTCGGAGCGTGATACCTTATTTAAGGGGAGTGAGTGCGGAGGATTATTTGAAGCAGTCTTGCCATTATAAGCACATAGGGCTTTATGCCTACACGAGCGAGGCGTTGCACGAAATAGTGCGACTTTCTGTTTCGACCTTGGAAAAGGCAGAGAGCCTTGAACAGTTGCGTTGGTTGGAAAACGGTTTTCGGGTCTTTATCAAGCCGACGGCTTTCGAGAGCATAGGAGTGGACACGCCCGAGGACTTGGAACGGATAAACAGAATGTTGGAAAAAGATAAATGAATATATAATGAATGTAGCAACCGATTTATTCGAATATTTGCATAGTCATGATAAAGCCGAACTTCCGGGTTTGGGAACTTTTTATGTACGGCATTATGCCGCACAAATATCGCCGCTTACCGGCACAATAGAACCGCCATGCAGAAAGTTGTCTTTCAAAGCCGAAGAAGCGAACGACTGCTCCTTTGTGAAAAACATGGCAGAAAAGGAGTTTATTTCCGAACAAACGGCTCTTGTGTGGATAAGGCAGTACACTGATTCGTTGAGGGAGAAGTTGGACAAGGGGATTAAGTGCAAGATTGGCGAATTGGGGGAATTGAGCAAAGACTTTGCCGGTAACATTGTGTTTGAGGCAGGCAAACTGAATTTGTTGGACGAGGCTTTCGCATTCACAACGCTGAAAAACGTGAAGACTTTCGACAATGCCGAAGAGGTTACGCCTATCCGAACCAAAGAACCGGAGACGGAAACGGAAGAAAGACCGGAAAGTGAGCATGCGGAAGGGCAAATCACGGCAGATGCCCCTGTGTCGACAGAGCGAGAAACTGAACAGGGTGAATTGCCGCAGGAGACTGTTTCGCATAAGGAAGCCGTTGTGGCAGCGGAGCTTAAAACGCCTGTTGCAGAGAACGAGATTGACGAGACTTTGACTGTTGACGAGCTGCCGAGCCAAGAGGCAGAACTGAAACCGATAGAAAAGCAGGTAGAGATAGAGGACATAACTCCTGCTTCGGAGGAAGAGAAAGCCGAGGCTCAGGCTGCAATAGAAGAGGAACGACGTCGCGAGGAAGAGGAGAACAGGGAAAGAGAAGCGGAACGCCAAGAGAAAAAAGCCATAAAGAAACGCCGCAAAGCAAAGAAACGCCGCGGAAGAATCATGGTAGTGATACTTTGCTTATTGTTGTTCCTTTTGCTTTGCTGCGTAGGAATTGTTGCCGGATTTTACTTTAACATATTGCCGGATAAGCCTTTCTTGGAACCGTTGAAAGAGAAATTGGGATACTATATCACGCCTAAAAAGACCTCTTCTTACATGCCTGTTTCCGCAAGCCTTACACCAACGGCGGAAATTGCCGAAACATTCACCGAAACAGCAGCTGAAGAATTTGAACAAGCAATAGAACCAGCCGAAGAGGTGAAACAACAACGGGAGGTCGGAAAAACAGAAAAAAGAAAGACTGAAAAGAAAAAGGAAAAGCCCGCTTCGGAACAAACGAAACAGGCAACAGAGCCGGCAGAGAACAATTCCCCTGTGGTGGTTCAGAACTACTCTCGCTTGGGATTTGACGTAATAGGCGGTTCATTCACGGACAAGGCAAATGCAGAACGTTTGGCTCGCAAGGCTAAGAGTTTGGGATATGACAGTTATGTGTTGAGCAAGGTGAAAAGCGGTTCGCCTATTTTCTACGTAAGCTACGGCTCTCGTCGAACGCTGAAAGAGGCAAACGATTTGATGTCCAAGATGATTGAAAGGCTTGGCGGAGAGTATTACGTCATAAGCCGATAGAGCAGGGGTTTAGATGATAAAAATCAAGGAGTATCCGTATTCTTTCCATACTCTTTCGAACGGCATAAGGCTTGTTCACAGATTTACGACTTCCGAAGTGTCGCACTGCGGACTTACCATCAACATGGGGTCTCGGGACGAGAAAAGCTCAGAGAACGGAACGGCTCACTTTGTAGAGCATTGCCTTTTCAAGGGTACGGGAAAAAGGAAAGCCTTTCAGATACTTTCGTGCATAGACGGGGTTGGCGGAGAACTGAATGCCTTTACCACCAAGGAGGAAACGTGCATCTACGCCCTTTATCTGCAACAATATCAAGAGAAATTCTTGGAACTGCTCGCAGATATAGTCTTTCACTCCTGCTTTCCGCAACAAGCGGTTGAGAAAGAAAAGGTTGTTGTGCTTGATGAGATAAACTCGTATTTGGATACGCCGTCGGAACAAATCTTTGATGACTTTGAACACCTTATTTTCGGCAATCACGGTTTGGGACGTTTGATTTTGGGAACTCCGAAGAGGGTTATGACGCTCTCTTGCGAACAATTAAGAGACTTTTTCAAGCGAAACTATACAACGGATAAGATGGTCGTTTCGACGATAAGCTCCATGCCTGCCGATAAATGGTTTTCCCTTTGCGAGAAATACCTTGGAGCGGAAAGCGGAACAAGCAGCGGCATTAGCAGAAAAGCCCCCCGGCGATACGAAGTGAAGAACGCCATGGAGCAAAGGGACACCTATCAATCGCATATACTGATAGGCAACAGAGCCTACTCCTATCGCAATCCTAAAAAGGTGGCATTTTCCCTGCTGAATAACATTCTCGGCAGCGGAGCCATGAACTCCTACCTTAATATGCATATTCGAGAAAAGTATGGCTTTACCTATTCCATAGAATCCTCCTATACGGCGTATTATGACAGCGGAGTGTTTTCGGTTTACGCCTCCACGGATAAGAAACACGCCGACAAAACCCTGCAACTCATCAAACAGGAATTGGATAAGCTCACACAAAAGGCAATAAACCCCATAAGCCTTTCCAAGTTCAAGCACCAGCTGATAGGACAGTTGATTGTGAATGCAGATCAGAACCAAAGCGAGATGCTTTCCATGGGAAAAAGTCTGTTGAACTTCGGAAAGATAAACAGTTTGCAAGAAATATGCGAGCAGGTCGAGCAACTGACGCCTTCGGCTGTGCAGGACGTGGCGCAGGAGGTCTTTTCGCCCGACAGATTGTCGATAATACAATACTCATAAAAGCACCCATTATTACAAATCGCTTGTTGCAGGTAACTAAACACACGGATAACGAAATAATTAGAGTAACAAATAAATAACTACAAAGCAATGAAGAAAAATGTTTTCAGTTTGATGGCACTGATGCTGATGTTTTCGGCTGTCTTTGCCAAACCGGTTCCCAAACCGGACGAAGGAATGTGGTTGCCTATGTTTTTTAAGCAACTGAACTATGCAGATATGCAGAAGAAAGGGCTAAGGCTTACGGCGGAAGAGTTGTACAGTTTCAACAATTCGTCTTTGAAAGATGCCATTGTCCAAATGGGTAACTTCTGTACGGGAGAGATTGTTTCCGAAAAGGGTTTGATGTTCACCAATCACCATTGCGGTTACGATGCTATTGCAAGCTCTTCCACCGTTGAGCATGACTATTTGACCAACGGCTTTTGGGCTTACAGCATGGAGGAGGAGATTCCTATCCCCGGCTTGTATGTTTCTTTCCTTGTAAGAATGGAAGATGTAACAAAGGACGTTCTGCAAGCGCATGTCAACGATGCGGACAAGTCTATGTACGAAGATGAAATTCAAAAGCGTATCGCCGAGTTGGAGAAGAACAACAGCGAGAACGGAAGGTATAATGTGGAGATTAAGCCTTTCTTCGATGGTTTGGAATACTACATGTTCGTTTATGAAGTGTTCCATGATGTTCGTTTGGTTGGCGCTCCTCCTTCTGCAATAGGCAAGTATGGCGGGGATACGGACAACTGGATGTGGCCTCGCCACACGGGAGACTTCTCTATATTCAGAGTTTATGCCGCAAAGGACAATACTCCTGCCGAATATTCGAAAGACAATGTTCCTTACACTCCTAAGCACTATCTTCCGATAAGTCTCAAAGGTGTTGAGAAGAATGATTTCACCATGATATGGGGTTATCCCGGTTCTACTTCAAGATATATGACCTCATACGAGGTTAAGAATACCGTTGAGGTGAGCGACCCTGCCGTTATAGCAGCGGGCAAGGCTCTTTTGCCGGTAATGAAGAGCATGATGGACAAGGATAATGCCGTAATGCTCAAATACGCAAGCGATTATGCAAGCTACATGAACCTTTGGAAGAATAAGCAGGGTGAGTTGAGGGGTTTGAAGCGTCTTGACGTCTACGGCAAGAAGAAGGCAATAGAAAATCGTTTGGCGGATTGGATAAAGGCGGACGGAAACAGAGTAAACCGTTACGGAGGTCTGCTTTCGGATTTGGAAAAGAGCTTCAAGGCTATTGCCGATGACCCTTTGACTAAATATTCGTGGTACGGAAACCTCGGATTGATGACTTGCAAAACGGCTCTCAGTGCATTCAGAATTTGCATGACCTTGCAGATGTACGAGGATCAAATGAAAGACAAAGCGATTGCAGAACGAATCAAAGCCTCTCTTGCGTCCGAGATGGAGGGAACCTTTGCTGCAACCGACCCTGCAACGGAAAAGGAAATGTTTCGTGCGCTTTGCAATTTGCTTTACTCCATTCCGGTGAACGATCGCCCTATTGCCATGAACGAACTGTTCGATAAAAAGTATAAAGGCAACATGGATAAGTTGGTGGAAGATGCTTTCAAAAAGTCCGTCTTTGCAAGCGAAGATGCTTTCAAAAAGTTTATTTCCAAACCGAGCGTAAAGAAGTTGAACAACGACCTTATAGCACAAGTAGGCATGCTTACGTACGAAATGTTGATGTCTCAGGGCGAGCAAATGCAACAGGCAGAGGCAGATTTGCAGAGATTGCGTCCGCTTTTCATTGAAGCCTTGCGTACAATGGATCCTTCATTGGTTCGTTACCCCGATGCGAATTTCACGATGCGAATGACCTACGGACAGGTTCTCGATTACTATCCGGCAGATGCCGTTCACTACGATTTTGTAACCACAATCGACGGTTTGATGGAGAAAGAAGACCCTGCCAATGCCGAGTTTACCGTGCCACAGAGGTTGAAAGATTTGTACAAAGCCAAGGACTACGGTCAGTATGCCGATGCAGAGGGCAGACTCATCACTTGCTTCCTTTCTAATAACGACATAACGGGCGGAAACTCAGGAAGCCCTATTCTCAATGCCGATGGTCATTTGATAGGACTTGCTTTCGATGGCAACTGGGAGGCAATGAGCGGCGATATTGCCTTTGAACCCGAATTGCAACGAACAATCAATGTGGACGTACGCTATGTGTTGTTCATAATCGACAAGTATGCAGGGGCAAAGAACCTTATTAACGAATTGAAAATAGTAAAATAAAACACCAAAACACTTCAACAAATGAAACTGACAAACGACAAAGAAAAAGTAAGCTACATAATAGGCGAAGATATAGGCTTTTCTCTTTTGAAGGAGGGGTATGACCTTGATGTAGACATAATTGTGGAAGCCATAAGGGCTGCCGCTACGGGCAAAAGCGAGAATTTGCTCAGCGAAAGAGAGAAAAACGAGATCATGATGCGTTGGAGACAAGAGGAGAGTGCGAAAAAGCAAGCTGCCATGGCGGAACAAGCCAAAGGTGCAAAAAAAGAGGGTGCCGCCTTTCTTGCACAAAATCGTCAAAATCCCGGAGTGTTCGAAACCCCGAGCGGATTGCAATACCAAGTCCTCAAAGGGGCAGAAGGCAAGAAGCCTTCTGCTAACGACACCGTACATGTACACTACCACGGCACGCTGTTGAACGGACAGGTGTTCGATTCGTCGGTGCAAAGAGGTGAACCGATTTCTTTTCCGTTGAATCAAGTTATTGCAGGTTGGACAGAGGGTTTGCAGCTTATGAGCATAGGAAGCAAATACCGCTTTTTCATACCTTCGGAACTTGCTTACGGTGATATGGCAATGGGTTCTATACCGGCAGGCAGTACACTGATTTTTGATGTCGAGCTTTTGGACATCAAATAAGCCGAAACCCGTTCCAAAATGGAGTATCATGTTCTCAGCTTTGAGCAAGCCCGTTTGCAATACGGCACGGGCAATGCTCGAAACTGCGGAGAAGAACGGAGCTATCAGGCGGAACAATGCCTGAGAAGCCTGATACAAAGCAAGGGTTTGCCTTTCAAACTTCCTATTGCAAGGACGTCGAAGGGCAAACCTTTTTTCCCCTCCATGCCGAAGTTGCATTTCAATATTTCGCACAGTAACACACACATGGCAATCGCCATATCAGACAAACCCGTCGGCATCGACCTTGAACCAATCCGTCGATACAAACCCGCTCTTGTTCGCAGAGTTTTTCATGAAGAAGAAACAGCTTACCTCGAAAGTCTTTCCGCTTTGTGGCAGGACGAGGCGTTCACACGTCTTTGGACACTGAAAGAGGCATACGTCAAATATACCGGCACGGGCATAGCATCGAGCTTTCCTGCGTTTGCCGTCGGCTTGCCCTCTCAGCCTTATCCGTCAATCATTCGCCACATTACTCTTTCCCATTGCACGGAGACTTCAATCCAACCCAAATTATGCAGTCTGTACCTGCCTGCAATCAATCACTACCTTGCTCTCTGCACCGTCGAATAAGCACTTCGGCAATACAGGAAAAACAATCATAAAAATAAAACGCCGATTCCCTGCCGACGAATCGCCGATTCATTTTGCTGAATCAGCCTTTCATTTTTTTGAATCAGCCATTCGTTTTCCGTTTTGCAACATGCTGATTCGGCAAGGCTTGCAAAAGCCGTTTTTGTCTGCCTTTTTGTTCGCTTGAAGCAGTGTCGGATTGCGGGGTATTGCTATTTCGTGTTTTCAACAAAGTGTGGAAATCTTTCGGGCATAATTTCTGTGTCGGGCGAACCATATGTTGCGGATATGTGTTACCTTTGTAGAAAATTTCAAACAAAAAGAGAGTATGAAAAGCATAAAGGACGTAAACTTCGCAGGCAAGAGAGTTCTCTTGCGTGTCGATTTCAATGTGCCGATTGACGAGCATAAACACATAACCGACGATACAAGAATATGTGAGGCTATGCCCACTATAAACAAACTGCTTGGCGATGGAGCTTCCATCGTTTTGATGGCTCACTTCGGTCGTCCGAAGAAAGGCGGCTTTGAAGCCGATTTGAGCTTGAAGCCGGTGGCAGACTATTTGTCCGCAATCCTCAAAAAAACTGTGGTATTCACTCAAAGCCTTGACTTTTCGGAAATCCGGAATTTGGCGGACAATCTGAAAAGTGGCGATGTGATGATGTTGGAAAACATTCGCTTCTATCCGGAAGAGACAAAGGGTGATGTGGAATTTGCAAAGAAGTTGGCATCTTTGGGAGACTGCTATGTGAACGATGCATTCGGTGCGGCACACAGGGAACACGCCTCAACGGCTACTGTTGCACGTTTCTTTCCAAAGGACAAGTATTTCGGTCTTTTGATGGAACACGAAATCGTAAACCTTACCCATTTGATGACAAAGCCTGCAAAGCCTTTTACAGCCGTAATCGGCGGAAGCAAAATCTCCTCAAAGATTGACGTGATAAAGAATTTGTTGCCTTTGGTCGACAATCTGATTATAGGTGGCGGCATGAGCTACACCTTTGCAAAAGCAGCCGGAAAAAACATAGGCAATTCGATTTGCGAAGATGACAAATTGCAGGTTGCTTTGGACTTGCAGGAACAGGCAAAGAAAGAAAACGTAAAGCTTTATTTGCCGATAGACGTGATGGCAGGCGACAGCTTCTCGAACGACTGCAATGTGAAGTACTGCCCGAGCTTAGAAATCCCCGATGGTTGGGAAGGAATGGACGAGGGCGAGAAAACGATAGAATTGTTCGGCAAGGTGATACTCGAGTCTGCAACAATACTTTGGAACGGGCCTGTCGGAGTTTTCGAATTTGAGAAATTCGCCAAAGGAACAAACAGCATTGCCCGATTTGTTGCCGAGGCAACCGACAAAGGAGCCTTTGCGGCGGTCGGCGGCGGCGACAGCGTTTCTGCCATCAAGAAATCGGGATTTGCAGAAAAGATTTCTTACATATCGACAGGCGGAGGAGCAATGTTGGAATACTTGGAGGGAAAAACCTTGCCCGGAATAAAAGCAATAACGGACTGATTTAACAAAGAAAACAAACGATGAGAAAAACAGCAATAGTTACCGGAGCAACCTCAGGCATAGGAAAAGCCGTAGCAATCAAATTGGCAGAGAACGGATACGACCTTGTAATCACGGGAAGACGCACAGACAGACTTGCCGAAGTAGAAAAAAAATTGAGAGAAGCAGGTGCAGATGTATTGACTCTCGGATTTGATGTGAGCAAGTACGAAGAAGTGAAAGCCAATCTCGGAACACTCTCCGGCAAATGGGCAAAAATCGATTTGCTGATAAACAATGCCGGCGGAGCATTGGGCAAAGAACCCATTCAAGAGGGAGCAGTGGAGGATTGGGACAAGATGATAGACACCAATGTCAAAGGTTTGCTGTACGTAAGCAGAACAATACTGCCGATAATGTGCCGAAACAACGGCGGTCATATAGTCAACCTTTGCTCCATTGCAGGCAAACAAGTCTACTCGGAGGGCAATGTTTACTGTGCATCAAAGCATGCAGTCGATGCCATAAGCAAAGCAATCAGGATTGACGCCCTTCCGTATGGAGTTAAAGTAACCAACATATGCCCGGGAGCCGTGGAAACAGAATTTTCCATAGTACGGTTTCATGGAGACGAAGAAAAAGCGGCAGCAACATACCGAGGCTTCACACCGCTCACGGCAGAAGACATAGCCGATACCATATATTATTGTGTATCGCTTCCTGCCCATGTCTGCATAAACGATTTGACAATAATGCCTACGGCACAGGCTGATTCGGCTCACTTTTTCAAGAAATAGAAACCGATGTACGACAAAATAATAGACGAAAACAACTCCGATTCCGCCCTAAAAGTACAACAGGCAATAGGGGAAAAACCTTCCTCAGTCAACAGTTTGTACCTTGAAAGGCTGAAAAAACGCAAGGAAATAAGCGTCGACGAGTATGTGGAAGGGATATTGAAAGCCGACAGGGTGATGCTTTCGCAAGCAATCACCCTTGTGGAGAGTTCTCTCGCCAAACACCAGCAGAAAGCTCAGCAGATAATAGAACGATGTCTTCCTTATGCAGGAAAGAGTATAAGAGTCGGTATAACCGGAGTGCCGGGCGTGGGCAAGAGTACAACGATTGAAGCCTTGGGAATAAAGCTCACACACAGCGGACACAAGTTAGCCGTTTTGGCAATCGACCCAACGAGCGAGAAAACGAAGGGAAGCATATTGGGAGACAAGACCCGCATGGAGGAATTGGCGAACGACCCGAATGCATTCATACGTCCTTCCCCCTCGGCAGGCAGTTTGGGTGGCGTTGCCCGCAAAACGAGAGAGACAATAATCCTTTGCGAAGCTGCAGGCTTTGATGTGGTTTTTGTAGAAACGGTAGGCGTGGGACAAAGTGAAGTAGTCGCACATTCCATGGTCGATTTCTTTTTGTTATTGCAGCTTGCCAATGCAGGAGACGAGCTTCAAGGCATAAAAAGAGGCATAATGGAAATGGCAGACGCCATTTCCATCAACAAAGCCGAGCTTGACCCCGAACGAGCCGAGCTTGCCGCAACTCAATATCGCAGCGCCCTTTCTTTGTTTCCGAAGAATGAAAACGGTTGGACGCCGATTGTGTTCACCTCTTCGGCGTATACCGGCAGCGGAATAGACACAATGTGGAATACTGTGATGGACTACGTTGCCACAACCAAGGCGAACGGCTTCTTTCACAAGAAACGAAACGAACAAAACCTTAGAATACTTACAGAAACCATCAATAACACCCTCACGGAACGCTTTTATAATTCGGCTTTCGTTGAAGAAAGATTGGAGAAACTGAAAAGCGACGTGTTGGAAGACCGAGTTTCCGCATACATAGCGGCACAAAAGCTATTGGACGGGTATTTTGACAGTCTGACAAAATGATTTGATATGAAAAAATCCATATTGCAAAATTTCTTATGCTTTGTTGCGGCTCTTGCTTTGCTGTCGGCATGCTCGCTATCGAAGAAAGGCGGTGCGGAAAAGGCAGACGGACAAACGCTTTTCAATAAGGAATGGAGGCTTGTGAAGATGGGAGCCAAGAGCATGAAGTATGAGCAGGGCTGTGAGCCTATTTCGCTGTTGCTCACCTCGGAACCGGAGAACGTGAGCGGCTTTTCGGGCTGCAATCGCTACTTCGGCAAGTTTGCAACAAAGAAAGACAAACTCTCTTTCAAGCAGATGGCTTGCACACAGATGGCTTGCCCGCAACAGGATATGAATTTGGAAAGCAGGTATTTTCAATTACTCGACAAGGTTAACTCTTTCGTTGTGCAGGACGACACTTTGACTTTGCTGAAAGACGATAAGGTTTTGTTGGTTTTTGAAAGATAGTATGTTGCTCTGCCTTTTGAAAATTCGGAAACCTTGATTGTCTGATGTTTTGCGAGGTCATACTGCCGCTTCACTTGCCGCGGACGTTTACTTATCGCATTCCGACTGATTTGCAGGGCGAGGTGCAGGTCGGTTGCAGGGTTGCCGTGCAGTTCGGTCGCAAAAGGATTTACAGTGCTTTGGTTGCGGAGGTGCATGAGCGGGTTCCGCATGTGCAGAGCGTGAAGTTCATTTTGGAACTCATAGACAGCGAACCGGTCATTTCGCAGGAAAATCTTTCTTTTTGGCAATGGATTGCGGATTATTATGCTTGCTACATAGGCGATGTAATGCTTGCGGGTTTGCCTGCCGCATTCAGGTTGAAGAGTGAGACAAAGCTGTTGGTGTCTCCCGATTTTACGGGTGATACGACGGGCTTTTCCGATAAGGAGTTGAAGATTCTGAACTTTGTTGCGGCGAAAAAGAACTCCGATGTCGATAAGATAGCAGCCCACATGGGCGATTTGCATGTTTTGCCGTTAATCACGGCTTTAATGGAACGGCAGGTGCTTATTGCCGATGAACAGTTGTATGATCGTTACAGCCCGAAGACGGAGGATTATTTGGTGTTTGGTGAGAACTGCAAGGGCAATGATATGCTGCAATGCAGGATTGGTGAATTGGAAAGTCGCAAGAATTGCGCTTCACAGTTAGAAACATTGATGAGGTTCATTGTTGCCAATCAAAAGAACGGCTTTGTCAAGCGTGCCGACTTTCAAAAAGAAAATTCTTCGAGTTCTGTACAGTCTTTGATTAAGAAAGGGATATTGGCAATAGAGCGTTCGGCTTACAGTCGGCTGGCGGAAAAAGACAAGACTGCCGATTGCGATGACATAATTCTTAATGAAGAACAGAGCAAGGCTTACAATCTGATTGTTCAATCGTGGAAGACAAAGAATGTGTGTCTGCTTTGCGGTGTTACCGGCAGCGGTAAGACGGAGGTTTACATCAAACTCATCGACCGCATGCTGAAAGATGGTAAGCAGGTTTTGTATCTGCTTCCCGAAATAGCTCTTACCGCCCATCTTATCAATCGTTTGGAAAAATATTTCGGCAAAAGGGTGGGTGTTTATCACAGTCGCTTTTCCAAAGATGAGCGGGTGGAGATTTGGCATAAGGTCAGGAGCAAAGATGCGGAGGAGGGATATCGCGTAATCGTCGGTTCCCGTTCCTCTGTCTTTCTTCCGTTTTCCAAGCTCGGGCTTGTGATTGTGGACGAGGAGCATGACAGCGGGTTCAAGCAAACGGAGCCTGCTCCGAGGTATAATGCCAAAGATGCGGCAGTTTATTTGGCTCAAAAGAACGGCATAAAGGTGTTGCTCGGTTCGGCAACGCCTTCGGTGGAATCCTATTTCAATGCACAGACCGAGCGTTTCGGATATGCCGAGTTGACTAAGCGTTATGCCGGTTATGAGTTGCCGGAAATTCTTTTGGCGGACTTGCGGCAGGATTACAAGGAGCATCGCATGTATTCCATATTTTCGGAGTTGCTTTACACGAATGTGGAGCAAACTTTGCAGAGTGGCAGACAGGTTATTTTGTTCCGAAACCTCAGAGGCTTTGCCTCTTCGTTGCGTTGCGATGTTTGCGGGTGGACTGCCAAGTGTCCGAATTGCGATGTGTCGCTTACGGTTCACAAGTATGATAATGTGCTTAACTGCCACTACTGCGGAACAACGTTTCCAATCGTTTCGGAGTGTCCGCAGTGCGGAAGCCATTCGGTGAGAATGGCAGGCAGCGGCAGCGAAAGGTTGGAAGAGGAGGCGAAAAGGTTTTTCCCTCATGCGAGTGTGGCAAGAATGGACGCCGACAGCGTTCGCAACAAGGGGGCTTACCAAAAAATAATTGATGATTTCGGATCGGGAAAAACGGATATTTTATGTGGTACGCAGCTCGTGAGCAAGGGGTTCGATTTTGCCAATGTCGGCTTGGTCGGCGTGATAGATGCAGACAGCATGCTGAACTATCCGGATTTCCGTTCTTACGAACGTTGCTTTTCTTTGCTGACGCAGCTTGCCGGTCGTGCGGGACGAAGCAGGCAGAAGGGCAGGGTAATCATTCAGACGTTCAATCCCTTTCATCAGGTTTTCAAAGACGTGTGTGCCTGCAACTATAAGGCGATGTACAACAAGCAGATTGTGGAACGCAAGCTCTTTCGCTATCCGCCTTTCTATCATTTGCTGCGAATAAGTCTGCAATGCAAAGACAACAAAGAGCTGGACGGCTTTGCCGAATGCTATGCCCAAAGGTTGCGAAGTATATTCGGCGGTCGCATTCTCGGTCCCGAATATCCGCCGGTGAGCAGGATAAGGAGCTTTTACATAAAGAACATTATTCTGAAACTGGAAAGAACCCTTTCTTACGCCAAAGCCAAGGAAGCCATACTTCGGTTGAACGAAGAAATGTACGCTTCCGTTCCTAAGAACCATATCAGAATAATCACAGACGTAGATCCGCAGTAATGAATATGCGAATCTACGCATTGAATCCTCTTTCGGTTTTATTTTTCCTTTGATAGGAGACAAACGGCATAGGCGGCTATTCCCTCACTTTTGCCGACAAATCCGAGTTTCTCGGTGGTTGTGGCTTTTATGCTTATGTCTTCTGTGTCCAAATCGAGAATTGCCGACAGGGTTTGCTTCATTGCTTCCACGTATTTGCCTATTTTCGGACTTTGCAGGCAAACGGTGGAGTCGATGTTTTCAATAGAGAAGCCTTTATTCTTGATTTTCTCGAAACTGTCCTTCAACAGCTCTTTTGAATCCACGCCCTTGTATTCTGCTTTGCTGTCGGGGTATTGGTAACCTATGTCTCGCAGGTTGGCTGCCCCCAAAAGGGCATCGATGATTGCATGTATCAGACAATCCGCATCTGAATGCCCCACGCTGCTCAACGGCGACGGAACCTCTATGCCGCCCAAAACAAGATGCTCTCCCGCTTCCAAACGGTGAACATCATAACCTATGCCTACCTTAAACTTCATTACAAATCTTGTTTTTCGTTCTTATCATCTCTTTTGGCGTTTGAGAAAAATGAATCGCCGAAAGAATTTAATGAATCGGCGATTCATTTTCGCCTTTCGCAAGAGCTTGTTCTTTAAGCCTTTGCAAAGGGCGATTTTTCTGTATTTTCACTTTTTCGAAATGTTGTTTCCATCTCGGGCTGCAAGCCTTGTTTCAGCGATTGCTTATAACGGCTTTCACTATGCGACTCATCTTGTCGCCTGCCTTGGCAACGCCTTCCAAAACCTCGTCATGAGTGCATTCTTTCACCTCATCGGGTCTGAAAACATTGCCTATCACACTCATGCCAAGCACTTTTATTCCGGAATGAGCGGCAACGATTACCTCCGGAACGGTACTCATGCCCACGGTGTCGCCTCCTATGGTTCTGAAAAAACCATATTCGGCAGGGGTTTCATAGCTTGGACCGGTCGTTCCCACATAAACTCCTTCCTGCAAAGGAATACCGTTTTGCGAAGCGGCGATTTTGGCATATTCTCTTATTGTTTTGTCGTAAGCGTTGTCCATCGAGGGAAAACGAGTTCCGAATCTCGAATCATTAGGTCCGATAAGCGGGTTGGGCATAAAGTTTATATGGTCTTTTATCAGCATTATGTCGCCC
>CAZSFV010000033.1:0-21745 GCA_964606345.1 uncultured Bacteroidaceae bacterium | reverse complement strand
AAACCATTTTGAGAGATGTATCCCTGAATTTGAAGAAAGGATACATTCATGGACTACTCGGCAAAAACGGAATAGGCAAAACAACATTGCTCAAATTGATAGCCGGGCTGTTGTTTCCCGACAAAGGCGAAATTCATGTAAATAACTTTGTACCGACAGAACGAAAAGTTGCCTTTCTCTCGGATTTATTTTTCCTCTCCGAAGACCTGCCGGAAACAAGATTAAGCATCAATAATTTCGTTGAGATAAATTCTGTTTTCTACCCCAAATTCTCACAAAAGGACTTTGACAACTATCTGACGGAATTCGAAATAACAAACAGCGAACAACGATTGCACAAACTATCTTACGGCACACGAAAAAAAGTCTTCATAGCCTTTGGGCTGGCTTGCCATTGCAACATAATGCTCTTAGACGAACCGACAAACGGTTTGGACATTCCGTCAAAAAGTCAATTTCGCAAAATCATCTTGAAAGCAATGACCGATGAGACATGCATAATAATCTCCACACACCAAGTGAGAGATTTGCACAACCTTATTGACTCCGTATTGATTCTTGACCAGACCAACGTATTGCTCAATGCCGACAGCACCGAAATATGCGATAAAATCTATTTCGGACTTACAGACAAAATGCCTGCCAACGAAAAGCTGCTTTACTCCGAAGATAGTTTAGGCGGTCTGCAAATAGTGAAAGAGAACACAGAACACCAAGAAAGCAAGCTCGATATAGAGTTGCTTTTCAATGCCGTGTTCTCCAACAAAACACGATTCAAAGAACTATTTCCATCAAAGGAAGAATAGGAGGTAAAAATGGAATTCAGTTTCAAGCGTTTTTTCGCATTGTGGAAAAGGTACTTTTACAGATACAGGAGCTTAATCTTCGGCCTTTCTGCACTAGCATTTCTATTTGGCATTCAAGCCGGATATACCGATGATGGCGACCGCGATAGTCCTATAATAGTAGTAACAATGTTTATGTTCTTTGCATTTTGTACATCTTACTGCCTGGAATACATACCAAAAGACAAAAAGAACATCCTTCTACTTCCCGCATCCACCTTGGAAAAATGCTTATCCTCCATTTTCATGGGAGGCATTTTCGCTCCGTTGCTTGTCGGTTGCATAATACAGATAGGAATATACATAGGATATTCTTACAGTCCATACGACATAGAACCTTTCAATGTGTTCGTTCATTGGTTTGGACAGAATACCGGCAAGGCTTTGCTGATTTACGGAACATACCTCAGCTTTATGATTTGCACATCATCATTTGTACCAATGGGAGGCTTTGCCGCAACCATCTTAGCTGCATTTCTCTTTTTCGTTCCATATGAACATTATAAAGACACTCTCATTTCAACAATCGCAAACGACAACCCTCAATGCTTAGAAATATTTGAAAGTACCATATCCACCTTTCAAACATGGACTTATACAATATCCATACCAGTTTTCTTGGCTTTGACATATCTACGGCTAAAGGAGGAAAGACTATAAAATGATTGCACAATCACAAGCACCCATTTTTCAGCAGCTCGCTTTCAAGATATGCGACGACATCTTAGAACAAAAATTCCAAACCGATGGTCGCATACCCTCCGTCAGGGACTTGGCAGCCGACTGCGAAGTCAACCCCAACACAGTCATGAAATCCTATGAATGGTTGACCAACAAAGGAATAATCTACAACAAAAGAGGCTTGGGCTATTTCGTATCGAGCAACGCAGTCAGCCTCATACTCCAACTGAGACGACAACAATTCACCGAACAATACCTCCCTGTTTTATTCAGAGCCATGAATCAACTCTCCATAAGCATGGAAGACATCTCGGAGCTATACAAAGAATATAACGAAACAAATAACAACCGTAAAATATGAAGATAAGACTTAGCACAAAATTGCTTTTAGGCTTCTTTGCCTTAGTAATAATTTCCACAATCATCGCAATGAAAGTCGCGCAAACAAAAGCACAAAATTGTAGTGCAACAACCACCGTAATCAACAACAAAAACAAATAAAAAGATATGGAACTTAACTTGAAGAGACTGTTTCTCCTACTGAAAAGGATGTGCTTGATTTATTCCAGAAACCTGTTATACCTTTTTGTCGTACTGCTGGCAATAGGCATATTGACACCGGATATATTCGGAAGAACAAGCCTTATATGTATTTACAGCTTTATCCTGCTTATTATACTTGCCCAATTTTCTTTTCGGGAGTATAAGACAAAGCAGGGACGTACAGCGATTTTGCTTTTGCCCGCTTCCACCCTTGAAAAATATATTGCGGAAATCCTATTCATCATGATCATCTATCCCCTTGTTTTGGGAGCAGCCTCAATAATCGGTTTAGCGATAGGTGATTTGATTTTCTCTGACACAAACACCTTAACGGATAACTTGAGTTTCATGATAAAACAAATCTTCGGCTACGACTATTTGACCTTCAACTTTCTGTTATTCGGATTTGCCTTTAGCTTTGCACTCCTCTTCGGATCATTGTTTTTCAAGCGATTTTCCGCCATCAAAATATTCATCATATTTTGTGCAATCATCACAGGCATGACCGTATGCAGCCTTGACGTGTACACCTCGGCAGGTTTGCAATATTGCAAAAGCAATTTTGGACAAGAATACCTCAATACATTCTACAACACCCTCGATGTCTACATGTCGTGGGCATGCGGAATAAGTGCCATATTCTTTGTGGTGCTTACCTATTTCAGATTAAAAGAAGAAAGAGTTCTCTAAATCAACCATTATGAAAGTAAGAAAAACAACAAAGGTTCTCATTCTCTTCATCGTTGTCCTTTTGCTGTCGGTTTATGCCGCCATGAAAATATCCGACTACCGAGGCATCAAGGCAGTAGAAAAAGCAGAACGAGCAAAACGCAGTTTAACAAAGCCAAACATCAATTCACCAATCATTAAAATCGGAATCAGAAATGGAAAAGTTCAAACTCTCAAAATGGATACCGTTGTTATTTCTCCTGATGGGGACACTATGCACAGCAGCTCAACATCGGTTAACGTTAGTTGGTAATATAGCAGACGAACAGAGCAACGACCCCATAGCCTTTTGCAATGTAGTGCTGATGAATACCGCCGGCACAAAAACCCTCGCCGGCACATCGACCGATGAAAAAGGCACTTTCGAACTCATACTCAAAGGAAGCGAACCTTGCATCTTTCATGCAAGCTATGTCGGTTACGAAAACATCAGCTTCGAAATAAACCCGAAAGAGCTGTTCGACAACAAACATGACACACTCTTTTTGTACAATTTGAAGATGACCTCCGCCGGGGAGGATTTGAAAGAAGTAAAAGTCGTCGCCAAAATAAAACGATACGAAATGAACGCCGACAAACTTGTCATGAATGTAGACGAAGCAACAACTGCAACAGTTGTAACAGCCTTTGATTTGCTGCGAAAAGTACCGGGAGTTTCTATCGACAAAGACGACAACCTCAAGCTCAACGGACAAGGCGGCGTACTTTTTCAGTTCAACGGCAGAGACATGCGTTTGGGCTGGGAAGCCGTAAAAGCAATGCTCAAGGGAATGAACCCTCAACAAGTAGAGAAATTCGAAGTCATAACCAACCCCTCTGCCAAGTACGATGCCGAAGGCACAGCCGGCATAATCAACATAAAGATGAAACAGAACCGAACCTACGGTTTCAACGGCTCTGTCAATGCCGGAGCGTATTACAACTCCGAACTGTCGCTCTCGGGTGGCTTTAACCTCAATTATGTAGACGACAAATGGACGACGAACATGAATTACGGTTATTCGAATTGGAAAAGCAACACCGCTGTAACAACCGACCGACTTTCCTTTTTGACCCCTGCCGACACCATTCGTTTTTTCACACCCGAATACGAAGCCTTGTGGAATGGCGGCGGGCACAATCTGTCCCTATCCGCCGACTACCTTATCAACGACAACAACTCTGTCGGCATTTACTCGGCATACAACAACTTCAAAGAACCCGAACAGCACTACATCTATCAACAAAAAATATCTCAAAGCCCCAACCTCAACAACTTTATCCGAAGCGTCGACTACAACTCCATGAAAAAAAGCAAGTCCGACAACCTGCTCATCGGAGCAAACTACTTACACAAATTCGACACCCTCGGAACAAAGCTGCAATTCGATATAAGTGGAACCACCAACTTTTCGGGCAATACCGACAACGTGTCCACAGACTACGTTCTGCTTTCCAACGACAGCATCTACAAAAAAGAATTTGTAGAAAACAACACCGACAACTCCTACAAATCCCTTGTGGCAAAAGTCGATTTCCAAAAGCCTACGCCGAAATACGGCACATTCGAAGCAGGAGCAAAAGCCGGCTTCACCTCCTTGAACAACGACTTTGCGAAAACAGAAAGCACTGCAGACAATCAAGAGGACAACTTCCGTTTCTCGGAGGACATTCTCGCCGCCTACCTTTCCTATTCCAAGTCATTTGGCAAAAGCACCTCGCTCCGAGCAGGCTTACGGTTTGAATATACCCGAACAAAAGGCGAGACAGCAGGCAGCGACAGCACCAACAACAATTCTTACTCCAACCTGTTCCCCAACATTTCCATAAATCACAACTTCAACCAATTCAACAGCCTCACTCTAAGCTATAACTACCGCATCTCCCGACCTTCATACGACCAGTTGAACCCCTTCTTGACAAAAATCTCCGACTACTCTTACAGTAGCGGCAACCCCTTACTCAAACCACAGTACACGCACAATCTCAGCCTCAATTACTCCCTCTTTTATATGGCATTTCTAAGCATCGACTATGGCTACGGTAACGACTTTGTGAGCAGCGTAATGCTACCCTGCAACAACAATGGCAGCACCTTGGAACGCCCCGACAACATAGCAACAAACCAAAACCTCAACTTCGGACTGAGCCTTGTCGCACCTGTTGCCAAATGGCTGGATATTAACTTTTACGGACAAATCAACTACACCAACGTAGTCTACCGACAACAAAACGTCGAAACAACCATAGACAACACCTCCTATATGTGCTTTGCCTCGCTCAATTTCACCCTGCCTGCCAAAATCAAACTATCCCTAAGCGGACACTACATGAGCGGAGGCTTGTGGGCAATGTATAAATACGGCGACTTCTATTCGTTGAACCTCGGTTTATCGAGAGCCTTTCTCAAAGAAGACCGACTCAACATAAGCATAGGAGCCAACAATCTATTCAGCAAAAGAGATATGTTCAACGAATTTACTCAAAACGGCATGTATCAGACAAGCAACGCCCACGTACCGGGAACCATGTTCTCAATCAATTTGAGATACAACTTCGGAAAAATGTATCAAAACAAGAAGCTGAGCAAAATACAGTCCGATGACATGAACGACAGAGCAACCGGCGGAACAGGCAACAAAACTAACAGCAAACAATAACCTTTTCTTGTATTTTCCGACTTCGGGTGAAGGTTGACAACCGCACACCCGAAGTCTTCTTTTAACCCATTATATCAAGAACGGCAGGCAAGCCCGCAAGCATTTTCTTCGGCAATTTCTTTACCACCTCGGCATAGCTGTGGCGTATAAGGCTTTTTACAAACCCATCAGTCAAATCTCCGTACAAATCAAGCTGATTCCAATACTTCTTATTCATATGCCAAGCACCCGTTATTTCGGAATATCTGTCCCGCAAATCCAAAGCCCGTTCAGGTTCGCATTTAAGAACAAACCACTTCGTATCTTCAAGGTCAATCATTGCGAAAATCTTCCCCATTATACGAAAAGCCAAAGTCGTCTCATCGAAAGGAAAATCCTCCGTAACAAATGGCAGCGACAAGCAATAATCCCGCACACTTTCTATATTCATTCCTCCCCAACCTTTCTAAATCATATCCTGCTGCTTTGCAAAATCCATATACGACTTCGAAAATTTCAGAGCATCTTCTCGCGTATAGCGAACCTCGGTAAACACCTTTGCAAGATTTTCTTGTTTGGCTGCTTTTATATATCCCTGCACTTGTGGCAAATTCTCAAAATCCGAATACAACTCTTCCAAACGTTGGGCATCATAGTCCTTGTACTGTTCTTCGTGAACCACCGCCTGCAACGGAAGACGCTCGGTCAATGGCGGACATTCGGCAGGATACCCGAGAGTTATTGTCGTTACCGGAACCACATGTTTAGGCAATGCAAGCAACTCTGCAATCGGCTTAGCCATATAAGTAACCGTACCCATGTAACAAGCCCCTATACCCATACCTTCGGCAGCAGTAACCATTGCCTGTGAACAAATCGTTGCATCTACCGTCGAAACCTGAAACCAGAGAAAATTATTGTACCCGGCATCAGCCCCGCGCATTTCGCAATACTTATGGAAGCGATTCACATCTGCACACACCGTAAGCACAACTGCCGCCTCGCTCACCTGCCTTTGATTGAAGTGCAATTTGCAAAGAGCCTCCTTTCTTTCCTTCTGCCGAGTAACTATTATCGAATAAAGCTGCATATTCCCACAATTCGAAGCCCTCACTCCGGCTTGCAGTATTTTTTCCAAATCCTCCTGCCTTATTTCCTGCGTCGTGTATCGCCTTATGGTGCGTCGCGACAATAAACCTTTCAAACTCTCCTCTGCCATGATTATTCCTCCTTATTTTATATCATATACTGTTTGTTGCTTGTGCAAAAGTACAAATAAAGCACCTAAATACCCCGCATAAAAAGAACAAACAAACTACTTAAGTGTTTAACCACATAAACGGAGCAGTCCCACAAAGGCACGCTTCGCAAATTATATCATTAAAACCATACAACCTATGAGAAAACCAACATTCTTATTATTCCTTGCCCTGTCGGTTCTTATCCTTAACAGGGCAGACGCCTGCACCGGTATCACCTTGCGAACCACCGCAGGACAAACCATAACAGGCAGAACCATAGAATGGGCATTCACCCCCTTGACCGGCATGTACACCTTTGTTCCGAGAGGATACACCCAACGCTCCTTTCTTCCCGACGGATTGAAAGAAGGAATGGAATTTACCTCACACTATGCCTACATCGGCATTGCCGTTGAACAAGCCGAATTTGTCATGGAAGGCATAAACGAAGCAGGATTGTCGGCAGGGCTGTTCTATTTTCCCGACTACGGAGAATACGAAGACTACGACAGAAATAAAAAATACAAAACAATAAGCGACTTTCAACTCGTATCATGGATACTTGCAAACTTCAAAACCATAGACGAATTAAAACGAGCCATAAACGACATTCACATCGTCTCCATCGACCAACGCAGCTCAACCGTTCATTGGAGAGTAACAGAAGAATCGGGACGACAAATAGTTATAGAAATTGTCGGAAAGCAAATCCTGTTCCACGAAAACGCACTCGGAGTATTGACCAACTCCCCCGGCTTCGATTGGCACTTGACCAACCTTAACAACTATGTCAACCTGTCTGCCGGCTCTGTCAAAAACAAACAAATGAACGGCATCAGCCTTAAAGCATTCGGTTCCGGCAGTGGCTTGATTGGACTTCCCGGAGACATGACACCACCCTCACGTTTCATAAGAGCCGCCTTCTTCCAAACCACAGCACCCCGACTACCCTCAGCCGAAGAAACCGTCTTTCAAGCCTTTCATATATTGAACAACTTCGACATTCCGATAGGAGCGCAATTCTCGAGCAAAAAAGACATTCCCCCTATCACAAGTGCAACACAATTTACCATTGTGAGCGACATAGCCAATCGACGACTTTATTACCGCACCGTCTACAACAGCGAACTGAGGTGCATAGACATGAACACCATACGCATCGACAAGACCAAATTCAAAGCCGAGCCATTGGACGAAAGCAAAACCCAAAGCGTCAAAACCATAATCATAAAGTAGTCGCATAACCCATTGACAACCGCCCATATCGTCCGAATACCGAAGCTAACAACAACATTTCGACCATCGTAATTCAAAGTCTGCAATAATTTTTCTACAGAAAAGCATTGCAGACTTTGAAAAAGTTTGTAAATTTGCGGAAAACCTATCCCAATAAAAGGTTATGCAAAAAGATAAATTCAGCATAAGAATTTTATCGGACGATATTTTCTTTGCCGGCAAAGTAGAACACACCATGCTTCGCAGACCCGCTTGGGAATGCATTACGAAAAACGATGTGGAAAGGGAAATGGATAAGTATGACGATACCGTAAATGTCCTCATATTAGTCTATGATTTCAAGAACAGAACACCCGAAAAGGTCTTGTACAAATTAAAGAAAAACTATCCGAACGCCAAAATACTCAGCGTTGTACCCGAAGATAGTTTCGTCATATTGAGAGACTTCCTTTTGGACAAAGAGGTCATAGACGTCCTACGAATGTGCAGCATCATCTACGACATGATTTTCAACCACGTCAGGAATATCTACGACGAATGGACCTTGAATCTCAAATTTATAAAACTGCAACGACAGAGCGACAACAATGAAGCATTCGTATCCACAGCCCGTTCCATGGCACACGTTCAAGAGCTGATTCGCAAAGCCGCAGATTCGGATATAAATGTCAGCATCTACGGAGAAACGGGAACAGGCAAAGAAGTTGTTGCAAAAAAAATACACTCCCTTTCTTCGCGAAAAAATGCAGCTTTTGTGGCAGTCAACGTAGCAGCCATTCCGGGCGAACTTATCGAAAGCTCATTCTTCGGACACGAAAAAGGAGCTTTTACCGGTGCCATTGCAAGGAAAATAGGCTTTTTTGAAGAAGCCTCCGGCGGCACGCTCTTCCTCGACGAAATAGGCGACATGGACATAAGAATGCAGGCAAAACTATTGCGAGCCTTACAGGAGGGAGTAATCACACGAGTGGGAGGCAACGGCGAAATCAAGATTGACGTAAGGATAATAACAGCCACACATTTGGATATGCAAAAGCTGATTGAGCAGGAACGATTTCGTGAAGACCTTTATTACCGCCTTATGGGCATCTCCATAAATCTGCCCAAGCTATGCGAACGAGGCGATGATATACTTCTGCTTGCAGAACACTTCATCAAATCATATTGCAGCAGAAGCAAAAAAGCAATCTGCACCCTAAGCAAAGGAGCAAAAGATGTGCTTATGCAATACACCTTTCCCGGAAACATAAGAGAACTGAAAGCCATGATGGAGCTGGCAGTCGTTCTCTGCGAAAACAATGTGATACGTCCTGAAGATTTAACCCTGCGAAACGAAACCGCACACATGAAGAAAGACTTTTTGGACGTTGAACGCACCTTGGAAGAATACGAAACCATGATAATAAAACACTTCATGCAGAAGTACAACAGCAAGGTAAGACTTGTTGCCGAAAAGTTGGACATAGGCAAAACCAAGATATATAAACTGATACAAGACAACAAACTAAACTGAACATGAGAGATGTAAAATGCCCGCGTTGCGGCAAAACATTCGTTTGCAAACACGATGCAAGTTGTTTTTGCACCAAATACACCCTTAGCGAAAAAGCAAAAAAAGACATTCGCTCTCAATGGAGCGAATGTCTTTGTGAGGATTGTCTCAAAGACTTTGCAGAAGCAAAACCTATTGAGCCAAAATCTGAATCTTGTTCTTAGACATTTCTACCAAACCTCCGTTAACCTCAAAAACAATCTCCTTTCCCTCGGAGTCTATTATCCTTATCTTGCCCTTTGCAAGAGCGGATATTATTGGAGCATGCCTATCCAAGATTTGAAACTTACCATCTGTACCCTGTAATTGTACCGACCTCACTTCCCCATCGTACAAAACATCTTCCGGACTTACGATATTCAGTTTCATGTTATTCTTTGTTAGCTTGTGCAATCAATTTTTTACCTTTCTCTATTGCCTCTTCTATTGTACCGACCAACATAAAGGCAGCCTCGGGATATTGATCAACCTCACCGTCCATTATCATGTTGAAGCCTTTTATCGTATCCTCTATTGAGACGAAAGCTCCCGGTATTCCCGTGAATTGCTCAGCCACATGGAACGGTTGCGAAAGAAAACGTTGCACACGTCTTGCCCTTGCCACAACCAATTTGTCCTCCTCCGACAATTCTTCCATACCCAAAATAGCTATAATATCCTGCAACTCGGTATATCTTTGAAGCAGAGCCTTCACTCTCTGAGCAGTGTTATAATGCTCCTCTCCCACTATGTCCGGCGTCAAAATTCGGGAATTGGACTCCAACGGGTCTACCGCAGGATATATACCAAGCTCCGAAATCTTTCTGCTCAACACCGTTTGAGCGTCAAGGTGAGCAAAAGTCGTTGCCGGAGCAGGGTCGGTAAGGTCATCGGCAGGCACATAAACGGCTTGAACCGATGTAATCGAACCCCTGTTGGTAGAAGTAATTCTCTCCTGCATGACACCCATCTCCGAAGCCAACGTAGGTTGATAGCCCACAGCCGACGGCATACGTCCGAGCAATGCCGAAACCTCACTGCCCGCCTGTGTGAAACGGAATATGTTATCGATAAACAACAATATATCCTTTCCGCCCGTATTTTCGTCTCCGTCTCTATAATACTCGGCAACAGTCAAACCGGACAAAGCAACCCTTGCTCTTGCTCCCGGCGGCTCATTCATCTGACCGAAGACCAACGTACACTTACTGTCTTTCAACGCCTGCGTATCCACCTTCGACAAATCCCAACCGCCTTTCAGCATATCTTCCTTAAACTCCTCACCGTACGAAATGACACCGCTCTCTATCATCTCCCTCAAAAGGTCGTTACCCTCACGAGTTCTCTCTCCCACACCCGCAAAAACCGACTGTCCTGAATACTGCTTGGCTATATTGTTTATCATTTCCTGAATGAAGACCGTCTTGCCGACGCCGGCACCACCGAAAAGACCGATTTTACCACCCTTTGCATAAGGCTCTATAAGGTCGATGACCTTAACGCCGGTAAACAAAACCTCGGTAGAAGAAGACAAATTCTCGAACTTCGGCGGTTCTCTGTGTATCGGGTAAGACTTCTCCCCTTTCACCGGTTTTATACCGTCTATCGTTTGCCCGATTACATTGAACAAACGTCCGTTTATATCTTCGCCCACAGGCATCGAAATCGGCTTGCCAAGGTTCTCCACCTCCAAACCCCTTTGAAGACCGTCTGTCGAATCCATGGCTATGGTTCTGACCGTGTTTTCACCTATATCCTGTTGACATTCCAAAATCAACTCACTGCCATCTTGCTTTATGACCCTTAGAGCGTCGTATATATTTGGCAAAGTCTGTCCTGCCGGAAAACTGACGTCAATCACCGCTCCGATGATTTGAGAAATTCTTCCTTTGCTTACTACATCACTCATCGTATATGTACTTTTATGAATCAGGTTGCGAATATACACTTTTTCGCCGACACAAAATCATTTGAAGCGGAATAATTTGCGACAAAAATTCCATTACGGTATAAATCAATCTGTTGCAACAAACCACAAAATTCCCTTTTCGCAATCCGTAAACACACTTGACATTTGTCTCTTCGTCCCATGCGGAACATCAAATCGCAGCTGTTTGATTTAGCGTATTTTTCTTACCTTTGCTCCTCGAAAAAGCAGAAAACCGATATGGGCGTTTTGGAATACGACGACGAGTATTTTATGCGTATTGCATTGGCAGAAGCAGAAGCCGCATTAAGCGAAGGCGAAGTTCCCGTAGGAGGGGTTATCGTTTGCTCGGACAAAATCATTGCCAAAGGGCATAACATGGTCATGCGATTGAACGACCCCACGGCTCATACGGAAATGCAACTGATTACCTGTGCTGCCGACTACTTGGGAAGCAGATATTTGTCCGATTGCACACTTTATGTAACCTTAGAGCCATGCGTCATGTGTGCAGGAGCTTTGTTTTGGTCGCAAATAGGACGAGTAGTCTTTGGAGCCTCCGACCCCAAACGAGGAGCCTCCCATGTGGGAACATCATTATACCATCGGCAAACCAAAGTTTTGGGCGGAGTATTGGAAGAAGAATGCTCCCAAATATTGAAAGACTTTTTTACAGACAAGAGAATTTAATCATGTATGTAGTAGACGAGAAAGCGGAAAGGACAGAAATCCTCAGAAGATACAAACACATAATGAGGGTTGTGTCGAACAATGCAAGTAACGAAGAAAAACGTCAGATAAGGAAAGCGTTCACCGTTGCAATGAACGCCCACTCCATGGTAAGACGCAAAACCGGAGAACCATATATCTATCACCCTTTGGAAGTTGCAAGAATTGCCGCCGAAGATTTGGGTTTGGGAGCAACAGCCGTTGTTTGCGCCCTTCTGCACGATGTTGTGGAAGACACCGAATACACCTTGGAAGACATAGAACACATATTCGATGCCAAAGTCGCCCAAATTATCGATGGTCTGACCAAAATAGACGGCGTCTTCGACTATGCCTCCAACTCCATACAGAGCGAGAACTTCAAAAAACTGCTTACCGCCATGGGCGACGACGTCAGAGTAATCCTTCTGAAACTCTGCGACAGACTTCACAACATGCGAACCTTGGAAAGCATGCCCGAACATAAACAGCTGAAAATAGCATCGGAAACCCAACAGCTTTATGTACCCTTGGCTCACCGCCTCGGACTGTACAAAATAAAAAGCGAGCTTGAAGACCTTGCCACAAAATACATCAACCCCAAAGCATACGAAGAAATCAACTCCCGCCTTAAAGACACCGAACAAGAACGTAACGCCTTTATTCACCGCTTCGCCGAACCCATAAAGCAAAAGCTCATCGAAAAAGGCTACAAATTCACCGTCTCGGGCAGAGTGAAGTCCATCACCTCCATACTCGGCAAAATAGAGAAGAAAGGCGTCAAGTTCGAAGAGATTTACGACATCTTCGCCATAAGGATTATATTGGACGTTCCGCAGGAAGTGGAAAAAGAAACCTGCTTTGCCGTCTACTCCATAATATCCTCCATGTACCAACAACGACTGGGCAGGTTCAGAGACTGGCTCACCAATCCCAAAAGCAACGGCTACGAAGCCCTCCATTGCACCGTCATGAGCAACCAAGGCAAATGGGTTGAAGTGCAGATACGAAGCAAGCGAATGGACGAAGTTGCAGAAAAAGGATTGGCAGCCCACTATAAATACAAGGAAGTCCAGGAGGGAGAATTAGACGACAAACTCGACCTGTGGCTCGGACAAGTAAGAGAACTCTTGGACAACGATTCCTCCAACGCCGTGGACTTTGTCAACGATTTCAAGTTAGATGTCATCACCGACCAAATAACAGTCTTCACCCCAAAGGGCAAAGCCGTCAGCCTGCCCGTGGGAGCAACCGTTCTCGATTTTGCATACAATGTTCACACCGACCTCGGCAACCGCTGCATGGGGGCAAAAGTCAACTACAAAGTTGTATCAATCAATTACCGTTTAAGAGCAAGCGACCAGGTGGAAATCATCACCTCCAAGATTGTACACCCCAAAGAAGAATGGTTGCAATTCGTCAAAACCTCCAAGGCATCAACCGAAATAAAAAGATACATACGGGAATACCGCAACGGCTACCGCAGTGCAGGCGAAGAGAGGTTGAAAGAACTGTTTGCCTCCTTCCATATCGAATACACAGAGGGCAACATCGAGCGAATAAGGCAATTCACCAAGCAAGCTAACATGACGGACTTTTTGTACGCCGTCTACAACAAGCAAATAGGCGAAGAAGAAGTCAAACGATGCTTTGCCAAACCCGACAAAAACTCCATGTGGTTCTTTTTCCGCAACCCATTCACGCCAAAAAAGAAAAACACCCATGAAGAAACCCTCCGTGAAGAAATATCCGAACAAGTCAAAGAAAATCCGGAGCAAATCCTCATGGACAAAAACGCCGACAAACTACCCTACAAAACAGCCGACTGTTGCAACCCGCTGCCCGGCGACGACATTGTAGGACTTATCCGGAACGACTGCATAGAAGTCCACCGCTCCAACTGCCGACACGCAATAGATGAAATGAGCAAATACGGCAACCGTATCATCAAAGCCAAATGGCGGGAGAACGAAAAAATCACCTTCCTTGCAGGAATCAAGATAATAGGCATAGACAGAAAAGGACTTTTGCAAGACATAACCCGAGTGATTTCCGAAGTGTGGAACATCAACATCAGAGGGCTTGCCATGGAAAGCAGCGAAGGCATTGTCGAGGGCAGAGTAATGGTCTACATATCCGATGCCGACAATCTGAACAAGCTCATCGACAAGCTGAAAGCCATAGACGGCATTGAAAAAGTCCTCAGGATTTAGCCTCGGCAGACAAAAACGCCAAAGACACCCGCAATCCGTCGACCGCCCGCAGCACTCGCAACAGTTCGCTCACCGTTGCGGAACTTGTGATAACATCATCTACAATAAGCACGCTCTTGCCCGAGAGCAGCCTGCCCGCTTTGTCGTTCAGGCAGAACACACCCTTTATGTTTGACCACCTGTTCTTGCTTTTTACCTGCGATGTTCTTTGCCACTTTCTTTCAACGGCATTTCTGCACAAGGGAACACCCAACTGTTTTGAGAGAATACCTGCCAGAAACTCGCTCTGATTGTAACCCCTTTGCAGCATCTTCCATCTGTTCATCGGCATTGGCAAAATCAAATCCGCCTCCCTTGCCCACTCAAACTCCTTCAAGTGATTTGCCCACATCTTTCCGAGTATACGTCCCTTATAGAGTTGCCTCCCATACTTAAAATCTTCCAACGCCCGCCTGCAACGAGCAAAATCGAACAACGCATCTATGTTCTCCACCCGCAAAGCCTCTGCCCTGTCCTTCAACGCAAGCAAATGAGCCTTGCCCAAAGCCGTCTCGTGAACACATCTGACACACAAATCCCGCTCACCGCTCACCAACACCCTGTGGCAAAACACACAACGCCGGGGAAACAAAAACTCAAAGAACATACTCCTTTATAAAATCACGCATCATTTTCAGCACCTCCTCCGAAAACGTTTCCTCTATATAGAAGTATTCATCGGGCAAACCCGTCTTGCAATGCTGAAAAAGGTGATTCAAACCCGGCATGGCAACCACCTTGAAATGCTTATTGCCGGCTTTCTCCAAAGCCCTCTCTATCGCCGGCAGGTTTTGAGCAGCCGACACCTGCAAATCCTTTTCACCGTTCAAAGCCAACACAGGCATCTTCAACTTGCACAAAAACGGTTCGGGATTCAAGTCCAAGAAACAGCTCATCCAAGCCGTCTGCAAACCCGACGCCTTATCCCTGCGTTTCAACAATTCTATTTTCTCATCTATCACCTCATTGCCATAACCCATAGCTCCCAAAATCGCCCTGTTCTGCTCTATCAACACATCTAAGCCGCTCACGCCCGTGCCGGCAAGCATAATCACAAATGCAATATCACTCCTTCGGCTTGCCACAATGGGAGCAATCACACCGCCCTCACTATGTCCCACAAGTCCCACCTTGCTCCTATCCACCTTTGGGTGCGAAATCACCAAATCCACCGCAGCCATCACATCATCTACAAAATCCAACGTTGTAGCCGAAGCCGACAATGCCTCCATGTTCTTTGCACCAAAGCCCCTGTCATCGAATCGCAACACGGCAAAACCGTTCCTTGTCATATAATCCGCAATCACCGCAAACGGTTTGTGCTGAAAAATTTCCTCGTCCCTGTTTTGCAAACCCGAACCCGAAATAAGCACAATGCACGGGAACTTCTCGCCCTCTTTCGGATAAGAGAGCGTTCCGCCAAATTCATAATCCACACCCTTAACCCGGAATTTCACCTCCTCGTTCACATAATCGCCCGTATTTTTCGGCGTCTGCGGTCGGTTCACCACAGTGCCTTTGCTCGTTTTCGTCAAACACAAGGGCAGTTTTGCCCCTCCCTGCAAGAAAGTACCGCACACGCTGTCTCCGCTCTCCGAAAATCCGCCTCTGAAAACCACCTTAGCCCCTATCGAACTGACCGACATCAGCAAAGAATCGTTTCTCAATCTCACCTTGTCCGCCTCAAAAAGCTCTTCCGTTTGCGAAGGAGACCCCATCAGTGCCACAGTGTCCCCGCCAAACCTCAATTCTATGGTAATAGGCAGTTCCATAACACCCGTATTCAGTTTTCCGCTCCAATACTCCACCCTTTGAGCTGCCACATTCAAGCTCCAAAAAGCCAAAAGGCAAAACCATAAACCTCTCATATCAAACAATTTTTCTGCAAAGGTACAACAAAATCCTGCTTTCCACACACCTTTATCGCTCACCCTGCCACACACTTTACCACATGCAAACAAGTCCCGCAAGAGTGAACTTGCGAGACTTGTAAATATAAAACCTAATACTTTGAATGTTACTGAATAATCACCTTCTGCGACTGCACCGCCTCACCGCTCTGCACCTTCACCACATAAGCACCCGAAGCCACACCGTCCAAAGTAAAGTTCCTTTCGGTAGTTTCATAGACCTTTTGTCCCAAAGTATTGTAGACAAACACTCTTACCTTGTCTTGCGAGCTTATCGCAAAATGACGGTTGCTGTTACTTATCCTTATATCGGAGCCTGCCACCTCGTTCAAGCCCACGTTCTTTTGGAGCAAGAGTTTGAAACGACCTGCATTGTCTCCGATGTGTATATCGGTGGTGTAGCGACCGCCCTGCGGCATGTCTACCGTTTGTTCGCCATCTATTATGCTGACCGAATAACCCTCCGGCACAGACTTTGCAATAAAGGTCATCAACGTATCCTCTTGGCTTCGTACATTCATGTTCGCATAGTAAGGCACATCTTTCACCTCCTCCTTAACCAAGTCCTCGCCATCGGTAACGAAGTACGGCTCGCTGATGCCGGTAGTTGCAAACATCTTGTTTGCGTCCCAAACGTCATAACCGTTTTCAGCCTCAGGGTTGTGAACAATGTAGAAGTTCACCGCCCTCTTTCCGTCGTACAAAGCCATGGTAACAACAGCTCTGTTGTCGGCTGTTTTTGCCTCCGGCTGTGTGGCAGACGGATAATCTTTCATCTGGGTTTTCTTCAGCTCCACGGTCTTTTCTCCGCCGGAGGCGAATTGCACAAAGAAAGCTTGGGCAACAGACACCGCAGCATCATCGCCGCTTATGACATCAAAGTTGGTTCCGTTGTATACGCTGACGCAATTTCCTTGAATACTTTGAGAAGTATTATCCGTCAAGAATTTCGAAACGCTCAAATTTGCAAGGTATGGGTTTGCAAACGGATACCAATACTTGCCGTCGCTACCTTGGTTGACGCTTACGGTCAAGCTTATGTCCTCATTGTTCAATTCATAGTCCGCCGTGCCGTCGCCATCGGTGTCGTTTGTCATCTCAATGGTTCCATTGTAAAAAGGCCAAGCGAAAAAAGCATTTGCAGTCGGCAAATCATTGTTCACCGTTGCCCAGTCGTTGCCCCATGCCGCATTCGGTGCATCATAAAGCACAGCTGCAACATCTCCTTTTCCATTAGATTTGATTGAAGCCAATTTGCAATCCTTAAACGGAATGCCGATAAACGACCACTTATTGGTGTTAGCAATAATTGACGACACCTCTACCACTCCGCCGATGTTTTCACTGCCGGTATTTATCACCTGTGCATTACCACCTACCACAAGCGTACCATTATTGACAAACTTATGTTCTGCATCCACAATCAGTTTGCCTGCCGACATTCCTAATTTCACTCCTTCGTTTACGGAGATTGTACCTTTCGCTCCCGTAGGAATAAGTCCGCCCTGCCATGTGTTTACATTGTTCCAATCGCCACTGTTTACAGCTGTGAACGAAGCCTCGGCTGTGTTGAAAGTTACCGAAACAGTCTCTCCGTATGTGATGCCGCTCCCCGATGAATTGGAAGCATAAGCGTTCTCTGCGGTGAAGGTTACAACGTCTCCATATTCCTCACCACATTGTTCCGCAACCGTAACCGTATATTCGGTTTTAGGTTCCAATCCGGTAAGCGACAATGTTGTGTTCCACACTTCATGGGACTGAACAAGCGAACTTCCTTTAAGAACTTGCACTTGGAAGCTCAAATCGTCCAAATCCTCATTACCCCTGCCCCAAGAAACAGTTGCCGAAGTCGACTCAACACCCGAATAAGTTAATGCCTTTGGTTTCATGCAGGCGTAAGTGGTGAACGATGTTTGTGCCTTGGTATAAACTCCGTTTGCCTCATTGCAATAACGCCTTACGACAACATCGTAGTGAGTTCCGGTCTCAAGTCTCGTAAAGACATATCTTTGTCCTTGTGCCGTGATTGCCTCGGTGCTTCCGTTCAAATATATTTTATCTCCCGATTTAAGGTTGTCCAAAACTGCCGATGTTTGAGTTATATCGTGTACGTCAAGAGTCTCCATCTCTGCACACGGAATTTGTATATCGAATTCCAAAGGTGCGGAGATGTTCTCTCCTATCAACTGCACAATGGAAACAGTGAATTTGTCTCCTCTTGCTTTGTTTGTGTAGGTGTATGAAGGGCTTTCGCTGTATGCAACACTTGCCGTGTTGTCTATCTTCCACTCAGGCTGTTGTCCTTCTTCCGTGTCGCCTTTCTGCCAAGAAACGACAACGTTAACACTGCCGTCGGTATTGTCGACAATATTATAAGTCGGATTTTTTGGGGTGCCGGGTTTAAGTACCGCAAAAAGAACCTCATCTGTCCAATCGGAATAAAAGTCGCTGCCGGATATGCTTTTCTTCGAACGCACTTTAATCTTGTACGAACCGGGGGCAATGCCGCTCTTGGTGAACCCTGTGGTTTGAACCGATGCCGTTTCGGTTGCAACAGCTGTGTATGTGCCGTCTTCCGCAAGAGAGCTTCCGCTAAATTCGTACACATATTCCGTTATGTCGGCAGCAGCTGTCCAGCTCACTTCGGCTGTTCCGTTTCCTGCCTCTCCGTCATAGGTCGACTCAACTGCCAAACCCGCAGGCACAGGCAATTTGTCCGTGGTTACGGCAACGGTTTTGGTGCCTACATACTCGGAAGCACACTCAGCCGACAAAGCCACCACGTATTTGGTACCGGGCAACAGGTTGCCTATGGTATAGGCAGCTTGGTCGAATGCCCTTGTTTCGGAAGCGACAAGCGTTTCCCCTTGTTTTACTTCCAACTTGACCGCTGTTGCGCCTGTCCAAGTTATGGTAAAGCCGTCGGTCGACTTTTCGGTTACCGTCAAATCACCGACCTCGGGGCATGCGATGGAGAAGGACGCCGTCTCTTCAGTCGAGCTTTTGCTATCGCTGCACTTTGCCTTTATGTACACAGAATATGCCAAGGTGCTTGGCGTCAAACCGAGATTGTTCATCACTTCCTGCACGGCAGTGCCGGCACTTGCAGCCTCTCGCGTTACCGTTCTTGTTATTTCGCTCGCCAATGCTCCTCCGTTTATGCGGACTTCCCACTGCGTTTCTTCGCCTTGCGGTATCCATGACAACGTAAGAGCATCTGTTTCCTTATTATAAGTTGCAATCAAATCCTCCGGCTCTGAGCAAGGAGTTTCGGGCTTGCCATTGGGGTAAAGCACAATCTGACCGTTGACTATGTCGAATTCCGGCTGACCGGCTCCCTGGTTTTCTCTGTTGGAGTTAATAATGTCTATTGCCGTCTTCAAGTCTGCCAACGTGTCTCCGTGAAAGGTCGAACTATCGTCAACATTCGTGCTGTTACCTATCGGATTGCTATGCGAACCATCTTTCAGTAAGCTATTATTCTCATTACCATCAAAGGTACCCTTTACAATACAGTTACTTACAGCAGCAGTACCCCCCCCCTACAGCGGAGGAAACAATGCCGCTTGCCACCTGCGATGACTTTATATCCGCATCAACGGCACAAAACTCTATCTTTAATGAAGAAACCTGACTTCCTGCATTGTCACCATCCTTTCCGCCAAATCCTACAATACCTCCTGCAAATCCACCATAACCTTTTCCTACCTGCTCATCTTGGTTACCGGCGGGTTGAAGAGCTTCAACCTTGCCTGAGAAGGTACACCAGCTGATCTTGCCTGCGGAGGCAGAACCAATCAAACCGCCAACCCAGCCTGTTCCGACCACGTTACCCGAAGCTCTGCAATACTCCACCGTTCCCTCGGACTGACCTATCAAGACTGCCACGTCCGCACCGCCTCCGTTGCTTGCCTGCACATAGGTGGATACGTTTCCGGTTGCATTGCAGTTGCTGACCGTTGCTCCGCTCACCGCATGACCGACCAACATGGCGGCATTCATACTTTTGCAATCAGTGGAATCAACTTCCGCAAAGAAAATGGCTCCCGATACTGAAAGATTGCGTATCGTTCCGCCGGAGTTAAGCACACCGAACAAACCATAATCGCCGGCTCCGTCGACTCCGTCGACACGAGACCACCATTGACTATGATAAATACCACTGCCGAGGTGCGATTTGCCATTGAACCTGCCTTCGTAGACGATGGAATGTCCGTCCCCGTCATAATTGCCCGCAAACACACGAACAATAGAGCGTTCCCTTGTTCCGAGGTCGCCCAAGTTCAAGTCTGCCGTTTGTTTGAAACACTTTCCTGTATAAGTATTGACAGAAGTGCTTCCATCGGGGTCTATGGCAAGAAAATCCTCAACACTCTGTATTAAATAAGGATCGGTCGCCGTACCTGTGCCACTCCACGTTGCTTTTGTCTGCGACCACAGCATGCCGCAACAAAACAGTGCAAGCATGCCGAAAAACAATCTTTTCATAATCTTTTCCTTTTACTGTCTGTTTTTACTCGAAAATGCGTTTCTGCAAATCTTTCCCCCAACAAATCCGCCTGCCAAAGACAAGAGCAAAACGGTTGCCGGTGTAACGGGAGCCGTACTTGTCTGTCTTCGAATACCGTATTGGGACGCATCGTTGGTAGGGGGTTGACCGGGTGTAGGCTGTGAGAAGCCTGCACAACAAAGCAACAGACCTGTTGCCAATACAAAACATTTCTTTTTCATGTTATGATGTATGTTATTGAATCATGATATTCAACACCTTTCAATCTTCGTTTCCCGCTCAATCGGAGCGAAATAACCCGATTTTCGGCGTGCAAAAGTACAAAAAAATCCAACATACAAAAAACAAGGGAGCTTCCTTCGGTGTTAAAAAGTAAATTTATAGTTCGTGAAGTTCATCTATTTTGGGCGATTTCTTTTCGGGGGGGGGTATTTTTGAGATTAAAAATGATTATATATACATTTTTTTGAAAGCTTCACCAAACGAAAAAGAGGATAGCTATGAATCATTATGATTATACAAGGAAATCAGTTGTTGATTACGCTATATCCGCTTATTGCAGGATACGACGTGAGATAGACTCTATAAAAGAGCGTGATCCGGCTGCTACAAGCCGTCTTGAAGTGGCGCTGCTTTATTCAGGATTTCATGCGATAGCAGCATACAGAATCGCGCATATGCTTCATGTTCGGGGATTTCGCATGCCGGCGCGATTTATAAGTCAGGCGGCGAGGTTTGCCACCGGAATCGAGATACATCCCGGAGCTAAAATCGGAAAGGGGCTGTTTATCGATCACGGAAGCGCTGTGGTAATAGGAGAAACCGCCGAGATAGGAGATTACTGCACACTTTATCAGGGAGTAACACTGGGAGGAACCGGAAAGGAAACCGGAAAGCGCCATCCGACTCTTGGAAACAATGTAATGGTCGGAGCCGGAGCAAAGGTGCTCGGTCCGTTCAGAGTGGGAGACAATGTAAAAATAGCCGCAAATGCGGTCGTTCTCTCGGAAG
>CAZSFV010000032.1:0-22019 GCA_964606345.1 uncultured Bacteroidaceae bacterium | reverse complement strand
CTCTTATATATAATGGTAAAGGGAGAATACAAGGGTATGACCTTGCTTTCGGAGGAGTTCCGCAACATGTTCACAAGAGAGAGCGTGATAAGCAGCGAATGGTATCAGGAACGTTTGAGAAACAAACACGTCAACGACATTGCCCTATGGCAGAGACACCAAAAATATTTGATAGAGTTCCTGAAGATGGGCGAGAACCTTACGGAGGAAAAGCAGGAGGACATAAAGCACAAATTGCAAATAGTGTCCGACCGATTGTCCTACGTAAAGAGCCAGGAGTATTACGACATGCTTGTCGGCTCGATAGGAAAGGATAACTTATTCAGAGGATAATCTTTTAATTTTTTTTGATTGTCATTGGAGCAGGGACTGCTTGCAGCCTTGCTCCTTTGTTTCGGAAAAGTCTCTCGGGAGAAAGGTGCTTTTCCACATAAATCTGTAACCTTTTCACGGCGACAGACGTTTGAGTATTTAACAAAAGAGGAATAATAACATGAAGCTATCACAGTTTAAGTACAATTTACCGCCGGAGCTTATAGCCCAGCATCCTTCCAAACAGAGAGACGAATCGAAGCTGTTGGTCGTTCACAAGGATACGGGCGAGTTCGAAGACCGGATATTCAAAGATGTGTTGGACTATTTCGATGAAAGGGATTTGTTCGTTTTCAACGACACCAAGGTATTCCCCGCACGCTTGTACGGCACCAAGGAAAAGACCAATGCAAAGATTGAGGTTTTCTTGTTGCGGGAGATAAACGAGAATACTCGTTTGTGGGATATACTTGTAGACCCGGCAAGAAAAATCCGTATAGGCAACAAATTGTACTTCGGAGAGAACGATGAGTTGGTCGCAGAGGTGATAGACAACACCACTTCAAGGGGAAGAACACTTAGATTTTTGTTTGACGGTTCAAATGAGGAGTTTCATGCCTTGCTGAAGAAGTTGGGACATACTCCCCTACCCGACAGCTTGTTGCGAATGAGGGATTTGACACCGGAGGACGATTACAGGTATCAGACAATCTACGCAAAGCACGAGGGGGCAGTGGTTGCACCGACGGCAGGCTTCCATTTTTCGCGTGAGGTTATCAAAAAGATGGAGATAAAGGACATTGAGTCTGCCTACATCACCCTTCACAGCGGATTGGGCAACTTCCGCCCGATAGAGGTTGAGGATTTGACCAAGCACAAGATGGACTCGGAGCAAATGATTATCACCGAAGAAAACGCAGCCTTGATAAACAAAGCCAAGGAAGAAGGCAGAAGGGTTTGCACGGTGGGTACAACCTCAATGAAAGCGGTGGAAACGGCTGCCATCATATCGAACAGGGTCAAGGTATACAATGGTTGGACGAACAAGTTCATCTTTCCGCCCTATGAGTTTGCGATTGCCGATGCAATGATTACCAATTTCCATGCTCCATTGTCTTCAATGCTCATGATGGTTGCCGCTTTCGGCGGTTATGAGCTTACGATGAAGGCATACAAGTACGCTGTCGAAAAGAAATATAAGTTCCTTACCTACGGTGATGCAATGCTCGTCATTTAGGAAGTACGTCATAGTGGTGGCAGGCGGCAGCGGAAAACGCATGCAGTCCGCAAGAGAGAAGCAATTTTTGCCCTTGGGCGGCAGTGTGGTGCTTTTGGAAACACTGAAAGCCGTTCATGAGGCTGTTCCCGATGCAAGGCTGATTGTTGTTCTGCCCGAGGGAAGAAAAGAGCTTTGGAAGTCGCTGTGCAAACAGTATTCCTGCACCATAGAACACGAATTGATAAAAGGCGGCGGCGAGAGGTTCTACTCGGTCAAGGCTGCCGTGGATTCCATAGAAGAGAAAGCGGGCGAAAAAGCCCTTGTGGCAATTCACGACGGCGTTCGCCCCTTTGCCGACAGAGAGATATTTGAGTCATGTTTCGAAACGGCTGCCGAAAAAGGGGCTGCCACCGCATGCACGGACTGCACCGACTCGGTCAGGTACGACGGCAAAGCCTTGGACAGGGCGAGAGTGAAACTCGTTCAAACGCCCCAGTGCTTCGATTTGGCTCTTTTGAAAAAAGCATACGGCAAAGCATACGACCCTCGCTTCACCGACGATGCCTCCTTGGTCGAAAGCATGGGGGTGCAGGTGGCTTTGTGCAAGGGAAACAGAAAGAACATAAAACTGACTACCCCTTTGGATTTCGTAATAGCAGAAAGTTTGATAAATGAAAGAAAGAATAGCGGAATTGTTCCGTAGGACATACGGCGAAATGCCCGAGAGCTTCACCCCCATTGCCCCGCACGGTTCATCGAGAGAGTATTACAGGCTGTGCGGAGCCGGTCGCAGGGTTGTGGCAGCCTGCAATGCCGACAAGAAAGAGAACGCAGCGTTCATCGATTTTGCAAGACAGTTGCGACAAAGAGGAATAAACGTTCCCGAAGTGATTGCCAAAGACGCCGAAGCGGGAATATATCTTCAAGAAGACCTTGGCGATACGACCCTTTTCGACTTTATACGCAAGGCAAGCCGCAAGGAAACGGAGCAAACCTACCGACGTCTCGTCCACATGCTGCCGCACTTGCAGATGGCAGCAAGCAAAGACTTCGATTTCTCCAAAGCCTACCCTCGGAAACGCTTCGACGACCAAAGCATTCAATGGGACTTGAACTACTTCAAGTATTACTTTCTCAAACTTGCCGACATAGCCTTTTCGGAAGAAGAATTGGAGGAAGATTTCGCCCTGTTGAAGCAATACCTTTTGGATACGGATACCTCCTTTTTCCTTTACAGGGACTTTCAGTCCAGAAACATAATGATTAAAGACGGAGAGTTTTTTTTCATCGACTTTCAGGGAGCAAGACAAGGGGCTCTGCACTACGATTTGGCATCGTTGCTTTATGATGCCAAGGCGAATTTGAGCGAGCAAATGCGGGCGGAACTGTTGGAAATCTATTTGGACGAATTGGAAACACTGCTTCCGACGGACAGACAAGTGTTCATGGACAAGTTCTACGCCTATGTGTACGTACGTATCATGCAGGCAATGGGTTCTTACGGTTATAGGGGGTGGTTTCAGAAGAAAGCACACTTTCTGCAAAGCATACCGTTTGCCCTCGACAATATTTCGCACCTGCAAAAGGCAAAACGCCTGAAACCTGCCCTGCCATACCTCAATCGCATCTTCGACCAAATGGCTTGTAACCAAAGATTGAGAAACATCGGCAGCAATGCCGGCAGGCTGACTGTCGACATAAAGAGCTTTTCCTACAAAAAAGGCTACCCTCACGATACAAGCGGAAACGGCGGAGGCTATGTCTTCGACTGCCGTTGCCTTCCCAACCCCGGAAGATACGAACAATACAAACAGATGACAGGAAAAGACGCCGAAGTCATCGCTTTTTTGGAAAAAGAACAAGAAGTGCAAGACTTTTATGCCGCCGCAAAAACATTGGTAAGCCAAAGCATCGACCGATACAAACAAAGACAATTCACCAACCTCAGTGTATATTTCGGTTGCACGGGAGGCAGACACCGAAGCGTTTATATGGCTCAACGGCTTGCAAACGAACTGCAAACAGACGGGCAACTCGCCGTTCAAGTCAGCCATGTAGAACAAAATGGATAAAAAAAGACAAAAGGATATTGCAATTTCAAACAAAACCCCTACCTTTGCAGGGTCAAAAATTCGGAGTACAGTAGAGTAAAATAAAACAACCAACAGCAATGAAAACAAGGAATACAATTATTTCGGTCGTTCTCGGTGTGGGAGTAGTGGCATTGGCAGTCGTCCTATACAACAGCATCATGCACCCGGTGAAATTCGACAATGAGTACAACAAACGTTCCGATGAAGTAATCGCCAAATTGAAAGACATACGCGTTATTGAGGAGACTTACAAGGCGGCAAACGGCGAGTTCTGCGGAAACTTCGACAGCCTTATGGCTTTCATGGAAAACGGCAGGGTTCCTCTAATCAAGAAAACCGGTACCCTTCCCGACGATATGACAGAGGCAGAAGCCTTGAAGAAAGGAATTTTGAGAAGAGACACAAGCTACGTCAACCCAACCGAAAAGTTGTACAGCGAAAACAAGCTCCTTACGCCAAAGGAAAAGTTGTCGGAATTGAGATACGTGCCTTATTCGGAGAACGGAAAAGTGGAATTCGAAATCGAGGCAAAGAAGATAACCAAAAGCGGTATAGAAGTATCGGTGTTCTTGGTTAACACCCCAATTGAGGTGTACACTTTCGGCATGGACAAACAAGACGTTGTGAACCGCAAAGCCGAATTGGAAGATAAGAACAAATACACCGGTTGGAAGGTGGGAGACTTGGAGCAACCCGTAACCGACGGAAACTGGGAATAAACAGAGAAAAACATGGGAACATACAATCTGACACAACTGCACAAAGTTGACACCGATTTTGTTTCCTCACAAACAAGATTGTCCATTTGCTTGCAAGCAAGTGGATTTTCTTTTTCGCTAATCGAAGAAGGCAGCCTCAAACTCTTGGCTGTCGGTCGCTTCGACTGCGATTTGTCGGGAACAATACCGGTAGTTATGAACACCATAAGGGAATGCTTCGCCTCCATAGGGGTGAAAATGTTCCGCTTTGCCAAACTGAGAGTAATCTGTGAGACGGGTAAAAACGTCTGGATACCGTATAAACTGTACGACAAGGCGAAAAACAAGGAATATCTGCAAACAACCATCAAGCTCTACGAAAATGAGACCGTGCTTTCGAATGTGAGCGAAAAATTGGACGCCGTAAGCATATTCGCCTACCCTATCCACACCTACAGCGGAGTAAAGATACTGATGAACAACGCCGAATTTTGTTCTCAGCACCAAGTCTTGGCAGAATACGCCTACGACATATCCAAGTTCTCCCAAAACACACTCATTCTTAACAAGAGAGGCAAGAGCTTCGACTTGGCTCTGTTCAAGGGCAACAGCTTCATCATGAGCAACACCCTCATTTGCGACAGCACGACAGACCTGGTCTACAACCTTTTGTTCATATTGCAACAAACCGAAGTGGATACCGAAGCAGTAAAGCTCCTTTTGACGGGCGAGAACTACGACAAAGAGGAATTGCAAATGCTCCGTCGCTACGTTAAGGACGTTGCATACGCCAATCCGATGGAGAACATAAGAGCCGGCATAGAGTTTGACGAGGTCAATCTGCAAAACTACTTCTTGGTTATAGCATAGGAATGAGAATAATAGCAGGAATATTCAGAGGCAGGCGGTTGAATCCGCCCGGCAACCTGCCGGTGCGGCCTACCACCGACAGGGCAAGAGAAGCCCTCTTCAACATCTTACGCAACAGAGTGGAATTTGAGCAGGTGGACGTCTTGGACTTGTTCAGCGGAACGGGAGCGGTCAGCTTCGAATTCCTCTCACGCGGCGTAAAACAAGTAACCTCCATAGACCAAAACCCAAGGTGCGTGGACTTTCAGAGGCAGACGGCAGAGAAATTGGAGGTAAACAACATCTTTCCTTTGAGAATGGACGTTTTCAACTTCTTAGGCAGGAGCCGGCAACGCTTCGACCTCATTTTTGCCGACCCTCCGTACGACTTGAAGCAGTTGGAGCTTATCCCGAGCTTGGTTTTGCCCAAGTTTCTCAAAGCAGGCGGTTTGTTCGTCTTGGAACACAGCGCACAACACAGCTTTACGGACAACCCCTTCTTCATGGAGCAGAGGCACTACGGCAAAGTCAACTTCAGTTTCTTTCAAACCGAAGAAGAATAAGCCGCAATCCCGCACCATAAGAAAGCAAACGCAAACGGAATACAAAGACAATGCAAAAGAAAATAATCTGTATAGGCAACGCCTTGGTGGACAGGGTATGCCTTTTGGAAAGCGATAAACTGCTACAGGAAGAGAACCTGCCCAAGGGCAGCATGCAGTTGATAAGTGCAGAAGAAAGCGAACGATTGACAAGGCGAACGCAACACCTTCGGAGCCGTCGCACCACCGGAGGCTCTGCCGCCAACACCGCAATGGGAACAGCCAACATGGGAATAAGCACCGCATACGTCGGAATGGTAGGCGAAGACGAGCCGGGAACGTTTTACATCGACAGCATCAAGCAGAACAACATCACCCCTCTCATTTTCCGCACCCCCGAGCAGCATACCGGATTGGCTCTTGCCCTTGTCAGCCCCGACGGAGAACGCACCTTTGCCACCAACCTCGGAGCAGCACTGACCCTTTCCGACAAAGAAATAACACAAGAGCTTTTCGCCGGCTATGACTACCTCCACATAGAAGGCTATCTGATAAGCAACCGGACGCTGTTTGCCAAAATAATGCAGTCCGGCAAACAAGCCGGCTGCAAGATAAGCATCGACCTTGCCTCCTACAATGTAGTGGAAGAGAACCTTTCGTTTCTCAAAGAAGTCTGCCAAGGCACCGGCATCATCTTTGCCAACGAAGAAGAAGCCAAAGCCTTCACCGGCAAAGAAGCCGAACAAGCCGTCGACCTTATAGCCGAATACGCCGACATTGCCGTGGTGAAAATAGGCAAAAAAGGCTCATTGATAAAACATAAGGGCGAAACCTTCCGCATAGCCGCAGACACACGCAAGGCGATAGACACCACCGGAGCAGGCGACATGTATGCCGGCGGATTTCTCGCCGCCCTGTGCAGCGGTAAAGACCTTTTGCAATGCGGCAAAACCGGAAGCATATTGGCAGGCAACGTCATAGAAGTAATGGGAACAAGCATGGACGCAGAACGTTGGCAGAAAATAAAAGCCGAAGTCGAAAACATCTAACCCCAAAGCCGATTTCAATTAGATTTCGCCCCGTTTGCAAACACATATCGAGACCTTTGCTTTCATTTTGCGAAGAAAAACACACTCCCACACCAAACACTAAATCAAACGTTTGCATTCGACGGAACAAAATCGACAAAAAAAAAGCACACTCAGCCTTGCTTATTAGAGAAAAAGTTGTACCTTTGCACCGCAATACAGAACGGCCACGTAGCTTAACTGAATAGAGTCCCTGATTACGGCTCAGGAGGTTGCAGGTTTGAATCCTGCCGTGGTCACAGAGGCAATTCCTTCGGGAGTTGCCTTTTTTGTTTTCACACCACTTGCCCTCCCCTTTTGCAGTCGGTCAAACAAAGTCCGCAAACACTTGCCTACAACGCAACGTTACCCAAAAGAGAAAAGCACTCATGCAGTCGGTAAATCAAAAAAGGAATCCCGTTCCCCTTAAAAGAAAAACGCACAGAACAAACTGTGCGTTCGTTTCAACCTCTTTTCATTGAAGCAGAACAAACCTTGCGGCTTTAATCGCCCCGGCGAGTAAAACCGACAACCTTACCGTCTTTGAAGAACACGGCACTGTCTTCGGTATAGTGAACAATAGAGTCATAGGGGCTGCTCTTATCTTCAATCACATCCGTTTGCGGAAAAGAGCGTTCTCTCTCCTTTTTCTCAACATGCTTTCTGCTGCAAGTCCAAACAAAACCTGCCGTACCGACAACAAACAATATTGTCGACAAGTACGCTGTTACTTTTTTACGACTGCTCATTCTGCTGAAATATCTTCAATATCGATATACGGAACATTATACAGGCTTATCTGCTCACCAACCTTGGAATACTCAGGGGCAATCCGAAGTTCGGCATACTTACGCTCAAACCCTGTTACGCCGGCAAAGATATAAATATTTTCGGAACATGCAAAAGATTGCTGCACTTTTAACGATTTCGGTTGCAGGTTTGAATCCTGCCGCAGCCACAGAGGCAAATCCACGTGGGAGTTGCCTTTTTGTTTTCGGTCTGCTTCCTTTCAGCAACGGCATTCACCTCGGCACACCGACATAACGACACCCTTGCAGCCTTTTGCAAAAACCCCTCCCCCTACTTTATCAACATCACAATGCTGCCGCAGGTTATCAGCAACGCACCGAAGACAACCCTTGCGTTGACCGGCTCTTTGAGCAACAGGAACGACAGACAGATGGTTATCACAACGCTCAACTTGTCTATCGGTGCCACCCGCGACACATCGCCCGCCTGCAAAGCCTTGAAATAGAACAACCACGATAGCCCCGTAGCCGCACCGGACAAGACAAGGAACAAACCCGTGTGCCACGAAATGCTTTTTATTTCGTTCAAATGATTACCCGCCAAAACAATGCCCCACGTAATGAACAAAATAACCAACGTTCGTATGGCAGTTGCCAAATCCGAGTTAATGTCTTTCACACCAATCTTGGCGAAGATTGCCGTCAGAGCGGCAAAGAATGCCGAAAGCAAAGCATAGTACTTCCACATAATCAACCATTTATTTAAACACCCGTTTTATCCTCCTCCTTACAAGTCCGCCTTTCAACCTCTCCTTGTTTTTCTACATACTGCACTTATGCATATTACCTCCACGAACTTCTAAATCATCATTTTTCAATATGTCTGCTTGCTATTTATCGAAAAATCTTTCGTAATCCTCGTCTACAACTTTCCATACCCCGCTTTTGCGTCCACCTTCTCTAACAATCAGCTTTAAGTCGGTTAACCTTTTAAGATATGTTTTCACCTGGCGACTTGACAACCCCATTTTTTCAGCCATCTTTACAGAGGTTATTCGAGAATCTTGCGAAATGAGCTTATAGATTTGTCTTTGTGCTTTGGTGAACTCTTTGGTGAACTCTTTGGTGAACTCTTTGGTGAACACCTTGGTATTCTCGTTTGCACCTTCCTCGTAGTTCAAGTTCCACAACGTAACATGAAACTCCGAAGCATTGGAATTAAACTCAGGGGCGTGGTAGGTCGGTAACTTTTCGTACACATTGTAAGCACTTATGATTTTCTTCATGCCGCTTCCCCGCCTTTCCATCAAGTCAAGCCTGTTAAAAAAGTCGGCAAGCAGGGGATTTCTTCGTTTTGACGGTATGCTGAGAGGGTCAAGCTGTTGAATCAACCTACCGTCCATCATTCCGCCCGGGGAATAAATCTCTATACGATTATCATACATATCGACATGCACCTCACTGCCCAACTCCATATAATCCCTGTGAATAATAGCATTGGCAATACATTCCATAACTGCACGTTCGGGATAATCAGGAAGTTCCTCCCTGTAATCGGTCTCTTTCCACCATTTTTTGTGGGAATTGTTTCTGACAAAGGAAACGGCATCTTGCAGCTGTCCGATTACACACCCTTCCAATTCCATATCGTCCTTAGCTTCACCCAAACCGCTGGTCATTGTCAAACCGTTCCAACGTGTGCAGAATATGCGGGAATGTCTTACAGGCGATTCATCAGCCATCAAAGCTCCTGCATTTGTTAATTTTCCATCTTCGTCCACAATACCCCAAGATGCAAACTCACTATCCTCAAACGAGCGATGCAAACGCTTGTAATAAACAGATTTCAACTTTGTGAAAGCCATATCTTCAAACTTATATGGCGATGGCATGCTGTCATATGTTCGTCCCGAACTTTTCATCACAAGGCGGCGTAAACGCACAGGGTCTGCCACAATCGATTCGTTGCCGACTCGAACAAAAGCCAGCATTTGTTTATCTCCAACATAGTAACACGGCGTTTCATCGCCGGAAGCGACATGAAGCAAAACAATTTTCTTCCCCTCTGTTTCCCTAAACTCTAAACTAACAACAGGTATGGGAGACAATTTTGTTTTGACAGCTTCACTTATAAACTCCGCATCAAGCTCCGCCTCTGCAAGCCCTACAATCTCATCATTATCTGAAACTCCGAACAACAACGTTCCGCCTTCGCCATTGGCAAAAGCAGAAACGCTCTTCAACCAACTTTTGGGGCGTTTTGTCTCAACCCTCTCCTTTTTATCGTAGGCGGTTGCTTCACCTATCAAATCTGCTATATTCATTTATGACACACTATTACGCAACGCTTTTCGCCCTCTGCCTCGTTCGGCTTTCGCCATTGCAAACTCCTTTCAGAAAACAAAGGTACAAAACAATACCGTAAAAAGCATAAAGAAAGAATAGAAAACAACGCTTTACATCGTTTTTAAGGCACAAAACAAACACCGCCGGAGCATTTCCCCGATAAACCCTCCTCCTTTGGAGAAACGTTTCGCCGAAAGGGGAAATTGTTTCGGGCTTTTGATTTCTTTTTTCGGCGAAGCAATTTGTTTGAATCGGTGCTTTGAAGAAAGGTTTGCCATTAAGCACCACCGGAAGCAGAGGGCTTTTTCTGCGGCATCTGCTGCCCTGTGCCGCATTCCGAAGAGCAACCCATCGAGGTGAACAAAACGAGCCTGCGGAGTCGGTTGTCCGCAGGCTCTGCCTATCCATCTGTTTTTTTGAATTGTCTTATTACTTTTTTCTTGTGCGTTTCCCTTTATTTGGCTTGCTCATCGCTGCAATCGAAACACTCATAACCGCCGAAGAAATCCCCTTTGACGCATTTGTGTTCGTTGCCGCATTCAATTATTGCGTCCGTCAGCACGTTTCTGCTGTAAAAGAGAAAAGCTATATAGCCCAACGCAAGCAACAGCATCACCAATGTGCAGTAGTAAGATACCTTGTAATACTTCTTGTCTTTCATATTTTATTACTTTTTACATTTATACATTCGGCAGAACAGGGATTGCTCCGCCATTTTTTTCTTTCTGTTTTTTATCCCTCAAATATGAGGCCGTTGCATAAGTCCGCCTCAGGCTTCGTTTCACACAACCAAACCTCAATGCTGCCATCTGCTGCAACCGATTAAGTTTACATTCTGTTCATTTGTTTTTCTGTTTAAATTATTACTTAATTCAGATGGATATTCTTGTTGTTTTTCTCCTCCGGTTCGTCTTCTGCATTGCTTTCTTCAACAATGTAGAGTGGACGGTTGCGGACATCGTTGTTTATTCTTGCGATGTACTCCCCTATTATGCCTATTGTTATCAGCTGCACACCGCCTATGAACAGCACGCTCAAAATGAGTGAGGTCCAACCGGTGATGGTGTTGTTGAAACAGAAGTGCGAAACAAGGGCATAAACCAAGGCAATGAGCGACACTATCGCCGAGAATATTCCCAAGCCGGATGCCACCTTCAAAGGCTTGTCAGAAAAGGCTGTTATGCCGTCGAGAGCAAAGCGAAGCATTTTTTTGAGCGGGTAGTTCGTCGTGCCGTATATGCGGGCGTCCCTGTGGTAGTCGACAAAGGTCTGTTTGTAACCTATCCACGATATTTGACCGCGAATGTACTTCGACTTTTCGGGCATGTTTCGCAGGTGCTTCACTATTACCTTGTCTATGAGGCGGAAGTCGCCCACGTCCACCGGTATGTCTATGCTCGTCATCGATGCCAAAATGCGATAGAACAGCTTGGCGGTGAACTTTTTGAACCATGTCTCGCCCTCCCGTGAAGCCCTTCTGGCATAAACCACCTTGTAACCCTGCTTATACTTCTCATACATCTGCTCAATCAGCTCCGGCGGGTCTTGCAGGTCGCCGTCTATTATCACCACCGCATCGCCCTTGCACACGTCCAAGCCGGCACTCACTGCCACCTGATGCCCGAAGTTGCGGGAAAAGCTCACGTACTTAACATGCGAGTCCTTTTCAGCCAATGCCTTTATGCGAAGCAGCGTTTCGTCTTTGCTGCAATCGTTAACGTATATCAATTCATAGTCGTCGCTCAACTTCGAAAGCACCTTCGACATTCTTTCGTACATCAAACCGACGTTCTCCTGCTCGTTATAGCTCGGTATTATTGCCGATATTTTCATTCTCTTTTGGTTTTATGGATTTTACAATACAGAGCAAGCCCGCTGAGTCGGAAGCAAGCTCCCGAACAGCCCTGCAAGCTCCGTAAAGATTGCAAACAAAGCCGCAACCGCCACAATAATCGGTAAGCATCGCCTCCCCGCTGTTTCTAAACATGTCCGATGGGGATGACATCAAAGACTTTCCCTTATTATATTGGTAATATCCTCCATTATCACGTTTGCCAAATGGTCTGCCGTGGTGGCAGAGTCGCTCTCGGAATAAATACGTATTATCGGTTCGGTGTTGCTCTTTCTCAAATGTACCCATTGCTTGTCGAAGATTATCTTCACGCCGTCTGCGGTACTCACATCGTAGTTGGCATACTTCTCTGCCATCTTTGCAAGTATGCCGTCCACGTCCATCTCGGGCGTAAGCTCCATCTTGTTCTTCGATATGACATAGTCAGGATAGCCGTCCCTCAAATCGGAACACCTCTTGCCGCTCTTGGCAAGGTGGCTCAAAAACAAGGCTATGCCAACCAAGGCATCTCTTCCGTAATGCAATGCGGGGTAAATCACACCTCCATTGCCCTCTCCCCCTATCACAGCATTCTTCTCCTTCATCTTCTCCACCACATTGACCTCTCCGACGGCGGAGGCAAAGTACTGTTGTCCTTTGGCTTCGGTTATGTCTCTTAAAGCCATGGTCGAAGACATGTTCGACACCGTTGCACCCGGCGTATGTGCCAACACGTAGTCCGCCACCGCCACCAAGGTGTATTCCTCCACGAAAGGCTTACCCGTTTCACACACTATCGCCAACCTGTCCACATCGGGATCGACCACAAAGCCCACATCGCAACCCTGCTTCACCACCTCCTCGCAAATCTGCGATATATTCTCAGGAAGCGGTTCGGGATTGTGAGGAAACCTTCCCGTAGGCTCCGCATTCAAAGCCACCACCTGCTGCACTCCCAAGGCGTTCAACAACTTGGTCAACACCAATCCGCCGGTCGAACACACCGCATCATAAGCCACACTCAGCTTCGCCCTCCGTATAGCCTCCACATCGACCAAATCCAATGCCAAAACCTTTTCAATATGTCGGTCGATGGTAGTAGAGTCCAAGCAGTGCCGTCCCAACTTCTCAACCTCCGCAAAAACAAAACCCTCCTCGGCGGCAAGCTCCAGCACCCTGCGACCCTCCGCAGCCGAAATAAACTCACCCTTTGAGTTGAGGAACTTCAAAGCGTTCCACTGCATGGGATTATGACTTGCCGTCAGAATTATTCCCGCATCGGCTCCCTTATCCGTTACAGCCATCTCCACCGTCGGAGTAGTGGACAAACCGGTGTCAATCACATCAACCCCCATGCCCATAAGCGTTCCAACCACCAAATGCGAAACCATCTCACCCGAAATCCTCGCATCTCTGCCCAAAACCATGCTTATCCTCTCCTTTTTGCAAGACTCCTTTATGAAAGCGGCAAAAGCGGAAACGAACTTAACCGTATCGATGGGAGTCAATCCCTCAGAAGCACTGCCGCCTATCGTACCCCTGAAACCCGAAATAGATTTAATAAGTGCCATATCTCTTAATTATATTTCCTGCAAAGATAGTGTTTTCTCCAAACAAACGGAAACTTCACGCATAAAAAAACACGCCGCCGCCTCACACCCCTTTGCCGCAACTTTCGCCCCCTTTTTCGCCAAATTGTTTTAAGCACATTTCCCTCAAAGGCTGAAAACGCTGACATTCAAAGCAATCAAACAATTCGTTTGGCAATTCGGCAGGATTTTGTTTGGCAATCCGTCAGAGCGAAAGGAGGTAAAACAGAACTTTGGCAGCAGCCGGCAAAACGATGTGGAAACAGCACGCAGCCCCTTGCTTTGCCGCAAGTCGTTGAGCAGGCGAACAAAACACCGCTCCGCCGCAAAACCGCCCTACACCCCTCCTTCTGCCCTTTCAGACACAGAAAAAACACCCCGCTTGGGCGGCATTGAAGCCGCTCGGCGGCGACAAACGGAACAAGCAGGCAAAAGGGCGTTTTTCTTTCGGCGGAAGATTTTTTTGTTTTGCCGAAAGAAAAATCTCTTCCTGCGAAAGAGAAAATCCTTTCGCCGAAAAGCGTTAAATAGAATTACAGAAGCCACGCTTATATGTCTCTACAAATGAGACGACCTCAAAACAATGTATGCCTAATCGGACAATCTTTTGATTTCGCAGCGTATCTGTTCTACAACTTCTTTGTTGGCAATTTCACCATCTAAGCTGAACACAATGAAAACATTGCCTCCATATTGTTCTTTGAACGCTTCAAAACTTGCTTTCATTCTTTCCGACAGAGAATAGTTCCCAAAATTAGCGTTAGCGGTTACAGGCTTTATCTGTATACCTATTGCCTTTTCTCCCACCTTTGCAATATAATCTACATCTCCCGCATGATCTAATTCCGGACTGCTTTCTTCAAAAGTTAAATCAGGGAACAATACAGCCAAGCTGTTATTAACTACCGACTTTTCTCTCAGATAACCATCGTAGGTGCGATTTATCGTAAGGTTGTAGATATAATCAATGCAATCCTGTTCAGTCAATTCACTGAAAGCGGCTTCCCATTCGGGTTTGACGACCTCTGTAATCTTTGCATACAATCTTTCGCCCAACTCTTTCAGAGTTTCCATCGTGATTTTCGCAGGCTTCTTGGTTACAGTAAAGGCGTTATCGAAATACCACGCTTGCCACTCCCGACAAGAACTTGGTTGGCAATCCCTAATAAGAGCCATAACGGCACCAACTTTACTTGGTCTGGACAGTTGGTAGGTTTGGCATGCATAATTCAACACCCTCTCCTTTTTTCCGAAGTTCATAGAATATTTATCCATAAGCATCTATGCATTTATCAGTTTCTCAAATTTATTTTTGTACTTGAAATCGAAAGAGTAGTCCACTTCTGCCAGTCCGTTCTTCAACATGTGTGCATTGATAAACGTTCTGTTGTCCAAATACAGGTAACAAAGCAACACATCTTTATCATCATGCTTTGTTGCATCGTACCGCAAAAAAACCTTATGACCTTTGGTCTTTTCAGAAAGGAATTTAGTTGCAATGTCATTGACCGATGGTTTTTCCTTTATACCGAGCAAACGTATGGTAAGACCGTTACTCAAAACTACCATATTCGGCGAAAGTATCGTTTTCACGGAAAAATACTCCTCTCTCTCCTTCTTATCTTTGTCTATTCGCGAGCCGAATTGCAGTTTTTTGATATCCACCTTGCTTTCCATCTTATGAGGGTCATGAAACCGATATGGCAAATTTTTCACCTTTTCAACGATAATCTCAGAAGAGATTTCATCTCTCATGCACTTATATTCCACATTTCCGAACAGTGAAGAGGACACAACCTTTTCTTCGTAATATTTTTTGTAATCGGGATTTATCTCATACCCTATGGAATTGCGTTGCAGATTGCGAGCCGCCAAAGCAGTGGTTCCGCTACCCATGAAAGGATCAAACACCGTCTCCCCGACGAAAGAGAACATCTTGATTAAACGGTGTGGCAGTTCTTCCGGAAAAACGGCAATATGCCCATCTTGTTTTGCTCCTTGAAAATTCCAGTGAGAAGCAAAAAAAGTATTCCATTCCTCTTTTGTCATTTCCGAATGTTGTTTCTGTTCTGCAGTAGGCACAGGTGCCTTACCCGGTTTCTTGAATATCAAAATAAATTCGTAATCTATTTTCAATATACCGTTTCGCGGATAAGGAAAACTACCCATCACGGCACCTCCTCCGGTCGTATTCATAGTCGTTTGTTTCTGCCATATCACAGCACCCATGTAATCCATTCCGAGAGTCTCGCAAAAACGAATAATTTCTGTTCTTATGGGTATCACCTTATAGCGTCCGTAGTAAACAGAGCGTGCAAACTGATCACCTATGTTTATACATAAACGACACCCATCATGCAAAACACGGTTGCATTCCGACCACACAGCATTCAAGTTGTTGATATATTCCTCATAACTATCGTGAAATCCTATCTGTTCATCACTTCCGTAATCCTTTAACTGCCAATACGGCGGAGAAGTGATTATCAAATGAACGGACTTGTCCGGGATTGAAGCCAAATTCCTGCTGTCTCCGTTTATAAGTGTATGTGTTGTTTCCATCTTCATGTTCTATTGTTTGCAGTAATTCTTCTATGAAAAACAGGCGGCACTTCGCTGCCTCGCCAAATATGTTCTCCTTACCGAAGCTGTTTCGACACTGCCCCCTTTCATAATTAGAGCAAATACTGTTTCTGCCTGATACGTCTTTGTCATTCTTTGGCAAATGTACTACTTTTATTCGATTCCGACACTGAGCAGACAAATCTATTTGCATAAGAGTTTTACTCTTTGTCGCAATAGAACGTGATGCAGCTTCGACGGCATTGAAGCCGCTCGGGCGGCGGCAAACGGAACAAGCAGGCAAAAGGGCGTTTTTCTTTCGGCGGAAGATTTTTTTGTTTTGCCGAAAGAAAAATCTCTTCCGGCGAAAGGATTTTCTCTTTTGCCGAAAAGGCAATTTCTATCGACTCTGTGCCATGTTGCGGCGGTGTGGCAGAGGGGTGTTTTGCAGTTCAAAAGGCTTTGGTTTGCGATTGTTTTGTTCTTCTTTGTTCAGCCTTGTTCCGAGATTTGCGGGGGCAGGATTATGCTCGTAATTTTGCAAGCGAGAACAAGAAAAGATGTTGCAACGCTTGGTGTTTTCAAATTAAAGTTTTTGTTTAATTCTAAATTTATTGCACTATGGCAATCAAGTATGTAAAAGTAAAGAGGCTCATCAATGTGGGCAGAAATCCGGGTGAGAAATTCCTTGCCCGTTTGTTCAGAGGTCAAGATGTTTTCATCGACCAAATTGCTAACGATATTGCGGGTTCGACCACCGTTTCCTATCCCGATGTGTTGGCGTGTTTGAAGGCAATGGAGATTCACGTCTCCAAGTATGTGCTTGCGGGGCAGGCGGTGAAGTTCGGCTTGTTGGGGTCGTTCATTCCTGCCATTTCGGCAAAGGCGGTGGACACTGCGGACGCCGTTACGGCAGACACCATTCGTTTGACCCGCTGCCGTTTCTATCCTTCGCCCGACTTTATGAAGTCGTTGGCAAAGAGCAAGTATGAGCTTGCCAATTTGGAGGTCAACGGTCTGCAACAATAGCCTGTTGAGGGCATGTGTTGGAGCGGGGAGGCAGATTGCCTCCCCTTTTTTTGTTTGTTGCGCCGCATTGTTACGGCGTTTTTTGTACTTTTGCTTCGGCTTTGTTCCTTGCAAAAACAGCAGGAGCCTGCCGCCCCATACAAATGTACCAATCAATCTGTTGCTTGACCATTTTGTGGATATGGCGTTGCAGGCTTACGGTTGGGTTTGATTTGCGGTCTTTGGGGGTTGTTTTCGATCAAAGGAAAGGGCGGTGATTGTCATATGGGATTTTTGTCGTACTTTTGCGAGTGTATAGATTGATTTCTTTTTTATGCTTTTGGACGGATTGAATGAACAGCAGCGTATGGCGGCTTCCCGATGCGAGGGTGCCATAATGATTGTTGCGGGGGCGGGTTCGGGCAAAACCCGCACGTTGACTTATAGGGTGGCTCACCTGTTGGAATGCGGTGTGTCGCCTTATTCTGTTTTGGTCCTGACCTTCACCAACAAGGCGGCAAAGGAAATGAAGGAAAGGATTGTGTCCCTCATTGGCGAAAAGGCAAAGGCTATACTGATGGGAACGTTCCACTCTGTTTTTGCGAGGATTTTGCGATTGGAGGCTGAGAGGTTGGGCTATGTGAGGAACTTTGTCATCTATGATACTTCGGACAGCAAGTCGCTTTTGAAGTCCATTGTGAAGGATATGGGGTTGGACAGCAAGATATATAATGTTTCCTATATGGCAGACCGCATTTCCAAGGCTAAGAGCGCCCTTGTGTCGGCAACCGAGTACATGGAAGATGTGTCCTGCCGCTCGGAGGATGCGGTGGCGGGCAAGCCTGCAATGGCGGAGGTGTTTGTCGAGTATGAGAGGCGGCTGAAAAAGAACATGGCAATGGATTTCGATGACCTGCTCTTCAACATGTACCGCCTGCTTATGTCTGCTCCCGATGTGGCAGAGAAGTATAAGCAACGGTTTCGCTACATAATGGTGGACGAGTATCAGGATACGAACCACGCTCAATATGCAATAGTGAGAGCCTTGGCTTCGAGACACGGCAATATTTGCGTTGTGGGCGACGATGCCCAAAGCATATATGCGTTCAGGGGTGCAAACATTCAGAATATTTTGAAGTTCCGAAAGGATTACTCCGATGTGCATGTCTTTAAGTTGGAAAAGAACTACCGTTCTACGAGCAACATTGTTAACGCTGCCAATTCGGTGATTGAAAAGAACGTCGACAGAATACAGAAGACCGTATGGACCGACAATCCCGAGGGTGAAAAGATTGAGTTCCGCTCCTTGGAGAGCGACAGGGCTGAGGCGGAGTTCGTCTGCGACAGAATAAAGCAAAGGATTGAGCAGGGCTGCGAATACAGCAATTTCGCCGTACTCTACCGAACCAACAGCCAATCTCGGGCTTTTGAAGATGCTTTGAGGTTGAAGAATATCCCTTATAGGCTTTACGGAGGCACGTCCTTCTATTCGAGAAAGGAAATAAAGGACGTTTTGGCTTATATGCGTCTGGCGGTGAACAACCGGGACGACGAGGCTTTCGAAAGGGTGGTCAACTACCCCGCAAGAGGCATAGGTCAGACAAGTTTGGACAAGCTGCATATTGCCGCCGGGGCTTTGAACTGTTCGTTGTTTGAGGCGGTGATGGCAGACAATCTTGCGGAATATGGATTAAACTCTTCGGCGGTACATAAGTTGAGGGACTTTTGTTCGATGATTGGTGCTTTTTCTTCGCAGCTTTATGCCGAGAATGCGTTTGAGTTGGGAGACAAGATAGTCAGGCGAAGCCGTATAATGGAGGCACTGAAAGCCGAGAACATTCCCGAAAACAAGGACAGGGTCGAGAACATAGAGGAATTGCTTGCCGCCTTGCAGTCCTTTGTCTCTTCGGAAGAGGAGAACATAATAGACGAGCTGACGGGCGAAGAAATATCGGTGGAGAACAAAACCTTGGACGTTTTCCTTCAAAGAATTTCGCTGCTGAGCGATGCCGACAAGGAGACGGACGAGGAGAATTGCGTAAGCCTTATGACCATACATGCCTCCAAGGGATTGGAGTTTGAGCATGTGTTCATAGTCGGAATGGAGGAGAATCTGTTTCCTTCCACGCTGTGCCTTGCCTCAAGGGCAGAAACGGAAGAGGAAAGGCGTTTGTTCTATGTTGCACTGACTCGGGCGAAACAGAGCGTTACGCTCAGCTGTGCCACAATGAGGTATAAGTACGGGCAGGTCATCTTTTCGGAAAAGAGCCGCTTCATAGACGATATAGACAAGGCTTACTTGGATTGTTCCGACGGCAAGAAACGCCTGCCGGTCTTCGAAGAACATATGCCGAAGAAGTCTCTGCCGCTTTTCGAGGGCAAACGCAAACCGATAACAAGCCTCAAAAACAATATCTACACCAAGAAAGCTCTGCCGCCAAAACGCACCGAGAGTGCCGACAACTTCACCACGGCGGCAGACTGCATAGAGGGCGAAGAGGTTTACCACGACAAGTTCGGAAGAGGAAGAATCATAAGCACGGAGGGAAAAGGTGCCGACAGCAAAGCCGTTGTCGATTTTGAGAACCACGGCAAAAAGACCTTGATTTTGAAATTTGCAAAACTGAAAAAGTACACAAAATGAGCTATAACACACAAAGAGAAAAGTTAAGCATACCGGAGTACGGGCGTAATGTGCAGGGCTTGGTCGATTATGCCCTCACGATAGAGGACAGGGCGAGAAGGACTGCTTTTGCCAACATAATAATAAACGCCATGGCTCAGGTCAATCCTTCGGTCAGGGAGTTGAGCGACTACAGGCACAAGCTGTGGGATCATCTGTTCATCATATCGGACTACCGCCTTGATGTGGACTCCCCCTACCCCAAACCCGTAAGGGAGGAATTGGACACCAAACCCGAAAGACTGCAATACAAGAGTTCCATGATACGCTTCCGTCCCTACGGAAAGTTGATTGAAAAGGTTATCGACAAGGTTATCGAAATGCCGGAGGGCGAAGAAAAGAACACCCTGATAGGAATGACAGCCCAATACTTGAAAAAGGCTTATTTGCAGTGGAACGTGAGCAGCTGCGACGACGAGATGATACTCCGACACTTTGAGGAACTCTCTCACGGTCAGCTCAAATTGCAGGAAGACTTCAAACTGCTCAGCACAAAAAGACTGCTGAACAACTACTCGCCCGCAAGAGGCAAAAACCATCCGCAACAGGGCAACAAGAAAAGGTCAAACAACAGACAGAAAAAATAAAGCATGAGTTCTTTCGAAATAACAGGCGGCAGAACGCTCCACGGAGAGATAGTGCCGCAAGGAGCAAAAAACGAAGCCTTGCAGGTGATTTGTGCGGTTTTGTTGAGCGATGAGGAGGTAACGATAGAGAATGTACCGAACATAAGAGACGTGAACAAGCTGATAGAGCTTTTGGAGTATCTCGGCGTAAAGGTACACAAGCCCTCCGCAAACACCTACACCTTTAAGGCGGACAGAGTGGACATCGACCGCATCTACACGGAGCGTTACTCTCAGATGGCAGCCTCCCTGCGAGGTTCCATAATGCTGATAGGTCCGCTGTTGGCACGCTTCGGCAGAGCCTACATTCCCACACCGGGCGGCGACAAGATAGGCAGAAGACGATTGGATACACACTTCTTCGGCTTCGAGAAATTGGGCGGACGCTTCACCTATTGCCCACAAAGCAAAGCCTACGATGTCAAAAGCGATGGTTTGAAAGGCTGCTACATGCTTTTGGACGAAGCCTCCGTAACCGGAACTGCCAACTTGGTCATGGCTGCCTGCATGGCGGAGGGAACGACCACCATATTCAACGCCGCCTGCGAGCCGTATCTTTTTCAGCTTTGCACAATGCTCAACAACATGGGGGCTAAAATATCGGGCGTTGGCAGCAACCTGCTCACCATTGAGGGCGTAAGCTCGCTCAAAGGCTGCACCCACAGGCTTCTTCCCGACATGATAGAGGTCGGAAGCTTCATAGGGCTTGCGGCAATGACCCGTTCCGACATCACAATCAAGCAGGTCAACATAAAGCAACTCGGAATCATTCCCGACACCTTCCGAAAGCTCGGCATCAAAATAGAGGTTCAAGACGACGATCTGCACATTCCGCCGCAAGAACTCTATGAGGTGGAGAAGTTCGTCGACGGTTCTATAATGACCATATCCGATGCCCCTTGGCCGGGCTTCACTCCGGATTTGATAAGCATAGCCTTGGTTGTCGCCACACAGGCAAAGGGCAGCGTACTCATACACCAAAAAATGTTCGAAAGCCGATTGTTCTTCGTCGATAAACTGATTGACATGGGTGCGCAAATCATTCTGTGCGACCCACACCGTGCAACAGTCATCGGTTCGGAAAGAAAATACCCTTTGAGAGGCGTCCGCATGGTTTCTCCCGACATAAGAGCGGGAGTGGCACTGCTTATAGCCGCCCTTTCGGCAGAAGGAACGAGCATAATAGACAACATTGAACAAATAGACCGCGGTTACCAGGACATCGACCTTAGATTGAACCGACTCGGAGCCGACATCAGAAGAATGTAAAAAGCAACGAAATGGACATAAGCATATACTTCAAACCCGTAGATACGGAGAAAGCAGGCTTGAACGAGCTTGAAGACGACAGCCTCGCCCGAATAATCACCACCAACAGTTTGTCCTGCCCCCTTGAAGGGGACTTGGAAAAGCTCAATGCCGAAGTGGCTATAATCGGCGTGGGCAAAAGCGAAGGAGCAGACACAACGGAGCAGAGCTACTCGGCAGACGCCGTAAGGCATGAGTTCTATCGGCTCAAACAACACCGCAAACGCATAAAAATCATCGACCTCGGCAACCTGCAAAGAGGCAAAACACGCAACGACGCCTACTCCGCCTTGGCAGAGGTATGCAGCACACTTTTCCGGAACCGCATTCTGCCCGTCATCTTGGGCGGCGACAACGACATGGCAGTCGGAAACTACAAGGCATATGAGCAAATAGGTCAAATAATCAACATCTTCAACCTCGACAGCACCTTCGACTTTAAGGATTTGAACGCCGAAATGAGTGCCGACAACTACTTGGCTTACCTCTTCTGCAACCAACCGAACTACCTCTTCAACTACACCCACGCAGCCTATC
>CAZSFV010000031.1:0-22894 GCA_964606345.1 uncultured Bacteroidaceae bacterium | reverse complement strand
GGAAAGTAGGAAGCCGCCAGACTGATTAGAGAGCCTCGCAGAAATGCGAGGCTCTTTTTAAGGTAGGTAGAATAAAATTTAACAGAAATGAAGAAATTGAATTTGTATATCGTTGTATTATTAGCGGTGGGAGTTACTTTCATTGCATGCAATGATAAAGAGGAAAAAGAACAAAAGATTATTAGCTGCAATAAATCTTTTGCAGTAACTGCATCTAACAGTGAAATAGATAATATTTCGGAAGAGGTAGCTACATTTCATGATTACTTAATCAATTATTTTTGGAATGACATTTTTGAGAAGGATATGAGATGTAATTCTGATTTAATTTTAAAAATGAGAGATCTTATAGTGGAGAAAGCCAAAACATATCCTTTTGCATATATAAGTAAGGATGAGTTCGAAAAAGAGATTGACAATGATACTTTTGTGGAACTTTGCTTTGATGCAATGAAGTATGATACGCTCAATCTTTCTTACATGGCAAAATTGTACGGAGATAAACTTGATATGGATTTTGCGTCAGTTGAGAAAGAAGCAAATCAAATTGCGATCCATCTTGAAAATCTGTTTTATACTTCAGCTACACCCGAGGAAATGGAAAAAGCATACGAAAGTTATGTCGTTAGAAGACTTGGCTTTATGAAAACGGAGGAAGAATACCTCGTTTTGCGGTTCTATGCTGATATGTATTTGAGCTCTTTTACTACGTGGTGTAACATTCTCTATGGAGATGAAAATATTGAGGTAAAGAAGAAAACTTCATGGTTAGCTTCTGCTTGGAATAAGGCCAAGCAGACAGCGAAAGCCGTATGGAAAGAAGTTAAACCGGTCGTTAAAGCAGATGCAGGAGGAGCAGCAGGAGGAGCGATTGTTGGAGCTGCTGGTGGGGTTGCCGGAGCTGCGACTGGTGCTGCTACAGGCGCTGCTGCTAGTTCGATAGGAAAGTGTATAGAGAATATGTAATAATAAAATGATTATGTTCAGGAGAGTCAACAGAGTATTAGGTCGTGTCTTTGCAAACGATTACGCATTCTTTATCGTTGTATCGTTAGTGTTTGGAGGTTCATGTTATTTGGTTAGCGATACTTTTTATCGTTTGGGCATTTTTTCGCAATCAGATGTAAGTAGTTTTGCACATTATTGGGTTGTAGGCTTTTTTGTGGCTTTCTATTTGCATTGGAGGCTCAAGTTGAAAAGGACGGAAAAATTAAGCGAAAAAAGAGAGAACTCTGCGGTAAAGTAGGCGGTATCGGCGACGATAATGATTGAAGCGGTTGCGTAATAGAGAAATTTTTGGTGGTTATAGAGCAGGTGAACACCTTTTACCATTTCGAACAGAGAAGTTAAGCCCTGCCTCGCCGATGATACTGCTACACCAAGTGGGAAAGTAGGAAGCCGCCAGACTGATTAGAGAGCCTCGCAGAAATGCGAGGCTCTCTTTTTTTTGTGTTGAGTTGAAAGCATTGGTTTATTCAGACCGAGGAGAGTGGAACGATAGATGGTCTGTGGGGAGTCGTTACGGTTAAGTCCGGTGTATTCTTTTGAGCGACGTTGTGGACTTGGGCTGTTGCGCATGGGTTTTAGTGTTGTGGGCGAATGACAATGGAGGGAAGAACTACATATTGTTTATATTAGAATAGTGTTTGAAAAGTGTGAATATAGGGTGCTTTTGGACGAAATGGGGAGATTTGAAATGTTAAAAGTGTGGCTGTGTGCGATTTTTTTGAGTTTTACAATCAAGTGTACGCAAGTGCTTGATACGCCTAAAAATAAACGAGAATTACTTTCAGAATTACCCCCCCCCAACGATAATTTAAAAACTAATAAAAGAAGCATTTATTGAATTGTTAAATGCGAATTTTGGTGGCTGTTTGTTATTTGCCGGGTATAGATAAAATGTGTACCTTTGCGGTGGTCTTGATGAAAATGAGGAGTGGAAAGAGGGTGTTGATTTGTGAGAATCTCGGAGGCTAAAACTAATTATATATTTTCATAATTGTTTGAGGGGTCATGGGAGTATTCCATGACCTTTTTTGTCTGTTGGTGGGCTTATTCGTTCATGTAGAAGAAGTCTTCGGAGAAGTTTATCAAGTAGGCTTGTTTTTTTGCACGAGTCAAGGCGGTGTATAGCCATCGGAGATAGTCGGAATTGAGTTGGTCGGGAGCAAAAAAACCTTGCTGAATAAAGACACTGTGCCAGGCTCCGCCTTGGGCTTTGTGGCATGTGAGGGCGTTGGAAAATTTGACTTGCAGGGCGTTGTAATGTTTGTCTTGTTTTATGCTTTGCTGTATTAGGACTTTGTTGTGTGTGTTTTGGCTATAATGAGCATGGAGCTGTTCGTAGAGTTGCTGTTGTTTATCGGCAGATAGTGAGGCCTGATTGTCGAACAAGGTATCCAAGATGATGGTGAGTTCAAGTTCCTCGTGTTCGGGGTAGTCGACGAATTTGACGGCAATATCGGCGAAGTTGAGTCCATAGGCTTCTTCGTAATGGAAGATATTGGTGATTTGGAGCATGTCTCCATTGGCTATAAAGTCCGCATGCGAGTCTTGGCTTGTCCAATGATAGTTATTCTTTACAGACATAATTGTTTCACCTATGTCTATGCGGTTTTCTTTTTCGAGTATGCGTGTGCGAACGTATTGGTTTATCATGTTTGCGAGGCGATTGGTACGAGTTATTATGACTACGTTGTTTACGCCGTTGTTACGGTATTCCTGCAAGAGGATTTCTTCAAGCTCCGATGCTTCTACCTTTTTTACATCGGCTTGGTTTTTTATTTTGAAGATTGGAAGTCTGATGCGGTTGTGGGTCAATGCCCAACGTATATTGGAGGCATTTTTCAGTATGCCAGATATGAGTGCTTGGCGAACAACTTGTGTAAGTTGGCAATAGGCGACATTTCGATGGAAAGCGGTTTCTATATACTGTGGGTTGAGGGCGGGGGAGTAGTTGTTGTTGACAGGTGGCAGCTGTGCGGTGTCGCCTATGATGATGAGTTTGTTGCTGCGGTTGCTTGTGGTGTAGACTATCAAGTCTTGCAGTAGGCTGCGTCCCGAAAAAAGAGTTTCGTTTTCGCCTATCATGGAGGCTTCGTCAACTATGTATATGGTGCTAAGGCTTTTGTTTTGTTTGAGTTTAAGGCTTGTTGTGCCGTTGGTGTCTATGGAGGTGTAGTAGATGTGTTTGTGGATTGTGGAGGCGGGGCGTTTAGAATAGTTGCCGAGTACTTTTGCTGCTCTTCCGGTGGGAGCAAGGAGTATGGTTCGTAGGTTATATAGAGGCAGAACTTGCACGAGTGCGGATATGAGGCTGGTTTTTCCCGTGCCTGCATATCCGTTTATTATGAATATTTCTGTGTCGGAGGAATGGAAGAGAAAGTTGGACAGACGTTTTGTCAAGTTTTCTTGATCTTCGGTAAAGGTATGATGCAGTTGCGCTTCTATTTGTTGCAGGAACATGGTTCTTAAAGGTGCTATTCCACGGTCTCCACTTTGGAAGCTATGGCTTGACTTATTTTTGTTTTCGTTTTGCCGTCCTTGTCGCAGAAAATGAAGATGGCTTGGTATTGAGGGTGTAGGGCGATGAACTTCTCCGCTTTTTCCATACCCATTACCATGAAAGCGGTTGCAAGTGCATCGGCTTCGGTGGCTGTATTGGCTATGGCAGACACACTGAGCAAGGTGTGCATAGCCGGCTTGCCTGTTTTCGGATTTATGGTGTGGGTATATTTTATACCGTTTTCGATAATGAACTTTCGGTAGTTGCCACTGGTAACTATGGATTGGTTTTCGAGTTTTATGAGGGTGTTGTATTTTCTTGGTGCATCGATGCTGTCGCTCGGTTGTTCAATGGCAACTCTCCATTGTTGTCCATCGGGTTTTCTGCCACTTGCATAAACTTCGCCGCCAACGTCTATTATGTGGGAAGTGATTTTGTTGGCAGAAAGGTATTTGCTTATGCAATCTGAGGTGTAGCCCTGTGCAATGGCGTTGAAATCTAATTGTGTTTGAGGATATTGCTTTACCAATTTTCCGTTTTTGATTTGAATTGTTTCCCAACCTACATATTGCAATAGCGAGTCTATTTGTCTATTTGTCGGTATATACCCTTTTTCATTGGCAAAACCGTAGGCTTTTATCAAAGGAGCGACGGTTATGTCGAAACACCCGTCGGTCATTTCGGAAAATGTTTCCGCTGCATTGAAATTGTCAATGAATATTTGGTTCAAGGCTGTCTCTTTGTTCTCGTTTACCTTGCTTAGTATGGAGTTTGGATTCCATAAAGAGAGGGTTTCGTCTATTGCTTTGAAAATGCTGTCAATACCTTGCTTGATTTCGGATTGTGTTACCATACTTTCTCGACTTGCAATCTTGTCATCGAAATGGTAATAGACTATGTGGTAATACGTTCCTTGTATTTTGCCGTCGAGTGTGAATTTTTGCAACTTGGCCTCGGGACTGCCGCAAGAAGCAAGCAGAGCGATGATTGCAGACAGCAGGAGTAATGGTTTTGTAAGTGTTTTATTCATACGTTTTGCCTTTGAATGACTTCGCAAAGATAGCAAGTTGGCGAATATGAATGAGGACTTTGTGTCGTCATTTGCGGCAATCGATTGATAAACAAAGATAAAAAAGTTCGGGAAAGTGAAACTTTTTCCTTGCTTAGGCGTACTAAATGGTATCTGAATGGGATTTTTGGGGCTAAAAAGGAAAAAAGTTTTCAACAAATGGTTTTTTGTGGGAGAAAAGTAGTAGCTTTGTAGTTTGAAAAGAAAGTAGTTCGTCATGTCATTGATAGTCGGTATTGAGTTTTGCAAGATGGATTCAAACGGCAGGTTTAAGTTGCCTGTCGCTTTGAAGAAGCAGATTGTTGTCGGCGATGACGTGAGGTTCGTCATAAGAAGAAGCATATATAATCCCTGCTTGGAACTGTTCACCTACTCCGATTTCCAAAAAGAAGTTGAGAGACTTCAAGCCAATCTTAATCCTTACAATCCTAAAGCCAAGCGGTTATATAGGCGATTGACACAGGCCAACATAATAGAGCTTGATGGTAATGACCGTCTTCTTATCCCCATGGAGCAGCGGACTACGACTAAAATTGATAAAGACATTGTTGTTGTGGCTTCCGGAAAATACATGGAGATTTGGGATGCTCAAACATACAATGAAATTGATGAAGACAACTTTGATTATGTTGCTTCTGCCGAGGAGTTGTTGAGCGATGTCGTTAAGGCTGATAAGGATTCAAAAGGAAATGTCGGAGAGTAGTTATCATATACCTGTAATGTTGCATGAGTGTATTGAGGGTTTGGATATAAAACCCGATGGTACATATGTTGATGTTACCTTTGGCGGAGGCGGACATTCTAAGGCGATAATGGAAAGACTGTCGGAGAAAGGGCGTTTGTTTGCTTTTGACCAAGATGCCGATGCGGCAGAGAATGCGATTGACGATGATAGGTTTTGTTTGATTGAGGAGAACTTCGATAAATTTGAGGAGTGTTTACGTTTGTATAGAGCGGTTCGCGTGGACGGGGTGATAGCAGATTTGGGAGTTTCTTCGCATCAGTTGGATTGTCCGGAGAGGGGGTTCAGTACGCGTTTTGATGGGGCGTTGGATTTGAGAATGAATAACAGAGGTGGGTTTACGGCGGCAGATGTGGTTAATTCTTATTCCTTGGAGGAACTTTGCAGGATTTTCAAAGACTATGGAGAGTTGGTCAATGCCTACAGTGTGGCAAAGGCTTTGGTTGCAAAGCAGAACGAAGGAATTTTTTCGACTTCCGACTTGATGGCGTCATTGGTCAGGTATGCACCGAGGGGGAAGGAAAACAAATTTTTTGCCAAGGTTTTTCAGGCTTTGAGGATAGAGGTGAATCGAGAGATGGATTGCTTGAAAAAAATGCTGGAACAGTGTGGTCGGATTATGGTTCCGGGGGCAAGATTAGTTGTTATGAGTTACCATTCCTTGGAGGATAGGATTGTGAAGAATTATATGAAGACCGGTAATTGCGAGGGAAAGGTGGAGAAAGATTTTTATGGTAACATAATCACAGATTTCGAACAGATTACTCGTAAGCCGATTGTGGCAGGGGAGGAGGAAGTGGAAAGGAATCCTCGTTCGAGAAGCGCAAAGTTGAGAATCGCCCGAAAAAAATGAAGTATGAGAGCCGGAATTAAGAAGTTTATACAGGGAGATTTATTACTTGGGCGTTGGCTTGTTTCCAATATACGGCTGGTATTGTTGGTGGTCGTGCTTATTCTGTTGTACATAACCAACAGATATAAGATAGAGGGAACGGTAAAGAGTATAAACGCTTGTTCGAAAGAGATAGAGCAGTTGCATCAAAGACATACCAAAATAAAAACCACCTACCAAAACTCATCTATGATGTTGGTTCTGGCTAAGAAACTTGAACCGATAGGGATAGGGGTGTCGAAGGAACCTATAAAGGAGGTGATATTTATTTCCGATAAAAAGGAAGAAAATGAGTAATGTAAGTAATGACAATAAACGAAGGGCGGTTGCCAGAATGTCGGTAGTATATTTGATGCTGGCGGCTATGTTTATTGTTGTTCTTGCAAGGGTGGTTTATTTGAAGACGGGTGAGAGAAAAGAATTTTGGAGTAAGCAGGAAAATAAGAGAATCATAAAGGATAGGGTTGTCAGTGCCAAAAGGGGGAATATTTATGCCATGGATCCGGATAATGGGGAGCTTCTTTTGTTGGCAACAACGGAACCTCAATATGATGTTTTTGTCGATTTGGGTAAGCATTGGGTGCTTGATAAGCATAATAAGCGTAAAGATAAAGAGTGGGTTATTTCTCAAGAGACGTTCGATAAAAATTTGAATGCTTTGTGCGACAGCTTGGCAAAGGTTTTTCAGACGGGTAGAGATTGCAAGACTGCATCGGAGTACAAAAAATATTTCATTAAGGCAAGGAAAGCAGAACGTAGGTATGTGAATGTGCGACGAAAGGTCTCGGAGAAAGAGTTGGAACGTATGAAGCGTTTTCCTTTGATAGGTAAGACGACCAAGAGAAAGAAAAAGACTGCGTATAGTTTTGTTGGAGCTGTACATGTGGAAAAAGGGGCGAAGAGGGTTTATCCATACTATCCTATGGCGAGGAGAACGATAGGTATCAATGTTACGGCAAACGGTTGTGATACGTGTTATAACGGTATAGACGGTGCTTTTACTCAATATCTGTCCGGTGTGCATGGAACAAGACTGGAAATAAAAATCAATCCGAATGAGTGGGTGCCGGTGAATACTGAGGAAAAGATAAAGACCATAGACGGCATGGACGTTGTAACAACGTTGGATGTGAGTTTGCAGGAGTTGGCTGAAAATTCTCTTCGCAGTTGTCTTGACAGCAGTGATGCGGAAAGTGGTTGTGTGGTTCTTATGGAAGTTGAAACAGGGTATATAAAAGCTATTTCCAATTTGTCGCTCAATAAAGATGGGGAATATGTGGAATTGGACAATATTGCCATTTCCAATTCTTTCGAGCCGGGGTCGACCTTTAAGATTGTTACTGCCATGATGTTGTTGGACAAAGGCTTTGCCGATACATCAGATTTAGTACCAACGGGGATTAAAAACTTTCCCGGAAATGAAAAGCCGATACGAGATGTGGGCGGAGTAAACCATGGGTTGGTTTCCTTTGCGAGGGCTTTGGAGATGTCGTCAAATGTGGGTATCAGTCAACTTGTGTATAATGTATATAACAAGAAGAGGTCGGATTTAAGCAGGGACTTAAAGGATTATTTCCCTTTTGAACCTCTTGGGTTGAATATAAAAGTTCATGAGCCTAAGCCGAAAATAGGCTCTTCCGAGAATCCGACAGACCTTTTGCGAATGAGTTTTGGATATGTTTCGAGAATGACCCCTTTGCAGATATTGACATTTTATAATGCTATTGCAAATAAAGGGGTAATGCTGAAACCGCAATTTGTTCAGTCAATTTTGAAGGATGGAAAAGAAGTTGAGAGGTTCGCTCCGATAATCATGTCGGAGTCTATCTGCAAGAGGGAGACGATAGACAAGTTACATAATGTTTTGAAAGGAGTTGTGCAGAACGGAACGGGTAGACGGTTGAATACAGCCTCGTACGGGATTGCGGGAAAATCGGGAACTGCGGAAATAGGATATGACAAGAAACATGTAGGGATACAACACAGGGCTTCGTTTGTCGGATACTTCCCTGCCGATGCTCCAAAGTATTCGTGTATTGTTGTAATAAGTAAACCGCAAAAGGCTCGAACTCACGGTGGAGATTTGGCAGCTCCGGTATTCAGAGAGCTGTCTGACCGGGTGGTCGGGACGAGAATTGATTTTAATAGGACTAATGTGAACGAGTCAACGGTGAAGTATCCGATAATAGGATATGGCAACGGTGGAGATTTCTATGCATTTTGCAAAAGCCTCGGACTGCATACCTCCAAGCCGACTGCAAAATGGATTAAAGGTAAGGATATAAACGGAATGTGTGCTTTGTCGGAGCAGAAGATACAGGACGGACTTGTGCCGAATGTGGTGGGGTTGACGGCAAAAGATGCGGTTTATATGTTGGAGAACATGGGAATGAAGGTGAGGTTTCATGGAAAGGGTAAGGTTGTCAGTCAGAGCGTGGCGGCAGGCAGCAGAATTGATAAAAGGAATAACATAATAGTTCTCGGGCTAAGAAGCCCCATAGCGGAGGAGGAATAAAATGAAGAGCTTATTTTGTTTGTTGAAAGGTTTGAAAGTGCTTCGAAGGACAAGCAGTGAAGATGTGCTTGTTCGTCAAATACAGTTCGATTCCCGCAAGATTGAGAAAGGCGATTTATTTGTAGCCGAAAGAGGCGAATTATCAGACGGGCATAAGTATATAGATGCAGCCATATCAAAGGGGGCTGTTGTTGTGGTGGTGGAGGATATGCCTGACGATTTGAATAGTGAGGTTGTCTATTTGCAGGTTGAAAGTTCAAGGCAGGCGATAGGGATTATTGCAAGGAACTTTTACGATGACCCGTCTTCCAAGTTGAAGCTTATAGGAGTTACAGGGACAAATGGCAAAACGACTGTTGCAACTCTTTCGTACCATTTGTTCAAGTCGCTCGGCTTTCAGTGCGGATTGATTTCGACCATAGTAAATAGGATAGGAGAAGAGGAGGTTGCTACCGAAAGAACAACTCCGGATACGTTGACATTGAATCAGTTGCTTGTGAGAATGATTGATTGCGGTTGTGAGTATGTTTTTATGGAGGTCAGTTCGCATGCTGTTGTTCAGAGGAGGATTGAGGGTTTGACTTTCTTCGGAGGTGTATTCACCAATCTTACCCATGATCATTTGGATTACCACAAAACTTTTACCAACTATATACTTGCGAAGCAGAGCTTTTTCAATTCTTTGTCAAAGGAGGCATTTGCCCTTACTAATATAGACGATAAGAACGGCGGCAAAATGTTGGAGAATACTCATGCAAAGAAGTATACATACAGCCTTACGCAACCGGCGGATTTCAAGGCTAAAATAATAGAGAATTGTTTTGAAGGTTTGTTGCTCGAAGTCAATGGAAAGGAGGTGTCTGCAAGACTTGTGGGAAGATTTAATGCATATAATCTCTTAGCTATTTACGGAATTGCGAGACTGAGCGGATTGAAAGAAGATGAGGCTTTGATTGGGTTGAGCAACTTGCGGGCTGCGGCAGGAAGGTTTGAGCCGCATTATTTGAAGAACGGGGCAACTGCAATAGTGGATTATGCACATACGCCCGATGCTTTGAATAATGTTATATCCACCATAAATTCAATAAAGCATGGAGGCAGACTTATAACGGTTGTGGGTTGTGGCGGAAACAGAGACAAAACAAAAAGGCCGGAAATGGCAGCGATAGCCCAAAAAGGCAGCGATATATTGATATTGACTTCGGATAATCCGAGATATGAGGAACCGACCGATATATTAAGTGATATGAAAGCAGGAATACAAGACTCGTCAAATGTGTTTTGTGTTACGGATAGAAGAGAGGCTATAAAGCTTGCGGCGGGGTTGTCACATGGTAAGTCCGATATAATATTGATAGCCGGTAAGGGGCATGAGACATACCAAGAAATCAAAGGGGAAAAGCATCACTTTGACGATAGAGAAGAAATATCAAGATATTGATGGATAGAAATACTGATGATATATGTTGTACTATTTGTTTGATTGGCTACATAACAGCTTGAATATACCCGGTGCAGGAGTGTTCCAATACATATCTTTCCGTGCAGCGGCAGCAATAATTACCTCATTGCTGATAACGATAGTATTCGGCAAGAAGTTGATAAATCTTTTGCGGAAGAAACAAGTTGGAGAAACGGTAAGGGATTTAGGTTTGGAAGGACAAAAGGCAAAGGAGGGTACTCCGACGATGGGAGGCTTGATAATATTGGCAGCCATATTGGTACCTACACTTTTGTTTGCAAGATTAGACAATATATACGTGATTATAATGCTGATCACTACTGTTTGGCTTGGAGCATTGGGATTTATAGACGACTACATAAAAGTTTTCAAGAAGAATAAGGCGGGTTTGAGCGGGAAACTAAAAATAGTGGGTCAGGTTTTGCTTGGAGTCGTAGTAGGTTGCATGATGTACTTTCACCCGGACATAACAATAAAGGAGAAACAGGATATTGCCCTATATTCCGAAAGTCATAATCTGCAAAAAAAATCGAACTACGAACAGGCAAAGAAAGAGTTTATGCAGGAGTCCTCTCGTTCAACGAAGACGACCATACCATTTGTGAAGAACAATGAGTTCGATTACAGTTGGCTTATAAAGTGGATAGGGAAGGACTACAAGAGCTATGCATGGATTATTTTTATTCCGATAGTGATATTGTTCATTACGGCAATTTCCAACGGAGCAAATCTCACCGATGGCATAGATGGTCTTGCAACGGGAACCTCTGCCATAATAGGTTCTTGTCTTGCTGTTTTGGCGTGGGTGTCCGGAAATATCATATTTGCCAACTATTTGAATATAATGTATATTCCAAATGTTGGAGAGTTGACCATATATATAGCGGCTTTTGTCGGGGCAACGGTAGGCTTTTTGTGGTATAACACTTATCCGGCACAGGTTTTTATGGGTGATACAGGATCTTTGGCAATAGGAGGCATAATAGCTGTTTTTGCAATACTTATAAGGAAAGAATTACTGATACCTATTTTATGCGGCATTTTCATAGCAGAGAATGTGTCGGTTATTTTGCAAGTGTCTTATTTCAAGATGACAAAAAAGAAGTATGGAGAAGGCAGGCGACTTTTCCTTATGGCACCTCTGCATCATCATTACCAAAAGAAAGGTTATGCCGAACCTAAAATAGTGCAACGGTTTATGATAATATGCATCATTCTTGCCGTAACCACAATAGTAACTCTAAAACTAAGATAAGGACTATGAATATAGAAGATTTGGCTGTTCAAGGAAGAAAAATCTACGGTAATCTTGCCGAACGCAACTATTCCGACATGGTTCGGATGAGAAACGAAACGTTGAAAAATATGTTGCTTGACAAGCGGGCATTGCTACACAAGAACCAGGTTGTGGCAAATATCAAGGGGGTTGACTACATAGACGATTCTAAGAGTATAAAACCTAACTCTACGTGGTATACCTTTGAATCTACAAACAGTCCTATTATTTGGATTTTGGAACTTGGTACAGAAGTGGGGGATTTGACTTCGTTGACAGAAGTGGTGAAACAAAAAGTTTGCACATTGATACTTACAGGAGAACAAAATGCAGCTGTACAGAAGACCTTTTCGGGGTTGACGAATTTGATACGTGTGAACAATTTGGAAGAAGCTGTGAAAACAGCATATTTCTTTGCAAACAGTCCTGATGTTGTTATATATTCTCCGGCAAATGGTTCGGAGGAAAACATAGATGCGAACGGACAAAGATTTCTTAAACTTGTGAACGATTTATAGTTCCGAAAAACTTGCCATAGAGAAATGAGAATAGATATTGAAAGGTTCAGAGTTAGAGGAGACAGGGTGATATGGGTTGTCTATATTGCGTTGATGCTTATTTCTCTGATAGAGGTTTATAGCTCTATGGGCAAGACTGTGTATGAGAAAGGCAACGGTGATATTGTCCGCATGTTCATGAAACATTTTGGCATTATCGTTACAGGTCTGGTTGTTACCTATTTTGTTCACTTGGTGAAATACTCCTGCTATCCCAAAATTACTAAGATTGCATACGGATTTTCTGTCCTTTTACTGCTGGTTACTTTGGCTTTGGGCGGAATATCAGGAAAGACGGCGGACAGATGGATTGTAATACCTTTTATAGGGCAATTCCAACCTTCGGAGATAGTCAAATATATACTGATATTGTATGTTGCCAATGAACTTGCGATTTTGGGAGATGGAATAAGAGAGAAAAAGAACTTCTTCATATTGTCAGCCAAATTGCTGTTGGTATGCGGATTGATATTTCCGGAAAATTTCTCTACGGCAGCATTGATATTTTTGTGTTGCTACGGATTGATGTTTGTAGCGGGTGCAAGAATGAAACATTGGTTTCTTATAGTGCCGGCGGGAATTGCTTTGATTTTGTTTGTTGTAGTTATTTCTGCATCAGATGCCGATATTTTGAAGCGAAGCAGTACTTGGGTCAATCGTTGGGAGAACTTTATTAACAATAATCCGGAAGAAATAACCCAGGCGAATACAGCTACCATGGCTATTTCCACAGGAGGCATAGTCGGAAAGGGTATAGGGAACACCACACAAGGGCGTTTTTTGAGCGAGTCGCATAACGACTTTATTTTTGCCATAATTTTGGAAGAAGGCGGCGTGCTGTACGGTTTCATAGTTATGATACTGTACTTCATATTGTTCTATCGCTCTGTAAAGGTGGCAAAAAATTCGCGAGGGCTTTTCGGCAGATATGCAGCCGTGGGCATAGGTATGGTTTTCTGTTTGCAGGCTTTGGTTAACATGATGGTCGCCACCACCCTCATTCCTGTCACAGGGCAGACCTTGCCATTTATCAGTTACGGCGGAACGTCATTCATAATAAGTAGCGCAGCATTAGGCGTGATGTTAAACATAAGTGCCGATGCGAAGAAATATCAAATGGAACTTGAAGCTCAAAATGCAGTTTCTGAAACTGAGGTAATGGAGACAAGTGATAGTATTAACGAGGAAAAACAAGTAGAAAATGAAAGCAATAATTAGCGGCGGCGGCACCGGTGGACATATTTTCCCTGCAATAGCAATAGCAAATGCTTTGAAAGAGAAATATCCCGACATTGATATACTGTTTGTTGGAGCAAAGGGAAAGATGGAAATGCAGAAGGTTCCACAGGCAGGGTACAAAATCATAGGTCTGCCTATTGTCGGGTTTCAGCGTAAGAAGCTATGGAAAAACATATTGTTTCCATTCAAACTGATTTATTCCACCGTAAAGGCAAAGAAAATAGTAAAGACGTTTGCACCCGATGTCGCAATCGGCGTTGGAGGATATGCTTCCGGTCCCACTTTGGCAGCTGCTGTTGCCAAGCGTGTGCCTGCTCTAATTCAAGAACAGAACTCATACCCCGGAGTTACAAATAAAATGCTTGCCGATAAAGTCAATACAATCTGCGTTGCATATGATAATATGGACAGATGGTTCGATGCCAACAAAATTGTGTTCACAGGTAATCCTATCAGGCAGAATATATCGCAACTATACGGAAATATAGAAGAGAAGAGAGCAAAAGGATTGGAGACATTCGGCTTGAACAAGGAGAAAAAAACGGTTTTGGTCATAGGAGGAAGCCTTGGCGCTTTGACGATAAACGAGAGCATATCTGCGGGCTTGGATTATTTTGTAAAGAATGACATACAGTTGGTTTGGCAGACAGGAAAATGGTTCTATGAAAAAGCAAAAATGAGAGTGGAGCAGGTGGGCAGTCCGTTGATAAAGGCATATGAATTTATATATGATATGGATCAGGCGTACGCTTTGGCAGATGTAATTGTTTCAAGAGCCGGAGCCATTGCCATTTCCGAACTGTGTATAGTCGGCAAACCATGCATTTTGATACCTTCACCCAATGTGGCAGAAGATCATCAGACAAAAAATGCCAATGCTTTGGTATCGAAAAAAGCAGCTTTGATGGTAACTGATGCAGAAGCAAGGGAAAAATTGGTGGCTGTTGTTGACGGCTTGATAAAAGATGAAAATCAGAAGAGAGAACTTTCCTCCAATTTGCAAACCATGGGAATAAGAGATGCGGACAAAAGGATAGTTGAAGAGATCGAGAAGTTGATGAAAAAGTAAGATGGAAGCAAAGGCATATTATTTGGTTGGAATAGGCGGAATAGGCATGAGTGCCATAGCTCGATACCTTAAAGAAGAGGGTAAACGTGTTTTTGGCTATGACAGGGTCTGCACAGAACTGACAAAGGAGTTGGAACAGGAGGGGATAGAAATTGTATATGAAGACGACAGCTCCCATATTGCCGGATTGAATATCGATGAGGTTATATACACTCCTGCTGTGCCATCGGACAGTGAAATACTTAAATATGTAAGGGAAAAAGGACTGCCTTTGTTTAAGCGTTCAGAAGCTCTTGGACGAATAACCCGCAATAAAAAAACAATAGCCATTGCCGGGACGCATGGAAAAACAACAACTGCAGGACTGACGGCTCACATACTGAAAAACAGCCGCCTTGGCTGCAGTGCGTTCCTTGGAGGTATATCAAATAACTATTCCACCAATTTTTTGATAAATCACTCTTCCGATTACGTAGTAGTTGAGGCTGATGAATATGACAGGTCTTTTTTAAGATTGACCCCATTCATCTCGCTGATAACGTCAATAGCCGCAGACCACTTGGATATATATGGCGACCTTAACAATTTGGAACAAGCATTCGCTCAATTTGCAGGTTTGACAGATGAGAGTGGCAGGTTGCTATTGAAAAAGAATTTGCCGGTAAAGATACACTCGAGAGCGGCAAAAACAACATATTCCTTGACAGATGTCAATGCCGACTACCATGCATCGAATATCAGAGTAAACCAAGGAGCGTATTACTTTGACCTGCACACTCCTAACAAGGTGTATAAAGACATGAAGATGACCTATCCGGGACGGCATAACATAGAAAATGCCGTTGCCGCTTCTGCCGTGGCACTTTTGTTGGGTGTGAACGAACATGAACTTCGAGAAAGTCTTGCTACGTTTATGGGAATGAAGCGTCGCTTTGATTTGAGGATAAAAACGGACAAAACCATATATTACGATGATTATGCACATCACCCTCAGGAAATAGAAGCAACGGTCAAATCCCTAAAAGAATTATATCCCGACAAAAGGATTTGCGGGGTATTTCAACCGCACCTTTATTCGCGGACGAGAGACTTTGCCGATGAATTTGCAAAGGCATTGGAATTGATGGAAGTGGTGATATTGTTGCCTATATATCCGGCACGAGAAGAACCCATAGAGGGAATTTCTTCTAATACAATACTCGAAAGGATAAGCAAATCTGACAAGTACTATGTTGAAAAAGACCGCTTGTTGCCGTTGCTTAAAACCTTGCACCCCGAGTTGTTGCTTACCTTGGGAGCCGGAGATATAGACAGATTTGTTGAACCGATAACCCAAATGATACGAGCGAATGAATAGAAAAGCAATACGATTCTTATTGGTTTTGTTTGCCATTATTGTCATCGTTGTACTCGCAAATATAACGATGAGGAATCTTAGTATTGCACGGGTTGATGTTACAGTAGACTACAAAGGCGGCGATACTTTGATTTCGACCAACGATGTAGTGAAAACAGTGGAAAGAAAATTCGGAAAACTATCTTTGAAAAAGAGAAAGGATGTTCATAGTGAGGATATAGAAGCATACCTTTTGCAGCAGAATCTTATATCGAATGCCAATGTTTTTCTGACTTTGGGCGGAGAATTGAATATAGATGTTTCTCAAAACAGAATGTTGGTGAGGGTGTACAATCTTTCGGGAGGTCAATTCTACCTCGATTGCGATGAACAGGTTTGCCAATCTTCTTTTGATGGTGCAGCCAATGTAATTGTTGCAAGTGGAGACTTGAACGGAATGCCAAAATACAAGACAAGTTTGGATACAGTGGATTTCCCTATATACCATGACATATACAAAATAGCGAAATTCATAGAACAAGACAACGTTTTGAAAAATCAAATAGACCAGATTTATTTCTCGAAGAAAGACAAGTTTCAGCTGATACCCAAAGTTGGAGATTATGTAATTTTGCTTGGAGAAGCGGATAGACTTGAAGAGCGGTTGCGTAAGCTGCACTATCTATATAAGGAAGGGTTTACGAAATACGGTTGGGATAATTACAGCTTAGTCAATTTGAGATTCGATAATCAAGTGATTTGTACAAGGAAATAATTAAAACATTTAATCATATGGGAAAAGAAGACATAGTAGTCGGAATAGACGTAGGTACAACGAAAATAGCTGTTTTCATAGGTAAGAGAGATGAAACAGGAAAGGTTTCCATAATAGGTATGGGAAAAACTCCGTCAATAGGCGTTGAACGTGGCGTTGTGAAAAATATAGAAGCAACGGCAAATTCCATAAAACAAGCCGTTGGACAAGCGGAAGCCATGGCTTCATATAAGGTTGAAGGCGTGTATGTAGGTATTGCGGGACACCACATAAAAATGCAGCAACACAGAGGCAATATCATGATACATGACGACAACCACATAATAACAGCAAAAGATGTTGAAGCACTGAAAAAGGATCAATACAATTTGCTTCTTCCTCATGGGGAAAAAATAATACATGTCATTGCCCAGAGTTACAGCGTCGACGGAGACCTCGCAACAACAGATCCTGTCGGCAGGGTAGGAAAGTGCTTGGAAGGAGATTTCCGATTGATTACCGGTAATGTTACAAACATTCAGAATATATACCTCAGTGTCAAGAAGGCAGGATACACAGTCAAAGACTTGGTGCTTGAGCCTATAGCCTCTGCCGAAGCTGTTGTCGATGAAACAGAGAAGGACGCAGGAATATGCCTTGTTGATATAGGTGGCGGAACGACAGACGTTGCAATATTCCATGAGGGAATTTTGAGACATACGGCAGTAATTCCATTGGCAGGTAATGTAATAACAGACGACATAAAGGAAAGCTGTTCCATTATAAAAACACAGGCAGAAGCATTGAAGATACGATTCGGCAGGTGTCTTGAAAATGAGAACTCGCAGAACGAAATAATCTCCATACCGGGCTTTCGCGGACGTAATGCAAGAGAAATTTCTGTTCAAACTCTTGCCAAAATCGTAAAATCGAGAGTAACCATGATTTTGGAACAGGTACTGTATGAGATTCACAATACGGACTACAATAAAAAGCTTATAGCCGGAGTGGTACTCACCGGCGGAGGCTCTATGATTACGGACATTGTTAAGTTGACAGAGTTTACATTGGGATTGGATACCCGCATCGGTACACCCGATGAGCATCTTTCTGGAAAAGTTACAGACGAAATGAGACACCCCATGCACGCAACCGGTATAGGATTGGTACTTAAGGGTTTTCAAATAGAGGACGAACAAAGAGGCGATAAGCCTAAGAAAGAGGAAGACAATGAACCGCAGCCGGAAGAAGAAACAAGCGATGTTCATGATGAAGAACCAGACACTGAGACCAAGCCAAAATCAAAGGGAGTGGTCGATAAATTGAATGAGTTCTTGAGAAAAATAATAAGCGATGGTCGGTATTAACATTACGCTGTTGAGAAGTTAATAACCAAACGACCATCTAAACAAATAGAAAGCAGTAATTTTACAAATCAATATTGTATAATCGGGGAAGAAAAAACACTGGTATTATGGATGAGCAAATACAACTAAACAGTATTATAAGCGATGGTAATATTTTGGACATAGACGTTCAAAACACCACATCTTCTTACATTAAGGTTGTTGGAGTCGGCGGAGCCGGTACCAATGCCGTTAACCATATGTTCGAAAAAGGAATCAATGGTGTGGATTTATTTGTATGCAATACAGATGCAACCAATCTGAAAGCAAGTCCGGTTGCGAACAAAATAAGTATTGGCAAATTAGGAGCAGGCAATGACCCTCAGAGGGGACAAAAGGCAGCGGAAGAGAATGCCGATAAAATATCAAGTATTTTTGATGAAAACACAAGAATGCTGTTTGTTACAGCCGGCATGGGCGGTGGTACGGGAACAGGAGCCTCCCCTATAGTGGCACAGCTTGCCAAGCAGGTAGAACTTCCTGAAAATGATGAAAAAATCTTAGTGGTCGGAGTTGTAACTTTGCCATTTAGTTTCGAGGGTCGCAAACGTAGAATGCAAGCTGAAGAGGGAATTAAAAAATTGCGAGACATTGTTGACTGCATAATCATTGTAAATACCGACAAGTTGAGAGAACGCGGAAAGATGACCTTGAAAGACGCCTTCTCAATGGCAGACGATGTTTTGTTTACGGCAGTTAAAGGCATATCCGAGATAATGACCAATACCGGTTATATTCAAGTCGATTTCCGAGATGTACAATCAGTTATGAAGAACTCAGGAGTAGCTCTCATGGGATTTGGAATGGCAGAGGGCGAAAACAGAGCATTGGAAGCCATCAAAGCAGCCACAGCCTCTGATTTGCTTAATGACAATGATATTTCAAAAACCAAAGACATACTCCTAACCATCAGCAGTTCGGAATCAACTTTCGAATTAGATGAGTTAGATGCCATCACAGAGTATCTTCGAGATCAAACGAGCGACGAAATCAACATGATATGGGGTATAACATATGATGAAAGCCTTGGCAATAAACTTTCCATCACCCTCATAGCAACAGGCTTTGAAGCCAACAACGATATGTATACACCAAGGAAAAGAACCGTTATAGAGATTCCTACACCGGAGGATACACAAAAGGATACTGAACAAAAACCATCGCAAACTGAAACACAACAACGACAGAATAATCCTCTTTTTGCCGGTGGCGAAGACATGACGGTGAAGACAAATGAAGAAAAACCAAATCAGAAAGAGCAACCAAAGCCACAAGAAACAACCAATAAAGGAGAAACAGTAGTCATAGTTCTTGATGAAGATATGAACCCGATCCAACAATCATCGATTGAAAAGGGAACCACTTCCGTGCCTATATCGGATATAAATATACGTCCGAAAGAAAATACTGTGGAAAAACCGGAGACTTGCACAACTTCGTTGCCAGATGGATCGAACTCGGGCGGATTGAAAAAAATGGTCGCCACATGGACTCCACTCCAACAAATTGCAAACGAAACAATGGGAGAGCGTTTGGCAAGAATAAAGAAAATGCAAGACGCAATGTCGACCCCGGAGGGCTTGGAAGCCATAATAAATGCACATCCGTGCGAGGAGAACGAATACAATATATTGCAAAACTATTCAGCATCAAGACCAAAGACAAGTCTTGGATTGGACAGCACAGGCGGATTGTCCATCAGAAATAATTCTGCAATAGACGCACAGGTTGATTAAACCCTATTTCCATGAAAGTAAGAGTGATAAACAAATCCGCAAATGCGCTGCCCGAATACGAAACACCCCTTTCTGCGGGAATGGATTTGCGGGCAAACATAGAAGAACCAATCGTTCTTCAGCCCATGCAAAGAGTTCTTGTACCTACGGGGCTGTTTATCGAATTGCCGGCAGGTTGCGAAGCACAGATAAGACCTCGTTCGGGATTGGCACTCAAACATGGAATAACAGTTTTGAACAGCCCCGGCACTATAGATGCCGATTACAGAGGTGAAATCAAAATATTATTGATAAACCTTTCGTCCGAAGCCTTTGAAATCAAAAACTCTGAGCGGATAGCACAAATGATAATATCCAAACATGAGCGAGTAGAGTGGGAAGCAACAAACGACTTGACACAAACCCAAAGAGGAGAAGGCGGGTTCGGGCATACTGGGAAATAACTATTTCATCATAACAAGGAAAGCGGCTTTTCTTAGATAGAAGAGCCGCTTTTATTTGTGCCTCAATAGGAGTTCTTTCAAACGAGCTAAATGGTACAAACATATTAGGTTTCAAATGCTATATCCTTTCTAAGAGGTAAATTATCCCTTATCGGAAAGGCAGAATAGGTTTAATGCGGCAGTCGTGGTTCTTTCAGCCACCTCCTCAACGGAACACTGTTTTATTTCGGCAAGTTTTTCCGCAATAAGCGGAATATAAGAACTCTCGTTACGTTTTCCCCTGTACGGGACAGGAGATAAATAAGGGGCATCTGTTTCCAAAACAATCTTATCAAGACTTATGCTCTTTACAACCTCCGCAAGATTAGCATTCTTGAAAGTCAAAACACCGCCAATACCTATACAGAATCCCATCTCCAAGACTTTTCCCGCTTGATGACTATCGCCTCCGAAGCAATGCATCACACCTCTATATGAAGGTCTGTTCAGTCTTTTCATAAGGGAGAAAAAATCGTCAAAGCCCTTGCGGTTATGTATGGAAACAGGTAAATCCAAATCGAAGCTCCACAACATTTGATTGTACAACACCTCAATTTGTTCTTCTCGGAAAGTCTTATCCCAATACAAGTCCAATCCTATCTCACCTACGGCACAAAACGCCTCTTTCTTATCGTACAAGGCAGTCTTTATCTTTTTCAAATCCTCCTCCCAATTTACCCCCACACTTGTAGGGTGCAACCCCATCATCGGATAAAGATTATTGAAGCCTTTACAGGTTCGCATAAGAGCATCAATGGTATTTGTATCCACATTCGGCAGCAAAATCTTTTCCACACCGCTTGCCGATGCCCTATCAATAACCTCATTCAAATCCTGTTCAAACTCTTTCTCGTAAAGATGTGAATGCGTGTCTATAAACCTCATTTCGCAAACGAATTAACAACAAACAAAAAAAGCCCCTCTTTTCGGAGGGGCAACTATCTCTCAATTTAGGCAGTACCTATTTAAGGGTAGCAATTCTCTTCATGCACTTCGATTTCAAATTGGCAGCCTTGTTCTTGTGTATAACTGAACGCTTAGCCAATTTATCAATCTGAGAAATCAACTTTGGCAATCTTTCGGTAGCCTCTTTAAGATCCTCGGTAGCTCTGAAATCTCTCAAAGCATTACGCATAGTTTTAGCGTAATAACGATTTGCCAACCTTTTTCTTTCGTTAGAACGAATTCTTTTTATTGCACTCTTATGGTTTGCCATCTTTCGTATATCTTCTTATAAACTTGTTTAGTACCCCGTAGGGGATTCGAACCCCTGATTTCAAGAATGAAAATCTTGCGTCCTAGGCCATCTAGACGAACGGGGCGTCTTAAATTCCTGCCTCTTTTGCGGTGCAAAATTACAACAAAAAATTGATTTAGCAAATTTTGAGCCGAAAAAAAAGAGACTAACTTTCGGATTACTCTTTATCTTGCTGAAATACAAAGCCCAAGCGTTTTGCAGTAACCAAGCGTTTTGCAGCCGAGTTTTGTTTTATTTCGCCTACGGTTATCTCTTTCACCTCGTCAAAAGGCGGAGTAAGCAAGTCAAAATTGTTTGCATATTCCATTGAAGAAAGAATAATGCTCGTTATCGACTCCTTGTTTATCATCGATGTGTTGAAGTTGGAATACAACAAACCCACCTCTCTTTTGCCCTCCACAAAATAGTGCATTTCCTTATTTATGAATAACCTGCCTATAAGGTAACCTATGTCGTAATCTCTGTTGTAGTCGAAAGAGTCTGTCAGAAAGTTGTATATATTTATCATTCCGCAGAAAGAACGATTTTTATCCTCTTTCACATAAGGCAACTTCATCACCTCGTGCAATCTCGAAAACTCAAAAACGTTCGTGTGCATGGTGAACAGCAATATGTCTGCTCCAAATCTGATTTCAAACTCAAATTCAGCCTTATCCGTAAAGAAAAAGTACTTCGGGTACATTTTCTGCATACTCTCTATAATCTCTTTGGCTGTTGACTTGAACAGACGAAAAGTCTGCTTGGTGTTGCCCAAAATCAAATCCAACAAATCCGTCTTCTTCTTTATAGCTTCTCCAAGTTCCTTGTATTCCATATCTGTCGAATTAAACGTAAAAAGCCCTACAAAAAATATAGGGCTTATCTCTTTTTGTGATGCAATGAACTATTCCTCAGGGTGTATAGCCTCCATAGGGCAAACATCGGCACAAGTTCCGCACTCAACGCACTTTGAAGGGTCTATCTTATAGATGTCTCCTTCCGAAATCGCTCCAACAGGACATTCGTCTATACAAGTTCCGCATGCAGCGCAATCATCTGAAATTTTGTAAGCCATTACTTTTTATTTTTTAGGGTTTATAACGCTGCAAAGGTATAACATTATCTCCAATCGCCAATCAAAAAACGTATTTTTTTTGAGCCGGAGGCTTTAATTCATTGTTTTTATTGCAGGGACAATCTCCAATGATTACTTATAGCTTTGTTCCGTAAGCATGCAGGGAATAAAAAAGGGAGCTGCAAAGCTCCCCTTGTGTCTATTGCTCTTTGTCGGTTTTATTCGACAATCAGCTTATGTGTAGCTTTATTGTTTCCGCTTACGATGGTTACGGAGTAAACACCGCTTGCAAAGCCTTTGAGGTCTAACTCATAACGCTCGCTACCCTTGGCAATGCTGTCTGTAAGGACCATCTTGCCTTGAATATCGCCGACGATAAGTCTTGCGTCCTCTGTTAAACCGCTCAAATTCAAAACAGCCTTGTCCTTTGCAGGATTAGGATAAATCAAGACCTCCATCTTTGCGGCGACTTGTTCCAAACCGGAGCTGCTTGCAGTAGTGAAGTTGGTGCTTACCCATTCGGAATAGTTATCGCCACAAAC
>CAZSFV010000030.1:0-23231 GCA_964606345.1 uncultured Bacteroidaceae bacterium | reverse complement strand
GAGCTGAACCGACTGACGGGCAGGAGCTTCCGCCTCCCAACCGAAGCCGAATGGGAATACGCTGCAAGAGGAGGTAAGCATGGCGAGAAGCATGCATACAAGTACAGCGGCAGCAACAATGTTGATGAAGTAGCCTGGTACGATGATAACAGCGATGATGAAACCCACCCTGTCAAAACCAAGAAAGCCAACAAGCTCGGCTTGTACGACATGAGCGGCAACGTATTGGAGTGGTGCAACGATTGGTACGGAGATTACAAAAGCAGTTCGCAGACCAATCCTAAGGGACCTGCAACGGGTGTGTTCCGCGTTCTTCGCGGCGGCAGCTGGTACAGCTACGGTAGGATCGTGCGCGTATTCCTTCGCAGCAGCGACGATCCCGGCTACCGTGGCGGCAACCTCGGCCTCCGCCTTGCCCTCTGAGTTTACCACAAGGTAATCCACCAACGTTTTAAGCTCAGAAAAAGAAAGGGAGCGAAGGGAGAGGGGCAGTCGAGCGGAGCCGACAGCCCTACGACCGAAGCGAAAAAAAGAAAGAGAAAGAAAACCCTCCGCCGCCCAAGGCGGCGGATAAAATTTTGAATAATGCAGTATGCAATTTTTACCGTACCCGCGGTATCGGGGCAGGAAGAACAAGAGAGCATGAATAAGTTCTTGCGTTCCCACAAGATAGTGAAAGTGGACAAAGAACTGATAACCTATTCGGACAGCTGCTGTTGGACATTTTGCATCACCTATCTTCAAAGCCCTTTGTCGGAGCAGTCGTCCGTTTCGAGAGAGAAAATAGACTACAAAGAAGTGTTGGACGAGAGAGCGTTCAAAATGTTCAGTGATTTGCGGGCATTGAGGAAACAAATAGCCCAAAACGATGCTGTTCCGGCGTACGCAGTTTTTACCGATGCAGAGCTTGCGGAGATGACGGGCTTGCCGTTGTTCGACGAAAAACATCTGCAAAGCATCTCGGGCATAGGCAGCAAACGAGTAGAAAAATACGGACAAGCCATAATCAAGATGTATAACGATGCCGCTGCGGGCGAAAAATGAAAAGAGCGGGGAATTTGGTGAGCAAGGTGTCTGACTCGGACAATTTATTGTTGGCATTTCACAAAGCAGCCAAAAGGAAGAGTCACAAGCAAGAGGTTAAGGAATACTCCGATAATTTGGAGGATAACCTCTACCGCCTTTCCATGCAGATAGAACAAGGTAACGTATCGGTTGGCGATTACAAGTACTTTTACATCAAAGACCCCAAGTTGAGAATGATTTGTGCAGCATCTTTTCCCGAAAGAGTTCTGCACCACGCCATCATGAATGTGTGTCATGATGTATTTGAACGTCATTTTATTCATACCACCTACGCCACCCGTCCGGGAAAAGGAGTTTATGCAGCTTTGGACAGAGCCTGCAAAGCAATGAAAAAATACCCGTACGTGTGCAAGTTTGATGTCAGACATTACTTTGACAGCATCGACCACACGATATTGAAAAAGAAACTCTGTCGCCTGTTTAAGGATAAAATATTGCTGCAAATCTTTTTCAAGATAATAGACAGCTACGAAAGAACGGAGCAGAACAAAGGATTGCCGATAGGGAATTTGACAAGCCAATATTTTGCGAATTACTACCTTTCGGATTTTGACCATTGGTGCAAAGAGACCCTGCACATAGGAGAATATGTGCGATATATGGACGATTTTCTTGTGTTTCATTCAGACTGTTCGCAAGCCTCAAACTGCAATAAGACAATAAACAACTACATGAAATCCAATCTTGATTTGCAATTAAAACCCATGGTATTTGCAAGCACTACCCAAGGCGTTTCGTTTCTCGGATACCATATAACCAAAACAAAAATATTGCTAAATTCTCGGAGCAAACGCAGATTGCGAACAAAGATGTTTCTATACGAAAAACTGTTTGCGAACAATGTTTGGTCGCCAAGAGAATACACAGAACATATCACACCCTTGCTATCGTTTTCCCGCTATGCGTATAGCAAAGGGTTGAGAAGCAGAATAATCGAAAAATGGCAGCAAATGAAAGGGTGAGAACCGCGTTCTTCGCGGCGGCAGCTGGAACAACAACGGTAGGAACGTGCGCGTATCCAATCGCAACAACAACAATCCCGACAACCGTAACAACAACCTCGGCCTCCGCCTTGCCCTCTGAGCTTAAAACGTTGGATGGATTTCCTTGTGGTAAACAATTTGCCGTCATGTTTGGCAACAAACAAAGATGAGTGATTATTTCACCATGGAGAACAAGTATCGGTAGAATTTTTTTTGAAGGTTCTTGTTCTCTTTATTACCCCTTGCAGCAGGCGGCTTGCGGCAGGGCGAATGCGCGGCAGGGAGAGAAAAAAGATTGAAAGCAAGTGGCAGTATATGGATAATTATTGCTATTTTTGCAGATAAATAGCAATATACTGCACATGGAACGCACAGAACCAAGCACCAACAGCGACATTTTGCAGCTCCTTTCCGAGCGATTGAAGGACTATCGCTTGGCGGCACGCATGAGCCAAAAGGAATTGGCAGAACAGTCGGGCGTCGGTCGCACCACCATCAGCCACTTTGAGCAGGGCGTCAGCGGCAACATGACCCTGAATAAGTTCTTGCGTTCCCACAAGATAGTGAAAGTGGACAAAGAACCGGTAACCTATTCGGACAGCTGCTGTTGATATGCTAAGTTCTTCATTGTTTTCTTTCCTTTTTACTGTCTTTGTTCTTCTGCTCGAGGTCTTTCATTTCCAAAAGGAAACGGTCGTAATCGGACACAAACAATCGATCCTGAATGACTCTGTACTTCTCAAATTCTGTTTTTGCATGTAAGCGTGCAATTTCTGCGGTAACACGCCCGGCATCTTTTAGCAGACCGTATTCAAAGAGATTGATAAAACTGTTCAGTCGTTGTTCCCAGTCAGCCATTGTCAGAGGAATATGACGCATGGTCATAGTTTCGGCAAAATCAAGATAAGCAGTAACCATACGTTCCAATTGTCCAATTTCGGTGTCTGAAAGATAGTTTTTTGCTATCACCACGTCGCTTTTCTTTATTTTGCCATCAGGAGCGTCTGCCCAGGTAGTAAGTCCCATATGCTCTTTTGCCGCATCTGCACGTTCAACGATAAGTTCGGCAGCCGTGTGTCCATGTACGGCATAGTGCATCTTGTTCTGTACAGTTGAGTAGAAACGGCGTGTAGCCAATGCGGTTTTGTCATAGTCAATGGCAGTAGCATATAAGTCTGTTATTTTCTGATAGAACAACCGTTCACTGACGCGTATTTCGCGGATGCGTTCCAACTGTTCATCGAAATACTTGTCTGTAAGTAAAGTTCCTTGTTTCAATCTTTCCGAGTCCATTACCCAACCTTTGATAGTGTATTCCTTTGCAATACCATTTACCCATTTGCGAAACTGTACGGCTTTCTCGGAGTTTACCTTGAAGCCAACGGCGATAATCATTTCCAAAGAGTAATGGTTCGTGGTGTATTGCTTGCCGTCGGGAGCAGTTATTCGAAATTTTCGAATAACTGCCGTTTCCTGTAATTCACTATCGGAAAATACCTTCTTGATATGATAATTGATGGTGTGTACTTCTACACCATACAGCATTGCCATCAGCTTCTGAGACAACCAGATATTCTCATCTTCATAGCGTATTTCTATCTGCTGCTCGTCATTGCCTGCGCATGCCACATAGTTCAAGTACTCGGCTGCACTGCTTCGCACAGAGACTTGTTCTTTTTTCTTCTTGTTTTCACCCTGCTGCTCGTTCATTGCTCGTCCTCCTTTTCGTCAAAGTTAAACATACCGTTGAAAGCTTTGTTATCATTACCGGTGGCATCGTCTTCTTGTTCAAGACCATATCTTTTTTGCTTGCGAAGCAGTCCCAACAGCTCCGATTTCTCCTCATTGGTCAGAGCGTCGAGCTGCAATACTTTATTGTACAATTCCTTTTTGTTCATATTTAGAGCATTGTCCTTTTACAAGTCCGACTGCTTTCCCGCAAAGGGTAGTGCATCAACTCCTTTGCATCGGCATGTCAACAATTTGCAACATTGTCCTCCGAAAGCAAATTTAGCACCATTTTGCGACATGGCAATATGATTATTGTGATTTTTTTGCTGTTGTTGAAACCTCTTCGGTTTAGCTCCGGCGGCGGTATCGGTTTTCGGCTTGCGGCAGGGCGAATGCGTGGCAGGGAGAGAAAAAAGATTGAAAGCAAGTGGCAGTATATGGATAATTATTGCTATTTTTGCAGATAAATAGCAATATACTGCACATGGAACGCACAGAACCAAGCACCAACAGCGACATTTTGCAGCTCCTTTCCGAGCGATTGAAGGACTATCGCTTGGCGGCACGCATGAGCCAAAAGGAATTGGCAGAACAGTCGGGCGTCGGTCGCACCACCATCAGCCACTTTGAGCAGGGCGTCAGCGGCAACATGACCCTGAACAACTTCATCTCTCTGTTGCGGGTTCTCGGCATGGAGCATCGCATGGAGCAGCTCATGCCGGAACTGCCCATGCCTCCGCAGGCACTCCGTCAGATAGAGAAGCTCATACCCAAACGAGTAAGACGAAAGCAATGATAAACAACTTAGATGTAATCCTATGGGGCAGAAAGGTGGGAACCCTTGTGGCAAGTCGTGAGAAGCACCGGAACAAGGCATGCTTTTATTTCGATTCCGCTTACGTGCGAGGCGGCTTCGACATTGCACCGCTTCGCTCACCAATACAAGGCGTTGTGGCTCAACGCGGCTTGCCCGTCTATCCCGAAGAGGAGCGTATTTTCGGAGGACTGCCCTCCTTTGCAGCCGATTCGTTACCCGACTATTGGGGAAACACTCTCTTCAACCTTTGGGTCAGATCCCGCAACATACCGGCAAGGGAACTCTCGGCTCTTGACCGTCTTGCTTATATAGGACGGCGAGGCATGGGAGCATTGGAGTACGTTCCCTCGACCTCCGAAGAAATGGAAACGCCCTTCAAGGTAGAGATTTCGGAATTGCACGACTTGGCAAGGCGAGCCACGGAGCAGGCAGAGCGATTTCAAGCGGATTTGTCGAACGACTTGATGATTGAGAGCTTGTTCAAAGTCGGCACTTCGGCGGGCGGACGCCGCCCAAAAGCGGTGATAAACCTCAATCTCGAAAGCATGCAGTGCTATTCCGGTCAGGTGGCTGCACCCGATGAGGGCTACACTCCCATGATTATAAAATTCGACGAGCATCTGCAAATGCCTGTCACGCGAATCGAGTACAGTTACTATCTGATGGCAAACGATGCAGGTCTGAAAATGATGCCCTCCCATCTGCTTGAAGACGAACGGACGGCACATTTTTTGACCGAACGCTTTGACCGTTGCAACGGAAAGAAAATACACCTGCAAACCTTGGCAGCTCTTCAGCCTTATGCCGATTCTTACGAGGATTTGTTTGATGCGGCTTACCGTATAGGAGTGCCGCCTGCCGAGCTCCAACAGCTGTTCCGCTCCATGGTTATGAACGTGATAGGCGGGAATATAGATGACCATAATAAGAATTTCAGCTTTCTGATGGGTGAAGACGGAAAGTGGCATGTTGCCCCCGCTTATGACTACACCTTTGCCATCGACACAAAAGCACCTCACTATATGAACCGCCACAGCATGACGGTGAACAATAAAGCAGACCGCATTACGGCTGAGGATATTATGACCGTGGCACGAAAGTACAACATTAAGGCTGCCGAATCCTTCATAATGAAAGCAATCAAGACCTGTTCCGATTACGCCCTTTATGCCGGGCAGGCAGGGGTTGAAGGGCGGTGGATCGAAATCGTAAGTGCCGAAATCGGTCTGCGTTCCGAAATCCTCTTGAAGGGATAGAGCGTGCTTTGCCCTTTGCTCCTTGGCATGGAGGCAATGCCTGTGGCGGTGTGGCGAGGTCTTATTGTTCTTCTGCGGAGGGCGGTGTGGCTTTGAGCGAGAGCAGCAGGTCGGCGGCATCGGCATTTGGAGCGAGCTTCTGCACGTTCAGACCCCTTTCCCCGGCAATGCTCCACCAGGGTACAATGCTCAAACGCCTGCCCGAGTCTTTTTGCAGCCCGGGCAGCAGGCTTTGCCAATACGAAACGGCATCGAGGTCGGGGTAAAGCTCAATCTCGTTGCGGTCGGTCTCTTTGAGCAATTCGGCTTTCAGGTTCATCTTTCCTCCGCAAGCCGTCCACAGCCTTTCGGGGCAGAAGAGGCTCAGCAGCACAGCCGTCTTTTCGCTCTCCACTATGGCAAGCCTCCTTGTCTTTTCGGTTTTCAGCAAGTGCAGACCAAAGAGGCACTGCCGCAACTGCCACCCCTTGGGCGTTACCACCTTCTTGTGTACCCACTCGGGCGGACGGGTCTTCAATCGCTTGCCGCTCAAAGGGTCGTAGTACATAATCTTGCCGCTTCGGATTTTGTTCTCCGTGTCTTTCTGCCAAAAGATTACGCCTCTCCGGCGGGAAGAGCCTATGTCGTACCGTCGGCAACACTCCTCGATGCGTTCTGTCTCCACGGGCAGAGTGAGCAGAAAACGATAGAAAAAGCTCTCCTTGCGATGACGATAAAAAAGCTCGGTGTCGGTCTCCAATACATAAGGAGCATCTGCGGCGGGATTGACCTGCAAATGCGGCAGCCTTTCAACCGGCAGGCAGGCGTTCGACAGCTTTGAGGCTCTCGGCGGCAGATGGTAGTTGCAGTTTATGCTTCTGTCGCATTTGCCCACCCTTTCGTCCGGCATGTAGCCCCCGAGCATGTTGTCCCAATACCTGACAAAAGTGCGCTTTCCGCATTGCGGACAAATAAACTTGCGGCTGCTCCTGTCCAAACTGTAACGATAACGGTAAAGAGCGTTTGTGTTTTTTAGGGTGTCTATAATTATTGACATATCAGAAAAATTCTTACCTTTGCACTGCCATACCGAGAGGTATGACATAATTAGTTTTAGCATTCGGGAGCAACATTAACAATTTGAACAGAACACAAGACAAGACTGTTGCTCCCATTTTTTTATTCTTGTCTGTCGATGTTTTCCAAAGGCGAACGGTAGGTGTTCTTCTCCTTGATGTATTGCTTTATTTCGTCTATTTCCCTCATCGAGTAGCGGTTCTTCCAGCCTCTCGACCCTGTGGCAGGGCAGCTCGGCGGAGCGGCAGAATGCCTTTGTTGCAGAATGCGGCGTATGCGGTAGAGAGTCGGACGTGAAATATCCAACATATCCAACACCTCCTCGGTGAAGAAACAAGGGAAATCCTCGTCCCTCATTCCCATTTGGTAAAATGTCTCTTTCTCTTGCTGTTGCAACTCAATGCTTCGGCGTTTCAAATTCTTCAAATCGGTCATTACTGTAGATGTTTCTAAGGTTAATAAATTCACATTGTTACTCACATGCTTTTCTTTGTTGCTCACAAGGTTTCACAGTTGCTTTCACAGCTTTTCACTGTTACTCACATGCTTCACACTGTTGCGACATAGTTTTTTTCACTGTTACTCACACAATTTTTTTCTTGTTACCAAAACCTTGTCCCCGAACCCGGCATATCCCTTGTCCCTCCCCCTGTCCCCACCCATATCCTAAGATATGGGGGTGGGGACGGGGAGGGGGACAATAGGGGGTTTATGCTTCGGGAAGTTTTTTCAGGATACGTTGCACAGTGGATTTGCTCTGTGGGACAAGTTCCGATATTTCACGTATCGACTTACCGCTGTTTCGCAAATCGACAATAGTTTCCAAATTCTGCGGATACGTTCTTTTGCGTTCATTGTCGGTTTTTCCACATGGGGTCTCGTCGGAAAAAAGCGACGGTTCGCCGGTCGTGTCTCCGCAGCTTTTGTTCGCAAACAGACACATGTTTTCGTCGAGTTGCAGCTCAAAAACCTGCTGTTTGTAATCGAAGGGGAGGTAGTTCCCTTTCAGAATGCGAACCTGCAAGATGTTGCCGCTCTTTGGCTTTCGTCTCAGCTCCAAGACCACCCTCATTTTCGCCTCAAAGGCTTGCGAACCGAGGATGTTGAGCTTTGAGGAAGCCGAACCCTCGCCGCTCTTTCTCAGATGGTGAGCAAACAGAATGAAGCAGTTGTATCGGCGGGCAATCTCGCCGAAGGAGTTGAGCAGGTTGCGAATGTTGTTGCTCTGCGACAGGTCCTCCTTGCATATATCGCCAAAGGTGTCCACTATCACCAAGTCAGCCCGTCTTTCGCCAAGCACAGCCTCCACCTTTTGCGGTATGCAATCACAAGAAAAAAGGAATTCCACCCTTTCAGCCTGCTCATCGTTCAACTGCCATGTTTTGTTCTGCCGTTTGAGCAGTCTGCCCATGGCACTTTCCTCGTCCTCGGTCGAGACATACAGCACCCGCTTGTAAACGGGAGCGGTTTCCCAAAACAGAAACTCGCTATCGCTTGCCACACAGGCTGCAAGATGCCTCAAAAATGTACTCTTGCAACAATCGCTGCTGCCGACAACGGCACCCATTCCGCAAGAGGGAAAAACAGGGTTCAACAAAAACGGCAGACTTTCGTCCTTCTCTGCCATTAGGCTCTTCATGCTTGTCGTTTGAGACGACAGTACGTCCATCATAGTGTTTATTTTAATTTACGTTCAACAATCCCTCCCGAGTTATCAACACCAAGGCTGAATCCTCTTGGAGAAAACGATGCAAAGATATAGCCATAAAACACTGAACTCCAAACGCTTATTCGGACTTTCGGAAGAGCTTTGCATGCAGTTGGGCAGTGAAAAAGACGGGATAAAATGTTGTAATTTTGCAACAAGGCTTTCGTGAGAAAAATATTGTCATTAAATTTGCAATTAGTCAAATAAAAAATAATCGATATGATTACAGAAAAAAAGGAAGCACCAACAATCTTATCAGTAGACTTTATGCTTGATAATGTGGTATTTGTGCGTAGAAAAAAAGATAGAAAAAAACCGGTAAAAACGATTAATCAAATCAATGAACCATATCGAAGAGGAAACCAAGATGCAAACGGAAGAATGGGAAATGGAACTTGTGGAAGATTTGAAACGAGAAGTATTCGACAAATACTTTGTAGTGAAATATTCTGCTTCGGACTGGAAGAAAATATTGCAGAATGGCAAACGACACCGTGGGATACAGACGAATCGATGTATGACGACACAATATGGCAAGCCGCTTTTGAACAAATCCGAGTTGGGCAGACTGTGCTATATCTTGAAACTCACTCCGAACGCCTTCAACAATATTTTCGGCACAAAAATCACGGCTTCCAGCGCCCCCTCGTCTCAAAAAGCCTTCTGCAAGCAGAGCGAAAACGACGAACGCACCAACATCTACAGCCTTTGCAAAGAAATATTCGACCGATACGGCAAACCCTTACTCGTTCCCGGCATGAGCGAAGAGGACTTGGAGAAAGAATTGAAACATCGCAATAACGAAAGTCTCAGCCGCATTGCCGAATTGAAAGCCCTCATCGAAACAGAAACAGAACTGATGACAAAAATGGAGCTGAACTACAAGCAGGCAATCGACACCTTGCAGAAGAACAAAAAGAAAAAGCAAGAAAATAAAAGCCCGAAACAATAAATTCTTACGCCGGTGCATTATATTGCTTTGGGCATACAGCCCGGCTCAAACACAAGCAAAGCAAAGCGGGGCAGAGCTACTTTTTTTGTTTTACTACTTTTTTTCTCAAAGAAGGCACTGCCCTTGCTTTTTGCAGAGGTTTCTCCCGCTTTGCCGAGAGCAGAAAAGAGAGAGAAACCCTCAAACAGAAGCAGAGCGGAACAGGGGTGAGGCTCAATGGCTTTTCGGCAGACAAACAATCTTTTTTACGGGTACACTATTTTCTTTTACGGATACACAATCTTTTTTGCCGACAAGCAATCCTTTTTTTACGGATACACAATCTTTTTTTCTATACTCAATCCTCTTTCACGGAAAAGCACTACCTTTGCAGCCGCAAACGGTTCTCTTGTTTTGCAGAGATTAAAAGGGAATCGGGTGAAAGTCCCGAACAGTCCCGCTGCTGTGAGTTCCAAAGAAAGGGCATCGAATCTCCCTTGCCACTGTCGGCTCTGCCGATGGGAAGGCCTCGATGACCGGAACGAGTCAGAAGACCTGCCGTGTTGCATTGCGAGTTGAGAGCTTTCGAGGAAAGAGCTTGAAACGTCTTTGCGTGGATTGGTTTTCAGATGAAAAGCGGCATTGCGTTCATTTTCTTTTCGGGCAGGTTCTCGGCAGGTTTGGAGAAATAGTTTAACAAATAAAAACCGATGAACAAATGAAAAGAGTATTTTTACTTTTGGGAATGCTGTTACAGGCGGCGTTCGGCTTTGCGCAGTTCGACGGAGCTGTGGGAACGGAGGGTTGCAATGCGGTTGCAATCTCGGATTCGAGAATCGTTTCGTGGGCATACGGTGTTCAGGTCAAGCGAGGCTTCACCGCACCGGGAGCATCGACCAAGGTGAGCTACGGCACGCCCGACATGGCACAGGGAGTGCCGGACAGCACAACAACAACTGCCGTTTCCTTGGGTTTCGGCGGCGAAGCCTTGGTTACTTTCGACCGTCCGATAGTGAACGGAGCGGGTTACGATTTTGCAGTATTCGAAAACCCTTTCGGACCAAACTTTTTGGAGCTTGCCTTTGTGGAAGTGAGCAGCGACGGGGAGCATTTCTTCCGTTTTCCTGCCACATCGCTAAGCACGGGTACGTCGGATGTTATGGCTCAACACTATAACAATCTTGCAGGCAAGTACGAAGTCGGCTACGGTACGCCTTTCGACCTTTCCGAATTGCCCGACGACGAAATGCTCGACAAGATGAACATACGTTTCGTTAAGTTGATAGACGTAAACGAGGGCGTGGATACCGATGCACAAGGCAACATAATCTATGATTCTCCGTGTGCAGGTTCCTATTCGGCAGGTTTCGACCTTACGGGAGTGGCAGTGATGAACGCAGGCGAGCCTTACTCGGTTTCGGATTGCGAAAGCATTGTGTTGGCAGCGGACAATCATGAGTTGGTGAACGGATCGAACGGCACCATGGACCAAGAGGGCAACTACCGCAAGGATTACACCGACGGCGGTATTGTTTATGAGGCATTGGGCTTGTGGGGCGGCATATTTGCATGCGGCTTCGGTCCGTCGAACCACACCACAGCTTCGGGCTACTATTCTTCGGCTTGTTTGAGAGGCTTGGAGGGTGCAGGCTCGGTGTATATGGTCGGTTACTATTCGGACTACGGCGAAACGCCTGCCCACAACGTGATACGAAAAGCCGACAGCTCTGCTTTCTATCCGCAAGGGGTGTATGTAGCACCAAGCTCCGCAATGTATGATTACTTCTGCCAATACTTCACAACGGGCAACTGGGAGACCATCACGGCAACGGGCTACAATGCCTCGGGCGAACAAACCGGCTCGGTGTCGCTCTACCTTGCCGACTGCCGCACGGCAGGCAGCCCTGCGGAAAGCGCCGTCAGTGAATGGGTGTACATGGATTTGAACGCACTCGGAGAATGCAACACGGTGGTCTTCACCCTTGCCTCCAACGACCTTGCAAACGGCTATCTCAACGCTCCGTCCTATTTCTGTGTGGACGGCTTCACCTACCGAAGCGACAACAATCCGTTCGTCTTTCCGATGAGCGTGGCAACCTTGGAGGCAAGCGAGGTAACGGGTGAAAGTGCAAGGCTGAACGGCGAACTGACCCCCGGCGATGCAACGATTGCCGCAAGGGGCTTCGAATATAAAGCGGCAGATGCGCAAGAGTGGACTCGCGTAACATCGACCGACGAAACCGACACTTATTCCGTGGCAATAGAAGGACTTACCTCCGATACGCAATACCTCTTCCGTGCATTTGCAACCGACACCGAAAACAACACGGTCTATGGCGGGGAGCTTTCGTTCCGCACCTCGACGATGCAGTCCCTTGCCAAGGCGGAGAGCTTCACCTTCGGACTGTATCCGAACCCGGCTTCGGAGCTTGTAAACATAGACTTGGAGGAGGGAACTTCGGTGATAAGAATCTTCGATATGCAATCGAGACAAGTATTTGCAAACACGGCAAACGGCAGTTGCGAATTGAGAATTTCATTGCCAAGCGGAGTTTATGTGTTGACAGTTGAGAAGGACGGAAAGCGAAGCAGCAAAAAGTTGTTTGTAAGATAGAACGTTTTGAATGAGGGAACACAGGGTACGGATAAAAACAAAGCCTTTCGCAAAGGTCTTATCCGCACCCTTTTTCTTTACATGTACAGAGAAATAACGGTATAAGCGAAAGCTGAAAAACAGTTTATAGAAATGAATATCGGAAAAATAATCACGGGAGCGGGGTGTGCGCTTATCTTCACCCTTCTTTTTGCCTGCGGCGGCAAAGCTCCAAAGCCTGCGGCGGCAAAGGAAACGATGCTTTTCAGGGATTACTACGTCAGGGAGCTTGCCATAGGCATCGACCCTCAAAGGGTGGTGTCGCTTTCGCCCGGAATAACGGAGTTGCTTTTCGACTTGGGGGCAGGAGACCGCATAGTGGGCAGAACGAACTACTGCCTCTATCCCGAGGGAGCGAAACGCATTCCTTCTGTAGGCGGAATAAGCGATGCGAACATAGAGATGATTATGGCGAAAAAGCCCGATGTGGTTTTCACCGCCTCGATGATTGCCAAGCAGATGGTGGAGAAGATGTCTTCCTCGGGTCTGTGTGTGGTGTGTCTGCCCGAAAGGCAAAAGGTTGCCGATGTTTATGAAACGGTGAGCTTTCTCGGACGCTTGTTCCGCAAGGAGAAACTCGCCGACAGCCTCATTGCCGACATGAAAGCCAAGATTGCAGAGCTTTCGCCCGCAGAGCAGGAGGGGAAAAAGCCGAGCGTGTACTATGTGGCAGGCTTTGGCGACACGGGCGACTTTACGGCAGGCGGCAACACCTTCATCGACGATGTCATAAGCCTTGCAGGCGGCGAGAACATGGCGAAAGACATCAAAGGTTGGTCAATAAGCAAGGAAGAAATCTTTGCCCGACAACCCGATTACATCATCGTCAGAAAGGAAGAGGCTGAAACCTTCAAGCGAACTGCCCCCTACAACAAGCTCAAAGCCGTCAAACAAAACAAGGTTCTCGGCATAAACAGCTCCATCATCGACTGCCAAAGCCTCAGAACCCCGCAGGCAATAGAGCAGATAAGGAACTTTATTCACGGTAGGCAGTAGGCAACGCCCTGTCGCCGATGCGATGACAAGCACCGCCGCAGCTTGCCGACCGAACAAACCGCCGCCCCGCAGAGTGGCACAAGAAAACCAGCCGAACGGCGTCTCCCGAAAAGGGCGATGCCGTTTCGCTTTTCCCTGAACAAACCTCCGCACAGACCCCGGCAAGGGCAACAAAATGCAGCGAAGAAGAGAAAAAACAAGACGGGTGAACAATTTTGCCCTGCAACGGTTCGTTCTACATGTACCAAGAAGGCAGACCAAAAAACGAAAGAAGATGAATAATTTCGAGTTTATGAATCCGACACGTTTGGTGTTCGGCAAGGGGCAGACGGCAAAGCTCTCGGAGCTTGTGCCGAAGAATGCCAAAATCCTCATGACCTACGGAGGCGGTTCAATCAAAAGGAACGGCGTTTATGAGCAGGTGATGAAGGCTTTGAGCGGTTACGACATTACGGAGTTCGGAGCGATAGAGGCAAATCCGGATTACGATACATTGATGAAAGCGGTGCAAATCTGCAAGGACAAGGGCATAGACTTCATTCTTGCCGTTGGCGGAGGCTCCGTCATAGATGGAACAAAGTTCATTGCAACGGCAGCCGAGTGCGACTGCGTCGACGCATGGACGATACTGACCGACAAGAGCTTCAAACTGCCCAAACCCATCGACTTTGCAAGCGTTCTGACACTGCCTGCCACCGCTTCGGAGATGAACAACGGGGCAGTCATCTCTCGCCGCAAGACGCACGAGAAGCTCGCTTTCCACAATCCGCAAGGCTTTCCGCAGTTCTCCATATTAGACCCCGACGTGGTGCTTTCACTTCCGAAGAAACAGATTTCCAACGGCATAGTGGATATTTTTGCACACACCTTGGAGCAGTACCTGACAAGCTGCTTGGACACAAGAGTGATGGATCGCTGGGCGGAGGCTCTGCTTTTGACCCTGATAGAGGAAGCTCCGGAGCTGATGGGCGAAGAACCTTCGTACAACTGCCGGGCCAACTATATGCTCACGGCAACCATGGGATTGAACGGTTTTATAGCCATGGGCGTGGAAGAGGACTGGGCAACGCACATGATAGGACACGAACTGACGGCTCTTTGCGGACTTGACCACGGCGAAACGCTGGCAATAGTACACCCGGGCGTCATGGCGGTGATGCGTCGGGAGAAACACGGCAAGCTCTTGCAATATGCCCGCAGAGTGTGGAACATAACGGCGGCGGACGAGGAAAAAGCCATAGACGAAGCAATCGAAAAAACGGAGAGCTTCTTCCGCAGCTTGGGAAAAAAGACACGTTTGAGCGAATACTCCATAGGAGAAGACACAATAAATACCATAGTGGAGCGTTTCGAAAAGAGAGGTTGGCGTGTGGGCGAAAGAGGGATAGTAACGCCGGAAAAGGTTAGGCAGATATTGGAACGGGTAAAGTAGAAGACTTTTATTGTTTTCATTTTTTTAATTTTCATTGTGGGGGAGTGCGGTGATGTCATCGCACTCTTTTTCGTTTGCTCCTGCTCTGCGGACGAGGCTTGCGGACATGAGGGAGCAGGGTTGAGCCGCAGGCGGAAGTGCTTCGGCATTTGGCAGAAGCCTTCGGGGAAAACATTTTGGCGAATCGTCCTTATAGAAAGACAAAGCTCCGAAAGAATGGCAGGAAAGGGATTTTCCGCAAAAATGGTACGTTTTTCCGCAAAAAGTGCAAAACCAATCCGTCTCAGCCTTTCTATTTTTGCAACATTATTCAACCCAAAGCATAGAACAAGGAAGAATGAACAGAATAACAATGAGCCTGTTGTGTGCGGCTTTGTTCGCATGCGGTGGCGTTAAAGCACAAAAGACCATGAAGGAAAAGAATGGGTTTACACAGCTTGAGCTCTCCGACTTGAAGAGCCACAATGCCAATCCGTGGGGATTGGTTTATGCAGGTGCCATTGCCGAGAACCAACCGGGCAAGGTGAATATACGCACCATCAACTACCTATTGAACGGTTTGAAGATTGCAGCCAATGTTTACACTCCTGCCGGCTATGATGCGGGTAAGCGTTATCCGGCTCTTGTGGTGGCACACCCGAACGGGGGAGTGAAGGAACAGGTGGCAGGGCTTTATGCTCAGCGAATGGCAGAAGCGGGGTATATATGCCTTGTGTTCGATGCGGCTTACCAGGGAGCAAGCGAGGGCAGTCCTCGCAATACCGACAAACCGGCTTACCGCATTGAGGATATTCACCGTGCGGCGGATGTGCTGTTGCAGTTCCCCGGCGTAGATGCCCCAAGGGTAGGCATTCTCGGTATCTGCGGAGGAGGGGGTTACACCATCAAAGCCTCACAGACGGATAAGCGTTTCAAGGCAGTGGCTGTTTTGAGCATGTTCAACACGGGGCTTGTAAGGCGAAACGGTTTTCTGGATTCGCAGATTGAGCAAGTGCAGGAACGACTTGCCGAGGCATGTCAGGCAAGGCAGAGAGAAGCCGAGGGCGGAGAAACGGAGTATGTGGGCGACATGAGCGGAGTTACGCCCGAGCAGGCGGCAGAACTGCCGTTCGACCTTTACAGAGAGGGATACGAATACTATATGCAGAGCCACGCTCACCCCAATTCGACCTTCAAATACACCAAAAGCAGCCTTATGGACCTGATGGCATTCGACGCCTCCGAGGGTATGCACCTTATCAACAGCCCTTTACTCGTGATAGCAGGGGCAAAAGCCGATACGTTCTACATGAGCGAGCAGTGCTTCAGTCGTGCAGAGGGAACAAAGAACAAGGAGCTTTTCCTCATCGAGGGAGCTACACACATACAAACCTACCATGTGCCGGAGTATGTGGATAAAGCAGTGGACAAACTGACAAAATTTTTTAATGATAACCTTTAATGTATTTGGAAATGAAGACAATGAAGTATTTATTCTGTGCGGCTGCCGTATTGATGTCGGCAGTATGCACAACGAACTGCCAAGGCGGCAATTCGGAAAAAGTTAAAAACAATCCGAACATGCAAACAAAAAAAATTCTTTTCATCAACGGCAGCCCCAACAAAGATGGCAACACAGCCGAGCTTGCAAAGCAGCTGTTGGAGGGGCAAGAGTACGAAACCGTCACGTTGACAGACTACCGCATCAACTTCTACGGACAAACCGCAGAGGGCGACCAATTCGAGGAACTGTTCAACAAAATGAAGCAAGCCGATATTGTGGTCATGGGTTCGCCAGTGTATTGGCATAACATTTGCGCTTCGCTTCGCACATTCATGGAACGACTTTACGATGTAGCAAACGCCGACACCTTCAAGGGCAAACAACTCTTCTTCCTCTATCAGGGAGCAGGTCCGTCGAAGAAGATGATTGACGATGGCGAATACACCATGAAACGTTTTGCCACCCTCTACGGCTTTTCGTACGAAGGCATGGCAAACAACACAGCCCAAGCCAAGGCATTGAGAAGCAGACTCTGAACCAAGCCTGCACACTTGCAACCGCACTGCCAAGGTAGCGGTTGCAAGTTATTTTCCATTCCGTCTCTTTCAGAAAAGGCAGATTTGCTCCCGGAAATCAATCGGTTGTAATGCTCGGAAGCAGGCAGAGAACAGGCAGTTGCCGCCTCTTACGGAGCTTTTGCGACAAAGTCCGAAGAGGGCGTTTCACGATTAAGCGAAAGCAAAAAAATAGTTTCTCTCGAAAAAAAAATATGCATTTGTTTTGCAGCATTGAATAATGTTCGTATTTTTGCAAACAACAAACAAGATAAAATCATGGCAAGTAAAGACAGTTATGGGGTTAAGCAAGAGCAGGTTGCACGCTTTGCAAAGGCGATGGGACACCCTGCACGGATAGCCATATTGCAATTTTTGGCCAAGCAGACACAGTGCTATTTTGGCGATATTCACGAGGAACTGCCAATAGCAAAGGCTACGGTTTCGCAACACCTGAAAGAGTTGAAAGAGGCGGGACTGATACAAGGCGAGCTTGAAACTCCAAAGGTTAAATACTGTATCAACATGGAGAATTGGAAGTTGGCGAAGGCGTTGTTCGGGGAGTTCTTCGATGGGTGTGCGTGCAAAAAAGAAAGTTGTTGTAAATAGGCAACTTTTTTTGAAGAGAATGTTCGTTGTTTTGCGAATTACTAATTACAAATATTTGATATGAAGAGAGGTTTATTGATGATTGCCCTGTGTATGGGCATGTTTGCTTGCGGAAGCGGCAATGCAAAGAGTGGAGCCGAAGCGGAAACGCTGTCGAAAAACGATGTTGTGGAAGTGTTGTACTTTCACGGCAAACAGCGTTGTGCCACTTGTTTGGCGGTGGAGAAAAACACAAAGGAATTGGTTGAAACGTCCTTTTCGGACAGGCTGAAAAGCGGGGAGTTGGTGTTCAAATCGGTGGATATATCCGAAAATGAGAAACTTGCCGACAAATATGAGGTGAGTTTCTCGTCGTTGATTGTTGTCAATCATGACAAGAGCGGAAAGGAAGTGGTTGAAGATATGACCGATTTTGCTTTTCTCAATGCCCGCACAAAGCCCGAGGATTTCAAAAAAGGTGTTGCGGGGCAAATCAAGTAAAGGGTCATGGAGTGGTTGCAATCATTGTTGGAAAGTAGTTCAACTCCCGTATTGACGGCATTTCTGTTGGGCTTGCTCACTTCTTTGTCGCCTTGTCCGTTGGCAACCAACATTGCAGCGATAGCTTATATAGGTAAGCACATCGAAAGCCGTAAACGTGTATTTTGCAACGGCTTGCTTTATGCCTTGGGCAGAGTAACAAGCTATACACTGTTGGGTGTGGTTCTTATAGTGTTGCTCAAAAGCGGTTCAAGTTTGTTTGGGTTTGGGAGGATTATCGGCAAGTGTGGCGAAATGTTGCTCGGTCCGGCTTTGGTGCTGATAGGTTTGTACATGCTGTTTGGAAGCAAACTATCATTACCCTCTTTTGGGTTTGGCGGCAAGGGGGAAGGACTGACAGACAAAGGAGGAGTTGGGGTTTTTCTTATAGGAGTGTTGTTTGCCTTGGCTTTTTGTCCGACAAGCGGGATATTCTATTTCGGAATGCTTATACCTATGTCGGCAACAGCAACAATGGGATATTTGTTGCCTGTTCTTTTTGCCATTGCCACGGCATTGCCGGTTCTGACGGTGGCATGGATATTGGCTTTCAGTGCAGGACAAATAGCCAAAGTCTATGGGTGTATGCAGACTCTCAGGAGGTGGTTGAATGTTGTTGTGGGAGTATTATTTGTATTGATTGGTATTTTTTATTGTATAACAGTTTATTTGTAACATTATGGAAGTAAAGGTTTTGGGGCCCGGCTGCGCCAAGTGTAAAGCAGCCTTCAATGTGGTGGAAAAGGTCATTGACCGCTACAAGCTCGATGTTAAACTCTCAAAGGTGGACGATATAATGCAGATGATGAGCTACAACATTATCTCCACACCTGCCATTGTGGTAGACGACGAGGTGAAAATCAAGGGACACGTGCCGAGTGAAAACGAAATTAAAGAATTGTTTGGCTTATGATACAGCAATTTGCGGATTGGTTGGTATACGATATATTTGGTTTGGACGCTGCCTCGGCTTTGGGCGTTGCTGTGAATTTCTTCTTTTACGATACCATAAAGATTGTGCTGCTGCTCTTTTGCATCAGCTTTGTGATGGGTATCATAAATGCTTATTTTCCCATAGAACGGTTGCGGCAATATCTGACAACGCATAAACTATACGGCTTGGATTATTTTATGGCAGCCCTCTTTGGCGGAATCACACCATTCTGCTCTTGCTCGTCGGTACCTTTGTTTATAGGCTTTGTCAAGGGCGGTATCCCCTTGGGGGTTACGCTGACTTTTCTTATTGCTTCTCCGCTGATTAGCGAGGTGGCAATAGCAATGTTTCTCGGTTCGTTCGGAGTGAAAGCCACACTTGTCTATGTGGTAAGCGGAACGGTTCTGTCGATGATTGCAGGCTATATTTTGGGTAAGATGAGGCTCGAGTCTTATTTGAGCGATTGGGTGAAGAATGCCCAAATGCAATCTAATGCACAGAGCGAGCTGTGGGAAACTGAGAAAACTCCATTTTTGAAGCGGTTGCCTGCCATCACAAAAGAATCATGGAGCATAGTACGCGGAGTTTTGTTGTATATTATCATCGGCATAGGCATCGGTGCAGCAATGCACGGCTATATCCCGGAAGGATTCTTTGAGCAATATTTATCGGCAGAAAATTGGTGGGGCATTCCTTTGGCAGTCGTTCTTGCCGTGCCGATGTATGCGAATCCTGCAAGCATTGTTCCCATCATTGAAGTGTTTGTGGTCAAAGGCATTCCGCTCGGCACGGCAATAGCCTTTATGATGGCGGTCATCGGACTGTCTGTACCCGAGGCGGCAATGCTTAAGAAAGTGATGAGCTTGCGATTGATAGGCATCTTTTTCGGAGTGGTTACTCTGTTGATTGTAATATCTGGATATTTATTTAATTGGCTTCTGTGAGGGGACTGATTTTGATGTAAAGGACAGCCGTCCTTGTCAAACGACAGGCAGACTTGTCTATCGTTGTTCAACAGTCGCCCAAGCCACAGAGAAGCAAGCTCTGAACCAAGCCTGCACACTTGCAACCGCACTGCCAAGGTAGCGGTTGCATGTTATTTTCGTAACTTTGCCGACCTAATTTGCGGGTTTATGGATCAGCAGGAGCAGAACGATATATTTCTTTCCGATTCCATAGAGGGGATAAGAACCGGGGCAAAGCAGGGCTGTTTGGCACACTTGCTTTGTTTGCAGGGGCAGTGCGATTTGTTGTTCAACGGAAAACGTTTTGAGCTAAAGGCGGGCGACCTTGTCATTGTGCGGCATCGCTCTTTGATTGAGCAGGTGAGTGCTTCCGATGATTTCAAGTGCAGGATTGTTTATGCCTCTCGCAACTTCATAGCTTTGAGTACGCCGCAAAACAACTATGCAATCAAAGGTCGGCTCTCGCTGCTTGACAATCCGGTCATACCTCTTGACGCCGAACAGCTCTCTATCTGCATCAGGGATTTCGACCTCATAGAGCAACGCCTCAACGACAGGGAACATTGCTTTTACCGCGAGAGTCTCATCAACGCCATGCAGGCAGCCATACTCGATTTCTTTGAATTTCACGCCCGCATGGGCAGGGCGGAGGATACTTCCGCCCGAAATGCTTCAATCATGAACCGTTTTCTGTCGATATTGGAGGAGGGGACGTTCCGCAAACACAGAAAGGTGGACTACTACGCCGACAGGCTGTGCATAAGCTCAAAATATCTTTCCGAGGTGTCGAAACAAGTCAGCGGCTTTGCTGCCAACTATTGGATAAACCGCTACACGGCACTCGATATTTCGCAACAGCTCCGCAACAAAGAGCTGTCCATTGCCGATGTTTCGGATATGTTCAACTTTTCGTCGCAGGCTTATTTCAGCCGTTATGTGCGGCGAACTCTTGGAGCGGGACCTTCGGAATTGCGGAGGCTGAATCGTTCCTTTTGAAAGGCTTGCTTTTGGTGCGTTTGCATTGTTTTCGGCTGTTTATGCTTGCGAAATGAAGCACAAGGCAGGAGAGAGCGGAACGCAATGCTGTTTTTACGGCATTATGGCACAAAGCCGCTGAAAGGAACACGGTGCGGCATGGCGACAAAGCCGCAGGCAGAGGGTCGGCAAGGCTGCAAACGGGTCGAAAACAGCAAAGCACACAGGCGGAACGCCTCGGGCAATTTCGACACTTCCACAAAAAAATATGCGAAAGGACAAATATATGTCGAAAGCGGTACAATAAATGCCAAGTCGGAGCGTTCTATCGGGCGTAGCAGGCATGCGGAACCGGGAGCAGGGAAAAGCGGGGGAGGGTTCTTCGCAGGCTTACGAGGGAGTGAAGTATAAGTTTTTTTTCGTTTTCATTTTTTTTCTTTTTTTTGTTTGGAGTGCGGCGGTTTTCACCGCACTCTTTTTTTTCTACTTGGGCATCGCCATTCTCATGCCTTTGAAAAACGGCGACAAAACGCAAGAAGCCGTGAGGCAAGCCTTGCCGTTATTACGCCGACAGCTATAAAGCGGCACAAAAGGCGGTAATAATTCCATGGATTGCCACACAAGGCAAGTTTACCCGCAAGGAATAACTCCGATAAGGGTATTGAAGCAAAGAAAGGAGGCAAGCATGTGTTTGAGTTTTATTTTTGCAAGCCCTTTCCTCCGGCTGAATATGCGAAAAAGGTGTATCTTTGCTTTCGGTATTGGTTCTAAAAGTGTATGATTATGAAAAGGGTGTATGCGTTGGCGGAGCTGTGGGCGGTGTGCTTGTTGCTTTGCATCGGTGCGGGGGTGCTGCACGGTCAGTCGTCGAAAAGGGTGCTTTTTGTCGGCAACAGTTATGTTTATACGAACAATCTGCCGCAGGTGCTGGCTCAGATTGCTCGCTGCAACGGCAAGGAGATTGTGTGCGAAAGCAGTACGTCGGGCGGTTTTACTTTTCGGAATCATTTGAACAGTGCGCAGACTTTGGCAAAGATTGAGGCGGGTGGTTATGATTGCATTGTTTTGCAGGGGCAGAGCCAGGAGGTTGCTTTTCCGGATAATCAGTTCTATTCTCAGGTTTATCCGTATGCGGGGAGCTTGGATTCGATTTGCAAGCTGCACAATCCGCAGGCAAGGGTTGTTTTCTTTGCTACATGGGGATACAGGTACGGCGATGCGATGAATTGTCCGTTCTATGAGCCGTTCTGCTCCTTTGAGGGCATGACGCAGAGGCTTACGGATAATTACACGCTCATGGCGAGGGATTTCCGTTCCGATGTTTCGCCGGTGGGCGAGGCGTTCTTGCAGTCGTTTTTGTCCGATTCCACGGTGGTGTTGCATTCTTCGGATAATTCTCACCCTTCGGTGCTTGGCACTTATTTGGCGGCGTGTTGTTTTTATTGTGCCGTGTTTGAGGAGGCTCTGCCTGCGGCTCCGGCTTTCGGCGGAGTGAGTGCCGAAAGGGCTGAGTATTTGAGGGGGATTGCAAACGATGTTGTTTTTGAACGTTGGAACCGGTGGAGCTTTGCACCGTCGGCATCGGGGGATTTGTCTTTGCAGGCGGCAGAGGGTGCGGAGTTGAGGGCTTGGTTGCTTTCGTCGGGGCTTTTGCGTGTGGAGGGCAGGGGAGCATCGGGCGAGGTGAGGGTGGAGTTTGTCTCTGCCGAGGGCAGGAGGATTGGAAGTGCGGGGGTGTTTGTGCCGATGAATGCCGCTGTAGATGTACCGGTGCCGCAGCATAAGGGTTTGATGTTCGTTAGATTGACCGGCGAGGCTTTTCCAGAGGGCAGGGTTCTGCCGGTGGTGAGTTATTGATTCGCCGTTTCGGTAAAATGAAACGCCCTCCAATCGAAACGGAAGGGCGTTTTGTTTTTCGTTGCTCTCTCTTACAGGTTGAGCTTGGTGTATGCCAAGAGCCACCTTTCGGGTACTCTGCCCTCCATGGCTTCTTCGTAGTCCTTGAAGGTGCATGGCACAAGAAAATGACGAAGATATTTTTCCTGCATTTCGCCGGGGCAGGAGACCTGCATCCACCATCGTTCGCTTTTTTTGCTTTTGAAAAAGACGATGGTCGTGTCGTTTGGCATGAGTACGCTGAACTTGTAGTAGTTTTCTATGTCTTTGTAGGGGTAATCGTTCTTTCGCCAGTTGTAGCCTTCGATGAAGTACCAAAGGGCGTGCGAAATGAGGCGTGCGGTGCGGAAGTCGCTGTCTTTTTCGGCATTGTAGTTGTATATTCCGACCGAGCTGAGCTTGTCGCTCATGCCTGCAAAGTTTAGGATTTTGCAAAACTCCTCGCCGTACAGCCCGTGGGGGTTGTTGCCGCATGGGTTGTCGGAGGCTCTTATTGCGGAGATGTCTGCCATCAGCATGTCGGCGTTGCGAATGAGCGGTTCGGTTTGTTCCACACGGTTTTGGATTTCGCCGAGGCGGTAGGTCTCGAACCTCATTTGCTGCATAAGGTCGATGACCCCGGGTGAGCAAAGGTAGCTCTGATAGGC
>CAZSFV010000029.1:0-23328 GCA_964606345.1 uncultured Bacteroidaceae bacterium | reverse complement strand
TGTATCCTTTCTTCAAATTCAGGGATACATCTCTCAAAATGGTTTTCTTCGTCCTGTAACCAAAGCTTAGATTTTTAATTTCTATCATTTCTTATACTGCATTAGTGTGTTGGTGTAATAGTACACCGCAAAAGTACTGCTATTTTGCGGACTTGCAATAGGAAACGGAAGAAAAATTTGTAGATAATTTTTTGAGCTTTGGCTTTCAGTGGTTTATGGAAATGTTGTTTTGGTCTTTCTCGTTGTAGCTTTTGAGACTTAGGACGAAAGAATATTTTTAATATGCAAGACTTGTAAGCATGTTTTTGGGGTTGGTCTTTTTCGTATCTTTGCACAGGTAATAAATGAGGAAAGGATATGAAAATAAGTTTTGCTCCGCCATATATAGATGATGATGTGATAGCGTCGGTTGACGAATCGTTGAGAAGCGGTTGGATTACTACGGGACCTAAGGTAAAGGCGTTGGAGGAGGAGTTGCAGTTTAGACTGGGTATAGAGAGTGCGGTGTGTGTCAATTCATGGACAAGTGGGGCTGTGTTGGCGTTGAAGTGGTTGGGTGTGAAAGATGGTGATGAGGTTATAGTGCCTGCTTACACGTATTGTGCCACGGCAATGGCGGTGATGGATATGGGGGCGAAGCCGGTGATGGTAGATGTGAACGATAACCTAACCATTGATGTAGAAAAGATAAGGGAGGCAATCACTCCAAGAACAAAAGCTGTCATACCGGTGGATTTGGGCGGTCTACCCTGTGAGTACGACAAGATTTGCAGTATTGTGAATGACGAGAAAGTGAGGTCTTTGTTTGTTGCGGAAACGGAGGTGCAGCGAAAGTTGGGCAGAATATTGGTTCTGTCTGATTCTGCTCATTCAATAGGGGCAAAGTTGAACGGAATTGATGTGTGCAGATGTGCAGATGTTACTGTGTTTTCGTTTCATGCGGTGAAAAATATTACTTCTGCCGAGGGCGGTGCGATTTGTTTCAATTTGCCGAAAGTGTTCGATGCGGAAGAGGTAAAGAAGTGGTTCAAGCTGATGTCGCTTAACGGTCAAACGAAAGATGCATTTACAAAAACAAAAGCCGGTGCGTGGAGATACGATATTGTTGCTCACGGAATGAAGATAAATATGCCGGATGTTAATGCTGCGATAGCTTTGGCTCAGTTGAAAAAGTATGATTTTTTGCTTGGTGAGAGAAAGCGGGTTTATGAACTTTATCGCAAATTGCTTGGGGCTTATCATTGGGCTGTTATTCCGCCTAAGGAGAGTTGCTATATGCAGCCTTCCTATCATTTGTTTCTTTTGAGAATAAATCCCATAACGGAAAGTGTCAGGGATATGCTTATTCAGCGTTTGGCAGACAGAGGAATTGCCACCAATGTGCATTATATTCCTATGCCTTGTCTGACATTGTTTAAGCAGATGGGTTACAAAATAGAGGATTATCCGAAGAGCATGGATAGTTTCAGCAGGGAGATAAGTCTTCCGATATATCCTCAACTTACGAATGCAGAGGTTGAGTATGTTGTTCGTAATCTTGTTGAGTTGTATTACGAATTGATGGAAAAGATTGGGTAGGTTTTTGTTCCGAGAAAAATGTCGATTGTCGTATGAAAAGGTTGTTCGATATTGTCGGCTCATTGTTTGGTCTGGTTGTATTGTCGCCGTTGTTTGTATTTTTGTCGCTTTGGGTCGGGCTTTCGAGTAAGGGAGGTGTGTTCTACAAACAGAGGAGGGTTGGATTGAATGGAGTTGACTTCACCATATATAAGTTTCGTTCCATGACGGTCGGTTCGGATAAGCAAGGTCTGCTCACCGTTGGAGGAAGGGATTGCCGTATAACCAAGGCGGGGTATTTTATCCGTAAGTATAAATTGGACGAGTTGCCGCAGTTGTTTAATGTATTGAAAGGGGATATGAGTTTTGTCGGACCGAGACCGGAGGTAAGAAAATATGTGGATATGTATTCGAAAGAACAAAGGCGGGTGCTTTCGGTGAGACCGGGTATAACGGATATTGCTTCAATGAAATACAGAAATGAGAACGAGATTTTGGCGAAGGCGGAAAACCCGGAACAGTACTATATTGAGGTCATAATGCCGGACAAGATTGCAATCAATCTCGAATATATAGATACAAGAACATTTTTCAGGGACATCAGATTGATTTTTCGCACAATAGCAGGGAAGAGCGAAGAATGATGGAAAAAGAATGCTTCGGTTAAGCAGACAGACTGTTCTATTGCCGGCTTCGATAAAATGAAATACAATGCTAAACTAATCAATAACAAATGAACGAGAGTGGTACTAAATTGACAGTGTACTCGGCTTCGGCCGGTAGTGGAAAGACATTCAGCCTGACTGTTGAGTATGTGCGCAAGTTGTTGACAAATCCTAAGTCTTATCGTTCCATACTTGCCGTAACGTTCACCAATAAGGCTACCGCCGAGATGAAAAACAGGATTTTGTCTGTCCTGTGGAATATGGTGTATGATGTTTCGAGGGTACAAAGCGAGATAGATGCCATAAAAAGAGCGAAAAATGCCGTTTTGTCGGAAGAAGAGGCAGAAAATGCGAAATCTGCATTGACGTATATACTTCATGATTACGATCACTTTTGGATAGAAACGATAGACAGTTTTTTTCAACGGGTATTGAGAAACATGGCAAAGGAGATTGGCGTTGGAAGTAGTTTTGAAATACTTTTGAATGACAATGACTATGTAGAAGAAGCGGTTAAGGAGCTTAAAGAAGATGTTTCAGAGAATAAGTGGCTGGAAGAATGTTTGAGCAGGCTGATAAAGAAAAGACAGTCTGAGGGCGAGAAGTGGAATTACGAGAAAGATTTGTTGAAGTTTTCCGAAGATCTCAGAAAAAATATTGTTTCCGATGAGGTTTCAAGGATTGGGGTTGATGATTTGAAAGATATTTTGTCTCAGGCTGATGATGCAATGAAGATGGTCAGAGAGTTTGAAAAGCAGATTAAAGCCTATGTACGTACGGTAGAGGAAATATGCGAGCAACATGAGTTGGAACTAAAAAAATATTGTTACGTCCAAAAAACGAACGGCAAGTATTCAATTAGAACAGATGATGGTGAATGCAAAATATTGAAGGATAAGGTAAATGAAGAGGAGCTGTTCGGTTCGATTTATGAGGAACTACAAGCTTACTACGATAAAAATTACATCAAATGCAGGGAAGCATATTTGCTGTATAATTCAATTTACAAACTATGCCTTTTGACTTTTATAGATAGCAGGAAGCGGGATTTGATAAAGGAGGATAATTGTTTTTTGTTGAGAGATACTCAAAAGTTGCTCGGTGCAATGGTGTCGAGTGAGGATGTTGTGCCTTTTGTGTATGAGCGGATTGGTTCGAGGATAAGGAATATAATGATAGACGAGTTTCAAGATACTTCTTCGCAGGCTTGGCGAAACTTCATGTTTCTGCTGAAAGAATGTCTTGCGAGTGGTGGAGGTTGCGCTGTTTTTGGTGATGTAAAGCAGTCTATCTATCGATGGAATGGAGGGGACTGGCAGATATTGCAGAACTTGTATGACGGCATGGGGGAGAAGGAGTATTCAATCTCAACGGAAGGTAAATCTTTGTCCGATAATTACAGAACCGATGAGGAGATAGTCAATTTCAACAATGCATTCTTTTCGCAGGCGTTCAAGTGGCTTAAAATAAATATTGAAAAACAGACGCCGAAGAAGAATGCAGGCAGTGGTGAGTTGAGGTTTAGGTTTTTGAATAAGAGCAAGGAATTGTGTTCGCGAGCCGGGAGTTATGGGTCTTCGGATTTTATGATGGACGAAACCATAAATGAAGTCAACTATTATCTTTCGCAAGGTTACGGATTGGGTGATATTGTTATTCTGTTCAGAAAAACGAGTGAAATGCAAAAGTTCGCCGAGCGGTTTGCGAAAGACTACAACATCGCTTCAAGTGACGCACTCGTATTGGCAGCCAACGATGGGATTAAGAAAATCATATTCCTATTGCGATTTATTGTCGATAAAAAAGACAGCATTGCGAGATATTGGTTGGAAAACATAGTGGGGATTGATGATTTGGAAAAACTGAATGCGTATAGACAGAAAACAATTTCTTTGATAGATTTGGTTTTGAAACTAATCAAGGATTTCGAGATAAATGCCCAAGATGAATTTGTGCTTGCTTTTTGTGATAAACTTGCGAAATATTGCTCTGACAGAGGTAACGGCTTGCGTGATTTTCTGCAATATTGGACAGATGTAATGAGCCAAGAGGTTGCAGTGGTAGGCAAGAAAAAGGATACGTTGGAGTTGCAAACCATTCATAAGGCAAAAGGACTGGAATATGATGTGGTTATAATTCCATTTTGTGAATGGGATTTTGTTGACGGCAGACATGATGTTTGGTTTGAAAATCCGGAGCAAGGCTCAAAGGTTAATATTTTCCCGTCAAGGTTAAACGCTCTGCTCGGAGCGGGAGACAAATACGAACAGTTGCGAGAAAGAGAAGCCTATTTGCAGCGGGTAGATAATCTTAATATTCTGTATGTTGCGTTTACCCGTCCTAAGCATTGTCTGTCGATTATCTGCCAAGAACCAAAAGTAACCCCTGATTATAAAAAAGAACCGACAAAAAAAGTGAGCCATCTATTGTACAACTACTTTCAAACGGGAAAAGTCGTAAAAGCCCCGGAAGAGCAGGCAAAAGATATCCGAATGTTGGTTACAAGGGGAACTCCTACCCCTAAGAAAAAACCGGAAAAGACGGAGACGGCAAATAGTAATCCGTTTATGACAACTCCAAGTCCGGTAGAATTGGGTGCTGATTGCAGATTTGATTTTTCGGATACAAGGTATGCACTATCCAAATCTGCCTTTGAATATTTTGAAACTGTTGATAAAGATGGTACAAACGACAATGCACAATGGGGAACCCTTGTTCACTCTGTGTTGTCGCAAATAAAAACGGAGCGTGATTTACAAAGGGCATTGAAGTTTGCAGATACAGAAAGGTCGGACGAATTGAAAGCGATAATAAACGACATGTTCAAGTTCGTCGAATCGAGACATTGGTTTGATGGAACATACAAAGTAATTACCGAACAATCGATAGTTGATAATTCTTGCGAGGAAAAACAGAGGGTGAAGCGTCCGGACAGGATAATGATTGGAGAAAACGAAATCACGGTTGTGGATTATAAATTTATGCAGGACATAGAACAAACCGCACGATACGAAGAGCAAATCAGAGAATACGGTCGCAGACTTACAACGATGGGTTATAAGAATATAAGACTCTACTTGTGGGCAGTGCAATCAGTGGGCAATCAATCGAAAGACGCTTCGGAACTGTTGCAACAAAAGGTTGTTGAAGTCAAACTAAAACAGGATTAAAGGAAATGGTTACGAGCAATACAGAGAAGAAGACTTTTCTTCGTAAACTTGTGGAAGATATACGGCTGACTAATAATGATGAAATACCGGATTTGCATTTGGTTTTCACCAACAGGAGGGCGATAAAGTATTTCTTGAAGGAGTATGAAGCCCTATGTGAAGGAGTATCTTGGTTGCCTCGATGCGAAACAATAAATGACTTTGTACAAAACTATTCACCCTACGAAAAGGCAGCGGAATTGAGCTTGATATATGTACTTTATCTATGCTATCAAAAAGTATACTATTCCCACAATCCTCTTCGGGAAGGAGAAGAAGCAGAGAGCTTTGAAAATTTCTACTATTGGGGCAAGACGATATTGTCGGACTTTGACGATATAGACAAAAACCTTGCCGATGCAGAGAAACTCTATGCAACTTTAAGCGAAGAAAAAGAAATAGAAGAGTTATTCGACTTCCTTGACGAGAATCAAAAGTCTATTCTCTTACAGTATTTTGAGGACTTCAAAAAGCTTTATTCCACAGACAGCGAACTGAAAACCAATTTCGTGAAAATATGGAATTGTTTGTTTGAAATCTATTCCGAGTATCACAAAACGCTTGCCGAAAAATCCATTGCTTACTCCGGAATGATGTATAGAGATTTGTTGGAAAGAATTTCAAGTAACGAAATCTCCTTTCCAGGAGAGACATTCGCCTTTATAGGCTTTAATGTGCTTAATCGCAGTGAGCAAGAGATATTCAAGGCGATAAAAAGCACTAGTACGACATATTTCTATTGGGATTACGACACCTTCTATACAGGAAATCCGAATAACGAGGCAGGACTGTTTATGCGACACAACATAAGTGAGTTTCCGTGTAAAGCAAGCTTTGCGGGAAATGATTTTTCGCTGATAGAAAAGACAGACTGCAAGTTCAACATTGTCGCAACCACATACGAGAGTGCGCAAGCCCTCTACATACGGCAATGGATAAAATATTTGGAAAAAGAATACGGCGATGAATTGAAGCAAAACCGTATTGCAATAATCCTTCACAACGAAAACCTGTTGCCATTCGTTCTCAGGGGCTTGCCAGATACCATAAACCACGAGACTACCAAGGTGAATATAACCATGGGTTATCCCTTCAAGTACAGCAATCTGTACAATGACATATCGGAATTTATGACTTCCGAATTTGCAAAGGAGAGTGATTGCAAACAGCAGCTCGATAATCTTTTGAATTTCTTGAAAGAAAAGGGCAAGAACGCAAAATGCGACAATGAAACAAAAGAGGCTGCGTTCGGGAGCATAACTCTTTTGCAGGATTTCAAACGTACGCTCGCATTCATAGACAGAGAATTGCCGAAGAACTTCGTCCGAAAAACTCTTTTGAAATTATTGAAAAGGCAAAACATGCCTTTTGAATCCGATGCCACAGACGGCATACAGATTATGGGACTTTTGGAGAGCCGAAACTTGGATTTCGAACATATCCTAATGCTTTCGACCAACAACAGCAATATTCCTGCGGTGAAAAATGTCGCAACATTCATACCCCACAGCCTTAGAAGAATTTTTAACCTGACAACAAGCGAAAAAAAGGTCTCTGTGATTGCGTACTACTTTTATCGCTTGTTGCAGAATGCAAGAACAGTGGATTTTGTTTATAACCGGGTCTCGTCAAGTAAAGACAATGAAGAAATGAGCTGCTTTTTGCAGCAGTTGAGAGTCGAACTCGGAAAAACTATAACCGAAAAGACATTGAACTTTCCACAACAGGAAGAAAACATACAAATAAGCCTGCCACATAAACGACAAGAAGAAATAGACGATATAATCAACAAAAAATCTGACTCCGACAACGCTTCCTCTTATCTTTCTCCCTCTTACATAAATGTCTATATCGATTGCCCGTTGAGGTTTTACTACGAAAAAATACAGAAACTCAAGGCTCCGAAACAAGATGAGGATAAAATACCTCTTGCCTTTGGTAACCTTTTCCATAATGCGGCACAAATAATGGAGGAAAGCAATAGCGTCAAATCTCCCGAAAAGTGCGTCGAAGAGGCTTTCGAAAACATGGGTGAGGAGAAAGAACTTCTAAAAGAACTTCACAAAGATATGGTTGTCTCATATATTCAAGATTTGTCGGAGTACGACAAAGCAAACAAGAACAGACAGTTCAAAGAAGCAGAAAAAGAAGTCTGCAAACAAATAACTTTGAACGGAAGAACCTTGCGATTAGGCGGACGAATCGACAGAATAGATATTTCCGACAAGGGAATGGTTCTCTGTGATTACAAGACGGGAGGCAGCGATGAAGAGATGAAACTTGTGGAGGAGCTTTTTGTATCGTTCTCAAAACCGAGAGCAAAATACCTTTTCCAAATAATGTTCTACGCTTGGCTGCTGTGGGAAGGAAAGGATATAGAGTATGAAATAATCTACGTTCACAAATTAAAAAGTATGCAATACCGCTCAAAGACCTACGTCTACAATGCAAAGAAGCACCAAGACTTCGACAGATTGATGCGAGAAAAATTAGAGGAGTTGTTTTCTGTCGAAGAAGACTCGGCATGGAACATGGCAAAAGGCGAAGCGGCATGCACTTATTGCGATTACAAGGATTTGTGTCCAAAGAAACAAATGGCAAACGACGATGATAAAATTTGATACCTTTACATTGAACAACGGATTGACCGTAATAGTCAATCAAGACGACAAAACCCCATTGGTTGCAGTCAATTTGCTTTACAAAGTCGGGGCGAAAAACGAAAACCCGCAGGCAACAGGCTTTGCCCACTTGTTCGAACATCTTATGTTTTCGGGCAGTGCAAACTTTCAGAGCTACGACCAAGCGTGCCAACTTATGGGCGGAGAGAGCAATGCTTTCACAAACAACGATTTTACGAACTATTATCTGACCCTGCCCGCCGACTTTCTCCCCTATGCCTTGGATTTGGAAGCCGACAGAATGCAACATCTTAACATAAACAGCCAAAGCCTTGAAGTGCAACGTAATGTTGTAATAGAAGAATTTAAGCAGCGTTACATCAACCAACCGTATGGGGACTTGTGGGCAGAGATAAGACGGTTGGCATACAAAGTTCACCCTTACAAATGGCAAACAATAGGCAGCGACATTTCGCACATAGAGAACGCCTCCTTGAATCAGGTGCAACTGTTCTACGATAATTTTTACCAACCGTCCAATGCCATTCTGTCCATTTCCGGAAATGTAAGTCTGTCCCAAGTAAGGAAAGAAGTCGAGCGAGCCTTCGGAAAAATGGAATACAAGAAGACAATCTTCCCACACTATTCCCAAGAGCCTTATCAGGAAAGCAATCGCAGGATAGAGGTCTTTCGAGATGTTCCTTCCGATGTTATCTGCATAATCTTTCCTATGAGCAGCCGCAAAGACAAGCAATACTATATCCAAGACCTTTTGAGCGATGTGCTTTCGAACGGGAAAAGCAGTAGAATGTACCAAAACCTTGTTGTGCAGAAGAAACTGTTTACCGAAATCAATGCTTTCATCAGCGGAGACGATGATGCCGGTCTGTTTATCGTCATGGGAAAGTATTGCGACGGCATTTCTTTGGAACAAGGAGAAGAAGCAATCCGACAAGAACTTAAATCCGTATGCGAAAACCCTGTTTCCGAAAGGCAACTTCGCAAGATGAAGAACAAGAATGAGGCGTCCGCAACCTTTTCCAACATGAAAATCCTCGACAAAGCCATGAACCTTGCCTACTTCGCTCATTTGGATTCTACAGAATGGATAAACAAAGAACGAGAATTTTATAACAACGTAAGCATTGAGGATTTGCAAACAGCAGCAAACCAAATGTTCATGATAGACAACCACTCCGTATTATACTATTTGAGGAACGAGAGAAACAAATCCTAAACTGAACGTGCAGCGAGCAGCATTAACGAAAATATTTCCTTTGAAAAACAAGCAGAGCTTCCGAACAAGCAGCAAAAATTTCGAGAGAAAAACCTTTTGGCAGGCATCGTGATACCGGCATCTCCTCCGGAGGCGGCACTTCGACAGAGTTGCACAAATTTCAAGCAATGGGCGGGTGGTTGAAACCCTATAAGTTGGATAAACGTGGAGCATACGTTGTGAAGAAAGCCATGCAAACCATTCTCCGCAAGCCCGCAGCGAAATAATCAACGAATAAACCTCATTGCAAACAGCCTCAGTACAAGGCTTGCCCAAGCTGCACGAGGGGAAAACGTTTTCCGCTTAAAATGAATCGGCGAAAGAATTTTTTCTTTCGCCGATTCATTTTTTTCAAACGCCGATTCATTCCGCCGAAACAGTGATGCATCTTTTTACCCGAACAGATACGTATTTCTTTCTTTAATGTACGCTGTTTTACCTCGGCAGAAGCTCAAACAAAAGTCTCATGTTACGGCAAAGCAAACAAAGATATTGCTAATCGGATAGATAATGGCAAATTAAGGTACGTGGACAAAAAGAAAGTGCTTGACTACTTACGCATTTCCGCTCTTATTGCGGAGGCACAAAGCAACCAAACGCTTTCCATCGCTGCGAAGCGGAGTAAAAGATTTCAAGGACTGCGACAAACGTTTATAGAGTACGTCAATGGCGACATAGAGAACGTGGAGGACATCAGAGCGGCGGCGGACGAGTTCGTGGCTGCAATGGCTGAACAGATGACCGCCGAAGACTTGCAAAGCGAAAACACGCTGTACAGTAAGATTGTGAACTTGCTTAAAATCTTCTTGCAGAAGCTGGGTTTTGTCCATATCACTAATTCCGACATCAAGGCTTTGTTGCACGAAAGCTACAAAAACATTGCAGAGGAAACCCAACAGCCACCTATCGATAATAACGAACCAGCTACCACAGAGAATAATACGGAGGAACAAGCTGCCGAACCTGCCACGCCGACAGAACCAAACACCCCCGAGGAGGAACAGACTGCTCCGACAGAGACCGAACAACCAACGGAACAGGAACCCGAGGCTAAACCTAAACCAAAGAGAACGCCTGCAAAGGCTAAAAAGCCAAAGGTTAAACCTGCCACGCCGACAGAGACCGAATAGGAACAAACGAATAAGCAGGAGGAGAAAGAGGGAGGAATGTTCGACCAACAGGGTAACCCTATCAATAATGACGGAACGCTGAAAGATACAACATCTGCACCAATTATTGACCGTACGGGAAAGAAAGGTGATGTCGAGCCTTTGGTTTCTCCGATAACACAGGGAGACCAACAAAATGGACTGTATCGTGAGTACCACGAAAATGGCAAATTGGCACTCATAGGGTACTTCAAGGACGGAAAGAAAGAGGGCTTGTTTGAATGGTATGAAGAGAATGGAATGCCAATAGAACGTGGCGAATATAAGAACGGAAAACTGCACGGACGTTTTGCAAAATACTACCAAGATGGCAGTATAATGATGCAGGCTACCTATAAGGACGGCAAGTTGGACGGTGAGTTTGAATTTCATGATGACTTTTCTGATACGTATGCCGTATACAAGAATGGCAAAAAGGTTAAATCTAAAACTTCCAACAGCGACGTCAGATTTCGCAAGGGCAGTGAGCTTGACCAAGTCAATGAAAGGTTTAATAGGGAACTTCAACAACAAATAGAGGGTACACTGCCAAAGGGACATATCTATAAGATGGGTATGCCGAGCAAGATACTTCTTAGTGCAGGAGTTCCTAATATGCCTATAGAGATGTCCTCAACTAATTTAGCCGAACATTCAAAGAAAACTCGACATCCATTTGAATTAAAAGATGTTGAAGGACTTGTAGAAGCATTACAACGCCCTATTGCTATATTCTCTTATGGGGATAAGAGTAAGGCTCAAAATATAATAGTGGAAATCCAAAAAGAGGGAAGAAATTTCTTGATTGGAATACATTTTAATCAGAATAGGAATGGAATAGAAGTGTCTTCAATAAGGGGAATATTTCCTAAGGATAGTGCTGAATGGCTTAATTGGATTTCTCAGGGTAAACTATTGTATGTGAATAAGGAAAAAATCCAAACCCTCATAGACCAACAGCGAAAGAATCTCGCTGACGTGGAATATTTGGATTTGGATTCGGTTGCAAAGGTAGTAAAAGATTTCGAGAATAAGGAGGTGCGTTTTCGGAAGAAAGAGTTCAACCGAGCGGTGTTGTCGGAGCAGGTTAGGAGGAGTTTGGAGGAGCAGCACTATGACAGGTACGTAAGGGAGCAAACGAAAAAGCTGTTGGGGTATGACAACAAATCGAAAGATGTAAATTTATGGCTCTCTTATAGACTAATAAGGTTGTCCAATGTACGAAAAAGGGGGTGGCAATCAATAATATAGTTGGTACTTTTGATGGTTTCCTTTTGATGGTCTGTTATTCTTGTTTGAGTGAATTGTGCTGTATGGGGTTTTTCATTAGTAGGGAATGCTTTATCTTTGCGACTTGACAAGTTGCGGAAAAGCATGAAGTTATTACAATTTTCGAAGTATGTCAGGGATAATGATGGCATTATTTCACGTCCGGTGATTGTGCCATTGGTGTTGTTGATTGTCGGGATTCTTGTGATTGATGCTTTTGTTCCTACGTTCATTGTGCGAGAACATTATTCCCGGTATTTTGGTGAGGCTGATGGTTTTCGGTATGTGATAAAGGAGAGGTATAAGGATAGAAAGAATTATGAGACTTATCGGGCTGAGGTGACAGGGTATTTTGATGGGAGTTCATGGCAAAAGACGGGTGGCGATGTGGTGTTTTGCATTCCAAAGAAAGATGCGATGAATTTTGTGTATGGGACTTATGTGGAGACGAGTGCGAAAATGTACAGGATAAAGAATTATGAAAATTCGTCTTTTGATTATGAGCAATACATGAGACATAAGCGTTTGTATCATACGGTGTACGCTTGGAATTATAAGGTTGTTGAGGGTGAACGAAAGGTTGGCTTGAGGTCTGTGGCAAGTGATTGTAATGAATTTTTGAAGGCTCGTTTATTTGCTTCGAATTTGAGTAAGGAAGATGCTGCTTTGTCGGTGTCGTTGCTTTTAGGTGATAAGAAAGATTTGGACGATGATTTGAAGCTGAGCTTTTCTGTTGCGGGATTGTCCCATATTCTTTGTGTGTCGGGCTTGCATATAGGTATATTGATTGGTATATTCAACGTTTTGTTGAGGTTTTTGCACTTGTTCGGGATAGGAGGTTTTTATCTGAGGCGGCTTTTTCTGGTAATTATTGCGTGGGGAATGGCTTTTCTTGTGGGTTGTACTCCGTCGGCGTTGCGAACGGCTCTGATGCTGACTATTGTTTTGTTGACAGAGACAACCGCTTATTGTTCGGACGGGTTGAATGTATTGGCGGTTACTTGTTTCCTTTTGTTGTTGTTCGACCCTTTGCTGCTTTTCGATGTTGGTTTTCAAATGTCTTTTCTTGCTGTTGCGGGTATAAAGCTCTGCATGCCGAGTATCGGATTCTTCATTTGGAAGAAAGTTCCTGCTTTTTTGCGTGGGGTTTGTAATACAGCTGCCGTTACTCTGTCTGCTCAATTATTTGTGCTTCCTATAGTTATTTGGCGATTTCGTACCGTTCCGTTGCTTTTCTTGTTTGCGAATGTGTTGGTAGTTCCATTTGTAGGAGTGATTTTGATTTCAATAATATGCTTGTTGCTTTTTGCTTCTGTTCCTACGCTCGGAGAGCTTACAGCCACGGTGTTGAGCGGTGAACTATGGCTGTTGAAACAAGTGGCAATACAAACGGAAAGCCTTACTCAAGGCTTGCTAAACCTTTTATAGCAAATAGGGCAGATATGCCCATGCCGTACTCAAGGCATTGTTCGTCTACATCGAAGTTTGCAGTGTGAAGATTGGTTATTGGTTTGCCTTTTATCCTTGTTCCTAAGCGAAAATAGCAAGCGGGTACTTTTTGAGCGAAGTATGAGAAGTCTTCTGCTGTCATTCTCATGTTTATGTCTAAAACGTTGTCTTCTCCCAAATAATCTTTTGCCACCGTTCTTGCTTCCCGTACAAGGTCGGGATTGTTGTATACATACGGATAACCATGATCAATAAAGACGTCTGCGGTTGCTCCGTATGCTTTTGCAGTGTTCTCTGTTATGCGGTGTATGAGTTTGTGTGCTTGTTTTCGCCAGTCTTCGTCAAATGTGCGAATGATACATTCCAAATCCACCTTTGACGGTATGATATTGGTTCTTCCCTCTGCAATAAATCTGCCAACAGAAAAGGTTGTAGGCATTGTCGGGTTGGCATTACGGCTGACAAGGGTTTGGAGTGCGATAACAACGTGTGATGCTGCTACAATCGGGTCTATGTCAAGTTCCGGAGTGGCTCCGTGCCCTCCTTTGCCTCTGACTTCTATGTATATCTCGTCTGTTGATGCCATGTATTTCCCCTCTTTTATGCCAATTTTTCCCGTATCCATTTCGGGTGTTGTATGAAGGGCGAATATTTTTGAGGGAATTATGTTGTCAAATATTCCGGCATTGAGCATTGTTATTGCTCCGCCGGGGTAATGTTCTTCGGAAGGTTGAAAGATGAACATCACTTTGCCGGAAAATTGTTCTCTGAGTTCGGATAGAATTGTTATGGCTCCAAGAAGCACCGACATGTGGACATCATGTCCGCAGGCGTGCATAACTCCTTCGTTTTTTGATTTGAAGGGAAGGGCTGTATTCTCACAAATAGGCAATGCGTCCATGTCGGCTCTCAATGCCACACATTTGTTTGCGGGTTTGCCTTCAACAAATCCGCAAATACCGTGTCCGGCTATGCCTTTTCTAAATGATACACCTTGAAGTTTGCTTAGATAGTTGCAGATGAAGTCTGCGGTTTCTTTTTCCTGCTTAGACAATTCGGGATACTGATGTAAGTGCCTACGCAAAGCAACAACATCACCGAAGTGATGTTTTGCTAAGTTCCTTATTTGTTCTTGGATTTCCATTGAGCCACATTGCGGACTCGAACCGCAGACCTACGCATTACGAATGCGGCGCTCTACCAACTGAGCTAAAGTGGCATGCCCAGCTAATCTGAGGTTATATGAGTGTCCTCGCAGGGACTCGAACCCTGGACCCATTGATTAAGAGTCAATTGCTCTACCAGCTGAGCTACGAAGACTTTCGAAAAGAGCCTTTTCGGCTTGCTTTTGCGTCTGCAAAGGTATACATTTGTTCAGTTTTGACAAAGTATTTTCGGAAAAACTTTTACGCTAACTGTGCAAATTGTTGTTTGTTAGCCTCTTGGGCTTCGTTTAGTTTTTTTTGTCGTTCGGAGTAATTGCTTATAGAGAAAAAAATCATACCTTTGGGGCTCCTATTTGAAAGGTTTCAGGTAGGGATTTAATGGTTAAAGTACTAAATAGTAACAGTTATGACATCTTTATCAGTATTGTTGGAGGTTGCTAACAATTTGGCTCCGTTCGGCTACGGTTTAGCCGGAATAGGTGCAGGTCTTGCTGCGATTGGCGCAGGATTGGGTATCGGAAATATCGGAAAAAGCGGTATGGAGGCTATTGCGAGACAACCGGAGGCTACAGGCGATATTCGTTCTAACATGATTATCGCTGCTGCATTGGTAGAGGCTGTTGCCTTGTTTGCCAATGTGGTTTGTTTGTTGGTCATCTTAATGAAGTAACAAACATTCGGATTAACATGGCAGCTTGATGATTGATTGGGTTGCCATGTTTATGTAGAACATTAAATTGTCAGAAATATGGGATTACTTACGCCGGGATTAGGCTTGTTCTTTTGGATGTTTTTTGTTTTTGCCGTTCTTTTGTTTGTGTTAGGCAAGTTCGGCTGGCCGGTTGTCTTGAAGATGATGAGAGACCGGGAGGAGAATATAAAGCAGTCCTTGGAAGCAGCCGATAAGGCAAGGGAAGAAATGCAGCATTTGCAATGCAATAACGAGTTGCTTTTGAAGCAGGCACAGGAAGAAAGAGACGAAATGTTGAGACAAACGAAACTCTTGAAAGAAAAAATCATTGAAGAGGCAAAGCAGAATGCTCAACAAGAGGCTCAGAAGATAATTATTGATGCACGGGAGGCAATCAACTACGAAAAGTTGCATGCAATGACGGAGCTGAAAAATCAAATAGCAAACCTTTCGATAGAGATAGCCGAGGATTTACTGATGCACGAGCTTTCGGACAAGGGTAAGAGCAACGAAATAATAGAGAAGAGAATTTCTGAAATAAAACTGTAAGCCATGAACAGCCATAAGCTACAAACTCGCTATGCTCAGTCTTTGTTTGAGCTTGCCTTAGAACAGGGTATATCTGAAGCAGTGTATAACGATATGCGGTGTGTAATGTCGGTATGCCTGCAAAATCATGAGCTTAGAGTGGTCTTGAAAAATCCTGTGATAAAGCCGTCGGACAAAAGAAACATTGTAGACGGTGTATTCAAGGGTAAGGTAAAGGAATTGTCTTTGGCATTTATGGAGTTGTTGATTTCGAAGCGCAGAGACATTCTGTTATACGAAATTGCGGAGAGGTATACCGAGATATATAAGGAACATAATAATATTAAGACAGCAATCCTTACAACTGCAAGTAGCTTAAACGAAAGTATTGTGAATACAATCGTGCGAAAAATAGAAGAGGAATTGTCTGCAAAAATTGACCTGCAGACCAAGGTTAATCCTAAGCTCATAGGCGGCTTCTGTTTGCTTGTGGACGGAATGCAGTACGATGCAAGTTTCATGAAGCAATTCACCAAACTGAAAAAAGACTTTGCAAAAAATGTGTACGAGAAAACCTTTTAGAGGGCGTTCTCGCTGAAAACGTATTGAAAAAGAGTAATTAACGATATAAATAATTTGTAATATGGCAGAAATTAAACCATCGGAGGTAACGGCAATATTACGGAAGCAGCTTTCCAATGCAGACCTTGAAATAGGCTTGGAGGAGGTAGGAACAGTTCTGACGGCCGGAGACGGAATTGCGAGGATTTACGGGTTGAATAATGTGCAGGCAGGAGAGTTGGTAGAATTCGACAACGGAGTTCAGGCAATAGTGCAGAACCTTGAGGAGGATAACGTTGGAGTTGTGATTTTGGGAAATGCCGATACGATAAGTGAGGGAGATGTTGTCAAAAGAACTAAACGTATAGCCTCCATAAAAGTTGGGGAAGGTCTGTTGGGCAGAGTTATAAATACCATTGGCGAACCAATAGACGGTAAGGGTGGAATTGAAGGACAACTATACGAGATGCCTCTCGAAAGAAAAGCACCGGGAGTTATTTACCGTCAACCCGTAGAGGAACCTTTGCAAACAGGTTTGAAAGCTGTGGACTCGATGATACCAATAGGAAGAGGACAGAGAGAGTTGATAATCGGAGACAGACAAACGGGAAAAACAGCTATCGCCATCGATACAATACTAAATCAGAAAGAGTTTTATGATAATGGCAACCCTGTGTACTGCATTTACGTAGCTTGCGGACAGAAAGGTTCTACCGTTGCCAACATTGTCAGAACTTTGGAAGAAAAAGGAGCGATGAATTATACTGTTGTTCTCGCAGCGACAGCCTCTGACTCTGCAGCCATGCAGTTCTATGCACCTTTTGCGGGAGCCGCAATAGGAGAGTATTTTAGAGATACAGGACGTGCAGCATTAGTTGTGTACGATGATTTGAGCAAGCAGGCTGTTGCCTATCGTGAAGTGTCATTGTTGCTTCGTCGCCCACCGGGACGTGAGGCATACCCCGGAGATGTTTTCTATTTGCATTCAAGACTTTTGGAAAGAGCCGGCAAAATAATAGACGAAGACAGCGTGGCAAAGAATATGAACGATTTGCCGGAATGTTTGAAGCCTATTGTCAAAGGCGGTGGTTCTCTTACGGCATTGCCGATAATAGAGACACAAGCAGGAGACGTTTCTGCATATATTCCTACCAACGTTATATCCATCACCGACGGACAGATTTTCTTGGAAACAAATCTGTTCAATGCAGGAATACGACCTGCAATAAATGTTGGTATCTCCGTCTCTCGAGTAGGAGGTAAGGCTCAAATAAAGTCCATGAAGAAGGTCTCCGGAACTCTGAAACTTGACCAAGCACAGTACAGAGAGTTGGAAGCATTCTCCAAATTCGGTTCCGATTTGGACTCTGCAACCAAGTTCGTGTTGGAGAAAGGAAAGAGAAACGTCGAAATATTGAAACAGCCGCAATACTCACCTATAAAAGTGGAACATCAAGTCGCAATCATTGCGTGTGGAACGAATGGTTGGTTGCAAGAAATACCTGTGGACAAGGTCAGAAACTTTGAAGACGAATATATTTTCCATTTGGAGAATAAGGAGAAAGATCTGTTGAACGACTTGAAAGAGGGAAAGATGGACGATACAATTCTTTCTCAATTAGAAAGTATTGCGAAAGATATAAGCAGAAAATATAAGGCATAAAAACCATGGCGAACTTAAAAGAAATCCGGACGAGAATAGCTTCTGTCGGCTCTACCCAGCAGATAACAAGTGCCATGAAGATGGTCTCCGCTTCCAAGCTGAGAAAGTCTCAAAACGCCATCATGAAGCTACGTCCTTACTCTGCAAAGATGACAGAGATAATGCAGAATCTTTGCGACAGTGAAATAGAAGACATGCCGCTTGCAAGGAAAGATAAAACAGAAAGTGTTCTTTTGCTTGTCCTTACATCCAACAAAGGTTTGTGTTCAACTTTCAATGCCAACATAATCAAAGCAGCCATGCAGAGAGTTTCTTACTATCGCGACCTTGACCGATACATAAAGGTTGATATTAAGAGCTTCGGCAAGAGGGGTTCGGATTTTCTGAAAAAACAAACAGATTTCAACTACATAGGAGAGGAAGATGATATATGGGACGGACTTACCTTTGACAGGGTAAGTTCCGTTGCCGACTCTCTCATGCAGTCTTTCACAGACAAGAAATACGATAGAGTAGAAATCATCTACAATCAGTTCAAGAATGCAAGCACACAAATATTGCAGTGCGAAACTTTTCTTCCGATAGAACTGAATGTAATGTCGGCAAATAACGCAGGCAAAGAGGTAAAGAGCGACTACATTTTCGAACCATCAAAAAAGGAAATAATATCCAACGTTATTCCGCAATCGTTGAAAATGCAGCTGTTCAAATGCTTTTTGGATTCTTTCGCCTCGGAACACGGTGCGAGAATGACCTCCATGCACAAAGCCACAGATAATGCCGGTAATTTGCTGAAAGAATTAAGACTTACATATAACAAAGCAAGGCAAGCTGCCATTACTAACGAAATAATCGAGATTTGTAGCGGAGCAGAAGCCTTAAACGGATAAACTATGCGTTACAAAATAGACTTTCTTGTAATCGGCTCCGGTATAGCCGGTTTGAGTTATGCCTTAAAAGTGGCAGACTACGGCAAAGTGTGTGTGTTAACCAAAGCCGATGCTTCCGAAAGTTCAACAAAGTATGCACAAGGAGGCATTGCCGCTGTCATGTACGGACCGGATTCCTATGAAAAACACATCAAAGACACCTTGATAGCAGGAGCAGGGCTTTGCGACGAGGAGAGCGTGCGACTTACCATTACCGAATCCACCGACAGAATAAAAGAATTGATAGAGTGGGGAACACACTTTGACAAAAAGCGGACAGGCTTGTATGACCTTGCCAAAGAAGGAGGGCATTCTGAGTTCAGAATACTTCACCACCAAGACAATACCGGCTTCGAGATAGAGCGAGCCTTGCTCGAAAAGGCTGAACAGCACCCCAATATAGAATTGAAAGAAAATCAATACACCGTTGATTTGATAACGCAACATCATTTGGGAGAAGAGGTAAACCGTCGGAGGAAAGATATACGATGCTTTGGAGCTTACGTACTCGACAGAAACACCGGAAGCATAGATACCTACCTTGCAAAGGTTACCATGCTGTGTACAGGCAGCAACGGCAACGTCTACTCGACAACAACAAGCCCCATCATAGCCACAGGAGACGGGCAAGCAATGGTACATAGAGCGAAGGGGAAATTGAAACACATGGAATTTGTGCAGTTCCACCCAACCTCATTGTACAATCCGCGAGAGAAACCCTCATTCCTTATTACAGAAGCAATGCGAGGCGCCGGAGGGATACTCAAAACTCTCGATGGTGAAAGCTTCATGGAAAAATACGACAAACGAGGTTCTTTGGCTCCGCGAGACATAGTGGCACGAGCCGTCAATAACGAGATGACCCGACGCGGTGATGATCACGAATACTTAGATTGCCGAGCAGTGAGCAAAGAAGAAATCATGCGACACTTCCCCAATATATATGCCAAATGCTTAGAAATAGGCATAAACATAACCAAGGAGATGATTCCGATAGTGCCTGCGGCTCATTACGGCTGTGGAGGAATAGAGGTCGACAGTTATGCAAGAACGAGTATATCCGGACTTTACGCCTCGGGAGAGTGCGCCTGTACCGGCTTGCATGGAGCGAACAGGTTAGCCTCCAACTCCCTTTTGGAAAGTCTTGTCTACTCTCACAGAGCCTACCTTGATTCCATAAAGAAAGTAGCAACAACAGACTTTTGTGATGCAATACCCGATTGGAACGCCGAGGGAATGGTTCTGAACGAAGAGATAAGCCTTATAACCCAATCGGTGAAAGAAGTGCAACAGATAATGACCAACTACGTCGGCATAGTCCGCAGCAACCTTCGCCTGCACAAAGCATTCGTAAGAATGGGACTTATTTATAAGGAAACAGAGGAACTCTATCAACGAAGCGTTCTTACACCAAAACTTTGTGAACTACGAAACCTTATCGCCAACAGCTACCTTATCATAAAGATGGCAAGTGAACGGAAAGAAAGCATAGGGTTGCATTACAATACGGACTACCCGCCCAAAGATAATAACTTCCTTTTGAATCAATAAAGCATTGCAAGCATAACAAAGAAAGAGCGGCTGTTTTACAATACTGAAAGAGCCGCTCTTTTTCTATATCCATCCTTACGAGCATTGCATCATTCCACAATGGTATAGGGCAAACGGTATCTCTCAATTATAGATAAGAGGCATAAGCAACTCTTGCTAACCTATTCGATGAATTACAAAAAAATCCAACAGGTTTGACTACGGCATGCCGAAAAGGCAGCAAGGAACATGGTAAATTGCTCTGTTGAAATTCAAGTCAAAAATAAGAAAAAAACAGTGTAGAAGAAAGCAATAAAAGAACGGAATATGCTGTTCTTTTATAGTGGTATGAATAATAGCGTTTTTAATCGTTTGGAACAGTGAAAAACAAGTAGAATGAAGAAACCAAAGAAAATAGTTGAACACAATACAGGCAAGGCAATAGATATTACTTTTGTGTTGGCTGTTGTTCTTTCATTGGTATTTTTTATCCCACAGGTAATGAACAAAAGAACGATTGCAGCATTATCGTTAGCGAGTTGGGGTATTACTATTGTTTTGCTTGCAGTGTATATTTTCTTTCAAAAGACGAAGCTAATAAACGGAAGCTGTGATACGGTTTACCTAAAGCCCGAAGAGGGTGGCGAACCGCAAGAATTGCATTCGGGAAAAGTAGCTTATGACTTTGACGGAGTGAAATCCAAAGGACAGGTTTATAAACTTGTAGACGGAACTCACGCACGAATAGATATAAACGGAGAGGTTAAAATTGATTCTGTTTCGGGTAGAATTATAAACCGTATGTTTGACGGTGGCAAACTTGAAGCTCCGCCGGACGCAGGCTGGCAGAAGCTATTTGACAAGTAACCCTTGCTGTTTCTCGCATGTCGGTGCTTCGCAATATAGTTACGACAATTTCTCTCAAACGAATTTAATTCTTAGAAACACAAAATGATATGAGTAAACCTATAATTGCAATAGCTTTTTTCGTTACAATGAGCCTTTCTTATGCAGAGGCACAGACCGGCAGGTTTTCAACAGGACTGCAATTCGCCTCAAATTGGTATAAGAACGGGTTCAGTACACGCTTCGATTATCGTTTTACGCAGCGTTTGCGGCTTTCTGTTGATGGAGCATACTATTTTACTTCTGCAAACACGGTGGATGTGTATGAGGGTATCACAAAGATGCGTTCCGTCAACGATGGCAGACTTTGGGATTGCAATGCCAATCTGAATATTCTTTTTGGCAAATCGGATTTTCGCTTTTATCTTATTACCGGTGTGGGCTTTGCTCATGGCTATTGGCTGAGCAGCATGTTCGATGCCTTATTTAGAACCAATGTAATTCGGGACGAGGAGGGCAACGAAATCGGAAAAGGCTTTACGGAGGAACAAATCGTTGACAGAACACACAACCAAATGGTTCTGAACGGCGGTTGCGGCATAGAGTGGCAGATAACACCTTATTTGCGTTGGCATTTTGAACAATCGCTCAGCTTAGGTTTCCCCTATCTTTCAACATGGTTGTGCCGAACAGGAATTACCTATTGTTTTCAAGCCGCAAACAGAAAACAAACCTTCATGCAAAAATACGACAGGTAAGCGAGAAAAACCACTGCCCGGTAACGATAAAAAACGAATCGCCGATTCATTTTTCTGAATCAGCCATTCGTTTTTTTCTTTCGGCGATTCATTTTCACCAAAGGGCGATTCGTTTTGGCAAACCGATTATTTGCCTTGATGAATATAAAAATATGCCTGTTATGTTTGTGGATAATAACATTATTTGTATATTTGTCAAATCCAAAACGGATTGAGCCATGGATGTTTTTTGCTTCACAATCCATTATCTCGGCACGAACCGCTTCATTTCCTAAGGAGGTTCGCCTCCTCCCGTGTGTGAACCTCATAAATCAAAGCTCAAACATCGGGAAAATCCAATGAATTGATTTTGAACGAATAATACACGAAATGAAGACAATGAGCAGAAAAATTTTCAGAAGCATGCTTTATGCTTCCTTTATGCTTGCCTCCCATGTGTTGCAAGCACAAATATATCCTTTCAAAAGTGCGGAAAGAGTGGCGCCGTCAGTCTTTCCCGATTCCACACACGCGTTGGAGAGAGCTGTTGATGAACGAACCTTGTTAACCTCTTATAATGAGACAGGTATACCTTCTGCCTATTTTTTAAGAACCACACAAGGTACGAATGTAATAGAATCTGTACAACTTGTGGGAATCCGTCATGTGAGCGACTTCAAAATATTGGGCGATTGGCTGTTCTTTTGCGGACAATACGCAGCTATAATAACGGATTTGTCGCATGGACTCAATTAGACGAACTTTTTGACCCTGCAACGACCAATATTAAAATATCCGTCCTGCCAAACGTACCCGATGTAACGAAAATAGATGCCTATAAAGATGAACAACATAAATATGCTGTTGTGGCAATAGGTAGTAATCAACGGTTTATACACACGGGAGTGGAAACTAATAACTATTCTGTGTACATAAGTCCGTTTCCTTTGAGCGATGTGGTGGTAACGAATAATCATGCAGTTGTGCTTGGAAAGATAAGCCTCAACAATCTTGCCATGTTCTCACATGAAAAGGTCGATATCCAAAACTATCATGGAAGGAGCTTCAACCACAAACAAGCTCGTTTCGAAAACTTCTTGATAGAGAGTTTGTTTGGCGAAGAAGTTTTGGTGTCTTACACAGATTGCGAACATTATTATCAAGCACAGTTTATTCGAATAGATGCAACATCACTCCAACCCCTTGCTCAGCAAAGCTTGATAGACGAGGGAAAACCAAATCCCAAAGAAATGGTGTTCAATCACTCAGACAGTACGATACTCTACCTTTCTCATGCAGTAGAAAATAAGGATATGATAACAATGATAAAGCCATACCAAGAATATACTTATATGGCAGATATAATCAAGCCTAACATGTGCGAGGTAGGATATGAAACGTTCAACAGTTTGACGCATTATAACGGAACCTATCTGTCGGCGGTCGGAATAGACGCGACATACAGCAATCTGTATTGGTTCGA
>CAZSFV010000028.1:0-23865 GCA_964606345.1 uncultured Bacteroidaceae bacterium | reverse complement strand
CGAAAATGAGTTGTTCTTGCACTGCAAAGATACTAATTTGAAAGCAATTCACAACGGATATTACGTATTTTTTAAGAAGTAAAAAGTTGTTCTTGCACTGCAAAGATACTAATTTGAAAGCAATTCACAACGGTGTTCGCAAAAGCCGAAGAGGGTGACGAGTTGTTCTTGCACTGCAAAGATACTAATTTGAAAGCAATTCACAACAGGATAGATGCCCTCTGCTCCTTGACCATGGTTGTTCTTGCACTGCAAAGATACTAATTTGAAAGCAATTCACAACAATGTGAAGTTGCGCGAGACCCCTCTGGAAGTTGTTCTTGCACTGCAAAGATACTAATTTGAAAGCAATTCACAACTTAATAGCGATTTGCTTGTTTCGTTTTAGATGTTCTTCTTTGTTTTTGTCGTTAAGAATAAACGCTATTCCGAGTTTTTGGAGTTCTTTTTCATCGCAAAAATCAAATACCGTTTTGCCAATTAAGTCTTTCGCTCCTTGAGATAGATTGTCGTAATCCATAATTCTTTCAACGTAAATTTCTTGACTTTGCTACTTTTGAAAATAATCGCACATCGCCTCACTCAATTTGCCTGTTGTTCTTTCTCTGCAACAATCTGCCGATGCTTCAACACAACAAAGCCTAATTGGATAATTACCAATCAGGCTTTGTTCGGTCTTGCGAATGCAACGGTTTGGAAGCAACCGACGGAGGCTGTTCCCGAAGAAAATGGGTCTTGCCGTCGATTATTACAAATCCCGGCTCTTTTTGCCGATGTAGAAGACATAACCTAAGTATTCCTTGTTTTCTTCGTAGTAGGCAATCTCTTCTTTTAGTCGGTTGACAAAGGATAGGGCGGCTGCACTATTGTTGTGGTCTTTCAAAAATGCCTCCATTGCCGGCTTCATGGGCTGGTAATAGTTTTTTGTCCAACAGTGTTCGGGAAGAGTAAAGTGGGCGTACGGTTCGTAACCGGCGGCAGACATCTGCTCTATCTTATGCTCAATAGTGTCTATCTCCGGCAGGTTGCCCTCTATCCAACTTATATTTTTAGGACGCCTGCTATTGAGCCATGAGCATTCTGTTACTGCAATATATCCTCCGGGTTTCAAGAATTGTTTCCAATAGTTCAAACCATTCTCGTATCCCATGATAAAGATAGACCCCTCTGCCCAAATCAAATCATAGGTGTTCGGCTGAAACGGCAACGCTTCCATTGAGGCTTGAATCGGGTGTATTCGGTCTTCCATTCCCAACTCCTTGCTTTTTGTTCTGATGCTGTCTGTCATTTCGGGGAACAAATCCACTGCATCTATTTCTGTCTCATACTCTTTTGCCAATACAAAAGTCGAACTTCCCTTGCCGCAACCGATGTCGGCGATTCTTATCTTTCGTTTGAAATCCGGAAGCAAACCGACCGCAAGACTTGTTTCTCTTTCGCCTCCGGGACCTTGTCTGTTTACTCTTTTGAAGAAGTCTGCTATCATAGAGAAGTCGAAGTCTTCGATCACTACGTTTTCTTTTTCGCTCATTTTAATTTCTATCTTTATCGTTTAACTTGCTCAACCCGGGTAAATAGCACCATACCAATATGGCAGGAGCCAAGGTTGAAAATAATTCCAAATAGGTAAATCGACCAATCAGCCAATAAATGCCGACAAGTGTACGCATGCCGTAGAGGCATATTACCATCAATATTACAAACCGCTGCAATGGCAATTTAGCCATATCGCCACTTGCAGAGAGTGCATACAAGCCGGCAAAGGCAAAGGCAACTGCCAGGCATATAGTCATTGCATAGGGCAACCAATCTTGTCCAAAGCAAAGGCTGTTCATTTTCTCGGATATGCCATAGGCTCGAAATGCTTTATCCAAAAAGAAAAGGCAAAGCACATGCCCGAAAGCAATCAAAAAATGGAGTATTGCTCCCAACCTCAATCTTGTCTGCTTAGCTTTCATCAAAATCACGACTTTCGTATTACACCGTTTTTATCACTGTCTGCAACTTGTCCAAGAAGCATGCCGCCTCACCTCCGTCCATCTGCACATGATGAAACTGAAAAGAAATCGGAAGAGTTGTTCTCCAAAAGCCATGCCTATATCTGCCCCAAAGAAACATGGGATTGCAAAACTTGTCGGTATATTGATTGACAATGCTGTCTATCTCCGTCTCTGTAACGGCGGACGTGCCGATAACCATGGCATCATCTATGAACGAGGACTCACATTGAAGCGATGCCGCTTGCGTCAAGCGAAGATAATCTCTGTTGAATTGTTCAATATCCGCAGAATATGGAATATCGCAAGAGCTGATACCACCTTTATTATTCCTTACAATCACATTGATGGCTATGTCGGCATACTGCATCAATCTGCCATTTTTGGAGAATTGCCCCTCGATGTTCTCGGGCAAAAGATAAAATTCCTTTGTTCTTGATGCGGCACAACCTATGACCCAACACAACAACATGTTAAGTTTCCACTTCTTTTTCCTGCTCTTCTTGATGAGGTGTGATATATTAAATGTTTTGACAATCGTTACCATAGGCATGGGCGACGACATCCAAAGTTCAAAAGCTTTGGCACGAGAGGTTTGTGCCGGATTTATCTCTTTTCTCATGACGGATTATGCTCCTTTTGCCAACAAAGCCTTATCGTTTTAGGTTGTATTTCTCAATTAAAATCTCTCGTTCTTCTTCAGAAAGGCTGTTCATATAAGCCTTCCAGCCGGGACAAAAACGAAGATGCCAATGCCAAATCCTCGCCCAAAAAGAGCGAGGGTTCTTTTCGTACTTCTCTTTCATGCAACAACCGCTGCAAGCAATCTCTTTCTTCCCCATAACAACTATAGATTTTATTCTATCGGTATCCAAATTTCCGTTTCTAAGTTCTCCGGTTGGGTCGACTCCGGGTCATTAAGGTAACGTTCAAACATTTGGCAATGCTCAATCACGCCATTGCACATCTTGACCTTCTCGCCTGACTTGGGAAGCATCTCGCCATACACTTTGGCATTTACCTCGCCCAAGTTCTCATAAGGACCGCAATAGTGATATACCAAATATCTGCCGCCATGGATAGTGATAATGTTTACATCACCTGCAGGCTTCATCTGTTCTACTACCGATGCGGCAATACACACATCTGTGCGACACTCTTCCGCAGGTGTTGCTGCCGGATTATCGCGATATATGTTGATATACTCGGCATCGGGACAGTTGTAGTCTATGCCGTTGGCGTGGCAGTACTCACCCAACTTATTCCATGCTTCCACGTAATTGAGCTTCTGATAATCACCTCTCAGGCGAACACTTATCGCCTTGACGTCCTTTCTTGTTTCAATTCTTTCTGTAATTTCCATTCCTTTATTCATTAGATGTTTCACTTGGTTGATGCGAATAATCGTTCTTAATTTCTGCGTTTATCCTTGACAGACCGGAGATAGAAAATTGTCCTGTATTCTTTTGTAGTCTGCAACAATTTAGGTTTTGCCGCTTTGCAAAACAGCACAGACGACAAACTTAGAAATACTCAAAAGCACCGGCTTGATTACAAGCATCGGTGCTTTTGAGACCTGTCTGTTTTTACTTTTCTTTTTCAACAGTAGGTTTGGCTATGGATTCTCTCATCTCTGTGTCTGCCTTTATGTTTTGCATTTTATAGTAATCCATTATGCCAAGATTGCCCTTGCGAAAGGCTTCCGACATTGCCATAGGCACTTCTGCCTCTGCTTCTATAACCTTTGCTCTCATTTCTTGCGCCTTTGCTTTCATCTCCTGCTCAACGGCAATGGCCATGGCTCTGCGTTCCTCTGCCTTTGCTTGTGCTATGTTCTTGTCTGCATTTGCTTGGTCGATTTGCAACTGCGCTCCAATGTTTTTTCCTACATCTATGTCGGCTATATCTATTGAAAGTATTTCAAATGCCGTTCCTGTATCCAAACCTTTCGAAAGTACGAGCTTCGAAATGGAGTCGGGATTTTCCAAAACCTCCGCATGGGTTTTGGCAGAGCCTATTGCGGTAACTATACCTTCACCAACACGGGCAAGAATGGTTTCTTCACCTGCTCCGCCCACAAGCTGCCTGATATTTGCCCTTACCGTAACCCTTGCCTTTACTATTAATTGAATACCATTGCTTGCAACAGCTGCAACCGACGGAGTATCCAACACCTTAGGGTTGACAGACATCTGAACAGCATCAAGCACATCTCTACCTGCCAAATCTATGGCAGTGGCTGTATTGAAATCCAATGCAATGTTTGCCTTATCTGCCGAAATAAGGGCATTAACAACGCTGCGGACATGACCCCCTGCCAAGTAGTGAGCTTCCAACAAGTCGCTGCTCAAATTCAAACCGGCTTTCTTTGAGTTAATCATTGCGTTCACAATGATTGCGGGCGGCACTTTTCGCCAACGCATGAAGATAAGTTGAACGAGAGATATTCTGACCCCGTTCAAAACGCACTGAAACCATAGATTTATCGGTACCAAATAAAAGAATACCAACAACAGCACGAATGCCAATACGATGATAAAAACAATTCCACTCATGATTTTTTATTTGTTTGATTATTACTCTTGTTTATTTACCTCTTCTCTGACACGTATCTTATTACCGTCTGTCGCCTCAACTACAAGAGGGGTGTTTGGTTCCACATACGAGGTAGCCGTGTAAACCTCCAACCTCTGTCCGTTTATCTCTGCCATTCCCATGGGTGCCAAACGAGTTACCGATACACCTTTGTCGCCCACATGAATTTCCGTATCTATGGTGTTGACCTTGGAGTCTATCTCCTTGTTAAGCGAAAAGCGTTTCCATGTTTTCGTTCTAAGCGAATAAACCAACAATGCTATGCAAATAATTAGCGAAACAACAATGGCAATGGCTCCATACATTGTTCCGTATTGCATGAACACCTCATAAATACCATACACCAACAAACCCACGCCGCACAAACCGGCGATGGTTGTACCGGGAATTGCAACCAACTCCAAAATCACCAAAGCAATTCCGCCTATCAACAGCAACAAAATCAGAAATACGTTCATTGAATTATTGTTTTTAGTTCTATTCTTTTCCTTTTACCTGACCTCTGCACTGAGTTCCTTTTTCAGAAGTTCGGAACACATCTTTTTCAACTCATCATAGCTTCCGTGCTTCACCACACACAAGCCCTTATAATGTATTACATTGGTACAATTAACCGCTTGTTGCTTGCTCAACCCGCATATGCTTTGCAGACAATCTATAACATAGTCAAAAGTGTGAACATCATCATTGAACACTATCAATTCATTTCCGCCCTCTTGCAAGCAAACTGATGATAAACCGCCTTGCGTCTCTGTTGAAACCTCGTGCCTTTCCATGTTACTCTACATTCTTTCCGGTACTTCTATTCCCAACAAACGCATTGCCGTCTTTATGGTTGAACCTACAAAATAGGTGATGCACAAACGCATCTGTCTCGTTTCCGTATCTTCTTCCCGTAGGATAGGAGTGTCTTGGTAAAAGGCATTGAAGCTTTTCGCCAAATCGAAAACGAAATTCGCAATCAAAGCCGGTGAATATGTGTTTCCTGCTTGTTGCACAACAGCCGGAAATGAGTACAAAACGCTTAAAATCTCCTTCTCCTTGGCGTTAAAAACAACATCTTTGCCAAGCTGTAAGGATATTACCTCTACGCCCTCTGTTTCTTTTGCCTTGCGGATAATGGAACAAATCCTCGCATGGGTATATTGAATAAAAGGACCTGTGTTTCCATTGAAATCGATAGACTCCTCCGGGTTGAACAACATGTTTTTCTTAGGGTCAACCTTAAGAATAAAGTACTTCAAAGCACCCAATGCCAACTGCGAATAAAGTTTGTCAGCTTGTTCTTGAGTAAAGCCGTCTGTCTTGCCGTGTTCTTCCGTTTGCACTCTTGCCGTTTCAACCATCTGCTCTATCAAATCGTCGGCATCTACAACCGTTCCTTCTCTTGATTTCATTTTTCCGTTAGGCAACTCCACCATTCCGTAGGAAAGATGGTATAAATCCTTTGCCCACTCCATTCCGAGCTTCTCCAAAACTAATTTCAACACGGTAAAATGATAGTTCTGTTCGTTTCCGACAACGTAAATCAACCTTTCCGAACCGAAATCCTCATGTCGCAGGCAGGCTGTCCCCAAATCCTGGGTCATATACACCGAAGTGCCGTCCTTTCTCAACAACAATTTTTCGTCCAAACCGTCCTTTGTCAAATCAATCCACACCGAGCCATCATCTCTACGGTAAAAAACGCCTTTTTCCAAACCTTTATTGACCAAATCCTTACCAAGCAGATATGTCTCCGACTCATAGTAGACCTTATCAAAGTCTATTCCCAACTTGGTATACGTCTCTTCGAAGCCCTCATAAACCCATGCATTCATCTTCTTCCACAAAGACAAAACCTCTTCGTCTTTTTCCTCCCATTTTTTCAACATGCTTTGAGCTTCCAACAAAATAGGAGCATTCTTTTCTGCCTCCTCTTTTGCCATTCCCTTTGCGACCAAAGCCTCAACCTCTGCCTTGTATGCTTTATCAAAAGCAACATAATACTTACCGACCAAATGGTCGCCTTTCATTCCGCTGCTTTGAGGAGTTTCTCCTCCCGAGAACTTTTTCCATGCAAGCATGGATTTACATATATGTATACCTCTGTCGTTTACAAGGTTCACCTTCTTAACCGCATAGCCGTTTGCTTTAAGTATTTCAGCCACAGACCAACCTAAAAGATTGTTTCTTATATGCCCCAAGTGCAACGGCTTATTGGTATTTGGAGAAGAATATTCTATGACTATCGGTTTTTCGCTTCTGACGGCACAATAGCCGAAAGTCTCATTCTTGAAATTCCTCGACAAAAAGTCTCTCCAATAATTCTCCCCGATAACAAAGTTCAAAAAGCCCTTTATAACATTGTAACTTTCCACCCATTCGCATGCAGCAACCACAAATTCGCCTATCTTGTTTGCAAGTTCCACGGGGTTCTTACAATCGCACTTCTGCATATATGGAAAAACAACAAGGGTAAAATCTCCTGTAAACTCTTTTTTTGTAGCCGTAAGAGCAATGGTTTCAGGAGCAACAACAACACTAAATTCCTTATTCAAGGCTTCCGAAACCGATTTTTGTATCAGTGTATTTATCATCTCAAAAAAATAATTAGCCAATCAACAGATAATCTGCAAAGGTAACAAAATCCATAGAATTTTCCCAACAAGGAAGCATAAAAAAAGCGTTGCCCAATCAAAAGGGCAACGCCTAATATCGCAATATGATTACCTATTGATTATTTTACCATCAACTTTTTGGTCATCATCTTGTTTCCACAGAATACTCTTACGAAGTAAGTTCCGTTTTGCAAATCGGAAACGTTTATCGTAGTATTCTCTGAGCCTATTGTTGCATTCTCATACACCTTTTGACCCAAAACATTTACCATTTCTATTCTGTCTATTGCAGAAGCAGCAGATATGGTTACAACATTCTTTGCAGGGTTAGGATAAACGCTTATTGAAGACATGTTTACATCTGCCAACGAAACGAGTCCGTTGTAAGTAAATCTTACTGCCACAGGAGTACCTTGTTCGTTGTTTCCGTTGTAAGGGATTACGAACACACCATACTCTTCACCCTCTTCAAGTGGATCGTTCTCAATAACTATATCCTCATAACTCATTTTTTGTGAGTTACCGTCAACAGATGCGAATATTTCATCATCGGTATATTCACCTGTGCCGTAAAAATAGCCAAAGTAGAAGTACGCCGTTTGGTCGTTCATGGTTGTGCTTATGCTTACAGCACCGTCAACAACCTCAACATCTACTGCAACCTCAGCCAAGCCGTCGCCGCCAAGAGATTCTGTTGTGAAAGTAGTAGGTTCAATAGAGCCGACAACTCCGTCCAAGTTGTAACCTATTGCATAAACCTTGTAAGTAGTACCCATCTGCAATCCGCTCAAAGGACCTGAAACTTCAAAATACTCTTTCTCGTCTTCATTTTCCAAATAAGCTTGAACATCAGCGTCGGAGTTAATGTTATTGGCTTGCAACTGAGCATCAGTAGCTATCAAATAGTAGTAATATGCCACTTCATCGTTAGGTGTGATTGTTAAGTTGGCAGAATTAGCTGTAACATTCGCCAAAGCAACCGTTACCACAGGGGTACCGTGTCCACCTATCACAGTTGTAGTAACAGGATTTACCGTAAGTTCGGAATATCCGTCCAAGTTGGCAGCCAAGGTGTAAACATTGTATGTCGTTCCCGGTTCCAAGTCACCTACAGTTCCTGATGCCGCAGAGTATTGTTTGCTATCTCTATTTATCATGTACGCAACAATAGAGTCCGCCGTCCAAGCCATAGATGCTATGGTTGCATCGTCTACAATCAAATAGTAATAATGTGCAACTTGATCGTTTGGAGTGAACGAAACATAGAACGAAGTAGCTGTTATGCTGTCCTCAGGAGTTTCAACTGTTACAACTGCTTCTCCGTGACCGCCAAGGGTTGCAGAATTAAACGAATATGACTGAAGGCCTTGTGTTTCGTTGTTAATATTGTAAGCCAATGTGTAGATAGTATAACTTTCGTTAGGAGCTACGGTCATATTTCCTGCAACAGAATAATAGTTTCTTGATGCTTCTGTTTGGAAGTACGCCATAACAGAGTCATCTGTCCATTCGGCAGCTGCAAATTTTGCATCATTGTATATCAAATAGTAATAATAAGAAGTAGATGCGTTAGGTTCAATGCTTATGTAAGCCTTTTCTAACGTGATACTGTCCTCAGGAACATCTATGGTTAGTTCAGCATCTCCGTCATCTCCGATGGCAGGAGCCATGAAAGGTAGTACGAACTCTTGAGCAGCACCGTTTGCATCAGTTGCAATCACATACACGTTGAACGATTCTCCCGGAGAAACCCAACTTGCGTCCATCGTTACAGTCTGAGTACCGCTTGCAGGGCTTTCTGCATTGTCTGCCATTGCTGCAATGACATCCATCTCCGTCATGCCGAACATTTGGTAAAGCGACAAATACATAGCAAAAGTCTCGTTGTTAGGATCTGCTGCCATATAAACATAAGAAGCCACCTCCGAATTAGGAGTGATTGTTGCTGTTACAACAGCGTTGGCAACAGAAACATCGGTAACAGTAACGCCCATAGCTTTGGCTTCGCTCACCGTTAGTTTTGTTACTTTGTCGATGTTCTTCTTTGAGGATAGAGTCATCGCTCTTTCCGCCTTAACATCTTGCTTATCGTTGTTCAAACGATAAGTCTTCACTTGCGCCATTGCTCCCACTGTCATCACAAGAGCAAGTGCCAATGTCAATACTTTCTTCATATACTTATAATTTTTAATAGTTTATTCTTCGACTGTTTCCTTATGGGAAAAAAGCAGGGTCGTTTCAACGGAGAAACAACTCTGCCCTATTTTTCAGTATGTGTACAAACCCGAATTATTCAACAACCAATTTCTTTGTTGCCACTCCCGCAGCAGTATACATCTTAACTATGTAGTTACCTGCTGCAAAGTCTGCTGTGTTCACCTTTACTGAGTTGGCGTTAACGTCGCCTGCAAATACAACCTGACCCAAAACGTTCACGATTTCCACCTTCTCTATCGAGAAAGAAGAAGCCAACATTACTTCGCTCTTGGCAGGGTTAGGGTAAACATAAGACATGGCGTTCAATTCCGCATCTGTCAAACCTACGTTTCCTCCTTCAACAATAGGGAATATGAACAAATCCAAATCCCGGCTGTATTGAGACACTATAGTAACCCAATCATAATTTCCTTCTTGGTCAACAATGCTGTAAGAGTAAGAGTTCTCTCCCGAAGCACAATCCATAGCAGTACTTGTCACATACAAAAGGTTATACGGATCACTTTCCGATTGGATATTCAACAAACCGGTCTCAACAACACAAGCCACGCTGCTTGCAGATACCGGTGTTTGGAATGTTACAACAGTAAATTCGCCATCTACCAAATCAGTTGCATTAACGCTGCCTTGTGCCAAAACGGAAGAAAAGTCCGCAGACATAAGTTGAATTGGTATATTTTGGCTGATAGGAGATTGAACAGCATTTTCTATAAATGCCTGTATTCCGGTTATTTGAAGATTTTGTCCGAAGTCATAAACCTCTGCATATTTTTGATCGTCATAAAGGTTCTGACCTGTAACAAATCCGGCAAATTCTCCATTGTATTGAGCTTGGTATACAGTCATACTGTCGATTGTTGCACAAGACTCATCGAATTGCGTATAGATACTCGCCTTCGGAGTTTGAACATTGAACTTCTTAGCTGAGCGAGAAATTTCGCTTTCGCTCTTTGTTTGAGCCATAACGCCCACCGATAGTCCTATTGCAAGGACCGAAAGAATAATTCTTTTCATTTCTGTTGAATGTATTATTTGTTTATCACTATTTTGCCTGCAAATGTACGAGTTTTTCGCTACGTGGCAAAAGATTTCGCTTCGTTTTTGTCGTTTTTTTCGCATCTCCTTTCATTTTCAGCTCTTTTCACAGGAATGAAGTCATGTTTACCGATGCTTGTTGCCTTGTTGATGCATACCGACAGGCACTCGTTTTTTTGCATTGATGGACAAGCACTTGACGAAACGCCGATTCATTTTTCTGAATCAGCCATTCGTTTTGACGAATCGGCGATTCATTTTCTCGAAACACCGATTCGCTTTTTCGTTGCAATATTGTGCTATTGCCTAACTGTGTTTCGGGTATTCTGTCGCCACAAATCGACCTCCACGGTACTCTCCAAAGAATCTATGAGTTTGTTTCCCGTTTGCGAGGGGAAGAAGTCAAGTCCCGTAATTCTTTCCACGTCCCGCACACTGCACGAATAACGGAAGACACTGCCTTTTGGGTTGGCATTATCCATCAGAAAAGCTATCATTTTGTAGGTAGGGTAGGATATATCGATGACAATCTTATAGAATTTGCTGCATACGCTCACCCCGTTCTCGCCTATTTCTCCTTTTTTCGTACTCAAAACCGGTCCGCACAGCACAAGAATGCTGTCATTCTCCAATGCCCATGCCCTTACCCGGTTTTCCAAGTTTTTCCACAAGCCGTTATTAAATTCTTCCCTCTGCGGAGACACGTTGCTCATGTAGAACGTTTCTTGCATTGAGGCAAAGGACCAGCACATGTCCTTTGAGGGGCAAAGGTGTCCGCGGACATATCCGGAGTTTGTATAGTCCTGTTTGGTGGCAAAGTCTTTCGACAAAAGATAATCCTTTTTGAAGCCCGTGCCTTTTCTGCTCACGTTGTCATTCTTGTTAACCATTTCTGCCGTAAGTAGATAGGCAACGCAAGACGCCTGCTTATGGCGGGGATTGTAGAGCGTCATATAGTATTTATGGTCGAGCAGTTTCAATTTTTCGGCACTTGCAGGCAGTGCCGTCTCAACCGAAAAGCATTCTTTCGTCTCTGCAACGGGTTGTTTTGCCTCTCTGGGTGAAGCACACCTGTATACCGCCGTGCCGATTCCCACCGCAAGCAAAGCGGTAAAAAAAATTATGCTTGCTCTTCGTCCTGCCATTTTCCGTCTTCCTTAATCATTGCCACCAAAAGCTCCACTGCCTTTTCTTCTTCCACATTCGAGTGGACGAGCTTGCCCTCGCGATAAAGGTGAACCTTGTGTTCCAAGCTGCCGATGTAGCCATAATTTGCATCTGCCATCTCTCCCGGACCGTTGACTATGCAACCCATGACGGCTATTTTCAAACCTTTCAGATGCTTGCACCTTTGCTTAACCTTTTCGAGTGCTGTTTGTATGTCGTATTTCGTTCTGCCGCATGAGGGACAGGCTATAAATTCCGCCTTGTAGACTTTTTCGCCCGCAGCCTGCAACAAATCTGCCTCAAACTCCTTATCCGACAACGAAAGCTCCGCAACAACACCCTCCATAATCAAAGCCGACACATCGCCTGCCAATCTTGCACAATCCTGCCTGTCGTTCGTCTGCACAATTCTAAGCACTGCCTTTTCCTTTCGCTGCATTGCCAAAACGGACTCAAGGTTTATGTTCGCAGAATCTACGTTCAGAATATTGTTCTCGCCATTTGCAGCAACATATCTTTCGAAGCTCTCGTTCAACGCCAAGCCTTCGCCATTGCTTTCAAAAGGCATGCCTTCATATGCCCGCACTATTTGTTTTGCAACGGGAATTTCATTTTCCGGCTTTTCGGTCAAAGAAACCCTTATGGTGTCGCCTATTCCTATTGCAAGCAGACTGCCGATGCCTGCCATGGATTTAATCCTGCCGTCCTGCCCGTTGCCGGCTTCCGTTACGCCAAGGTGAAGCGGATAATCCAAACCCTCGTCCAGAAGCATTGCAGCAAGCATTCGGGTTGAGAAATGCATTACCTTGACATTGCTCGACTTCATAGAAAGCACCAAATCATCATACTCCATTGCATGACATATTCTCGCAAACTCCATAGCCGAAACAGCCATTGCATAAGGCGTGTCGCCATATCGGCTCATTATTCTTCTGCTTAACGAGCCGTGATTCGTTCCTATACGCATGGCAGTGTGGTGAGCCTTGCATATCTCAATCAAAGGGCAAAGCCTGTCCGCTATCTTGGCAAGTTCGTCATCGTACTCCCTTTGCGAATACTCCGATTTGCCGGCGTTCCTGTCGGTATAGTTCCCGGGATTTATCCTGACCTTTTCCACTATTGCCGCTGCTACCTCTGCCGCCTTGGGATTGAAGTGAATATCCGCTATAAGCGGAACAGTGCAATTTCTTTTTATAAGCTCGTTCTTTATGTTGTACAGATTCTCCGCCGCCTGCACATTTGATGCCGTTATCCTTACCAATTCACAACCCGAATCGACAAGTCTGATGCACTGCTCCACCGTTGCCGCAGTGTCCATCGTATCGGTATTGGTCATGGATTGCACTCTGATTGGATTGCAACCGCCTATCCCAACATTCCCCACCAATACCTCTCTACTTTTACGCCTTTTCACCGGGTTGTTTATTACCCATGAAACCGTCTTATTGCTCATTCTCCAAAAGTTTTTTAGTAGATAAAAGTCCGCATGCCGCCAAAATATCCTCCCCTCTCGATGCCCTTATCGTGCATATTATTCCGTGCTTGCTCAAGCTGTCTCTCAAAGCCACTATGCTCTCCTCCGTTGCAGAGCGAAAAGGAGTGTCGGGAATGGTGTGAAACCTTATCAAATTCACCCTGCAACCCATTCCTTTCAAAAGCTCCAACAACGCTTCCACATGCCTCTTTCGATTATTCAAACCCTCAAAAACAATATACTCAAAGGTCAACCGCCTCTGTCCATGCCAATCATATCGTTTCAGCAAGTCCACAACATCGCTAATTTTGAAAGACTTCTCTATCGGCATTATGCCTTTTCTCTCTTCCGATATTGGATTATGCAAACTGATTGCAAGATGCACATTGGTGGTGTCGAGAAAACTGCCGAGCTTTGGCAACAAACCCGAAGTCGAAACAGTGATACGACGACCGCTCATGCCGAAACCCCATTCCGAAGTCAACACCTCTATGCTTTTAATTAGGTTTTCATAATTATCCAACGGCTCACCCATTCCCATATAAACTATGTTGGTGATTTCGGAATACTCCGGCAGGCTTCTTATTATGTTCAGGATTTCGTTGCAAGAAAGATTCCGCTTAAAGCCTTGCCGAGCCGTTGCACAGAATTGGCAATTCATCTTACAGCCTACCTGTGTCGACACGCACAATGTTACTCTGTCCTTGTCGGGTATCATGACCGCTTCAACAAAATCCCTTTCACCGTACTTGTACAAGTATTTCTTTGTTCCGTCTTTCGATACCGCACACGACACCGGCGGAACAAGTCCGAGAGTGTAGCGTTCTGCCAATTTCTCCCGGCTCTTCAACGACAGGTTTGTCATGTCCGCTATCGAGCGAATGTCTTTTTTGTATAACCAATCAGCCATTTGTTTTGCCGCAAAGGTCGGCATGGAGAACGCTTTGCAAACATCGACAAGCTCCGACAAGGTTTTACCGAACAGTGTATCCATTTTATTTGAGTTTTATTTGTCTTTGCCGCCCTTGAAAGGTGTTTCGCTCCACCATCTTGCGTTCTATGGCTGCCACTACTTCCTCATTTCGCAACATATTCCAATTATGTCCGCCCTGAAAGCGAGGCGGCACTTCGCCGGCGAACCTTTCGATGACTATTTCCGGCGAAAGCCTCTCCAAAAACTCTATTATAAAATCGCTGTATTCCTCAAAGCTCATAAAGTGAAAGTCTTCCGGCTGTTCCTCATACTCTTTCAACATGGCAGTTCCCTTGACCAAAAGCAGCTGATGGAACTTCAAGGTATTTAAACCCGACTCGCTCAAAACCTCAGCCTCGTTCAGCATCATTTCACGGCTTTCTCCCGGAAGTCCCAAGATGATATGACCGCCCGTTGTTATACCTCGTTCCCTTGTCATCTTTATCGCTTTCAGCGTTGTGGCGAAATCGTGTCCGCGATTTATTCTTTGCAATGTTGCATCGTAACAACTCTCTATGCCGTACTCCACAACAATATGGTATTCCTTATTCAAGTCTGCCAAATAGTCCAATTTTTCCTCGTCTACGCAGTCCGGACGTGTTCCTATGACCAATCCGACAACCTTCGGGTGCGAAAGTGCCTGCATGTAACGCTCCTTCAACACCTCCAAAGGGGCATACGTATTGGAATACGCCTGAAAGTATGCGAGGTATTGGCTGACATGCTTATACCGCCAAGCGTGAAACTTTATTCCTTCCTCTATTTGCTCGCCTATATCTTTGAATTTTTGGCAGTATGAGGGGTTAAACGCACTGTTGTTGCAAAACGTACAACCGCCGAACGAGATACTGCCGTCTCTGTTCGGGCATGTAAAGCCTGCGTCAATGCTTAACTTCTGCAAGCGTGAACCGAATAATTTTTTGCAGTAGTTGGAATAGGCATTGAACGGGCGACCGTGTCCCCATGTATGAGTGATTTCCTCCATTCCTTATTTATTGTGCATCAGCAAGTCCACAAGATGTATGGTCTTTAAGCTTATTTTGTGTTTGTCTATGTACGTTTGCAGATGCATAAGGCAAGACGCATCGTTGCTCACTATGTATTCTGCCCCCTCTGCCAAGGCTTTTTCTACTTTTTTCTTTGCCAATGCCGTGCTGACAGGCTCATTATAGATACTGAAGGTGCCGCCGAAGCCGCAACAAAAGTTATCCGTCTTGTCATTTGTCAATTCCAATCCCTTAACGCCTTGCAACAGCAGCTTTGTTTCTTCCTCAACATTGTATTCGCTCAAACCATGGCAGTTCGAATGCAGGCAAACCTTATGCGGAAACTCCGAGCCCAAATCCGTTTTCCGTTCAACCGAGACAAGAAACTCGCTTATGTCCATTATTTTGTCTCGAAGCTGTTTACAGGAATTATGATTGATGGTATTGAAAAAGAGTTTGCCGAAGTTGTTCTTCAAATATCCTACGCAGGAAGTGGAACAACTGACAATAAGCTCCGCATGCTTAAAATCGTCTATGAATTTCTCTCCTATGGCTTTTGCCTCGTCCCAGTTGCCATTGTCATACAACAGTCTGCCGCAACAAGTCTGTTCCGGCACATATTCCACCGTATGCCCCAAGCCCTCCAACAATTTCACCAAGTTGGAAGCCGTTGCAGGGGTAAACTGATCCACACAACACGGAACAAAGATGCTTATATTCATGCCCTGTCAGATTTTTTACAAAGGTACAAAAAAATGGAGGGTTTCCACAAAGAACACCCTCCATACATGACAAAAATTATGACTTCTCTCTCAGAACTCCAATCTGAAACCGTTTCCTTTTCGTTTTAGCTGATCGTACTTCTCTTTATTGAAGAAGTACAAAAACGGTATTCTCGATGGAGCGACCCTCTTTACCTCTTCGGACTTCTTTTGCGATGGTTTTCCCTCTTCCTTCAAGCCTTTGGATTTCATCAACCACGCACTCTGCTTACCGTCTGCACGCTCCAACACTCCCAAGGTCAACATTTTTCTGTAAAAGTTCCTGCGATCGAAAGATATTCCGAGAATCGCCTCATACAACCTCTGCAATTTGGTCATGGAAAACGTTTCTTCCAACATATCAAACACGATAGGCTCAAACGCAACTCTTTCTCTTAACGCCTTCAAGGCTGCTTTAACTATTTCATTGTGGTCAAAAGCCAATTCGGGAAGTTTTCCGACCTCTACCCATTCGGTTTCCGCTGCATCGGAACCCGCACAAGCCTCCATCGTACGCACCAAAGCAAACAAACCTACCGAAATCACCCTGTCCCTCGGGTCTCTGTCTATGGCAGAAAACACCTTAAATTGCTCCATTCTCACAGCACAAACCCCGGTTTCCTCTTTCAACTCCCTTCGTGCGCCGTCTTCAATGGTCTCGTTCTGTTCCAAAAATCCTCCCGGCAAAGCCTGGCAACCCTTAAAAGGCTCTCCGCCTCTTTTGACAAGTAAAACCCTCAACCTATTCCCATCGAATCCGAATACGACACAATCCGTCGCAACGGCAGGACGAGGGTACTCGTATGAATACAATTTCTCCATAATTGGTTTGAGAGAACACCAAACAAGACGTTGCAAAGATACTACTTTTTCCTTTGTTACACACTCATATGGCGTAAAATAATGCGACGAAGCGGTTTTTCGTCGTTTTGGCTCGTTTCTCCTTCAGTCCGAGAAGTCCTCCGGCCTCGCTCCCTCGAAGTTTGGGATTATCACATCTGCCTTTCCTTCGAGTTCCGCCCTGCTCAATGTGGTTGCAAGACCGACGACTTTCATTCCTGCCGCCTTGCCCGACATTATGCCCGCAACAGAATCCTCAAAAACAATGCAATCGCCTGTCTTTATGCCGAGGCGGCTTGCCGCCACAAGGTAACATTCCGGCGAAGGCTTGCTTTTTTCCACATCTTCCGCCGTTATAATCAGGTCAAAGAAAGACCTCAACTGCGGCAATGCCTTGTAAACATTGTTCATCTTGCTTTGCGAGCTGCTTGTTACCAATGCGGTTTTGACCTCTGTCCGACACGCTTTCACAAACTCCTCTGCGCCGGGAATGTACTCATAAACCATGCTTCTTTCATGCACAATCAATTCTTCCGTTATTCTTTGTCGTGCCTCGGGTTTGTCGGAAAAATATTCTGCATAAATGGTTTTGAGGCTTCTGCCTTTGATTACCTGCTCGAAATTCTCTATTTGCGGGAAATACCTCATGCCTTGTTTTTTCCAAAACTCCGTATAGTAGAATTCCGTATTCACGAGTACTCCGTCAAAATCAAACAAAAATGCACGCTCTGCCATTGTGAACACACTTAAAGTCCTTTGCAAAATTACTATATTTCCCGACAAAAACCCTTACCTTTGCAACGATTTCCGAAACAAGCCATGCTCAAAAACATACTCAACACCCTTGTTACAAAATTCTCTGCCGCTTTGCTCGGCTTTATGACCTTGGTGCTTGTCAGCAGGGTTTTGGGCAGCGAAGGCAAGGGAGAGCAGGCTTTGGTGGTATATAACATTTATGTATTGCTGCTCGTGTTCACCCTTGTGGGTAATTCCACATTGGTTTATCTGACTCCGAGGAGGAAAACGGGCGAGTTGTTGAACATTTCGCTGTTTTGGACAGTAGGTCTGGCAATACTGCTGAGCATTATACTTTTCTGCATTCCCGATATTGCAAACAAATACCTGCTTGCAAGCATTTGGATAGGTGTCTTGGCTGCCATAAGTGAGATAAACCAGTTCATCTTGCTCGGCAAACAACAAATTGCCGTTGCCAACATGCTGAAACTGCTCTATCCACTCATTTCTTTCGGCTATATCTTTGTTCTTCACCTTTTTTCTCGCTTCAAAAGCGTGGACGATTGCATTTGCGGCATAGCCATCGCCTATGCCGTCTCTCTCGTGTACGGCATTACAAAACTGAAAGACGACTACAGGGGAATAAGACGCCTTTCCGGCAAAGAATTTAGCACCACTTTCAAAACCCTTTTTTCGTTGGGGGCAACCAAACAGATAGGTTCCATTGCCCAAAGTCTGAACTATCGTTTGTCTTTCTACATAATGGGATACTATTGCGGCACAAGCCTTGTTGGGGTTTACTCCAACGGAGTGAGCCTGACGGAAGCCGTAATGCTGTTCGGCTCTTCCCTCGCATTGGTTCAGTACTCCTCGCTATCAAACAACCCGAACAATGCAAATTCCAAACGATTGACCCGGCAGATGTGCGCAGTGAACGGTCTGTTCACCTTTGCAGCCCTGCTCGTGCTTTGTCTTCTTCCTGAAAAGTTCTACACCCTTTTGTTCGGAGAGGGTTTTGAGGCAACAGTAACGGTCATCCGAATGCTGTCCGTGGGAATAATGCTGCTGAGCATATCGAGCAATTTCACACAATACCTTTTCTCGAGGGGCAACTTCAAGATAAGCACCGTTGCCTCTCTGGCAGGCTTGGTTGCAACCCTGCTTTTCGGCTTTGTTCTCATACCGCGATACGGCATAAGCGGAGCCGCCATAAGTGCAACCATCTCCTACAGCATCACCTTCGCAATAGAGTTTTACGGTTTTCTGAAACAATAGACAAAACGCTCCGAGGCAAAACCCTTGTTTTCAAGCCATAAGAACACTGCTCAATTCCCTCGAAACGAATCGCCGATTCAAAAAATTCTTTCGCCGATTCATTTTTCTGAATCAGCCATTCGTTTTTCTGAATCGGCGATTCATTTTCACCAAAGGCTGATTCGCAAAATTCCATCAGCACATAAGTCGCACGAATGCATTTCTTTTTCCGTTCGATTTTCGCAATTTGCCAATTATGTAGTATCTTTGTCGTTTGGAAACAGACCGACAAAGAATGCAAACAAAGGAATAACATATTGAATTTATAAACTGAGCTTTAAGCTCTTATTCTCGCTTCAAGAAATTTCCCCAAATTTCAATACACAAGAGAATAGGTAGCCGGGTTCACGCTTTCGGGCGTGAATCGTTTTATACTTATTGTATGTGTAGGGCGTTGGGGAATGCCTTTGAAGCCAATAAGCAAGATAAAACGGTTCAACGCCTTTTTCATTTGCCGAGAATAGGATACAAAGCAACAAATCGGCAAGGTGATGATAAACGAAAGAATAACCGAAAACTTTGTTAGAGACCACTTTAAGGCAGATGCTCATTTCTGCTCGGTCAAGTGGGAAGAGCAAAGGTCAAACAACAAAAACATAACAGAACTACTCAAAGAACAAAGCAAGACCGGCGGCAAGGGGAACGGCTGTCCCGAGTTTATAATATCGTTTCCGACAAACAGCAATTACTTAATCGTTGTCGAATGCAAGGCAGAAGTGTCAAAACATGCCTCCAAAACAGGGGACAAACCGAAAGATTATGCCGTTGACGGCGTTCTGCACTATGCAAAGGCTTTGTCCGAACGCTTTAATGTTGTTGCCATAGCCGTAAGCGGTCAAACAAAGACAGAACTCTTGGTAACACATTTCTATTGGAAAAGAGGAAGCAAGGAATACACCGACTTGACGGAAGATACCAAGCTTTTGAGCATAGACGACTACATGCAACTGTTTGCCGACCGCTTTTTCATACAGTCATTCTACACAAATGACATTGCATTTAAGGCAAAACGCCTCAACGAAGAGTTCAACGATTATTCCATTCCCGAATATAAACGTTGCACAATGGCAACCGCCATGTTGCTTGCCTTGATTGATGACAAATTCAAGCAGGACTATGACAGTGAAAGCACAATAAAAGCTTTGGGAAGCTCCATAATATCGGCAATAAACGCCGTTTTTGAAGCGGAGAAAGACATTGTAAGAAGCAAGACCGTCCTTTTGAGAGAATTGGAACACATTCTTAACGAACCCCTTTTCCTGCAAGAGAAAATCAAGGGCAAGAACAAAAAGGAAGACGAAAGCACTCTGCAAGTTGCCAAGGGCTTTATCGACTATTTGGAAAGGAATGTGTATCCGTTGGTCGAACACCCAAATATAGGATACGATGTTCTGGGACGATTTTATATCGAATTTATCCGCTATGCAGGCAGTGAACAAAAACAAGGCTTGGTTTTAACCCCTTCACACATCACAGAATTGTTTTGTGAGCTTGCAGAAATAAATATTGACGACATAATCTATGACCCTTGTTGCGGAACAGGCGGTTTTCTTGTTGCGGCAATGCAACGTTTGTTCAAAATGGCAGGCAGCGACGGCAAAAAACGCGAAAATATCCGTAAAAAACAAATCTGCGGTTGCGAGTTGCGCCCCGATATGTTCACTTACGCTTGTGCAAGCATGCGTTTCAGAGGCGACGGCAAGAGTAATATCTACAACGGAGACTGTTTCCATCACGAAAGAAACATTGCCGACAATCACAAACCCACAATCGCTTTTCTCAATCCTCCTTACGATGTGGGTAACGCCAAACAAATGGAATTTATAGAGCATGCCATCAATGCCTTGGGAAGAAACGGCAAACTGACAGTTGCCATTGTGCAGATGAGTTGCTGCATAAAGAATGACAAAGACCTTATTGCCGTAAAGCGACGCTTGCTTGCAAAGCACCATCTCAAAGCCGTGATTTCGATGCCGGACGATTTGTTTTATCCCGTGGGCGTTGTTACCAGCATAATAGTTTTTGAAGCGAATAAACCGAACAAAGGACGAAAGACATGGTTCGGTTACTTCAAAGACGACGGCTTCGAGAAACGCAAAAACCTTGGAAGAATAGACGCAAGAGGACGATACGATGGATTGAAAGAGCGTTTGCTTTCGGCATATCGCAATCTTGATGAAATCCCGGGCTTCTCTGTCAGACACGAAATCAAGGCAGAAGACGAATGGTGCGCCGAAGCATATATGGAAACAGACTATTCAACACTCTGTGATGAGGATTTTCAAAGAAAGATTCGCGAGTATATTGCATTCAAGTTCCTAAACAACATAAAGGATTAGTATGGTAAAGTTGTCAGATGTGTTTGATATTTGGTACGGAGTTAATTTGGAAGTTGTGAATTGCCGAATAACAGATGAGGGTATTCCATTTGTTTCTCGCCAATCGGTAAATAACGGTATTGTTTGCAAAGTTGAGCGGATTGACAACCTTATTCCCAATCCAAAGAATACTCTCAGCATTGCCGGCAGTGGCAGCGTGTTGTCCACTTTCTACCATCAAGAGGAGTATTACAGTGGTCGAGATGTCTATGTTGCCAAGCCAAAACAGCCTTTGTGCGATATGGAAATGCTGTACTACTGTTTCGTTATTGAGAAAAACAAGTTTCGTTATAATTATGGACGACAAGCCAATAAGACATTAAGAGATATTTTGGTTCCCTCTCCCGAAGAAATACCGCAGAGGTACAAAGACAGGGCTGTTGTTTGCAATTTTGCTTCCAAACCATTACTTGCCCAACCCCAATCGCTTAATACAAAACAGTGGAAATGGTTTTGCTTGTCTGATTTGTTCTCTTTTGAGAAAGGTAAGGAAGTTGTGGGCGAATTGCAAGATGGTAATGTGCCGCTTATCTCGGCTACAAGGGAAAACAACGGCATTGAAAAATATGTGGACGGTTGTGTTCGCCTTTTCGAAGGCAATAGGATTACGGTATGTTCCAATGGCAAACCGGGCATCTGCTTTTTTCAACAGTCTGCATTTTGTGCCACGGGCGATGTTAATGTTTTGACGTGCAAGAACAAAAAGCTCAATTCATTTACCGCTCTTTTTATTTGTGTGGTATTGGAATTGGACTGTTACAGATACTCTTACGGCAGAAAATACGGGCTTGCCAAGATGAAGGCTGCAAAAATCAAACTGCCTGCGACACTTTCGGGTAATCCGGATTGGGAGTTTATGGAGCGGTATATAAAGTCGCTGCCATATTCCGCTTGTTTGCAGGAAGAGAATTGAGAAGCTCGCAAGTGTATTACCGGTCAGAGTTCCACCCAATCGGCGTTTCGCTAAAACGAATCGCCGATTCATTTTTCTGAATCAGCCATTCGTTTTTTCCTTTCGGCGATTCATTTTCACCAAAGGGCGATTCGTTTTCTCAGAACGGTGATTCATTTTGATGAAACAGTTATTTGGTTTACTGAATATAAAAATATGCCTGTTATGTTTGTAGATAATAACATTATTTGTATATTTGCCAAATCCAAAACGGATTGAGCCATGGATATTTTTTGCTTCACAATCCATTATCTCGGCACGAACCGCTTCATTTCCTAAGGAGGTTCGCCTCCTCCCGTGTGTGAACCTCATAAATCAAAGCTCAAACATCGGGAAAATCCAATGAATTGATTTTGAACGAATAATACACAAAATGAAGATAATAACTATTATTTTGGTGCTGTGCGTACCGATATGGGTACACGCGCAAAGTTGGTTGAGTAGTGAAAGCACAGTACTTGAAAACAATAATTTTGCAGTGGATGCTTATGCTCAGAAAATCAAAGCCTTGATGCAATGGATACAACCTCCATATACAAGCAATACAAAGTATTTGCCAAATCTTGAAAGAATGAATTATCTTTGTGTTGTACCGAATTATGGGTATGCTGCTGTCGGATCGTCTCCCTTAAATTCCGATCAGCTTTATTGGATAAAGAAGGTGAATAATAATCAATATGCTTGCGACAAGTACATGCCAATAAGCATAAGCACAACGACACAGGGAAGTGCTTCTTCATTTGTCCCACTAAATCTAAATGCTTCCGCTGTTCCTTGCCAGTGGAATGGGGATAATGCATGGAATATCCCAATGCAAATAAATATCGAATGTCAAAATTAGAAACCTATAAAGATTAATCAGAAATGAAAAAAGCAATAAAATTATGGGGCTTGATATTGATTACAAACTTGATTTGTCCTGCAGCGGTGGAAGCTCAGGTAGATTCGGCAAGACTGAGTTCTTTGTATATTGACCAATATACTCATCCTCCTTTGATAGATTCTCTTTGCGAAAGCGACATCAATTTACGTTATTGGCTTCCGTCTCCGGCTATTTCGAATCTTAGGGCGAGTTACTCCGATGAACTATACTACATCAAAAAGGTGGCTCAAAAATATGAAGTCAGAAACGACAGCTTAAAGATTTCCGGAGTCTCTATTTTGACAAATCCGGCTTTAAATCATCGTGCCGATACATTGATTGTCGGAATAATGAATAATTACATGTCTGTATTATATCAGAAAACATTTATTGTAAACACATACCAGACAGATGTACGTGCCACTTGCTATGAATTTATGTTTGACGATACTGTAACTGTATATAATGATTATATTGTGTTTTTCGATTTGTTGTCCACTCCATGTAAACAGGGAAATTACGACAATATAAGCATGGTGATAGCTCCTTTCAAAAGGAAGAATTGGACTAATTCGGGAGGTCTTCCTCCATGTGGAGGAGGGGCAAAGTATCAACCTTATGTCGCTTTCTGTTTTGACAGACAAGAGTGGATGTCTGTCGACAACGTAGAGTGGTTCGGTGTCGGATATGATTGGGGTGCAAAATATGAACAATCAAATTGCGATACGACTGTCTATGCACCTCTTGCAATATTTCCGATAAGGGCTTTGGAGGACAGCATTCCGCAAGGGGATACAGCGGTTACGGATACGGCGAGCAGTGCTTTGTGGACAGGGGCGTTGAATGATGAAAGCGTGCGTGTGTATCCAAATCCGGCGGACGAGATGCTGAATGTTGCTTCGGATTACAATATTCTGAATGTCGCCATATTCGATGCTGTGAATCGCTTGGTTGAGGAGAAAGAGGTGAATGCCAAGAG
>CAZSFV010000027.1:0-25178 GCA_964606345.1 uncultured Bacteroidaceae bacterium | reverse complement strand
TGTCCATATCACTAATTCCGACATCAAGGCTTTGTTGCACGAAAGCTACAAAAACCTTGCCGAGGAAACCCAACAGCCGCCTATCGATAATAACGAACCTACTACCACAGAGAATAATACGGAGAAACAAGCTGCCGAACCTGCCACGCCGACAAAACCAAATACCCCCGAACCTGCACCCGAGGCTAAACCTAAACCAAAGAGAAAGCCTGCAAAGACTAAAAAGCCAAAGATTAAACCTGCCACGCCGACAGAGACCGAACAGGAACAAACGAATAAGCAGGAGGAGAATAGGAGAAAGAAAGGCAAAAAATCTGTCAATGTCAAGCCTTTGTTTGCTCCGATAGCACAGGGAGACCAACAAAATGGACTCTATGAGGAGTACTACGAAAGTGGCAAATTGGCATTAAGAGGGTACTATAAGGACGGAAAGCCTAACGGACTTTTTGAATTGTGGAACAAGAACGGACAACTTACACACCGTGGCAACTACAAGGATGACAAGCGTGAGGGACTTTACGAAAGGTGGCATGACAATGGAGAACTTGCAAGCCGTGCGAACTACAAGAACGGAAAGTTAGACGGATTGAGCGAGGGTTGGTACGAGAACGGACAACCGTGGTATCGTATAAATTACAAGGACGACAAGCGAGAGGGACTTTATGAAAGTTGGCAATGGAACGGACAACTCTTAGAGCGTGCTAACTATAAGAACGGAAAGAAAGACGGCTTGTATGAGGAATGGGACGAGGCCGGCACGTTGCTGACACGACAAGAATATAAAGATGGGGAGCTTGTAAAGACACTTGATGGTAACAGCGATATACGTTTTCGTAAGGGCAGTGAGGAGGATTTGATAGTATCCAAAGCCAAGGCGGAGGGTACGTTCATGAAAGCTCCGAACGGCAAGCCAACGAACCTGACCGAAAGGCAGTGGACGCAGGTAAGGACAAAGGCGTTCAAAGAGTGGTTCGGTGATTGGGAAAAAGCGGCACGTATTGAAAAGCTGAAAAACAGCGAACCAATAGAGATAACGGGTAAAGAATATGAGGGCAAATACGAACTCAATAGAAGTAGTGCAAAAGCATACATAAAGGATAACTTGCGAGCTAACTACAAAAATGAAGATACGGGAGATACAATTCTTTTGGCAAAGGACGGGACGCAAAAGGTTACTTCTCACAGTATGGGTAATGAGGCACATTTGAAATCTATTGCAGTAATACCAGAGCTTATAGAGAAATCAATTTTTATTGATGAGTTGCCAAATGTGAAAAACAATGACAAGTACGAGAGCTACCGTTATTATGTATCAGGATTGAATATCGGAGGTGTAGATTATACTGTGAAGCTAACCATTGGTGTAGATGAATTTGGAAACAAATACTATGACCATTCACTCACACAAATAGAAAAAGGTAAATTGATAAATGAGGTTGGCGCTTTATCTACCACGTTACCCTCAGATAGTCAATCTACCCTTTCAAGGTACAAAGATACAAGACTAATTTCAATTCTGCAAACAAATTCCTCAAAAGTAGTAGACGAGAACGGCGAACCGTTGGTGGTGTATCATGGAACAGGTAACGATGAAATCGAAAAAAAATGGAATGAAAAATACAAATGGTATGATACGATACACACACCATTTACGATATTCAGACGAAAAGTAGATGGCGTAGCGAATAATGGTATATTCTTTAACAGCAACATGGACAATGCTTTTGCTTATGGGTATTATAACTATTCTGTTTATTTGAGCATGAGGAAGCCGCTTGTTATAGATTGTAATAACCGTTTGTATGATTCAATAGCGTACAACGAAGAAATAAAGGATACCTATGAATGGGCTGCTTGGGCGGAGAAAAAAGGATACGATGGAGTGATATTCGTAAATATCAGAGATGGTGTAGACTTTGGTTCAATGAACGAAGCGACGAACGATTATGTTGCTTTTTCACCCTCCCAAATCAAGAGTGCTACAGACAATATAGGCACGTTTGACGGTAAGAACGATGATATACGTTTTCGGAAAGTTGTTGACAAAGCGGAGGTAGAGCGTTTGAATAATGAGGAGACGTTTAGAATGTACAGTTCTGTTCAGGAGAGGGACGGCAGGTTATATTCGCCTATGGCGGCTGTTATAAATGGAGAGCTTACCGACCCGATAGAGATGGGTTCGTGGTACAAGGCGGAGGAGTTCCCAGAGCTTGTAGACGAGAAAGGTAATTTCAAACTTGTAAAGACCAATGAGAAGAAAGGCGATGGAGAGGGGGACGTTGGTGCAGCATACAATCCATATATGCACACTTCCACTTCAATGATGAACGACCAATTTACGGGAGCTTATGCACGAGGAAATATACGTGTTGTTGAATGGGAGATACCCGAGTATGAGAAGACGAGTGGATATAAAGCGGATAAAGCGAAAGATGCGGTAGGGCTAACGCCTTGGCACAGTGGTTCGGTCAATGCGTTACTTCCATCGGACAGGCAGCGGAGTGTGATGTTGTCGCAGTACAGAAAGGCAGTTCGTTTAGTTCCCGATGCGGAGGTTGCGAAGAGTATAGCGGAACAACTGCAAGGTACAGACCTTGCGATACCGTGGAATACGGTTACACCAAATCAGCTTGAAGAGCTTGTTAAGCTTGGAGTTCCTATCACTACCCAAGAGAGCGGGACACAATCCGAAAGGACAAAGGAAAGGTTTATTTCACAAATGGAGGAATTGAAATCGGAGTTTCCGCAGGCAAGGTTCGTTGACGTCAAGATGACCAAAGATGCTTATAAGGAGTGGGGTAAGAATAAGGAGGTACGTTTTCGCAAGAAAGAGTTCAACCGAGCGGTGTTATCGGAGCAGGTTAGGAGGAGTTTGGAGGAACAGCACTATGACAGGTACGTAAAGGAGCAGACGAAAAAGCTGTTGGGGTATATGATATTGTATGGGGCGCTTCGGCACGGGCAGGTGCTTGTCAAAGAGTGATTATTTTGCGTGGGCTGAGGGGCGGATACTCTTATGAGAATGCGAAGATTAAGGAGGGTGTGCTTGTTGGCGGTTGCAGCCGGGACAAGCCACGTATAGGTGAATTTGTCAATGTGTTTGTCGGCGGGCGGAGGTGGCAAGAAAAAGAGGAACGCCGATTCGGTAAAATGAATCGGCGAAAGAAAAAAATGAATCGGCGATTCGGCGGAACGAATCGCCGATTCATTTGATGGTGTTGTAAAAGTCGAACAATGAGCCTTTAAGCAATGAGGTCAAGGCTCTTTGTTTTTGCATGCGGTGAGGCAGGTCTGTGATTGAAAACAGCCATCGTTTATGCGAAACGGCGGTTCGGTCGACGGCTTTCTTTGTCTGCGAACAAATTGTGATGCTTTTCGTTTCTAATACCATATATATTTGTATCTTTGCAAGGAAATTTACTTACAGACTGATGATAAAACAGAAGAAAGAAGCAGAGGTGCTTTCCAAGATAGCTGTCGAAGCCATAAGGTCAAAGAAAGGCAGACAGGTAACATTGATTGATTTTGACGGGGTGGAGGGGTCGTTGTTTGAGTACTACGTTCTTTGTACCGCCAATTCTCCTTCGCATGTTGATGCTTTGGCCGATGAGATAGAAAAGCAGGTCAAGGAATTGACGGGTATAAGTCCTCGCCGCGTTGAGGGACTGCAAAACTGCCAATGGGTGTTGTTGGATTATTTTGATGTCATAATACATGTTTTTTTGGCAGAGACGAGGGAGTTCTACAACATGGAGGCAATGTGGAAAGACGTTAAACAAATTCATTTCGAGGACGAAGACTAAAATGGCAGGTAAACAAAACAATAGGGGCGGAATGCCTTTCAAGGGGGGTAAGTTTAGGTTCAATCTGTATTGGATTTACTTTTTGGTTCTCCTCGTTGTTATAGCCGTGCTTTGGCTCGGCGGTGATGGCGAAAGTGCGATAAGCAAAGAGATAAAGTGGGACAAGCTCCAAAAAGTATTGGTTGAGAGGGATTATTCCAAAATAAATGTTGTCAACAAGGAATTTGCGGAGGTTTACATCAAGGCGGATAAAATCAAAAACGATAAGGATTACAATGATTTGAAGCCTAAGCCCGGACTTTTGTCCAATTCTTCCGAACAGGGTAAGGGCTTTTATATTTACAAGTTCGTCAACTACGATGATTTCCGTGAGCAACTGAAGACGGTGGAAAATCAGTGGATTGCAAAGGATACCGTCGGAGTTCAAAGTGAATTGCAGAAGCAGGAAATCATTGCAAAGCTCAGAATAAACGTTGAAAGCGAAACAAGGAAGAGCTTCTTCGGCGAAAATTCCATGTTTATCTTTTCCTTGGTTATCATGCTCGTTATATGGATTGTCTTTTTCAGAATGATGAGAAGCGGTTCTTCCGGCGGCGGAATGGGCGGCGGAATTTTCAATGTGGGCAAAAGCAAGGCAAGGCTCTATGATAAGGATAACGATGTGAAGGTTACCTTTGCCGATGTTGCAGGATTGGAGGGGGCAAAGGTTGAGGTGAAAGAGATTGTGGACTTTTTGAAAAATCCGTCGAAGTACACGCAGTTGGGTGGTAAAATACCGAAAGGAGCTTTGCTCGTCGGTCCTCCGGGAACGGGTAAAACGCTATTGGCAAAGGCGGTTGCAGGTGAGGCAAAGGTTCCGTTCTTTTCGCTTTCGGGCAGTGATTTTGTAGAAATGTTCGTCGGTGTCGGGGCTTCCCGCGTGAGGGATTTGTTCAAGACAGCAAAGGAGAAAGCTCCGTGCATAATTTTCATTGATGAGATTGATGCAATAGGCAGGGCAAGGGGAAAGAATTTGGCGTCAGGCTCAAATGACGAAAGGGAAAACACCTTGAATCAGCTTTTGACGGAAATGGACGGTTTCGGAACAAATGCCGGAGTGATAATACTTGCAGCCACTAACAGGGCGGACATATTGGATAAGGCGTTGTTGCGTGCCGGTCGATTTGACAGACAAATTCATGTGGAGTTGCCCGATGTTGAAGAGAGAAAAGCTATATTCAAGGTTCATACAAAGAACCTCAAATACGATGAAAAGAAAGTCGATATAGATTTTCTTGCAAAACAAACGCCCGGCTTTTCGGGTGCGGATATTGCAAACCTGTGCAACGAGGCGGCTTTGATAGCGGCGAGAAACAATAAGAAGATTATCGACAAGCAGGATTTCCTTGATGCAGTGGACAGGATTATCGGCGGATTGGAGAAGAAAACAAAAATAATCAAACCGAAGGAGAAACGCACCATAGCTTACCACGAAGCCGGTCACGCTTCGGTCAGTTGGCTTTTGGAACACGCAAATCCTTTGGTGAAGGTTACAATAGTGCCGCGCGGCTCTGCCTTGGGTGCGGCTTGGTACCTTCCGGAGGAACGGCAGATTACAACCAAAGCTCAGTTGATGGATCAAATGGTTTCTTTGCTTGGCGGACGTGCCGCAGAGGAAATAGTGTTCGGCGAGGTCTCCACCGGAGCGTTGAATGATTTGGAAAGGGTAACCAAGCAGGCGTATGCAATGGTCGTTTATTATGGTTTGGATAAAGAGGTCGGCAACTTGAGCTTCTACGACTCGACGGGACAAAGCGAATACGGCTTCCAGAAACCGTTCAGCGAGAAAACGGCAGAGAAAATAGACGAAAGGATACACGGAATGGTTGAAGAGGCTTATCTAAAAGCCAAGTCTATTTTGTCGGAAAACAGAGATAAGTTGGACGCCTTGGCAGCCATACTGATTGAGCGTGAGGTTATATTCAGAGAGGACGTGGAAAAAATTTATGGAAAGCGACCTTGGGATAGCGAAAACGAAGAGGCAGAGACGGAAGTTCCGAAAGAAGGCTCAAAAGAGGGAGAATAGCAAATGAAAGGCAGCTCCGGAAAGGAAAAGGTTCTGAAATTGTTGCGGGCAGCTCTGCTTGAGAAAGGCGGAAATGCCGGTTCGAAGGCAGCCGGTTGCCCCGAACCGTATTGCCCTTTGCCTGATGAGCCTCTCATGGTGTTTGCCGAAAAGTTTGTAAAGGGCAAAGGCAAGTTTGTCTATTGTGCAGACGAAAAGGAGTTTGTGGAAAATCTTCGCAATTTGATATCCTATCGAAAGTGGAACAAGGTTGTTTCCTTTTCTCCGAGTCTTCAGTCCTATCTTTCCAAGTTTGGGGTGAAAACTTACATTGATGACGAAGACACAACTGTCGGTATAGGGCTTTGTCAGTCCATCATTGCCCGAACAGGCAGCATAATCATAACCTCCACACAGGGTGCCGGTACTCATTTGCGACACTTCACACCAATAATGGTTGTGATAGCTTTTGAGTCTCAGATACAGGAAAACTACAAAATGACGCTTGAAAACATGCCGGAGACGCCTCCGCAATGGGTGTTGAACATAAAGTCCGGCGATTTGATAGAGGAAGAAATCAGAGAACTATATGTATTTGTTATAGCAGGTTGACGGCATGAAGGACTTAACAAAGAGAACAATCACGGGAGCGGTATATGTTTTGAGTGTGATAATGGCTGTATGCATAAACAGATATGTGGCAGCCGTTTACTTCGGAGTAATAATGATATTGGCATTGAAGGAATTTATTGCCGTGAGCAGAACGACGGAAATAAGGTTGAATGCTCCCATGATTTATTCCGTTTCCATGATTTTTTATCTTGCCGTTGTGTCTCACGCTTTTGGTTGTAACTATTCGGCGGTATGCGTGTTTGCAAGCCTGCTTTGCATAATCGCTTTGGCGATTTCTGCACTATATATAAAGAGTGCAACGCCTTTTACCTCATTGACGTATTCCATTGCTGCGGTCGCTTATATTGCTGTGCCTTTTTCGTTAAGCAACTTGCTTTTCAAAATGCACGATTATTTCGAGTGTAATGTTCTTTTGAGCATTTTTATATTTGCATGGTGTAACGACACCTTTGCTTACCTTGTCGGGTGTAAGTTCGGCAAGAGACGTTTGTTTGAGCGGCATTCTCCAAAGAAAAGTTGGGAAGGCTTTTTCGGCGGATTTATTGCCACGGTTTTGGCAGCGGTCGTTATGTATCTGCTTCTTGGCGGAAGTATGTATCTATGGCTTTTGATGGCTGTGATAACAACGGTTGTCGGAACATTCGGAGACCTTTTGGAGTCGATGCTTAAAAGGCAGATGGGGGTAAAGGACAGTGGCAACATATTACCGGGACATGGCGGCATATTGGACAGGTATGACATATTGCTGTTGGTGCTGCCTGCAATGTGGATAGTGCTGAGCATGGTGCAATTCTTTGGTAGTTGCCATGTGGGTTGATTGAATTGAAAAACATAACGATATGTATATACACAGAGAGGGTTATAAGATTAGTGCGGTTGCTTTGGTGATGGCTGTTGTCATTACCTCTGTTTTGGTTTATTTTGTTCGCGATTGGCAGATTTATTGGTATGTTCTCATCGCTTTTGTATGGCTTTCGGCAGGTGTGGTGATAAGGTTCTTCCGCATTCCGTCAAGAGAGTTGGTTCATAATCCCAATCAAGTGATAGGTTCTGCCGATGGTACTATTGTGGTGGTTGAAAAGGTTTATGAACCCGAGGTGTTGAAGCAGGAGTGTATCCAAATTTCCACATTTATGTCTCCCAACAACGTTCATGTTAACCGCTATCCGATAAGTGGCAAAATAACTTACACGAATTATCACAGCGGAAAATATCTCATAGCAAAGCACCCCAAGAGTTCCACCTTGAACGAAAGAACGACTATCTGCATAGAAAACGAGAATGGTCAAAAGGTTGTTGTGCGACAGATAGCCGGTGCTTTGGCAAGGAGGATTGTTTGCTATGCCAAGGAGGGAGAAGTTGTTAAGCAGGGAGCGGAACTCGGCTTTATAAAGTTCGGTTCGAGAGTTGATTTGTTTATACCTTTGGAGGCTCGGGTGCATGTGGATTTGGAGGATAAGGTGAAAGGCGGGCTTTCGGTTTTGGCAAGTCTGTGATTGCGTTTTGCGTAAATCTATTTTACGACTTTCAATACAACAAAGGAAATGAGGTACGAGAATTTGGCATTGCATAAACAGCTTTTGTATGAGGACAATCACCTTTTGGTGATAAACAAACGTCCTTCGCAGATTGTGCATGCAGACAAGAGCGGAGATATTTCCTTGGAGGAAGAGGTGAAGTTGTATTTGAAAACCAAGTATGATAAACCAGGCAATGTTTTTTGCGGTGTTGTTCATCGTTTGGACAGACCTGTGAGCGGGGCTGTGTTGTTTGCAAAAACAGGTAAGGCTTTGGAACGCCTTAATGCAATGATAAAAGAGCGAAGGATAAGTAAAACGTATTGGGCAATAGTGCGAAATATGCCCCTTGTGCAAAAAGGAACTTTGTGCGATTATCTTCGGAGGGACGAAAAGCGTAACAAAACCTATGTGACCAAGGACAAAGAGATTGGGAAGTATGCGGAGTTGGATTATGAGCTTATGGCATGTAGCGATAATTATGCTTTGTTGAAGGTGAATTTGAAAACAGGGAGGCATCATCAGATAAGGGTACAACTTGCCAATGCCGGTTGTCCGATAAAGGGTGATTTGAAGTACGGTGCTGCACGCAGCAACAGCGATGGTTCCATTTCGCTGCATGCACGAGAGCTTCGCTTTTTCCACCCGGTCAGTAAAAAAGAAATATGTATAGAAGCACCGGTGCCGGAGGATACTCTGTGGCAGTACTTCGAAGGTTTGATAAAGACAAGAAGCAATGAATATGAATAGGATTATTTTATGTTTGGCATTGGTTGTAATGCCTTTTTTGAGTTCTGCACAAAAGAACTGCCGAATAGAGGGAAAGGTCAATCCCGGCAGTGTGGGAGGATATGTTTATTTCGTTAGAGGTAAACAAATTGCCGATAGCGCAAAGGTAAACAAAAATGCAGAATTTTCCATCAACTTAAAGGCTGACAATAGGTTGTATACTTGTGCTGTTAAAGGCGAAAGAGGTGGTTTGCCTTTTGTGAGTGAGGGTGGTAAGGTGGAGTTGAATCTGAGAAATAAGACTTGCACGGGAGGGGAGCTTAATAAGCAGGTGGCGTTGTTTAATTCTGCCACCGAGGAGGCTTGGAGCGGTTACGAAAAAAAGGCAGCGGACATAAAAGCAAAGCCGATAGGAGATGCGGAGAAAGAAAAAGAACAGGAGGCTTTGTATGAGGAAACGGTGAAGAGCTTGCAAGAAACAGCCGATGAGGTGATTTCTCGCCTTGCAGACAGTGAAATTGCAGGCTGGATACTTGCATCGCTTTCTTATTATTACTCCATGGAAGATTTCTTCAAACGATATGATGTGTTGTCGGACGAGGCGAAAAACTATCCGGGACTTCAAACGGCACACAGAGCATTTGAGGCATTGAGAAATACCTCGGAGGGAAAGATGTTTACAGACTTCACCATAGAGAATGGCGGATTGAAAGGGGAAAAAGTGAGGTTTTCGGACTATGTCGGCAAGGGCAAGTATACATTGGTGGACTTTTGGGCTACATGGTGCGGTCCTTGCAAGAGAGAAATTCCCAATGTGAGAAATATTTACAAGGAGTTTGGAGACAGAATTACCGTTTTGAGTGTTGCGGTTTGGGACAAGAGGGCTTCAACAGAGAAGTTTATAGAAAAGAATGATATGCCTTGGAATCACATAATAGACGCTCAGCAAATTCCAACGGATATTTATGGCATTCAAGGCATTCCTCAAATAATGCTTTTCGCTCCCGACGGCACTATTGTGAAGAGGGATTTGCGTGGAGATGAAATCCGCAAGGTTTTGGAGGATTTGTTGGAAAAATAGAACGGTGTTTCGGTAAAAAGAGTTGGCGTTTAGTCAGAGCAGATTAGAAAGAACAGAAATACAAAGAATTATATGAATCAAGAAAAATATAACCTAAGGGGTGTAAGTGCTTCAAAGGAAGATGTGCATGAGGCGATAAAGAATATAGACAAGGGTTTGTTTCCCAAGGCTTTTTGTAAAGTTGTGCCTGATACACTGACGGGCAGCGATGAGCATTGTATTGTTATGCACGCAGATGGTGCGGGAACGAAGAGTTCGCTTGCATACATGTATTGGAAGCAAACGGGAGATTTGTCGGTGTGGAAAGGTATTGCGATAGATTCCATAGTGATGAATATTGACGACTTGATATGCGTCGGCATAACCGATAATATTCTTCTAAGTTCGACTATAGGCAGAAATAAAAATCTGATACCGGGTGAGGTTATTTCGAGGATAATCAATGGCACGGAGGAGTTTTTGGAAGAAATGAGGGCATTGGGTGTAGGTATTCGTTCCACAGGAGGCGAAACTGCCGATGTCGGCGACTTGGTCAGAACAATAATAGTCGACAGCACTGTAACTGCAAGAGCAGAAAGGAAGAAGATTATCTCAAATGACAGAATAAAGGCGGGAGATGTTGTGGTCGGTCTTGCGTCTTTCGGTAAGGCTACTTACGAAAAGGAGTACAATTCCGGCATGGGCAGCAATGGATTGACTTCGGCAAGGCACGATGTGTTTTCGTCTTCTCTTGCAAAACTCTATCCGGAAAGTTACGATAACGCTTTGCCGAAAGAGGTGGTTTATTGCGGCGGATTGGAGCTTGAAAGCAAAACAGAGGTGCAGGGAATGGACGCAGGAAGATTGGTTTTGTCTCCTACAAGAACATATGCTCCGGTAATGGCTGAGGTTTTGAAACAATGCAGGGACAGAATAGACGGATTGATACATTGCAGCGGTGGCGCTCAAACCAAAGTCTTGCATTTTCTGAATGACGGTTTGCAAGTGGTGAAAGACGATTTATTTCCTATACCGCCTTTGTTCAAAATGATACAAGAACAGTCGAAAACGGATTGGCAAGAGATGTATAAGGTTTTCAATATGGGACACCGTATGGAGGTGTATACCGATGCGAAAACTGCCGAAGAGGTGATTGCCATAAGCAAGAGCTTCAATATAGATGCTAAAGTTATCGGTCATGTTGAGCAAAGCTGCGACACTTCTGTTCTTGTCAAAAGTCCGTATGGTGAGTATATATATAATAGGTAGAGAACGGTAGACGTGTAATAGCTCAACGCAGAATGCCTGTTTCTGCTTTTGTTTGATTGATAACAGTGCCGCAACAGTGGGAATAAAACAGTCTTTTGCCTCAATGCGGGGGCTATATTGCTTGATTTATTCTGCAATTCGTGATGGTGGGGTAGTAAATGCACGGAATTTTTTATGGTAAGAATGAACAACTTACGAAATAGAGAGAAAAAAAACGGCACGAAAGTTTGGTGGAGACTTGTATTTGTTCTATCTTTGCAAACGCATTACGAGGGAGGTGAGGTTTGAGAGAGGACTGTGATTGTCGGAATGCATGGTGAGAGTGAAATTGAAATGGTTTAACTAATAGTATAGATGCCGATGTAGCTCAGTTGGCCAGAGCAGCTGATTTGTAATCAGCGGGTCGGGGGTTCGAATCCCTCTATCGGCTCAATATTGTGAGGGAGAGTCGCATAGCGGCAATTGCAACAGACTGTAAATCTGTCCTCTTCGGAGTTCGGTGGTTCGAGTCCACCCTTTCCCACAAAACTAATTGCGGAAGTAGCTCATTTGGTAGAGCGATAGCCTTCCAAGCTATAGGTGGCGGGTTCGAGCCCCGTCTTCCGCTCCACGAAAATAAGGGCGAGTCATATGGTTTGATTCGTTCTTATTGTTGTAAGTGTGATAAGCCGTTGTAGCTCAGTGGTAGAGTACTTCCTTGGTAAGGAAGGGGTCACGAGTTCAAGTCTCGTCAATGGCTCTTTTTTTAGTAAGTTAGGAATAAATAGTAATTAAATAGTCAATGAATTATGGCAAAGGAAAAATTTGAGCGTTCGAAACCGCACGTTAACATTGGAACAATAGGTCACGTTGACCATGGTAAGACGACCTTGACAGCCGCTATTACGACTGTGTTGGCGTCTAAGGGTCTTTCTGAAGTGAAGTCTTTCGACTCTATCGACTCTGCTCCGGAAGAAAAAGAGAGAGGTATAACAATCAACACTGCACACGTTGAGTATCAAACAGAAAATCGTCACTATGCACACGTTGACTGTCCGGGTCACGCCGACTATGTGAAGAACATGGTAACGGGTGCCGCTCAAATGGATGGTGCCATAATAGTTGTTGCAGCAACAGACGGTCCTATGCCTCAAACTCGTGAGCACATCTTGTTGGCTCGTCAGGTAGGCGTTCCTCGTTTGGTTGTATTTATGAATAAAGTAGACTTGGTTGACGACCCTGAGTTGTTGGATTTGGTTGAAATGGAAATCCGTGATTTGTTGTCGTTCTACGAATTTGACGGAGACAACACTCCTGTCATCAGAGGTTCTGCACTCGGTGCATTGAATGGAGAACCTAAGTGGGTTGAAAAAGTAATGGAACTCATGAAGGCTGTTGACGAGTGGATACCTCTTCCAAAGAGAGATAAGGATAAAGATTTCTTGATGCCTATTGAGGACGTGTTCTCTATCACAGGTCGTGGTACTGTTGCAACCGGTAGAATTGAGACAGGCGTTATTCACGTAGGTGATGCAGTTGATATAATCGGTATGGGTGCAGAGAAATTGAAATCTACCGTTACCGGAGTTGAGATGTTCCGTAAGCTCCTTGATGAGGGTGAAGCCGGAGATAACGTAGGTTTGTTGCTTCGTGGTATAGACAAGACAGAAATCCGTCGTGGTATGGTTATCGCTAAACCGGGTTCTGTACACCCTCACAGAAAGTTCCAAGCTGAGGTTTATATCTTGAAGAAAGAGGAAGGTGGTCGTCATACTGCATTCCACAACCACTATCGTCCTCAATTCTATTTCAGAACTACTGACGTAACAGGAGAAATCACTCTACCGGAAGGTCGTGATATGGTTATGCCTGGCGATAACTTGACAATCACTGTTGAGTTGATTTCGGAAATAGCATTGAACGAGAACTTGCGTTTCGCTATCCGTGAGGGTGGTAGAACCGTAGGTGCAGGTCAGGTAACAAAGATATTGGATTAACAAATAATACTGAGGTGAAGTTCGGTTGACTTCACCTCTTTTTAGGGGCATAGTTTAAGGGCAGAATAGTGGTCTCCAAAACCATTGATGGGAGTTCGAATCTCTCTGCCCCTGCAAATCGAAAAACAAAATAATAAATGTCAAAGATAGTCGAATACGTGAAAAGCAGCTATGATGAATTGGTTCACAAGGTGTCATGGCCAACGATGTCGGAGTTGAGCAACAGTACGGTGGTGGTCTTTGTGGCATCTCTTATAATTGCTCTTATTATCTTTATAATGGACATTGTAACAGGTGTTCATCCGACTATGTTTTGGAAAGGATTGCTCGGCTACCTTTACGGAATGATGGGATAATCTTTCGTTTCGCATCTTGCTTCCCAAAGGCTTTTGTCTATGAGATGTGAAGTAAAGTTTATATTTTGTTGAATGATAAATCTTTTCAATAATTTCCGGTATGAGTGAACAATCGAAAAAGTGGTATGTGGTGAAAGTTGTTTCGGGCAAGGAAAAGAAAGCCAAGGAGTATATCGAAACAGAGGTGTCTCATAGTGGCTTGAAGGATCTTGTCTCGCAAGTTTTGATACCTACCGAGAAGGTTTTTTCTGTTCGTAACGGTAAAAGGGTGAGCAAGGAGCGTACACTGTTTCCGGGCTATGTTTTGATAGAGGCATCGCTCGAGGGAGAGGCAGTGCATGCAATCAGAAACGTACCTAATGTTATCGATTTCCTTTCTGAAAAAGACGGTAAACCTGTGCCTTTGCAGGATTTTGAAGTCAAGAGGATATTGGGCAAGGTCGATGAGATGATGGGGAATGATGAGGAATTGTTGGAACCTTTTATTGTTGGGGAAACAGTCAAAATAATAGACGGTCCGTTCAATAATTTTTCGGGAGTTATAGACGAAATCAACAATGAAAAAAAGAAGCTTACTGTTACGGTGAAAATCTTCGGAAGGAGAACGCCTGTTGAGTTGTCTTTTGTTCAAGTTGTCAAGTAGGAGATTTATCGGACAATATTTTTAATTACCTATTAAACGCACGTTAGTAAAATGGCTAAAGAAGTTGCAGGATTGATTAAGTTGCAAATTCCGGGAGGGAAAGCAAATCCATCTCCACCCGTAGGACCTGCTTTGGGTGCTAAGGGTGTGAACATAATGGAGTTCTGTAAACAGTTTAATGCAAGAACGCAGGATCAGGCAGGTAAGTTGATTCCGGCGATTATTACTGTTTACTCTGACAAATCTTTCGAATTTGTAATCAAAACACCTCCTGTTGCAGTTCAGTTGAAAGAAGCGGCTAAATTGAAGAGCGGTTCGGGAGAGCCTAACAGAAATAAGGTTGCTACTTTGAAGTTGGATCAGATAAAGGCTATTGCAGAGGCAAAGATGGTGGATTTGAATTGCTTTACCGTGGAGTCTGCAATGAGCATTGTAAAAGGAACTGCAAGAAGTATGGGTATTGTTGTTGAAGAGTAGTTCTTCACAAGTTTCAGTAAAAGTTTAATTTAATGGCAAAACAATCGAAAAAAACAAGAGAGGCGTTAGCTAAGTTCGATGCTACAAAGGAGTACTCTTTGGAGGAAGCTGTAAAGGTAGTCAAGGACATTACTTTCACCAAGTTCGATGCTTCGTTTGATTTGGATGTACGTTTGGGTGTTGACCCTCGTAAAGCCAATCAAATGGTGAGAGGTATTGTAACCTTGCCTCACGGTACGGGTAAAACCAAAAGAGTTCTTGTTTTGTGTACACCGGACAAAGAAGAAGAGGCTAAGGCTGCCGGAGCTGATTATGTTGGCTTGGACGAGTACATTACCAAGATAAAAGGCGGTTGGACGGATGTCGATGTTATTATCACCATGCCAAGTGTAATGCCTAAGGTAGGTGCTTTGGGAAAGGTTTTGGGACCGAGAGGTTTGATGCCTAATCCTAAGACAGGTACCGTTACTATGGACTTGGGTAAGGCTGTACAAGAGGTTAAGGCCGGTAAGATAGATTTCAAGGTTGATAAATTCGGTATCATCCACACGAGTGTTGCCCGCATGTCTTTCGACGCAAACAAAATCTATGATAATGCGATGGAAGTGTTGCAGGCTATCATAAAGTTGAAACCTTCTGCTGCTAAGGGAACTTATGTGAAAAGCATTACAGTTTCCTCGACCATGAGTCCCGGTGTAAAAGTGGATACGAAGTCAATAAGCAAGTAAAACGTTGAAATATGAGAAAAGAAGAAAAGACACAACTGATAGAAAACATCGGTAATGAGATAGCTAAATATTCTTATCTTTATTTCGTTGATATAGAGGGTTTAAACTCTGTTGCTACGGCTAAGTTGAGAAAGCTATGTTATCGTAATGAAGTAAAACTGTTGGTTGTAAAGAACACTTTGTTGAAAAAGGCATTGGAAAAGTCCGGTTTTGACTATTCCGAGTTGTTCTCAACATTCAAGGGTTCTACTTCTGTTATGCTTTCTAACGTGAACAATGCACCTGCAAAGTTGATAAAATCATTTAGAAACAACAATGATAAGCCGATATTGAAGTCTGCTTATGTTGAAGAGAGTTTCTATGTGGGCGATGGTGCGTTGGAGGAATTGATTGCTATCAAGTCCAAGAACGAACTTATTGCAGATGTTATTGCAGCGCTACAATCTCCAATCAAGAATGTTATCGGAGCATTGCAATCAGGTGGCAACACGTTATCAGGTGTAATAAAAACTTTGTCGGAAAGATCCGAGTAAGAAAACAAAATTGTAAAATACATTAAATCAAGAAATAAAATGGCAGATCTAAAAGCATTCGCAGAACAGTTAGTTAATCTAAGCGTAAAGGAAGTAAAGGAATTGGCTGATATTCTAAAAGAAGAATATGGTATAGAGCCGGCAGCGGCAGCTGTTGCAGTAGCAGCAGGTCCTGCAGCAGGCGGTGCAGCAGCAGTTGAAGAAAAAACAGCATTTGATGTTGTTTTGGCAGAAGCCGGAGCTTCCAAACTTAACGTTGTTAAGTTGGTGAAAGACCTTTGCAGCTTAGGTCTTAAAGAGGCAAAAGAATTGGTAGATGCAGCTCCTAAGACATTGAAAGAGGGCGTTACCAAGGAAGAAGCTGAATCTTTGAAAAAGGCGTTAGAAGAAGCTGGTGCGAAGGTTGAAATTAAGTAAGACATTTCACCACAATCAATAAGATAAGGGAGGGTATTCTTCGGAAAAGAATACCCGTCCTTTATTGTGTTTTGTATCTAACTTATTTTTTAACCTTTTAATTTGAAAAACCTTGGCACAAAATAATCCAACCTTAATTAGTTTCGCGTCTGTGAAGCATTTTGAGTATCCAGACTTTTTGGATATTCAGTTGAAATCTTTTAGAGATTTTTTCCAGTTGGAAACCAACTCGGAAAACAGAATTAACGAGGGCTTGTACAAAGTCTTTTCCGAAAATTTCCCGATTACCGATGCAAGGAATAATTTCGTCCTCGAGTTCTTAGACTACTTTATAGATCCTCCTCGCTATTCTATTGATGAATGTATAGAGAGGGGATTGACGTTCAGTGTTCCGTTGAAAGCAAAGCTGAAGTTGTTTTGTACAGATCCGGAGCATGAGGATTTTGAGACAAAGATACAGGACGTTTACTTGGGTATGATACCTTACATGACCCCTAAGGGGACGTTTGTGATAAACGGAGCCGAGAGGGTTGTGGTTTCTCAGTTGCATCGTTCGCCCGGTGTATTCTTTGGAACAAGTACACATGCCAACGGAATGCAGTTGTACTCTGCAAGAATTATACCTTTCAAAGGTTCTTGGATGGAGTTTACAACGGACATTAACAATGTCATGTATGCTTACATAGACAGAAAGAAAAAGTTGCCGATAACGACTTTGTTGAGAGCTATCGGATATGAAACGGATAAAGATATTTTGGAGATTTTCGACCTTGCTCAAGAGGTAAAGGTAACCAAAGCCAATCTGAAAAAAGTATTGGGTAGAAGATTGGCTGCAAGGGTTGTCAAAGCATGGATAGAGGATTTTGTTGATGAGGATACGGGAGAGGTTGTGTCTATCGAAAGGACAGAGGTCATCATAGACAGAGAGACGACATTGGAGCAAGAACATTTAGATATTATTTTGGATTCGGGAGTGAAGACAATATTGTTGCACAATGATGATGCCACAGCTACCGACTATTCGATTATCTTCAATACATTGCAAAAAGATACAGCTAATAATGCCAAGGAAGCTGTTGAATACATATACAGACAATTACGTAGTGCCGAACCGCCTGACGAAGAAACAGCAAGAGGAATTATAGAGAAGTTGTTTTTCTCAGATAAGAGATATGATTTAGGCGATGTAGGACGATACAGAATAAACAGGAAATTGAATCTTGATGTAAGTGATGATACAAGGGTGCTTACCAAAGAGGATATTATCTGTATAATCAAGTACTTGATAGAATTGATTAACTCAAAGACAGAGGTTGATGACATTGACCATTTGAGTAATCGTAGGATAAGAACAGTAGGTGAGCAGTTATATGCTCAATTCGGTGTTGGTCTTTCTCGTATGGCAAGAACCATAAGGGAAAGAATGAATGTTCGTGATAATGAAGTATTCAGTCCGACTGATTTGATAAACGCCAAGACATTGTCATCGGTTATCAATTCGTTCTTCGGAACAAACCAGCTATCTCAATTCATGGATCAAACCAACCCGCTTTCGGAATTGACTCATAAGAGAAGAATTTCCGCCTTAGGTCCCGGAGGTTTGTCAAGAGATCGTTCAGGATTTGAGGTGCGAGATGTTCACTATACTCACTATGGTCGTCTCTGTACGATAGAGACGCCGGAAGGACCTAACATCGGTTTGATTTCTTCCTTGAGTGTGTTTGCAAAAATCAACACGCTGGGCTTTATAGAAACTCCTTATTATAAAGTGAAGGACGGAAAGGTTTTGATGAAAGAAGGACCTATCTACCTTACAGCCGAAGAGGAAGAGGACAAAATTGTGGCACAAGCTGCAACCAAGTTAGATGCAGATAACAAGATAGTTGAGGAGAGGATAAAGGCTCGTCAAATGGCGGACTTCCCTATCGTTACTCCGGACAAGGTGGATTTAATGGACGTTGCCTCTAACCAGATTGCTTCGATAGCTGCATCGTTGATACCTTTCCTTGAACATGATGATGCGAACCGTGCTTTGATGGGTTCGAACATGATGCGTCAGGCTGTACCATTGCTTAATCCGGATATTCCTATCGTAGGAACCGGAATAGAGGAGTCTGTTGCATATGATTCAAGGGTGTTGATTCATGCCGAAGGAGACGGAATAGTAGAGTTCGTTGATGCAAGGGAAATAGTTGTACGTTACGACAGAGATGAAAACGAAAGATTGGTAAGTTTTGAAGACGACTTGAAGAAATATAAACTTACCAAGTTCCGCAGAACCAACCAAAGCACCTCAATCAATCTTCGCCCTATCGTTAACAAGGGCGACAGGGTTGTTAAGGGTCAAGTGCTTTGTGAGGGTTATGCGACAAAGAACGGTGTTTTGGCTTTGGGACGTAATCTGCAAGTTGCATTCATGCCTTGGAAGGGATACAACTATGAGGACGCAATAGTAATTTCCGAACGAATTGTCAAGGAGGATATATTTACTTCTGTTCACGTAGATGAATTTATCACTGAGGTAAGAGAAACGAAACGTGGATTGGAAGAACTCACAAGGGATATTCCTAACGTAAGTTTGGACGCAACTAAAGACCTTGACGAGAACGGAATGATAAGAATCGGAGCTCACGTCAAAGAAGGAGACATATTGGTCGGAAAGATTACTCCTAAGGGAGAGTCTGACCCTACTCCGGAAGAAAAATTGTTGCGGGCAATCTTTGGCGACAAGGCAGGAGATGTAAAGGATGCTTCTTTGAAAGTTCCACCTTCAATCAGTGGTGTTGTTATAGACAAACGTTTGTTTACGAGATTTATAAAGGATAAAAAATCTCGACAGAGAGACAATGAGATTGCCAAAGAGTTGAAGGACAAATTTGATGCAGAGGAAAAAGCTTTGAATAGCAAACTTATAGATAAGTTATTCGTTTTGCTTACCGGTAAAATATCGGCGGGCGTATATTCCAACTATAACGAAGAACTTATCCCTAAGAAATCGAAGTTTAACCAAAAGCTACTTGCTTCCATTGACTACGCTAATGTAAATCCAAATGGTTGGACAACAGACGAAGCAACCAATGAGTTGGTCAAAGAGATGTTGAACAACTACAACATAAAGTGCAGAGAACTTCAAGGAACATTGGCTCGCCAAACTTATGCGGCAACCATAGGTGATGATTTACCATCGGGCATTGTTCAAATGGCAAAAATATATGTAGCTAAGAAAAGAAAACTGAAAGTTGGAGACAAGATGGCAGGTCGTCACGGAAACAAAGGTATTGTTGCCAAGATAGTACGTGAGGAAGATATGCCATTTTTGGATAATGGAAAGCCGGTAGATATAGTGTTGAACCCATTGGGTGTGCCTTCCCGTATGAACCTTGGACAGATTTTCGAGACCGTACTTGGTTGGGCAGGACATGAATTGAATCTTAGATTTCACACTCCTATATTTGATGGGGCCACTTTGGAAGATGTCAACGGATACATGGATAAGGCAGGCTTACCTCACAATGGAAAATGTTATTTGAGAGATGGTGAGACCGGAGAAGTCTTCGATCAGCCGGCAACAGTCGGATATGTTTACATGTTGAAATTGCATCACATGATAGACGACAAGATGCATGCAAGAAGTATCGGACCTTATTCCGTAATCACTCAACAACCGCTTGGAGGTAAAGCGCAATTCGGAGGACAAAGATTTGGAGAGATGGAGGTTTGGGCATTGGAAGCCTTTGGAGCATCACACGTTTTGCAGGAAATATTGACCATAAAATCCGATGATGTTGTCGGAAGAGCAAAAGCGTATGAGGCGATAGTGAAGGGCGACAATATGCCTACACCGGGCATACCGGAATCGTTTAACGTCTTGGTACACGAATTGAGAGGTTTGAATTTGGAAGTATCGTTTGATTAGTCGATGTAGGTTTCATTGACAGTTTTTAAGGCTAACAATTATGGCGAGTAGAAAAGAAAATCAGATAAACAGCACATTTAAGTCTATGACAATCAGTTTGGCATCTCCCCAATCGATAGAAGAAAGATCGAGAGGAGAGGTGTTGAAGCCTGAAACCATAAATTACAGAACATATAAGCCGGAGAGAGACGGATTGTTTTGCGAGAGAATATTCGGACCGGTAAAAGACTGGGAATGTCATTGCGGAAAATACAAAAGAATACGATACAAGGGAATTATATGCGACCGATGCGGCGTTGAGGTAACGGAAAAGAAGGTCAGAAGAGAGAGAATGGGACATATCAAATTGGTTGTTCCTGTAGCTCACATATGGTTTTTCCGTTCGTTACCCAACAAAATAGGTTCATTACTCGGAATTCAGAGCAAGAAACTTGACCAGATTATTTACTACGAAAAATACATAGTAATCAATCCGGGATTGGCCTCAGAGTTCGAAATTTCCAAGATGGATTTGTTGACAGAGGAGGAATACTTCGACATTATGGAGAAGTTGCCGATGGAAAACAGACAGTTGCCAAATGACGATCCCAACAAATTTGTTGCAAAGATGGGAGCAGAGGCTCTCTATGATTTGTTGAAGGAGCTAGACTTGGATAAGTTGTCTTTCGAGTTGAGGCATAAGGCGCATAACGAAACTTCGCAACAAAGAAAGCACGATGCACTTAAGCGTTTGAATGTTGTAGAGGCTTTCCGTGAGGCACAAAAGAAAAAAGAGAACAGACCCGAATGGATGATAGTTCAAGTAGTTCCTGTAATACCTCCGGATTTGCGACCGCTCGTTCCATTGGATGGAGGACGTTTTGCAACTTCCGACCTTAATGACTTGTACAGACGAGTAATCATAAGAAACAACCGTTTGAAGAGATTGATAGAGATAAAAGCACCGGATGTAATCATGCGTAACGAGAAGCGTATGTTGCAGGAAGCAGTTGACTCTCTATTCGACAATTCAAGAAAGGTAAGTTCTGTAAAATCGGACTCCAACAGACCATTGAAATCCTTGTCCGATTTCTTGAAAGGAAAACAAGGTCGTTTTCGTCAAAACCTATTGGGAAAGCGTGTTGATTACTCGGGACGTTCCGTAATCGTTGTAGGACCGGACTTGAAAATGCACGAGTGCGGATTGCCTAAAGACATGGCATCGGAATTGTTCAAGCCGTTCATCATAAGAAAGATGTTGGAACGAGGCATTGTCAAAACCGTAAAGTCTGCAAAGAAAATAGTCGACAAGAGGGAAGACCCAAGAGTGTGGGAAATATTGGAAAACATATTGAAAGGACACCCCGTTCTTTTGAACAGAGCCCCTACACTTCACAGATTGGGTATACAAGCCTTTCAACCTAAATTGGTAGAAGGCAAGGCAATCAGGTTGCACCCTTTGGTTTGTGCAGCGTTCAATGCCGACTTCGATGGAGACCAAATGGCTGTCCATGTGCCGCTTGGAAATGCAGCAGTATTGGAAGCACAACTCCTTATGTTGGCTTCTCACAATATTTTAAGTCCCGCAAACGGAACACCTATAACAGTTCCTTCTCAAGACATGGTTTTAGGTCTGTACTACATGACCAAAGGTAAGGTATCCGATGAAACAGAGAAAGTAAAAGGAGAAGGAATGACGTTCTACTCAGCCGAGGAAGTCCAAATAGCACACAACGAGGGACGAGTAGATCTTCATGCCAACATAAAATTAAGAAGACTACGCACCGAGGACGCAGAGCCAAAGTACGAGATAATAGCAACCACCGTAGGAAGAGTGTTGTTCAACCTTGTTGTTCCGCCTGAATACGGTTACATAAACGTAGTATTGAAGAAAAGCATATTGAGAGACATCATAGGCGATGTATTGAAAGTATGCGGAATGGCAAAAACAGCCAAGTTCCTTGACGACATAAAAGATTTGGGATACCGAATGGCATTTGTCGGAGGATTGTCTTTCAACCTTGGAGACGTGTTGGTTCCAGAGGAAAAAGTAGACTTGATAAAAGGAGCCAATGACGCTGTCGACGAAGTAACCATGAACTACCAAATGGGACTTATCACGAACAACGAGCGTTACAACCAAGTCATAGACATTTGGACCGATGCCAACAGACGTTTGACGGAAATAGTTATGAAACATATTTCCGAGGATCGTCAAGGATTCAATCCGGTATATATGATGCTTGACTCCGGAGCCCGTGGTAGTAAAGAGCAGATACGTCAGCTTACCGGAATGCGTGGACTGATGGCAAAACCCCAAAAATCCGGAGCAACCGGAGCGGAAATCATTGAGAACCCGATTATATCCAACTTCAAAGAAGGATTGTCAGTGTTGGAGTACTTCATCTCAACCCACGGAGCAAGAAAAGGTTTGGCAGATACGGCTTTGAAGACAGCAGAAGCAGGATACTTGACAAGGCGATTAGTCGACGTAACGCACGACGTCATAATAACAGAGGAGGACTGCGGCACGTTGAGAGGTATACCTACAACAGCATTAAAGAAAAATGAAGACGTTGTACAAACCCTATACGACAGAATACTCGGTAGAGTAACCGTTCACGATGTTATACACCCGCAAACAGGCGAAGTTATAGCAAGGGCAGGTGATGAATTGACGGAAAGCATTTGCCAAAAGATAGAAGACTCTCCAATCGAGGAAGTGGAAATACGTTCCGTGTTGACCTGCGAAAGCAAGAGAGGAGTTTGTGCAAAATGTTACGGTCGAAACCTTGCAACAGGCAAAATGGTTCAAAAAGGAGAAGCAGTAGGCGTTATAGCTGCACAATCCATTGGAGAACCGGGAACACAGCTTACCCTTAGAACCTTCCACGTCGGCGGTGTTGCCGGTGGTAACATAGGAACAAGCTCCAAATTGCAGGCGAAGTACGATGGTATTCTTCAAATAGACGAACTGCGTTCTGTTCCTTTTGATGATGGCGACGCAAAATACAATGTAGTCATCGGACGTTCGGCTGAAATGAGAATAACAGACCCTAATACGCAAGCCGTCCTATCCTCAGGAAACATACCTTATGGAGCAAAACTGTATTTCGAAAACAACGTTGAAATACACAAGGGCGATGTTATTGCAGAGTGGGATCCATACAATGCCGTGATAATATCCGAAGTAGGAGGAACAATACGATATGATGCAATATTGGAAGGTGTAACCTACAGGGTAGAATCCGACGACCAGACCGGACTACAAGACAAGGTAATAATAGAAACTCGTCAAAAGTCAAAGAACCCTTCAATCAGCATAATAGACGATGCAGGTGAAGTAATTAAAGCCTACGACATACCGGTGGGAGCGCACTTGACGGTAGATGACGGTCAAAAGATACAGCAAGGAACCTCATTGGTCAAAATACCGCGTTCTTTCGGAAAAGCAGGCGATATTACAGGAGGTTTGCCGAGAGTAACCGAGTTATTCGAGGCAAGAAACCCATCAGATTCTGCGATTGTAGCCGAAATAGACGGAGTAGTGTCTTTGAACAAAAAATTGAAGCGAGGAAACAGGGAGGTGATTATCACCAGCAAGACAGGCGAGCAACGCACCTATCTAATACCTACCACGAAACAAATCCTTGCACAAGAGAACGACTACGTCAAAGCAGGTACTCCTTTAAGCGAAGGAGCAATAACCCCGGCAGACATCTTGGCAATCAAAGGACCTATGAAAGTTCAAGAGTACATAGTGAACGAAGTTCAAGAAGTCTACCGTTTGCAAGGTGTTAAGATTAACGACAAACACTTTGAGGTCATCGTAAGGCAGATGATGCGAAAGGTAGAAATCGAAGATCCGGGCGATACACACTTCCTTGAAGGTGAAATGGTCAACAAGTTAGACTTCCAAGAAGAAAACGACAACATCTTCGGAATGAAAGTCGTGGAAGATAAAGGCGACAGCGAGAACTGCCACAATGGAGAGATTATCACAGCCCGCAAGTTGAGGGACGAAAACTCCTCATTGAAGAGAAAAGACAAAGCCCTTATAGTGGCAAGAGACGCAATGCCGGCAACGGCTCGTCAGGTGTTGCAAGGTATAACCAAAGCCTCTTTGCAAACAAAGAGCTATCTGTCAGCAGCCTCATTCCAAGAGACCACCAAAGTCTTGAACGAAGCAGCCATAAGTGCAAAAACCGACTACATGTTGGGAATGAAAGAAAATGTATTGGTTGGACACTTGATACCTGCAGGAACAGGATTGTCCGAGTATGCAGACGCAATGGTTGCAAACAAAGACCAAGTTGAGGAACAAAACACTCAAAACATTCAACAGGGAAGACGAGGCAGAAAAACTGCCACAGCAGAATAGCAAATCAAGATTACCGCTTCTGAACTCGTTCGGAGGCGGTAATCTTTTCTTTAATAAACAGAAATATGAACGAAGAGAAGAAACAAGGACAGTTAGACATAGAGCTTACACCCAATGTGGCAACCGGAGTGTACAGCAACTTGCAACTCATACAGCACTCTCCGACCGAATTTGTAGTAGACTTCATACAAGTAATGCCCGGAGTTCCAAAAGCACAAGTAAAAAGCCGTATTATACTTGCACCCATACATGCCAAAAAACTCATGGAAGCCCTACAAGACAACATAAACAAATACGAAATGACCAACGGAGCCATATCCGAGGGTTCGACAGGTGTACTTTACGAACAAATTAACCCTATGGGAAAAGCCTAAACGTCCGTAAGACAAGAAAAAACAAAGGGTATGCGGAACAAATTCGTATACCCTTAACTTTTTAATCAATGAACCACAATGAAAAGAAAAATCATAATAAGCCTATCGCTCATCTTCTTGACTGCGATTGCAGCCAAAGCCCAAACAACCGTGAACTACCTAAGGATAGACAGCCTGGCAATCACAATAGACACCGCAACATATCACATCACTACCTACGCCCCCGTCGCAGAAGCACGCTTTTCCTTTGAACGAGCCAAACCGGACGAACTCGATACCAACACAGGCTTGTGCATGGTGGCAGCATTCACTTCCAAACCACCCGAACACATAGTCGGCACAA
>CAZSFV010000026.1:0-26110 GCA_964606345.1 uncultured Bacteroidaceae bacterium | reverse complement strand
GATTTACACCTTGAATAACGGATTAAAGGTGTATATGTCCGTAAACAAAGATGTGCCGCGCATTCAAACCTACATAGCGGTCAGAGTCGGAAGCAAGAACGACCCGAAAGAGACAACCGGTTTGGCACATTACTTTGAACACATGATGTTCAAGGGAACCGAGAGTTTCGGAACATCGAACTGGCAGGAGGAAAAGAAATACATTGACAAGATAGAGGATTTGTACGAAGTATATCGCAAAGAAACAGACGCGTCACGGCGAGCAGCATTATACAAACAAATAGACTCACTGTCCTACATAGCTTCCGGTTATGCGATTGCCAATGAGTATGACAAAATGATGAGCTTCATCGGCTCAGAGGGTACGAATGCGGCAACGAGTAACGATTTCACCTATTACCAAGAGAATATCCCGTCCAATCAATTAGAGAACTGGGCAAAAATACAAGCCGATCGTTTTGCCAATCCCGTATTGCGTTTGTTCCATACCGAACTTGAAACAATCTATGAGGAGAAAAACATGAGCTTGACCAATGACAGGCGAAAAGCAAATGAGGCAATGCTCAAAGCTCTTTTTCCGAACCACCCTTACGGACAGCAGACGACCTTGGGCGAAGCAGAACATCTCAGAAACCCTTCGTTGAAAAACATAAAAGCATTCCATTCCCGCTACTATGTTCCGAACAATTATTGCATTGCAATGAGCGGAGACTTCAATCCCGATGAAGCGATAAAAATAATAGACAAGTATTTCGGCAAATTGGCATCAAAGCCCGTTCCCGTATTTGAATTTGAGTACGAACCGGAACAAACATCCGTAAAAGAGATTGAGGTGAAGGGTTTAGAGGCAGCCTATATTACGATAGCATACAGAATAAATGCAGGCTCCACATCGAGAGAAGCAATGCTTGCAGAACTTACAGACCAGGTCTTGAACAACGGCTACACCGGTCTTATAGACAAAAATATCAATCAAAAAAGACTTGCCGCAAGGGCAAACAGCGGAGTGTACGGCTTGAACGACTACACGGCATTCATGTTGCAGGCTTATCCGAAATCGAACCAAAGTCTCGATGATTTGAAAACCATTTTACTGCAACAGATAGAGGTTCTAAAGAGTGGCAAATGGGACGAAAATATATTGAAAGCGGCAATCAACAATTTGCGTTTCAGAGAAATCAAATCCTTGGAAAGCAATTCAGCGAGAGCGATGAAGATGGCACAAGCATATTTGTCAAACGAGAGTTGGGAGAATGTCGTTAACAGCCTTGATATGATGAGCAAGGTGAGCAAGGAAGAGATTGTAGCATTTGCAAACAAGATATTCAAAGATAACAACTACGTGGTGGTAAAGAAAGAGCAAGGCGAACCTACCGCCATCGAAAAAGTAGAAAAACCACCTATTACACCCATACAAATCAACCGCGATGCAGAGTCGGCATTCTTCAAACAGATAAAAGCAAAAAAGGTTACCCCTATTCAAGCCGAGTTTCCTAATTACTCAAAAGCCATGAGTATAGACAAAACCGACAACGGAGCGGAAGTCTTGTATGTGAAGAACAAAGACAATTCAAGATACAGCCTCACTTTCCGTTATGCCGTCGGCACTTGGGACAACAAATACCTTCAGCTGTTGAGTTACTATCAAAAGTACCTGCACACACCTTTCCTTACGCAGGAACAGGTACACGAGAAACTCTTCAACCTTGCAACTTCTTTCAGAATAAGCTCAAACGGAGAGGAAACCATAGTAAACATAGAGGGATTGACGGATAACATGACAGAGGCTTTGAGCATAGTTGACGACATTCTTACCAATCCCATACTTGATTCGGCAGTAGTGGAAGACATAAAGAATCAAGTAAAAAAGGATAGACAAGACGCCAAGAGCAAACAAGCGAGCTGTTTCTCCGCCCTTGGCACCTATGCTTTGTACGGAGAAAAAGCGGCACACCGCACCTTATTGAGCGAAAAAGAAATAGATAAAATATCTGCCACTCTTTTGTGTGATCAAATCAAGGACTTAAAATCTTATTGTGAACAAATAAGGTATTACGGCGATTTGTCGGAAGAGGCACTGTTGAGCAGTTTGAAACAAAACCACAAGATGGCGGACAAGGTTACCAAAAAAGCAAAAGGCAAGCCGAGCGAAAAACAATCCGTCAAAAAGAACCAAGTGTTCTTCGTGGATTACCCCGCAAAACAATCCTACTGCCGAATGTTCATAGTCGGAGACAAATACGATGAAAACGAGAGAGCAGTCGCTGCCATGTACAACGAATATTTCGGAGGCAGTATGAACAGCATCGTTTTCCAAGAAATGAGAGAGAAACGCTCATTGGCATACCAAGCCATGTCCCGCTATATCAACGGCAACGACAAGAACGACCGAAGCTACAACCTGGCACATATAGCAACCCAAAACGATAAGGTGATAGATGCTTTTGATGCGTTCAACTCTTTGTTAGACAGCATGCCGGCGGCACAAGCCAATTTCGATTTGGCAAAACAATCGCTCCTAAGCTCCATGCGAACCCAAAGAATAAGCAAACAGAGCGTTATTTCCACCTTCCTTAACGACCGTCGTTACGAAAGAGCAGGCAACAACTTGCAACAGCTCTACAATTCCTTGCAAAACGTCGACTTGCAACAAATACAGCAGTTCAGCAAGGATAAATTCCAAAAGCGAGGCAGGGTTTATGTCATTCTCGGCAACAAGGAGCAAGTCGACATGGAGGCTCTGAAGAAATTCGGCAAAGTAAAAGAACTTACATTAGAAGAAATATTCGGCTATTAGACATTATTGCTGTTGTATGGATTTGAAATCACAAAAGAAAGAGCTGCGAAAAAAAATAAGAGAGCAGAAGAGGCTTTTCCCTCGTGAGGAAAACCTCCTTCAGAGCAGGGAGATATTTTCCCATATCGAAGAAAGCCCTTTGTTCAATGCCGCAAACATTGTATTGCTTTATTGGTCGATGGACGATGAGGTGTCGACGCACGATTTTATATTGAAGTGGTACAAAACCAAAGTCATATTGCTGCCTTGCGTTGTTGGCGATGACTTGGTTTTGAGACGTTTTGAGGGTTTGGACAGCATGGTTGCGGGTGAGCAGTTCGGAATTGCGGAGCCTGTGGGTTGCGTTTTTGAGGATTATGACAAGATAGATTTGATGATTATACCCGGAGTGGCATTCGATGCTTGCTTTCACCGTATGGGCAGGGGCAGGGGGTTTTACGACAGACTGCTTTCGCTTGCCGATTCCAAGAAGATGGGCATCTGTTTCGACTTTCAGTTGGTGGACAAAGTCCCTGTCGAGCAATTCGATGTGGCAATGGATTGTGTTGTCAGCAAAAACGGTTTCGTAAAGCATGAGTAAAATAAAATTGTTGGCTGTTGCCCTTTCGTCGGGGGTGCTTTTGTCGCTTGCCTGGTGGGACATGCTTTTGGCTCCGCTCATGTTGGTTGCATTTGTGCCGTTGTTATGGGTGGAAGATTTTATTTGTAAGCATGAAAAGGAGAAAGTGTTTTCTTCTTGGGCGGTTTTCAGATATTCCTTTTTGCCTTTCCTTTTGTGGAACATGACAACGGTATATTGGGTTGCTTATTCAACTTCTTTGGCTGTTGCTCTGCCTTTTGCACAAGCGACTTTGATGGCTCTTGCCTTTCAATCGGCACATTATTGCAGGAAACATTTTGCCCGAGGCAAAGAGAGCGGACTTGCTTTTTTCGCAATCTTCTTTTTGGCTTTTGAGTTTCTGCATCTGCATTGGGATATCAATTTTCCGTGGCTGAACTTGGGAAACAGTTTTGCCAAATTCCCTTGGCTCATACAGTGGTATGAGTATACCGGTGTCGGCGGAGGAAGTTTGTGGATTTGGCTTTGCAACATCTCTTTTTTTTGTCTGTTGCAACGCTTCTTTGTTTCGGGCGAACGAAACGCCGAAAGAATTTCACGAATCGGCGTTTTAATTTTTTCTTTCGGCGTTTTAATTTTGCCGATTGCCGTTTCGTTGATTCGTTGGTTTACATACAATCCGCAGGTGGGTAAAGGCAGTGATGTTGTTGTGGTTCAACCCAACCTCGACCCCTATGGAGAACAGTATGATTACTCTCCGCGTCAGGTTTGTGATATAATAATCGACTTGGCAGCCGAAAAGGCAGATGAGAATACCGATTTCATTCTTTGTCCCGAGAGTTGCATTCAGGATTACGCCTGGGAGGAGGATTTGGATAACTCACCGAGTATAGCGTATTTGCGAAATTTTGAGAACAAATACCCGAAAGCGGAAATCATATCGGGCATGTCGGCTCGCAGAATGTTGCCCGAAGGGGTGATGACCAATGCTGCAAGAAAGCACCGCCACATTCCCGGTCGTTACTACGAGAGTTGCAACATTGCCGTGAAGATAGACCGCGATACTTTGAACCCGTGCAGTCAGCTTCGCCACAAAAGTGTTCTTACTCCTTTTGTAGAAAAAATGCCGTTCAAATCCGTATTGGGATTTTTGGGCGATTTGGCTTTGGATTTGGGCGGTACCGTCGGCACGCTCGGCACAGATGAGGAGTATATTGTTTTTTCGTCAAACGGCAAGCCTGCAACGGCAACGGCAATATGCTATGAGTCCGTGGACGGCAGGTATGTGTCGCAACTTGTCGGCAGAGGGGCTGAATTGATATTCATAATAACAAACGACGGTTGGTGGAAAGACACACCTGGGCATCGTCAGCATGCGGCTTTTGCTTCTTTGAGGGCGATAGAGAACAGAAGACCGATAGCACGGAGTGCAAATACAGGCACATCGTGCTTTGTCTCCTCAAAGGGAGAGAGCATGCAGCAAACCGAATACTGGAAAGAGGCAGTCATAAAGCAGACGCTTTATCCGCAAAAGGAGATAACGTTTTATACGAAATACGGAGATTACATATACAGAGCGGCTTCGTTTCTTGCAGTTCTGTTTCTGTTGTTGAGCTTCGTTGTTTCGCATTTGAGAAAAGCAGAAGGAAAGAAAAATCAAACAAAAAGCATGTAATATGTTCAAGAAAGTACCACACACCTATGTCATAATATTTTCCTTGATAATACTTGCAGCCCTTGCAACGTGGTTTGTGCCGGCAGGGGAGTTTGCAAGGCAGGGCGTACGCACCGAATCGGGAAAAACAATCAACCAAATCGTTCCGGGGTCTTACACACAAGTCGAGCAAGCTCCCCAAACATGGGAAATAATGTCCGCTTTCTTCAAGGGATTTCAGAAAGCCCCAGGCATAATAGCCTTCCTGCTCATATTGGGCGGTGCCTTTTGGATATTGAACGAAACAAAGGCGATAGATATGGGCGTTCAGACCTTTTTGAACAAGTCGGGCAAGTTGGAAAAGTATCGTTTGTTCAGAGCCATAGGGGTGAATAACCTTATAATGGTTTGTATAATGATAATGTTCTCGCTCTTTGGAGCCGTGTTCGGCATGAGCGAAGAAACGATAGCCTTTGTTGTTATCTTTGTTCCTTTGGCAATATCGATGGGGTACGATTCCATAACAGGGGTGTGTCTTTGTTTCTTGGCGGCAGGCTTGGGCTTTGCGGGTTGTGTGCTTAACCCTTTTACGCTCGGCATAGCCCAAGACATAGCAGGCATAAAGATGTTTTCGGGCATAGAATACAGGTTGGTGATGTGGTTCATAATAACCTTCATAGGCATAAGCTTTGTATTGTGGTATGCAAACAGAGTGAAAAAGAACCCGACCAAATCCATAATGTATGAAGAAGATAAGTTTTGGAGGGACAATCAGGCATCGGCAGCGAAAATAGAACCTCTCAAAGCTTCAAAAACATCTTGGATTGCTTATTTTGTAACATTGGTTGTGCAGATAGTGTTCTGCATAACCACAAAAAGCCCTGCTCTTATCGTTACAACCATATTGTTTGCGGCTGTTTGCTACTTTATGATAAAGAAATCCATGCAGATGTTCTCTTTGTCGGTCTTGATTTTCACCATAGTCTACCTTGTCATAGGAGTTATGGCTTTTGATTGGGGATTTGAACAAATAGCGGCTTTGTTTTTTACTATGGCGATAGTCAGCGGAATGGTTTTGGGTAAGAGCGCAAGCGATATAGCAAAGTTATTCATAGCAGGAGCAAAGGATATGCTTTCTGCCGCTTTGGTTGTCGGATTGGCTTCGGGCATAATAGTTGTTTTGGAAGACGGAAGAATAATAGATACCTTCCTTAATTCATTAGCAACAAGCATATCGGGCAGCGGAAAGATAGGGGCATTGAGCATAATGTACGGTTTTCAATCCGTATTGAATGCAATCATAACCTCGGGAACGGCAAAGGCGGCAATGTTGATGCCGATGTTTGCCGAAATAGCGAACATGAGCGGTATTTCTTTGCAATCGGCTGTTACGGCTTTCCATATAGGAGACGGCTTTACCAATTTGATAACTCCCACATCGGGAGTTTTGATAGCCGTTTTGGGGCTTGCGAGAATCCCCTATGCCAAATGGGTGAAGTTTTCTTGGAAGTTCATTCTCGCCATGGTGGTTTTGGGTTGGTTGCTTTTGATACCGACGGTAACAATGAACTTGCCGAACTTTTGATGACGTTGAAATAATCAAAGGCTTGGCTTTACCCGGAAGTGAACGGGGTGATGCAGAAACAGAGGTGAGATGAGAAAAAAACATTTGTTGATATTATGTCTCTTGCTTGTCGGCATTGGATTGTCGGCACAAGAAGTCGGAAAAAGAACTTGTTTGTCCGAGGGAGCATACTCCTTTGGCTTTCGGCTCGGAATGGAAAAACGCAGTATTGAAAACGATATGCTGTTGACAATAGCCGATATTGAAAAATCGGAACAAACGGAGTATGATTTGGCTTTTAGCGGCAGTTGGTTCATAAAGGACTATACCGCATTGCATTGTAAACTTGCGTATGGTTTTTCGGATACTGAAAATGTGATAGAAGCAAAAATTTTGGACTTGGTCATAGGGGCTGAGAATTACAGCACAAAAACTGCAACTTCTTCTTTTACGGCTGCGGTGGGAGTGAAGAACTTTATTCCGATAGGAAGTTCAGAAAGGTTCTATGTGTTCAATGAGAGCAATATTTCTTATTGCCATTACAGCGCTTTGACCAGAGATGTTTACAACCGTGGAGATAAAATCCACAAGATGCACCGCAACGGAAATACGTTGAGCCTCGCACTCTCTCCGGGGGTGATGTACTTCCTTACGGATAAACTCGCATTCGAGTTTGCTTTGAACCCGGTGATTTTTTCGTTTTCCCACGAAAATACATTGAAAGACGGAACAATAGGGGGTAGCGATACCGATTTCTGTTTGGACTTGAAGATAAATCCATTCAATCTGTACTTTGGTTTTTCTTTCTTTTTCGACAATCGTAACAAATAAATTGCAGACATGAAGAAGTACTTGTGTTTTGTTTTGAGCTTTCTGTTTTTTGCTTCCTGCATAGAGGAGGATTACTATGAGCAGTCGGACAGGTGTAATATCACATCGTTTGAGATAGAGGGGCAGATGGCATGCACCATTGAAGACAGGGGAAGCACAGGCTGCATATCGGTGCAAATGCCGATGGATTATGATTTGGAAAACCTTAGAGTGCTAAGAGCGGAACTAAGTCCGCTCGCCTCATTCGAAAGAGATGTTTTCGGCATAAAAGATTTCAGCAGAACGGTTGCCGTGAAAGTTGTTGCGGAAGACGGAAAGAGCGGCAAGACATGGTATATAGATGTTTCGAAAGCCCAAAGCAACCGGCAGCTGGCGTATTCCGATATGAAGCAATGGACAATAGCAACGGAAGAAGACGGAACACCTATAAGCATAGGCGGGAAATATGCCTACTTTCCGGGGGAACAAGGCAAGTATTCGCCTTGGCAACATGCAGCAAGGGCGAACAAACTGAATGGATTCTTTTCAGTAAGTCCTCAGCCATCGAACGAAAACGGCGAATATGCAAGAATGGAAACCAAGGCTTACCCGGCAGGAAACATGGTGAGTTCGGGTATAGTTACCGGGGCGTTGTTTACAGGTAAGTTCTGCTTCGATTCTAAGCATTTGCCGGTAGTCGGCAGCGATCCCAACCCCCGTAAACTTGTGAACCTTGGTGTGAGGTTCGAATACAAACCCACTGCGGTGAAATTCAAGATGCGATACTTTCCCGGTGCAGTAATGAAAGACGGAAAGGGCAAGGTGATTTATGAAAATGACAGCGAAAACCGCCCGCACAGAGATTCGTGCGACATATACTTCTTGCTGCAAAACAGAAACGATGATCCGAATGTGTTTTACAGAATTGCAACGGCATGGGTGCGAATAGGCGATACTGTGGGAGCAGAAGGGTTTGTGTCGATGACCATACCATTTATATATGGAGAGCCGGAGAGTTCTATGATTGCAGAAAAACCATATATGGGAATAGGCGGAGTAAGGGGAGAGGTGTGCTTTTACAGGTTTACTTTCAACGGAACGGATTATGATAAGCAACTCATGCAAGATAAGTATGCCCCTGCAACAATGAATCCCGACCATATAATAGGATTGTTCAGCGCAAGCGCCTACGGAGACTTCTTTTGGGGAGCTCCGGGTTCAACCTTAGACATAAAAGACGTGGAATTAGTATACTGAGACAATATTTTGCCGATACATATCGGTGCAACTTTGTACTATTCGTTTTTTTTTGTATATTTGCACCTGCATATTCAGATGATTGCGGAGCTGCCGCATAAAACCAAGAGAGAAATGAAAAGATATTTGCCAATATTGGTTCTGATATTTGCCTTTTGTGCCAAAGCCATTGGGCAAAATCCGACGGTTACAATGGACAGCACGTCCGATGTTACGGCTTTGGGTGTGAAGTTGTGGGGTAATCTTGTCAACAAGGGAAGCTGGACAGTGAACGGAAAGGGCTTTGTGTACTCCACGAACCCTGTTCCGACCAAGGCAAACGGAACAGTCAGGTCTGTTTCGGGTACATCTTTGGGCAAATACAGCTCAAGCATTACCAACCTTATGCCTTCGACTACTTATTATGTGAGAGCGTATGTCAAAAAAGGCTCGGGTACAACAGCCGACACCGTTTACTCATCTAATATCATAAGTTTCCAAACCCTTCCTGCCGTTCCACCGACTCTGACCACGCCCGTGATTTCGGAGATCGGCTTGACAGAGGCAACGTTCACGGGAACAATTACAGATAAGGGAGATGCAAGTTTGCAGACAGATAAAGGCTTCTGTTACGGTCTTAATCAGAATCCCACATACCATGACACAAAAGTCAAGATTGGCGGGAGTGCATCACCTTTGCCCTACACCATGAACAAAGAAGTAGAGAACCTTCTCTCGGGAGCGACATACTATGTGCGTTCTTACGTGGTTGTGAAATACGGAACAATGTACGATACCGTCTATTCAAACCAAGTCAGCTTCACAACACAACATGCTTGCGGAAATCCCCCCTATGGAGTTACGATTTCGGACATTGGCGTTTCTGAGGCGAGAATAAATTTTGAGAAAGCATTGGGACAGATGCAGTGGGAGGTCGATTACGGCTTTGCAGGACATACCGTGGGAGAGGGAAGCTCTGTCAGAACGAGTGATACAACGGTGTTGTTAAGTAATTTGGTGGGAGGACGTTCTTATTCGGTCTTTGTGCGGGCGGTTTGTGGAGATTTGTATAGTGAATGGTCGGATATAAGGACATTTACCACTGTTGCACCGCCTTGTGCCGGTGTAAGCGGAATACACTCGAGTGAAATAGGATATTCATCGGCAAAAATAGAGTGGACACCCGGCAGTATGAGCCAAACGGTTTGGGAGGTCGCATTCGCAAAAGCAAACGAAGCTTTGCCGGAAACGGGAGTGATAATAGAGGGAACGCCTATGTTCTCGCCGATAGGCTTAATCCCACAAACAGAATACAAATTGAAAGTGCGGGCAGTATGCGGGGAATTTGTCAGTGATTGGAGCGATGTGTTCACCTTTAATACCATACAACAAGGATTGGAGGATATAAGTGCGAACGCCATAAAAGTAAGCCCGAATCCCACAACCGGAACAGTAAACTTTGAGAATAAAGGCTTGGACGTTCGTAAGATAGAAATCAGCGACTGCTCCGGCAGACTGATATACCGAAATAATGAATTACCTTCCTCGTTCGATTTCAAGAACAGAAAGGGCATGTTCTTCATTCTTGTGGAAACGGAAAGCGGACAACAGATAGAAAAAATCATAGTACAGTAACAAAAAACTTTATCAGATGTTAGCAGACATACTTTTACAAGCACAGCAAGCAGGTGCAGAGGTGGCAACCCAAGCGGCGGCAACAACAGCCAAATTGAACATATTCTCTTTGGCAGTAAAGGGAGGTTGGATAATGATAGTCCTTGCCATTGTATCGATAGTTGCGGTGTATATCTTCGTTGAGCGATACTTGGCTTTGAATAAGGCTCTCAAAGAAGATGGTACCTTTATGGATAATGTCAAAGAGTGCATACACAAAGGAGATTTGCAGGGAGCTAAAAGACTTACGGACAACAACGACAGTCCGATAGGAAGAATGATAGCCAAAGGCTTGTCAAGGTTGGGCAGACCTTTGAACGATATTAACCAGGCAATAGAAAATGTCGGTAAGTTGGAGGTTGCAAGATTGGAAAACGGCGTTTCAATGGTGGGAACGATAGCTGCGTTGGGACCATCGCTCGGCTTTTTGGGAACGGTTACCGGTATGGTTAAGGCGTTCTTCGACATGAGTACGGCGGGAAACAACATCGACATACAGCTTCTTTCAAGCGGTATATACGAAGCCATGGTTACCACGGTGGGAGGCTTGATAGTCGGAATTATTGCCAATTTCCTTTACAGTATATTGGTCGGAAAAATAAATAAGATAGTGTTTATGTTAGAGGCAAGGACGATGGAGTTCATGGACTTGCTGCACGAACCTGCCCAATAGAGATTTTATGATACAAACAAGGAATAAAATCGACCCGAATTTTAATTCGGCTTCTATGTCGGACTTAGTCTTTCTGCTGTTGATATTCTTTATGTTGACTTCAACGCTGATAAGTCCGAATGCTATAAAGTTACTCTTGCCCAAAAGCGAGAGCGGTCAGACTATGGCAAAGCAAAATGTTACTGTTTCCATAGATGAAAGTAACCGTTTCTTCGTTGAAAACAACGAGGTGAGCAAAGAAGAGTTGCCGAATGTGATAGGGGCGTTGTTGAACGGTGTTGAAGATGGAACAATCAAGCTGCACTCCGATGCAAGTGTTGCTGTGCAGTATGTTGTTACCGTTATAGATGCAGTCAACAAGGTTAATGCCCAACAGGGAAAGAAACACAAGGTAATATTAGCCACAGAAGCAGTTAAATGATGAACTTCGACAATAATGACTCCAAGAATGTACTGATAGGAATCATTTCAACCGTGCTTGTTCACGGTATCGTGGTGGTTGCTCTTTTGGTTCTCGGATTGCGTTATCCCGATCCGCCTCCTGCCGAGGTGGGTGTGGAGATGGATGCCGAGATGTTGAGTGACGTAGGAACTGATATCGATAACGCCGAAGAGGGCGGTGACGGAGTGCCATCAAAGAACGTCAGAGCGTCCGACGATGACAACGTAATAACCCAGGATACCGAGGAAACGAAAGTCGTAAGTAGAAAAAACAAGAACAAGAAAAATAACAATAAGAAGCCTGCTGCAAAAGAAGTTCAAGAAAACAGCGAACAGAATGTAGATCCTAATGCCTTGTTCACCAAAGGCAGGGTGAAGAACGGCGGTGGCGGAAGTGCCGGCATTGGAGAAGGTACCGGCAGTGGCAGCGGCGGAAACGGCGGCGGAAACGGAACATCGTTCACTTTGGAGGGCAGAGGAGCCAAATCATTGGGAAAACCTAATTCTTCAACGTCTAAGGTTGGTAATGTGGTAGTCGAAATAAAGGTTGACCAAGAGGGAAATGTTGTTTCTGCAAAAGGAGGGGCAAAAGGCACTACCTTGTGGGACAGCAACATGTTCAGACGTTGCGAACAGGCAGCCAAAAAATCCAAATTTACGGCAAATCCCGACGCTTCCGAACTTCAAAAAGGTAAGATTACTTACATATTCAGATAAAACAAAAAAACACAGTCTTTTTCTTATGAAAATACTTCACACTTCCGACCTTCATATCGGGAAGCGGCTCTATTCATGCGAAAGACGGGAGGAGCAGGAAGCTGTTCTGAAAGAATTGTTGGAAGTATGCCGCAATGAGAATATAGATGCGGTTCTTGTGGCAGGGGATTTGTTCGATAATTTCAACCCCTCGGTAGCTTCAATGAATTTATTATATGATTCTTTTTGTGAAATAGCCGATGGCGGTCGGCGTCCTGTTATTTTGATAGCGGGCAATCATGATTCTCCCGACCGAATAGACATGCCCGACAGTCTTGCACGGAAGAACGGAGTGTTCTTTATCGGTAACTACGACAGCATTCAGCAACCAATCGTACTCAATGACAGGGTTACGGTAGAGAAAACAGCCCAAAATTACATGCAACTGCGACTTTCCGATTACGATTACCCTTTGCAACTTGTGGTAACGCCTTTTGTGAATGAGCAAAGGTTGCGGGAAAGGTTCGATTTCGAAAACGGCGAGGACATGTTGAGGGATTACTTGCAACAAGTCTGGCAACAAACCGTTGAAACATACGCAACAGGGCGAGGTGTTAAGGTTTTGATGAGCCATCTTTTTGTTCTGAAAGACGAGAGCGACACAACCCTTGAACCCGAAGACGAGAATGCCATAAACATAGGCGGATTGTCTGCCATCTATGCAGAGAACATACCTTCGGAAATTCAATACACAGCCCTCGGACATCTTCATCGAATGCAGAGAGTCGGAAAGAAAAATGTGTGGTACAGTGGCAGTCCTTTGGCATATAGTTTCAGCGAGGACGAACAACAAAAATATTTCTTGATAGTCGACATTGAGCCGGATAAAGAGCCGATAGTCGGCAAGCATGCAATAAGAAGCGGAATTGCAATAAAGAATCTGACTGCCGAGAGCGTGGAGCAAGCATTGGAAATGCTGTCCGAAAACCAAGATTATTGGGTTCAACTCCGGTTGATTACCGACAGGGCTGTTTCTTATGAGCAAAGTTCGCAACTGCATTCGGCACACAGCCGTCTGCTTCAAATAATACCCGAAATAAAATCCGAATCCACCTCCGAACAGCAAAGGAGCAAAATACTTGAGCTTCAAAATAATCCGGTAGAACTATTTGGGGAGTTTTACAAGAGTACACATGGCGGACAAGAACCCGATGAGCGTTTAGTGAAGTTGTTCCGTGAAGCAATGAATTACAAGCATGAAACCAATTAGATTAACCATAGAAGGGGTTTTTTCTTACAAGAAGAAGCAGGTGATTGATTTTCGCAAACTGTCTGCGGGAGGCATATTCGGCATATTCGGCAATACAGGCAGCGGAAAGTCGTCCATAATAGAGGCATTGATATTTGTGCTTTACGGGAAGTTGGACAGGATAAGTGTAAGAAGGGTTGATATAATCAACTTGATGAGCAAGGAGGCGAAAATATCATTCGAATTCGAGTCCTTGGGCAAAAACTATCTTGCAGAGGCAAATGTCAAGCGTAAAAAGGAGACTCAGGGAACAGAAAGACGGTTCTATGTTAAGGAAGACGGAGAGTATCGTTCTGTGGGCGAAAATGTGAGTGCGGAGGATATAATAGGTTTGTCGTATGAGAATTTCTGCAAAATCGTAATCATACCGCAAGGCAAGTTTCAAGCGTTTTTCTCTCTTAAACCTGCGGAAAGAATGTCCATGCTCAAAGAAATATTTCCTGCTCTCAGAGAATTTGATCTTACCTACGCCGTAAAGGAATTGGAAAATGCCACAAAAACCGACTTAGATGTCAGTTCGGGAAAGCTGAATCAGCTTGCCGAGTATACCGAGGAGGCTCTCAAAGAGGCAGAGAGCAGTTTCTCAAAAGTAGAAGAGGCTTGCAAATGTGCCGAAGTGCAAAGAGAGCATCTCGAGCGTTCACTCTCAGAAGCAAAGGCTTTGTTTCAGCTGTTCGAAGAAAAAGAAAAAACGGAGCAAATCATTGAACAGCAGAAGCAACAACTGCCGCAAATATCCTCTGCAGAAAAAGAATTGGCTTCGTATGAGCTTGCAAACGATAAATTCAGGGCAAGCCTGTCGGTTTACGATAATTGCAGCAAGCAGATTGCCGATACCGAGAAAAAGCAGGCAGAGAATGCCGGTCAACTCGAAGCCGAAAGACAGAGAAACAAAAAGGCACGGTCGGCATATGACGAAATTTTGGAAGAAGACAAGCAGACGACTCGGCAAACGAAGGAAATAACGGAGCTGACATCGCTCATAAACTTGCAAGAGATAAAGGCAGAAAAGACACAGGCAGACATACAGCTTGCCGAGGCGAGAGAACGTGAGTCAAAAGGCAAAGACTTGTTGCAGGACTTGGAAAAGGAAATAAAAACCTTGGCTGACAGCCTTGGAGAAAAGGAAGCAGACTTGCCTGAGCCTAAACGATTTGCAGCGGTAAAGGATTGGTTTTACAAGATGGAAGTCTTGTGCGGCAGAGAGAAAGAAATAAATGAAGAACTTGGGGCGATAGAAAAGCAAATCGATTCGCTGTTCGATAAACTTGAAATTAAGCGGCATGAGGACTTCGTTTTGCTGACAGAACAAAGGCAAAAGGATTTGCAGCAAAGGATTGCCGAATTGGACGGCGAGCGTTTGAAATGGTTGCAGGAGCAGGCGATAAGTACCTATTCCGCTTCGCTTGTCGACAATGAACCATGTCCGTTGTGTGGCAGTCTTTCCCACCCCAAGCCTGCCGACAGAAGCATTGTCGATAAACGTCTTGCCGAGGTAGAAGCAGACATTCTGAACGCAAATAAGTGCCTGGACGATTTGAAAAAGGCGAAAACGGAATACGACACCTTGTTCAAGCAATACAGTGCCAAAAAGGCAGAACTGAATTGCAAACGCTCCGAAACAGAACAATGGAAGAAAAGCTTTGTTTGGGCGGAATACGAAGGCAAAACCTTTGAAGACATAAAGGCAAAGGAGGCAGCCGACAATGAATTGCGGAATGAAATAGCCGATAAGCGTAAGGAACTCGAAACACTCAGACAACGTTCCGATAAATATGTCAAACGTTTGCAAGAAATAGCCGATTCGATAAACGAAAAAAACAACAAGCTGTCTGCCATTGGCGGAAAAATGGAACAGATGCTTGCCGGTATATCCGAAGAGATGAAGGCAAACTACTCTTCGAGCAGCGTGGAAGAACTGAAAGAAGAACAGCGAAAACGAAGCGCCGTTTTAGAAAAACGAAACGCCGAAAGAATTTCACGAAACGCCGTTTTAGAAAAATCAAACGCCGTTTTAGTCCGCATGGAAGCCAATGAAACCAATTACCGCTCCCAAATAGAGCAGCAGAAGCAGCAAAAGGCAGAAACAGAGGCTGTTTTGATGACAGCTTTGCGGCAAAGCGAGTTCGAGAATTTGGAGCAGGTGCGAGATGTGTTGAACAAGAATATGGACGTGCGTGCAGTGCGTGATAGAATCAACGAATTTTATTCCCAAAAGAAGATTACAGACAATCGCAATGCCGAACTGTCGAAGCAGACAGATGGAAAAATCAAGCCCGAGGCAGAAAAAATCAAGGCAGACGAACAGACACTTGTCCAAAAGCGGGAGGAACTGAAAACAATGCTCGGCGAAAAGGGTAAGAAAGAGGGCAGTGTGAGGCTAATCAAAGAAAAATTGGAGGAAAAGCACGAATTGGAAAAGGAACATGAGGCTTTATCTGCACGACATGAGGGTTTGAAGGAGCTGTCCAAGATGTTTAAGGGCGAGAACTTCGTCAAATTCATCTCCTCCGTCTACATAGAACAGCTGTGTTCCAAAGCCAACGAACGTTTGCGAATAATAAGCAACGGCAAGTTTGAAATCTGTTACATGGAGAACAACTTCTTTGTGGCAGACTACCTGAACGAGGGAAAAACACGCTCAATTAAAACCCTGAGCGGCGGACAGATGTTCCAGGCTTCCCTATGCATGGCATTGGCACTTGTGGATACAATACGTTTGAACTCCAACACAAACCAGGATTTCTTTTTCATAGACGAGGGCTTCGGAACGCAAGATACAGAAAGCCTCGATTTGATTTATCAATCGTTGAAAACCCTGCGAAAAGAGGAGAAGACAGTCGGCTTAATCAGCCACAGCGATGCACTGAAAGAGAGAATAACGAACAACATAAGCGTACGCATGGACGAAAGGGAGGGAAGCATTATAGAATACGGCGTTTTGTAAAAGACACTCGCCAATGGTTTCGACTCAAACCAAGAAACTCAACGAGCCTCTTGACAATCACACCTTCGGGCTGCGTATATGTAATTTCCGTTTCAGCTGCACAAAATCGGTAACGTTAAGCACTTCCGCCTCTTTCAACAAGAGCTTGGCACAGCCCAAGGCATCGGCATCGGATTTGTGGTGCTGAAAGTCAAAACCGAAGTTGTGGCAAAGGTAATCCAAGGAATATTTCGGAGAATCAGCCCACACCAAACGGGCAATTTGATAAGTGCAGAAGTATCTCGCAGTCGGCAGTTCTATTTTGTAGTGTCGCAGGGTTTTCCTCAGTACATTGATGTCGAAACTCGCATTGTGAGCAATCAGAATTTGATTATCGAGATATGGTCGTACCTCTTCCCACAACTCATTGAACTCCGGCGAAAATTGTACGTCCTTTTTGTGTATGCCATGTATCTTTTGGGCATAGAAATGGAAGTAAGGGTAACAGATAGGCTTGATTAACCAGTTGCGGGTTTCCGTTATTTCGGAGTTTTTCACCACTGCAATCCCCAATGAACAAGGAATGTATTTGTCGGCAGCCTCGAAATCTATAGCAACAAAGTCGAACATATCACAGGAAAGGAAGTCCGAAAGGACTTCCTTGTATTGTATTATTTGTTATTGAAGTTTTCCAATCCCTCGTCAAGGAATTTGACGAAGTTGTCAATGTTTCTGTCGTAGGATTTAGGCTCTTTTGTCAATATGTTGCCCTCGGCGTCCATCAGAACGTACAAAGGTTGTGCGTTGGCGTGGAAAGTCTCTATTTGGAAGTTATGATTCTTTTTTCCAAGCGTCTTTATAACTTTACCGTCTTTGCTCATTACCCATTCGCTTTCCGGCAGCTTGATGTTATTCACGTCTGCATACAAGGCAACCATCACAAAATTTTCGTTAAGCCTTTTCTTGACTTGCGGATCTACCCAAACGTAGTTCTCCATCTCACGACAGTTTGCACAGGTCTTGCCCGTGAAGTCTATGAACAAAGGTTTGTTCACCTTTTTTGCATATTCCTTTGCTTCTTCAAGGTCAAAGAACCCTTCAAAGCCCGTAGGCAGATGCAGGTCTTTTGCATACTTTCTGTCGAGTGGCAATCCGGAGGTCTTCTCCACCTCTGCAACCACTTTGTTTTCAACTGCCACTCTGACCAAATCGAAATCCTGTGTTGTGGCAGGCGGAATGTATCCCGAAATTGCCTTTAACGGCGCTCCCCACAGCCCGGGCAACATGTAGACTACAAAAGAGAATGTAATCAACGCAAGGAACAAACGAGGCACTCCTATGCTCTCAAGAGGCTCGTCTCCTTTGAATTTCAGCTTTCCAAGGAGGTAGAAACCCAACATGGAGAATATCACAATCCATAGGGCAAGGTAGGTCTCTCTGTCAAGTATGCCCCAACCGGCAGACAAATCCGCCATAGAGAGGAACTTTAAGCCCAAAGCAATTTCAATAAAGCCGAAAACAATCTTTACGGTATTCAACCACGAACCTGATTTCAATTTCTTCAAAGCCGACGGGAACATGGCCAACAGTGTGAACGGCAATGCAAATCCAAGGGCGAAACCAAGCATAGACACAAGGAATACATAGCTGTTGCTTGAACCCGACGCCATCTCTATCAAGGCTGCACCCAATATGGGACCGGTGCAAGAGAATGACACCAAGACGGTTGTCAAAGCAATGAAGAACGTTCCGAGATAGCCTCCCTTGTCGGCATGTTTGTCTGATTTGTTTATCAATCCGCTCGGCATCGTTATTTCAAACAGTCCGAAGAAAGAGAAAGCAAATATCATGAAAACAATAAAGAAAATCAAGTTCGGTATCCAGTGAGTGGATATTATGTACATGGCATCTTCACCGAGTAAAAGGGTGAGTGTCAAGCCCAAAACGGCAAACATGAAGACTATGCTTGCTCCGAAGAAATAGGCTTGGTGTCTGCCTTTTCGGCTTGACTTGTTGCCTTTCATGAAGAAAGAAATCGTCATCGGTATCATCGGAAAAACGCAAGGCGTTATCAGTGCCAACAATCCTGCCGAAAAGGATACGAGAAACACCGTTAACAAAGACTTGTCGTTGTCTGTCTTTTGTTCTGCAATTTGAGCCGATGTATCGACAGTGGTGTCTTTTTTGCCGGAGAGTGTCGGCGTTTCTTCGTTCGGAACGGTGTCTTCGTTCAGATTTTCTTCCGCAGGCTCGTTCTGAGCAAGCAACGGCACTTGTGCAAAATGAGGATTGCCCTTCACGTTGAAAGAATATTCCACTTCATCGGGCGGAATGCAGTTGCCTTTGTCGCATAGCTGGAAAGAAACCTGCCCTTTTACGTGGAAGTCCTTGTCTGTCTTTATTTTTATTCTTTGACGGAAGGTAACGCTCTGCTTGAAAAATCGTGAAGAATCCTTTTCAAACACATCGTATTCGGCAATGGAAGCGGGTTCTTTCACTCCGCCCAAAAGTTCATAGTGATTGCTTTTTTCGAAAGTGAATGCTATTGGAAGTTCTGTGCCTTTGGTATGTTGCGAATAGATGTGCCAATCCCCGTTCAGCTTGCAATGCAACTGTAACTCGGCAACGGAATCGTTTATTTTCTTGGTTTTGAAGTCCCATTTGGCAGGACTTTGCGCATGTGTCCCGAGTGCGAAGAACAGATTCGCAACCAACATGATGTAAAGCAGTCTTGTGTTTCTCATAATGATTGATTGTTTGATTTATACTCTTATCTGCTTAACCATACGGACGGATTCAGGTGGTGCGTTCCTTTGAATATCTGGAATTTGAACTCGCTTACTCCGTCTTCATTGGTGTTTACTACTCCTATTGTCTGTTTTGTGGATACTTTCGTTCCGCTTTTGACGCTTACGCTTTGCAGATTGGCATATACTGTCATGTATTCGCCGTGGCGTATTATGACAACCATTCCCGAAGGTCCCTTTGCAACTCTCGATACCTCACCGTCGAAAACCGCTCTGACCGCAGAACCCTTTGTTGTTCGTATGTCTATTCCCTTGTTTTCCACTTGTGTGCCTTTAATCTCGGGGTGAGCATGAACGCCATAAGAGGAGACAACTACGCCTTTTGCGGACGGCCATGGCAACTTGCCTTTGTTTGCTTCAAAATTGTTCGACAGCGTAACCTCCTCCGGAGTGGTGGCTATTGTGTAGTTCTTCTTTTTTGCCGTTTCCATTGCCGCCTTATTGGCTGCCACTTGCTTTTTGTCGGCAGAGGAAGAATTTGCCTGGGCTTCCATTTTCTTTTTCTTGGCTGCCGCCAACTGCTTTTGTTTCTGGACTTCCGCCGCTATGGCATTGTCGATTTGCTTTTGCAGTTTTTTGACCTGAGCCTGTTTGTTTTGAAGATTCTTCTTTATCTGCTTCTCTTGTTGTTGCAGGTTGCGAACAGCTTTCTCTTTCTCATTCTTTTCCTTGTTCAATACGTCATTGTTCTTCATCTCTTGTTGCAACAGAGACTCTTGATTGGTTTTCTTTATCTCCAACTCGCTTGTGCGTTTCGACAATTCGTTGGTTTTCTCTCTTATCTGTTGCAATTTCTTTTTTTGCATGTCGCCAAACTGACGGAAAAAGATGTATCGCTGATAGGCTTCCTTGTAATCCTTTGCGGCAAAAATGAAAAGCAACTTGTCCGTTGCCGTTTTATTTCTTTGGGCATAGCGAAGCATTTGGGCATAGCTCTCTTTCAAGCCCTCTATCTCCTTACAGAGTTCGCCTATGGACTTCTGTGTGCTTTTAATCTCGTTGTTCAGCATGCCCATTTGCGAAGAAATGTTCTTGATAAGTCGTTGCCTGCTTTGAATCTTCTTTTTCAGAATCTGCAACTCGGAAGTGGACATTCTTTTTGTTTTTTTCGTCTCGTTCAAGATGGCATTCATTGAGGCAATCTCTTTTTCCAACTTTGCCTTTTGCTTTTCCAATTTGTTGCGATCCTGTGCGAAGACATCATCAACGGCAACCACCGTCAAAATTGCAGAAAGTATGCAGATTATAAACGACTTAAAGCAGATATGTTTGTTCAAGGACATATTCCCGGGTTTGTTTTCAAACTTCAAAGGTACAAATAATCCTCGAAATTGCAAGTTTCCATGCACATAAACGCAATTCGCAGCCGGTTTGCGACCGTCTTTTCACAAAGAAACGGCAAGGCAGGAAACGCTCTCAGTGAACCCTTTCAACGAATGGCTGATTCAAAAAAATGAATCGCCGAAAGAATTTTTTGAATCGGCGATTCATTTCGGTGAATCGGCGTTTGAGAAAATCCTTACGGAAATCAACAGGAAAGCAAACCCGAATAAAGCCTGTTTGAAGAGGCGGAAAAGCCCTAAGTACTGCGAGAGAGTGATTTGAAAAAGCGACAGGGCAGCCAAAGACCGCCCTGTCGGAAAAATGATTTAGAATCGGAATTATTTTTCTTTCGGCATGAGGGCAATTCGCAGCTCTTCAAGTTGCGCAGCCGATATTTCGGACGGGCTGTCCGCCATAAGGTCTCTCGCTTTGTTGTTCTTTGGAAAAGCAATAAAGTCCCTTATCGTTTCCACTCCGCCGAACATGGAACACATTCTGTCGAAGCCGAAAGCTATACCGCCGTGAGGAGGAGCTCCGTATTCGAAAGCATCAAGCAGAAAGCCGAATTGCTTCTTTGCCTCTTCTTCGCTGAAACCCAAAACCTTGAACATGTCGTTCTGCATCTTGCGGTCGTGAATCCTTATTGAGCCGCCACCGATTTCCGTTCCGTTGACCACCAGGTCGTAAGCGTTGGCTCTAACCTCGGCAGGCTCGGTAAAGAGTTTAGGATAGTCCTCGGCTTTCAGCGATGTGAAAGGGTGGTGCTTTGCATAGAACCTTGCCGTTTCATCGTCCCATTCCAAAAGCGGGAAGTCCACAACCCACAAAGGTTTATAGTCGAAAGGATTTCGCAATCCGAGACGTGAACCCATCTCAAGACGCAACGCACAGAGCGAAGAACGCACCTTGTCTTTCTTGCCTGCCATTATGAGCATCAAATCGCCCGGCTTGGCAGAGAAGCGCTCCGCAATCTTCTGCAACTGCCCGATAGAGAAAAACTTATCAACCGAAGACTTGAATGAACCGTCCTCATTATATTTCACATAAACCAAGCCGCTTGCTCCGACTTGCGGACGTTTCACAAAATCGGTCAATTCGTCCAACTGCTTACGGGTATAGTTTGCACAACCTTCAGCACAAATACCCACAACAAGCTCAGCAGAATCGAAAACGCCAAATCCGTTGCCCTTTGCAAGCTCATCGATTTCCACAAACCTCATTCCGAACCTTGTATCCGGCTTGTCGCAGCCGTAATACTTCATTGCATCGTCGTAAGTCATTCTCGGAAAATCGTCTAATTCCAAGCCGCGGACTTCCTTGAAAAGATGCTTCATCAAGCCCTCAAACATCTGTAAAACATCTTCCTGTTCCACAAAGCTCATTTCGCAATCCACCTGCGTAAATTCGGGTTGACGATCAGCCCTGAGGTCTTCATCTCTAAAGCATCTGACGATTTGGAAATACCTGTCGAAGCCGGCAACCATCAAAAGCTGCTTAAAACTCTGCGGAGACTGCGGAAGAGCATAAAATTCGTTAGGATTGACCCTCGAAGGAACCACAAAATCCCTTGCCCCTTCGGGAGTGGAGCGAATCAAGAAAGGAGTCTCTATTTCCATGAACTGTTTCTCGTTCATGTAATTGCGTATAAGTATTGACAAACGATGCCTTAGTTCAAGGTTCTGCTTGACACAATTCCTTCTTAAGTCCAAATAACGATACTTCATTCGCAGTTCCTCGCCTCCGTCCGTATTGTTCTCTATTGTAAAAGGCGGAGTTTTGGACGCATTCAGCACAGTAATCTTATCGACCAATATTTCAATATCCCCTGTCGGAATATTCTTGTTCTTATTGCTTCTTTCCGATACTGTGCCTTCAACTTGCAGAACATACTCTCTGCCGAGCGTTCTTGCCATGCGGCACAAATCCTCGTTGGTTTCCATATCGAAAACAAGCTGAGTTATTCCGTATCTGTCCCTAAGGTCGATGAACGTCATGCCTCCCAAATCTCTTGAACGCTGCAACCAACCGGCAAGCACAACCCGCCTGCCGCAATGTTCAAGATTAAGTTCACCACATGTGTGAGTTCGTAACATATCCTTTATTGTTTATTACGGTATTGTTTGCTGAGGTTAAAGTTCTCCGGATACTTTGCCACCTTATCCTTGTAGAACTCTTGGATTTTTTTGATGTCGCTTTCGTAGTCGCCTGTGGGGTAAAAGATGATGCCGCTGCCCCCTTGCTTTTTCTCGTAGTCCAACCAGGAAAGATATATCGGCTTTTCGGCTTTCATGGCTATAAGGTAAAAGCCCTTCTTCCACTTATCCGTGTATTTGCGAGTGCCTTCCGGAGTGATGATTACGGAAAAGTCTTTGTCGGAACGAAGTCTCTTTACCGCTTCGTCGACAACCCCGGCACCGTTCTTGCGATCTATCGGAACGCCTCCCAATGCTTTCAATATCGGACCGAGAGGAAAGAAAAACAATTCTTTCTTTATGAAAAAGTGAGCGTTCACTCCCAACTTCCATAAGCCGCAACGCCCCCACACAAAGTCCCACATGGAGGTGTGGGGTGCTTCTATAAAGACGCAGTTCTTCATTTGAGGCTCGGGAGTACCTATCAGCTCCCAACCGCCAAGCCACATCAAAAAATCAGCAAACCGTTTCACCTGCTTATTTTACTATTGCGTATGTGTCTTGTGCAATTACCAACTCCTCGTCCGTCGTTACGGAAAGAATTTTTACTCTGCTGTCGGCTTTGGATATGATTCCGTCTTTTCCTGCCATTGCTTCGTTGGCTTTTTCGTCTATTTCGGCTCCGAGGAACTCCAATCCGCGACAGATTTCCTGCCTTTGCAACCAGGCGTTCTCGCCAATGCCGCCGGTGAACAGTATCGCATCTACTCCTCCCATTGCTGCGGCGTATGCTCCTATGTATTTCTTGACGCGGTATGCGAACATATCGAAAGCAAATGTCTCTCGCTTTTTGCCTTCGTTCTTTCCGGCGATTATATCTCTCATGTCGACAACGCCTCCCGTTATTCCACTTAAACCGCACTTCTTATTGATGAAGTTGTTCATCTCTTTGCAGTCCATGTTCTCCTTTTCGGCTATGTACAAGAGTACACCCAAGTCTAAGTCTCCGCATCTTGTTCCCATAATCAAGCCTTCGACAGGGGTGAAGCCCATTGAGGTATCGACGCTTTTGCCATTCTTTACGGCGCATATCGAAGCTCCCGAACCGAGGTGGCAGGAGATAATCTTGGAGTTGTTGATGTCGAGTCCTGCCATTTGAGCTGCTTTCGGTGCAACGAAACGATGAGATGTTCCATGGAAGCCGTAGCGGCGTATTTTGTCGCTTTCGTAATATTCATAAGGAATTGCATAGAGGTAAGCGTACTCCGGCATTGTTTGATGGAAAGAAGTGTCGAACACGGCTACCTGAGGGGTGTCGGGCAATATGCTTTCCATTGCTTCTATACCTTGAAGGTTTGCAGGAATGTGCAAAGGAGCCAACGCAAACAGTTTTTTGATTTCGGATTTTACCGATGCGTCTACCAAAACGGATTGCTTGAATATTTCTCCTCCGTGAGCCACTCTGTGTCCGCAGGCATTTATTTCGGTCAAAGACTTGATGACGCCTATTTTTTCGTCAACCAATGCGTCCAAGACCATTTTGATACCTGCCCTATGGTCGGGGATTGGTTGTTTTACGTAGTATTTGTCTTTTCCGGCAGGCTTATGGGTAAATTCTCCCATCTCCAAGCCTACTCTTTCCAAGAGTCCTTTTGCCATCACCTTGGCATTGTTGTCCATATCTATCAACTGATACTTGATAGAGCTGCTTCCGCAATTCAAAACTAATATCTTCATAGTTTATGTGTTTATTTGTCGTTTGCATCTGCCGTTGCATTGTCAAAATACACCGCTCGGCTAATGCTTAATATTCAATTTTCTGTATACTTCTTCCAATGATTGGTGGTCGTCTGTCATTATCAGCAGTTTGTCGTTGGCAAAAAGAGATGTTTTGCCGGTTGGTACAAAGTATTTTTCGTCTCGTTTGACCATTACGGCGAGTGAGTTTTCGGGCAGTTTGATGTCCATCAATCGATTCCCCTTTTCAAAGGATTTATCACAAAGTTCTATTTCTGCCAAAACGGTTTTTATGTCGCTTGAAACGTCTATGTCGAAATCTTTCAACTTGGCGGTGTCGGTCGTTTTCTCTGCAAGCCCCAACCATCGTGCCACTATCGGAATGGAAGTTCCTTGAATAAGAAGCGAAATCAGTGTGCAGAAGAACACTATGTTGAATATGTCTCTCGCTCCCGGTATTCCCTCTGCCAAAGGCATTATTGCAAAGATTATCGGTACTGCTCCTCGCAAGCCGACCCACGATACATAGGTTTTGTCTTTAAGAGTCATTTTCCTGAAAGGCAAGAGGCACAGAAATACTGTGAGTGGTCGGGCAAAGAATATCATCAAAAAGCTTATTATCAAGCCCGGAACGATTATCGGTATCAGCTCATGCGGGTTGACGAGCAGCCCGAGGGTCAAGAACATTATCAACTGAAAGAGCCATGCCAATCCTTCGAAGAATTTGATTGACGATCTTTTGTGTACGAACTTCGAGTTGCCGATGACCAATCCTCCTAAGTAAACAGCCAAATAGCCGTTGCCTTGCAAGAAATAGGTTACCGAGAACATGAATATGCAGAAAGTCAGCACCAATATGGGGTAGAGTGATTCGTTTCCTATCTTTATTTTGTTTATTACGAAGACGGCGGCTTTTCCGAGCAGGTAACCTGCGGCTGCTCCGATGATAAGTTGCAGCAGAAGTTTGATTATAATTTCCCAATAGCTTGTTACTGCACCCACTTTCAGTACTTCCAACATGGTTAAAACCAACATGTAAGCCATTGGATCGTTACTACCGCTCTCCAACTCCAACATCGGACGGAGGTTGTGCTTCAAATTGAGATTTTTCGACCTCAATATGGAAAACACCGAGGCTGAGTCGGTCGAGGACATGGTCGAGGCAAGCAACAGAGAGGCAAGAAAACCAATTCCTGCCGCAGGAAGCGTCATGCCGAGTATCCACCATATTATCACGCCTGTTATCAAGGCCGTTATCAGTACTCCGAGCGTCGACAAAACCAAGCCTTGCAGCATTATCGGTTTGATTTCCGAAATCTGTGTGTCCATACCTCCGGAAAACAGAATGATGCAAAGTGCTATCGTTCCTATTGCCTGGGCAAGGTGAATATTGTCAAACTGAATGCCGAGACCGTCTGAGCCGCACAGCATGCCGACGGCAAGGAACAACAGCAAGGCAGGTACTCCGAACTTTGAGCTTGCCTTTCCTGCAAGTACGCTCAAAAAGAACAGAGCGGACAAAACCAACAAGACTGCTTCGATTTGTATTCCCATCACGAAGTTTTTTCGGCAAAGGTAAGAAAAAAAAGTGGTTCGGTCTAAATACCGTCAAGATAAGTGCATACTTCTTTCAAAAATAATGCAGGTTTGTCGACAAACAACCAGTGCGTGCAGTTGTTCATCGTAATGATGCGGGAATTTGTGAATATTTCCGAGAAGCAGTTCAGCTCATCGGCTTTGGTAAATTCGCTCTCGCTTCCGCGTATCAACAA
>CAZSFV010000025.1:20808-27328 GCA_964606345.1 uncultured Bacteroidaceae bacterium | reverse complement strand
CGTATATCCACGTCCTTTATGTCGTACAATTCCCTCGGATACACTCTCATTTCCTTTGAATAGCGTTTATAACTTTTCAAAAGCCTGCCATGCTTATCCACTATAAGGTTCAACGGAATGCCGAAAGCATCATTCACCTTTTCTCACTCCGGAAAAATATAGTTAATGAGGTTGTTCCATTTGTTTTCGTTTGCAGTGCAGAACTCTTTCCTTTTATCTGAGAAATAATACGGCACAACATTAAGATTATATTGTTTAAGAAGGTTTGGAACATGCTTTATACCGCCGGTATCCTCCAATATGAAGTACCATTTTACGGTTTTGCTGTCGTAAGACTTCATAATGCCGGGGTAGGTAAGTTGCATGTGTTCCTTACAGGGACCGCAACATGGAGAATAAAAGACAACAAACTTATAACAAGAAGTATCGTCAATCAATAATCTCTTCAAGTCGTCCACATTCAATGCCTTGAACTCCGAATGCTTGGCAGCATACTTTTGAGACCGCGAAGTTTCGATACATAACTGTATGCAAGAAACGCAACACAATGTAAGGATGGCAAGAGATACAACTACCCCAATTTTTGTTTTCACTTTCATAATATATTACTTCAATGATGCTTTGAATGAATACGTTTCCTTCTCTGAGGATAGTATTTTGTACTTACCTTTTCTTATAGTTATAGGCTTGGTATAGTTTATCTCTTTCAAGAACTCTTCATCGTCAAGAACTATATCTTCTCCGATTTCAACCAATCCTGCTTTTACATCTTCCATCCAGAATGCTTTTTCTTCATCATCCGCATTGGAATAGTTTACAACAAAGTAAATATCCTTGTCATCAATAAAACTTTCAACGAAAGGGTAAGAGGGCTGTGCCGGACCTTGAAACCATAACAAGCAAATTCCTGTCTTTCCCTCACAGTAGTGATGAGGCCATTTACCCTTTCTTTTACCACGTTTTATCTGTAAAATTGAGATAGGTGTTCCGGGGTTGCTTTTCATTACGATAGAAGTTCCTTTTGTAACTTCTGTTCTTTCATCCTTTGTTTCTTCACAAGAAATCATGATTCCTGAGAGAAAAATTGCTACAATAGACAGCTTCAAAATACTTTTACTCATCTTAATTTGTTTTTTTGTCGGTATAAATTTATCTTCGGCAAAGGTATAATAATATTCTCAATAAAACAAACAAAAACACATCTATCCTTTTCCTGCAATCCGACTTCGGATTATTGCTCAAAGCGATTTGAAACAAGGCTTGAAAGCAGTGCGGAAAGATTTCTTTTTCACTGCAAAAGCATGCGGTACAGACAAGAGCAGACAGACGCACCCACCGACATTCCGCCCGCATTGCCGCCAAACAGTTATGCACCCAAAAGCAAAGCGCACAAAAAAATAAAACCGCCGCGGCGTTTGACGGAAATGAATCGGCAAAAGAGTTTTTTGAACCGCCGAAAGAATTTTTTCTTTCAGCCTTCGGCAAAGTCGCCGGCAGAGGGGCGTTGCTCAGAGCGACAAAAAGAGCAACGAAACGGCGTAGGTGGCAAGGGTTACGATGATGCCGCTTTTCAGAAATTCGCGAAAGCTTATCTTTACTCCGAGTTTGTCGGCGGATTCTATGACTATGATGTTTGCCATTGCTCCGAGTATGGTGGCGTTGCCCGCAAGGGTGGAGGCGGAGGCGAGGGTGAGCCAAAGGGTTTGAGAGTCGGCTGTGTGCATGAGGGGCAGCATGAGGACGGTATAGGGTACGTTGCTCAACAGTTGGCTCATCACAAGGCTGATGCCGTGAATGCTCAATATGCCAGCAAGGTTGTCCTGCAAGGGTATGTCGGTTATAAAGTCCAACAAGCCGCTATGCCCCATCGCTCCAACAACTATGAACAAGGAGGCAAAGAAGAGCAGCAGTACCCAGTCGACGCCTTTCATCAATTCGGCTGGCTTGTGGTTGGAAAGCAGAATGGCAACAGCTCCTGCAACCAAGGCAAGGACGCACAGCGGCAAGTCGAGTATCTTTCCGAAGAAAAAGGCTGCGGTGAGCAGTAGAAAGATTACGGCAGAGGTGTATCGAGGCTTTTGAAGCGGTGTTGGAGCCGCTTGGTGCTTCAAGGGGGCTTTGCAGGAGAAGTCTTTGCGATAAACAAGGCGTATGACAACAACAATGATGAGCATGCCGAGCAAGGCGATGGGCAGAAGATGAAGCATGAATCCCGCATACGTCATGCCGCTGTTCAGACCGATGAGCATGTTTTGGGGGTTGCCCGTCATGGTCATGAGGCTGCCGGCATTGGAGGCAAGTATTTCCGCCATCAGATAGGGCAGGGGATTGAGTCCGCAGCCCGAGCAGACGGATATTATTATGGGTGTGAATATCAGAACAACGGCATCGTTGACCAAAAAGGCTGATGCCACTCCCGTGATGAACACCGTATAGACCAAGAGCTTGAAACGACTTGTGGCAAAGTTCAGAATCCTTGACGCTGCCGCATCGAAAAAGCCGTCCGCCTTCAATGCCGAAATCATTATCATCATTCCCAAGAGCAGGAATATGGTATTGAAATCGATAAAGCTCACCGCCTCCTGCAGGTTCACCACTCCGAAGCACAGCATAGCCACCGCACCCGCAAAGGCTGCCGTGGAACGGTCTGTGTTCAGCTTGGGGAGCTTGGTGAATATTATTCCTATGTAGGTAAGTATGAAGATTATGGTTGCAACCGCCCCTGTACTCATTTCAAACGTTTATTGCAGGGAACGCAACCTCCGGCGGATTTATTGCTTTCCCAAAAGGGCGAACATGTTCTTCTTGTAAGCCTCCACGCCCGGCTGATTGAAAGGGTTGACGCCCAACATGTATGCACTCAATGCACAAGCAAATTCGAAGAAATACATCAATCCGCCGAGGCTTTCGGCACTCAGCTGCGGCAGAGTGAGAACCACCTGCGGCACTCCGCCCTCTATGTGAGCCTTTCGCGTTCCGCTCTCTGCCATAAGGTTGATTTCGTGCATGGAATGCTTCAAAAGGTAGTTCAAACCGTCCAAATCCTGCTCCTCACGGGGTATTTCGACATGTCGATTGCTTTTTTCTATGCTTATGACGGTTTCGAACATCAGCCTTTCGCCCTGCTGAATGTACTGCCCGAGGGAGTGCAAATCCGAGGTGTTCAACACACCGACGGGGAACAGCCCCTTGCCGTCCTTGCCCTCGCTTTCGCCAAAGAGCTGTTGCCACCAGGCGGAGAGGTACTGCAACTTGGGTTCGTAAACGACCAAGAGTTCCAACTTCTTTCCGAGACGGTAGAGAATATTTCGCAGGGCTGCGTACTTCCAAGCCGGATTCGTAATGCTTTTTTCCTCCGTCAAGCGGCGTCGCATCTTTGCTGCACCCTGCAAAAGTGCCTCCACATCCACGCCTGCCGCCGCAGCGGGGAACAGCCCCACGGGGGTGAACACCGAAAAGCGTCCGCCTACATCGTCCCTTATGACAAAGCTCTCGTAATCGTTCTCCCTGCACATCTGTCTCAAAGCTCCCTTGCGCTCGTCCGTTATTGCTATTATTCTGTCTTTGGCTTCCTTTCTGCCGTACTTCTTTTCCAAGGCATGACGCAGCAGTCTGAATGCAACGGCAGGCTCGGTGGTTGTACCCGACTTGGAGATTACGCACAGGCAATACTCCTTGTGTTGCAACACATCGAGCAAATCCGACATGTAATCTTCGGAAAGATTCGTTCCCGCATAGACAACTTTGCAGAAATGCGACTTTTCGTAGTCCGAAAAAGCCGATTGCAGAGCCGAAATGACTGCCTTTGCCCCCAAGTATGAGCCGCCAATGCCGACAACCACCAATATCTCGGCTTTCTTCTGCACCAGTGCAGCCACCCGCTTCAGCTTCTCCAACTGCTCGGCAGTTATGCTCACGGGCAAATCCCGCCAGCCCAAAAACTCCTCGCCCTCGCCGCCTGCATTACACACCAAGGAATGAGCCTTTTGCAAATCCTTCAAAACCTCCTCCGAGAACACCTCCCCGGAAACAAAACCTGCCAAATCAAAATCAAGTTCCATAATTACACGTTTCGTTGTCCGTGCAAAGATACAACATTCCCCCGAACAATGTTCAAAATCCGCAAAAACAAAGCCCCTTTTTCGCAAATCCCGACCCACAGGCAGACCGGTGTTCCGAATAAATGCTTAACTTTGTACCCACCATAAAAAACTCCACCGGTCAAAAACGAAATGGAATTATTTATCACATTAGCCGAAATATGAAGAATTGGAGCAAGGAGGAGACCATAATCGCTTTTAATGCCTATTGCAAGATTCCGTTCAGAAGCTGCAACAAGTCGCACCCTCTCGTAGTTCGTTATGCCCAAATACTCGGACGCACGCCGAGTGCCTTGAACATGAAGATTGGTAACATAGGAAGGTTAGACCCGGAATTAAGGGAGCAAGGCATAAGGGGACTCGCTCACGGGGCAAGAATGGAGCAGGAGGTGTGGGAAGAATTTTATGATAAGCCCGAAGTGTTGGCTTTTGAAAGTGAATGTTTAATAGCTAAATTGTTGAATAAAAGCGTGGAAGAGGCAAGCGGTATAGACACAGACCATTTGCCACAAGGCAAGGAAAGAGAACTCGTAATAAAACAAAGGGTAGGGCAGGGCTTTTTTCGTTCGGCGGTGATGAGTTCCTACAACTACCGCTGTTGCAATCGGGAGTAGGAACGCCTCAACTATTGGAGGCTTGTCATATTGCAGATTGGGCAAGCAATATTGAAAATAGGACGAACCCCAAGAATGGTTTGTGCTTAAATCCTTTCTTTCACAAGGCTTACGATAACTATCTGTTGGCAATCACGCCCGAGTTCAAGGTGATACTTACCAAAGAGCTATTGCTCAAGACCGACAACCCTTTGTTTAAGACCTATTTGGAGGAATTAAACGGAAGAACTATCACCTTGCCTGACAAATTCAAGCCACAGAAGGAGTTGTTGGAACTTCACTATAATGAGTTTAGAGACAGAGAAATGGCAAGGTGAATCTCTGTCTTTCGACTTGGTTGGTTTTCGAACGCCGGAAGAAAAAATTGAATGCCCGATTCGTGAAATTCTTTTGGCGATTCGTTGTTTGAGAATCGCTGTTTCGGCTTTACGGGTTTAAGGTCTCTCGTTTCAAGATTTCTGTTTCGTGTTTGCGACCCGCCGTTTTGTTGTTTGCCGGTCGTTGTTTCGTTGATTTTGTGTGGTCGGAGGTCGAAGGATTTGTGCGAAAAGTTCAGCGGCTTTTGTAGTGCAGTATGTGGAGAGAGACTGCAAGGGCGATTACGGGCAGCAGTATTCTGACGGCGGTGTTGTTCACAAGGCAGAACGACAGCCCGATGCTTGCCCAAAGGGTGATGAGTATGTAGGCTTTGGCTCTGCGGGGTATGGTTCGGGTTTCTTGAAAGTTTTTTATGTATGCTCCCAAAACCTTGTGGGAAAGCAGTCGCTCGTGCAGGCGTCGGCTGCTTTTCAGAAAGCAGTACGAACTCAGCAGAAGAAAGGGTGTGGTCGGCAATACGGGCAGAAAAATCCCAACCGTTCCCAAACCCAAGGAGAGAAAACCCACGCCGATTAAGAAGTATTTTTTCAATTCGTTCGTTTTTGAAGCAAGCCGGCTGTTTTGCGTGTGATTGCTTGTGCCAAAGCAAATGGAAACAATCCCGCGCAGCCTTTGCAACGGCTTTGCCTCTGCAAAGGTAAGACAATAAAACGAGAGCCGTATTCCTTTTTGCGAAATACGGCTCTCCAACGGCTTGCGAATGCCTGCGGCTTTGCTCTGCTTGCTATTGTTTCAACGCAAGAAAGCTACAGCTCGACCGAGGTGGCTGAAAAATCACTCGCCGAATAATTTCTTATAGTATTCTGCATCGTAGGAAATGCCGGTGTATTTACCGCTTTCTTTGTCGTAGGTCGTTATGACGACTCTGCCATTTTTCACCTCTCTTTCCTGCCAATGCGAATACATGTAGTAGTCGTCCGTTATGTACCTCTTAACCAAGGGGTCTTCTTCCTTTTCTTTGGTTGCTTGATATGAGCTTTCGGAACTTTCGCCCGAGGCTTCAAGCAGCTTTCTCCCTGTGGCTGTTGTGTTGTCGTAGAGAATTTCCGTCCATACACCCGTTTTGGAATCTATGAAGCTGACCAATACTGTGCCGGTGTACAAGCCCAAATTCTCTTCCTCAAGAGCAAATCCGCCTGTGGGATTGTTCGCATGAACCGTCTCTTGATGGTTTTGAGCCGATGAGGTATCGAAAAGCTCGTCTTCCTTGTCCGAACAAGAGGTGAGAGCGAAGAAAAGCAACACACAGGCTGCCAAATATGGTAATTTGTTAAACGATTGTTTCATGTCTTTCTGTTTTTGTGATTGTAAAAATTTTTGATTAAGCCTCCGCAAAGAACATCGTTGCTTTGCCCTCTTGCCGATTGAAAAGCCGAGGCATCAATTCTTAACAATCAATCCCTTTGGCAAGAGGGCGAAGCATTACAG
>CAZSFV010000025.1:0-20798 GCA_964606345.1 uncultured Bacteroidaceae bacterium | reverse complement strand
CAATAATGCAATCCGTAATCCATATACAATGCGTTTATCATACTGCCGCAAATGTACGAAAAAAATAATACAGCGACAAAAAAACAGAAAAAAAACGGAATTTCACCGTGTCGACCGACAGAAACTTGTTTATGAATTTGCAAAATGCTGTACGGAAAGCCGAAAATCACGTTTCTCCGTGAGGAATATGCACAGAGCCAAATCGTTCTGCACAAGAAAAGGCGTTGCCCTGCTCTTTACCAACCTAAAACCTAAATGCCGCAAAAGAACAATGCGAACGGTAAAGGAAGAAACAAGGTTGTTCAAAGCGAAAAAAGCGGATAAGCAAGCCCCTTGGCGATTGCCTGCGACCGATTGCCATTCGGAGGAAAGGGGTACGAAAAAAGGAAGCCGCCGGACTTCCTCATCTTGCGGAGAGAAAGGGATTCGAACCCTTGATACCCTTTTGGAGTATACACACTTTCCAGGCGTGCCTCTTCAACCACTCGAGCACCTCTCCGTTTTGCGTTTGCAAAGGTATGACTTTTTCTTTAATCCACCAAATTCCTTGGGAGTTTAATTGCCCAAGGGCTTAGATGCGTGCTGTTTGCCGTATCGTTCTTCCCTTATTGCGCAGCCGCTTTTTCGCAACGGTGCAAGAAAGCACAAAAAAAAGCGGGGCTTGTTCGTTTACAAGCCCCGCCGTGATTTTATTCTGCTTTCGATTAGAATATCTTTGCAAAGTTTCGGGCTTCTCTCTTTTTCCAATCGCCTTTGTGGTAAACGTAGGAAGCTATGAGGGGAACAACGGTTGTGGCTTCGGCGTAAACCATTTGTTCGAAAGTGGTGTCGACCTTTCCCCATGAGCAAGCCTCTTTCAGGGTTGAGGACGAGCATGCTCCGTCTCTCACATCGGCAACGGTTATCTGCACTGCATATTTGTGCATGTCCACCTCGTGTCCCAAAACTTCCGCACAAACGACTGTGTCTTGTGCAAAATTCTTAGGTGTGCCGCCGCCTACCATGAACAAGCCCGTAGTGCCGGCTTTTATCTTTATGTTGGTCAATTCCAAGAAGTCCTTGACCGAGTCTATGCTCAAATGCTTCTCCGGATTTGCCACTTGGTGCATCACCAATCCGAAGCCGGCAGAGCAGTCGGAGAATGCAGGGCAGAAGATAGGGACGTTATTCTCATAACAAGCCTGTATCAATGAGTCCTTTTTCTTGGCTCCGCCGTTTGCCAACCATTTTCCTAACTCCCAAATGAACTCTCGTGAGGAGTAGGGGCGGGGTTCCAAGCTGTCTGCCACCATTTTGATGGTAGCATCGCAGTTCTGCAATTCTTCTTCGTCTATATAGGTGTCGTATATTCTGTCGACGTAGTTGCTTCTTAAATATTTGTCGTCTATGAACGGCGTTCCCTTGTAGTGTTTGAAGCCCAATGCTTCAAAGAAGTCCATATCTATTATGGAAGCTCCCGTCGATACTATGCAGTCCACCATTTTGTTCTTCACCATATCGACATAAACCTGCATGCAACCCGCTGCCGAGGTGCTGCCCGCAAGAGTCAAGATTATGGAACAATCCTTGTCGTTCACCATTCTTTGAAAAATGTCTGCCGCATTGGCGGTATCTCTCGAGGAGAAAGACATTCCACGCATTGCATCAATCAACTCGGTAGAGTTTATCTTTTTGATGTCGATGTGTTCGATTGTTTGCTTCAACAAATCCTTTTTTTCCATCTTCGTATGATTAGTTTATCCTTTTGTATTCCTGAATCGGTTTGCAAAGGTATGACTTTTCTGACTAATAGCCAAAAGATTAGATTTTTTTTCGGAGAAAAAAGATGAAAAAATTTGCCATATTCTGAAATTGATGTACCTTTGCAAACGGAAAGTTGGCAGAGTGGTCGAATGCGGCGGTCTTGAAAACCGTTGATCTTCACGGGTCCGGGGGTTCGAATCCCTCACTTTCCGCAAGAAGAGGCTTAATAAATTTTTCATGTTTGTTTTGGGGAGTGGTTTGACCGAGAACCGCTCTCTTTTTTTTGGTCATAAAACACACGTTCAAAGATATGAAACAACTGAAAGGGGATTTGTTCGAATCCGATGATATTTCAAAGGTTTACCTGCACTTTGCGTTGCCGAGCATCATAGGAATGCTGATAGTGAGCTTCCAAATGATGGTAGACGGCATCTTTTTGAGTATAGGGGTCGGTCATCTGGGTTTGGCTGCCGTCAACTTGGCAATGCCCTTGGTCAATTCTCTGCTTTCTGTCGGTCTGATGATTATTTCCGGCGGCGTGGTCATTGCCTCTGTTGCAAAAGGCAACGGAGACCTTTCCCTGTCAAAGTCCTATGCTGCCCTGACGCTGCTGCTTTTTTGCCTGACGCTTGAAGTGTTGTCGGTGCTTGTCATGTGCAATCTCCGTTCGGTCTGTTTCTTTCTCGGATCAGACGAAAGCGTTTACCCTTATCTGAGGGATTATCTCGGCACATTGACGGCCTTGATTATCTTTTTCTGCATACCGAACTTCACGGAGGCTTTCACCAGAATGGCAGGCAAACCGCACCAAGTCTTTGTCAGCGGTCTGATATGCTTTGTGCTTAACGTTGTTTTAGATTACATTTTGGTGATTCGGCTGAACTATGGAATGAAGGGGGCTGCCGTTGCCACATGCATTGCCAACACAACTGCCGCCGCGGCTCTTGCTCGCTTTGTTTCGCTCAAAAAGCCCCGCGGAACATGGAACGAGGTTCGCCGCATCTTTTTCAACGGTTCTTCCGAAATGCTTACTGCCGTATCCTCTGCCTTTTCAACCTTTCTTTTCAACATGGTGCTTATGCGAACCTGCGGTCCGTTGGGAGTGGCTGCCCTGACCATAGTCTTCTATATCAACCAGATAGTCAACATGTCCCTTTTCGGTCTTTCGCAAGCCATGTATCCGCTCATAAGCTACAACCTCGGCAAATCCGACAGCCGAAAAATTGACAGAATATTGAGAACCTCGTTGCTTTACGGGGCTGTCATAGGCTTTGGAGTCTTCGCTCTTGTGATGCTGTTCAAGCAACCCATAGTGTCGGTGTTTGCACAGGGCAATCTACAACTCGAAGCCATTGCCCTCACTGCCGTTTCCTATGTCGGCATACACTACTTGCTTTCCTTTGTCAACATCACCGCCTCCGGCTTCAACACCGCCGTGGAGCGTCCTTTGGAATCTGCCCTCATAGCGTTGTGTCGCAGCATCGTTTTCATATCGATTGCTTTGCTCATTCTGCCGAAATACCTTGGCATCACGGGGATATGGCTCTGCATGCCGGTTGCCGAACTGCTCTGCCTTGCCGTCAGCCTGCCTTGCATGAAAGCCTCGCTCAAAAGGATAAAGAAAGAGCGAGTCCCAACAACTCGCCCTACCAAATAAATAAAGCTTATGAAAAAGAAGTATTCCCGTCACGGGATACATCTTTCTAACGCCTCCGCTTCCTGCCTTATTGTTTTGTATCGGTAAAAAAATCCGCCGCCTTATTCAATGGCGAAAGATTATCCGCCGCTTCATGCAGCCCTCCCAACCGCCTGCCTTGCGGTGGGGCAGGCTGTTTGGTGAAAATAAATCGCCGAAAGAATTTGATAAAACGGCAAAAGAATTTTTTCTTTCGGCGTTTCGCTCACTATATTGTTTCGTGTGGTTTTTCTGCATGTTTTCCCGTTCCGGTCCGATTGCTCTTTGTCGATATTCCAAAGAGAGATAAAGCTGTTCAAAAGCATGTTTACATTTGTAAACAAAGCAACAATACAGCGGTAAGGCGTTTACAAATGTATACACAAGAGAAATAGAACAAGTAAACGGTTCTCCGTGGACAGTCATCTGCAAATAACATATTTCCAATGTTTCGTTTATTACTATGTGCAACCTATTTGGGAAGGTAACGTATAAATTTACAAATGTAAATACGGTAAATCGTCCCCTGTTTACATTTGTAAATATGATACAGGACAGGATTATTGAACTGATGGCTTATCTGCAACTCTCGGCGAGGGGGTTGGCAGAGAGCATAGGGGTGCAGCCCTCCGGTGTGTCGCACATCATTTCGGGCAGAAACAAACCGAGCTTGGAGTTTGTGAACAAGCTCTTGGAGCGTTACGACACCATCAGCTACGATTGGTTGGTTAACGGCAGGGGCAGCATGTTGAAAAATGTCGCTCCCGTGCCGAGGGACTTGGATTTGTTTTCTTCCATGGAGCAAACGCCGCCAAAGCCTGCGGCTGCTTCTGTGGAAAAGGGCGGTATCGCCTCCGCCAAGGCTGCTTCCGCAAGCTCTAAACCCACGGCGAAAAGAACAGCAGAGAAAGAAACAAAAGACGCTGCCTTTCCTCATAAAACACGCTCTGCCAACAAAATAAGCAAGGTTATCCTCTTCTATGAGGACGGCAGTTTTGAGGAATACACGCCCAAATAGCCCGATTGTTGATAAGTTTGGGTGTATTTTCTTGTTTCTCACGCCTTGCGGAGCGAAAATTATCCATACCTTTGCAATGTTCAAGCCTGCGGGCAGACGATTGAGAGCAAAGGAATGGACAGAGAAAAGATAGAGCAGTTCGGCAGAATGATTGCCTCTGCCGACAATGTTGTTTTGGTCGGGCATTTCAACCCCGACGGAGACGCCGTGGGGTCTACCGTAGGCGTTTACCGCTATTTGGAAGCCATGGGCAAAAAAGCCTGCATCATTTACCCCAACGACTACCCCTCCAACGTGAGTTGTTTCCTTGAAGGAGTGGAACACTGCATTGTTGCCAACGGCGAAAAGGCGGCACGCAAGTATTTGGAAGAAGCCGGCTTGCTTATATGCTTAGACTTCAACAGCTACTCCCGCACATGCGAACAGATAGAGGGATTGTTGGAGGCAATGGAGTGCGGAAAGATTGTCGTCGACCACCACGAAGACCCCTCCGAAATAGGCTTGGCGTTTTGCGACCCGGCGGCATCGTCGACCTGCGAATTGGTCTACAAAATACTCTCCGCCTACAATCCGGAATACATAACGAAGGACTGTGCCACGGCTCTTTATGCCGGCATTTGCACCGATACGGGCAGCTTTTCGTACTCTTGTTCACGCAAGGACGTATTCGTTGTTGCGGGCGAATTGGTCGAAAGGGGCGTAGATGTGCAGCAGGTGAAGCGGCAGGTGATGGATTTGTCGAGCGAGAACCGTTTGCGGCTGTTGGGATATATGCTGAAAGAGAAGCTGAGGGTTTTTCCCGAGCAGGGAGCAGCCTACATGGCGATTTCGAAAAAGGAATTGCGCATGTTCGATTTCAAAAAAGGCGACTTGGAGGGCGTTGTCAACTATGCACTGAGGATTGAGGGCATAAGGTTTGCAGCATTGATAACCGAACGAAAAGAAAGCATAAGGCTGTCTTTCCGAAGCATAGGACCGAAGATTGATTTGAACAAATTTGCAGCCCGTTACTGGGAGGGAGGCGGTCATGTGCAGGCAGCCGGCGGCACTTCAAGCCTTGGTTTTGAGTTAACATGCAGAATACTTGAAGATCAGATTAAAAAGAAGTTATATGAAAAGCGTTCTTAATCTTGCTCTTTTGCTTTTGGTGCTGTGCCTCTCTTGCGGAAGACGCTATGCGGAGGAAGACATAAGTCCGCAAGCCGTTGCGGCAAGGGACAGCCTGCAAAACACGGCGGCAGACAATCGTGAAAAACTCATGGAAACAAACAAGGTGCTGCTGAACAAGGAGAAAGAACGAATAAGCGCCTACGCCGAACGCAGGGGGTGGCAAATGAAGCTTGTGCAAGGGGTTTTCATTCAAATCACAGACCCCGGCAACGGCAAGCCTTTCGCACAGGGAGACAAGATTGCGGTGGAATATGAATGCGAATTGCTGAACGGAACAAACATCGCTTCGAGCCGACAGGACGGAGTGCTGAACCTGATGGTCGGCAAAGGGGGAGAAATACCTTTGGGTTTGCAGATGGCTGTGGAAAAGCTTTGCGATGGGGCAGAAGCAAGGGTGATTGTTCCCTACAATATGGCTTACGGTCTGTCGGGCGACGGAAAGAAAGTTCCGAAGTCTGCAAGTTTGGTTTATGTTTTAAGAGTTAGAAAAGTAAAATGAAAAGAGATATGAAGTTACGCAAACTTTGGTTCATACTGTTCGCAGGAGCGTTGTGTGCCTGTGGCGGCAGAGACAAGGACTCGGGCTTTGTGAAGACGGACTCGGGCTTCGAGTTCAAGCATTGCACCGAAAACGGCACTGCACCCAAGGCGAAAGTCGGCGATATACTGCTCGGCGAATTGGAAATAAGGCTGAACGACACACTTACGCTCTCGAGCAACTTCGGCTCGCCAGACAGGCTGTTCAAAATAGGGGACGCACGTCCGGGAAGCATAGACGAATTTCTTTTGAACATGCACATAGGAGACTCGGCAATAATGATTGCACCTGCCGACAGCGTGGCTCAATACGTGGGAGGCTTGGTCGGCAGACCGGGAGACAAGATTTATTTCTACTTGAAGATACATCAAATAATATCGAAAAAGGAATTGAGCGAACACGACATAGAGTTGAGGGAACGCTACGGCGAGGAGGATTCGGTCTTGGCAGCCTTTGTTGCAGCCAAATACCCCAAGGCTGAAAAGAAATCGAGCGGTCTGTATGTATTGTCCGCTTCGGCAAGCGGGGGAACGCAAGCCGAGTTCGGCAAAACGGTATTCGTGAATTACACCGTGAGCGACATCAACGGCAAGGTGTACGATACCAACGTGAAGGAGAACGCCCGCAAAGCCGGCATCTACAATCCGAACCAGATTTACAAACCCTTCGAATTTATATTGGGCGACGACGGCTTGATTTCGGGCTGGACAGAGGGCATAAGCTATATGCGCAAGGGCGAAAGGAGCAAAATATTGATACCCTCTTACTTGGCTTACGGCGAGGGAGGCTTCGGCTTGATTGCTCCCTACACGTCTTTGATTTTTGACTTGGAACTGGTAAACGTAGAGTAATACGAAAAAACGAATTAAAGCAAATATTTTACACATGAAAAAGATAGTTATCGGTCTGATGTGCTTTCTTACAAGCATGTCGACCTTTGCCCAAATCAAAGAGGGCTTCAAAAAATCCGACAGCGGAGTTTTGTTCAAGGCAGAGCAGACCAACCCCTCGGGACGCATGGTTAAGGAGGGCGATGTGGTGATAGGCGGTTATTCCATCTCATTCGGAGATTCGCTTTTGTTCTCTTCGTTGAACACTCCGCCGCAACCCACCTTTGGGGCAATGGCAGGAAACAGAGCTTTCAAGGGCGACCTTATCGACGGTTTGTTTCTCATGAGGGAAAAGGAGACTTATACCTTTGCTTTCCCCTACGACTCCATTGCAAAGGTGCAGCAAGTGCCGTCTTTCTTCAAAAAAGGGGACTTTGCCTACTATACGGTGAAAATAGACTCCTTGATAACGATACAGGAATTTGAAGCCGAACAACGAAAAGCGGCAGAGGAAAGGAAACGCACCGAGGACAGCCTGTCGGCAGCGGAAACGAAGGCTCTGACAGCCTATGCGGAGGAGAACGGTTTTGGAAACGCCTTGGAGAGCGGCATATACTACAAGCAGACACGGCAAGGCATCGGCAACAAACCCGCCAACGGCGACAAGGTGAAGGTGCATTACGTCGGCAAATTCTTGGACGGAAGATTGTTCGACACCTCGGTGAAGGAGGAAGCCGTGAAAGCAGGCAAATATATGGAACAACGCCCTTATGAACCTTTGGAATTTACGATGGGAAAAGGGCAGATGATAAAAGGCTTTGAGGAAGCGGTGAAGCTGATGGCTCCGGGCGAAAAAGGCATTGTGCTTATGCCGTCTTCGCTTGCCTACGGAAGTCGCCAAAGGGGCGAAATACCGGCTTTTTCGTCTCTTATGTTCGAATTGGAGTTGATTGAAATCATTAAAAACAAGCAATAATGGAACTTAAATTGAGTAAGCCTTTGGTGGTTTTCGACTTGGAGACAACCGGCTTGGTCATAGGACAGGCTCACATAGTGGAAATGTGCATGATAAAGGTTGAAACCGACGGCAGGGAGGAGGAACGTTGCATGAGGTTTAACCCCGGCGTGCATATTCCGGAGGAAACAACGGCTATCCACGGCATAAGCGACAACGATGTAAAGGATTGCCCCACTTTTGCGGAGGTTGCAAACAAGATTGCACAATTCATAGGCAATGCAGACCTGTGCGGATACAATTCCAACAAGTTCGATGTGCCTTTGTTGGTGGAGGAGTTCATGAGGGCGGGGGTCGACTTCCCTTTGCACAACCGCCGTTTCTTAGATGTGCAGAACATATTCCACAAAATGGAACCGCGAACCTTGTCCGGTGCGGTAAAGTTTTACTTGAACAGAAACTTGGAAGATGCTCACACTGCGGGAGCCGACACAAGAGCCACATTGGAGGTGCTGAAGGCTCAGTTGGACAAATATGAGGGCGTAAAATATATAGACAGAGACGGAAAAGAATCTGTGCCTGTGGTGAACGACATTAAGGCTTTGGCTGATTTTACCGCCAACAACAGATGGGCAGACCTGACCGGCTACTTTGTCTATGACAAACAGGGCAGGGAGTGCTTCAACTTCGGAAAATTTAAGGGCAGAGTGGTGGAAGAGGTGTTCAGAGAAGAGCCTGCTTACTACGATTGGATAATGAAGAGCGAGTTTCCTTTAAGCACCAAACGCCTTGTGAGTGAAATAAGAATGCGCAGGCTCAATGCCGGAATGAGAAGATGAAGATAATTTGTTGCAATGGTGATGAAGTGGTGCTCAAGAGCGACAATGCCGTTTCGGACGAAGGGGAGGCGTTTTACCTGCCCGAAGAGGCGGAGGGAAGCGTTGTGGCGTATCCCGGCATTGCAATAAGGATAAACCGCATTTGCAAAAGCCTGCCTGCCAATCTTCTTTCGAACTATTACGGGGAGCTTACGCTTGCCTTGGACCTGAGAAAACCAAAGCTCAAAGGAGCGTTGGCATCAGCTTTCGACTATTCTTTCATTCTCGGAAGTCTGAAAAAGAAAGACGGATTGCCACAAAGCGGTGCAGAGCTTCGTTTCAAAAGCGGCGAAAGGCTGTTGACGGAAACGCAATGCAAGAGCTTGGAGGAGTGTTTCAAGCAGGTGGAGACGGTTTCTTCTTCACTGACCTTGAAAACGGGGGATATTGTGTTCGTTTCGCTGAGCGGGGAGGCGTTTGAGCTTGAAGCGGAAAGCGTGATAAGTGCCGAGCTGAACGGGGAGAGGCTTTTGGAATGTCCTGTCAAATGAAGCCTGTGCAGTACACTGAAAAGGAGGGAGTAAAGCAATGTTGAAGAGTTTGAAAATAGAGAATTACGCCTTGATACGCTCCGAAAACATAGAGTTTTCGCAAGGCTTCGGCGTCATTTGCGGACAAACGGGAGCAGGAAAGAGCATAATCTTGCAGGCATTGGCTCTTGCCCTTGGGCAGAGAGCCGACAAAGATGTGCTGTTCGACAAAGAAAAAAAATGCGTCAGCGAGGCTGTATTTCTGCTTGAAGAATGCTATCGCAAATACTTCGAAGAAAACGAATTGGATTATGAACACGAAACGGTGTTTCGCCGAGAAATTCTGCCGAGCGGCAAGTCTCGTTCCTTTGTTAACGACACCCCGGTGTCGCTTGCGGTGATGAAAGAGCTGTCGGAGCAGTTCATCGACATAAACTCCCAACACAATACTCTGAAACTGAACGACAAGGCTTACCAATTCTCCATTTTGGACGCTTTTCTGCCGAAGAGCGACAGCCTGCTTTCGTATGGAACTTTGTTTTCGTCATACCGAAAGAAGAAAAGCCGACTTTCGCAGGTGGAAGAGGAGCTGCTGAAATTGCAAAAGGAGAACGCCTACAACGTTTACGTTTACGAAGAATTGGAAAAAGCAAAACTGAAAGCAGGGGAGCAGGAGGAGCTGGAAAAGAACTTGGAGTTCATGGAAGCGGGCGAAGAAATAAAAGAGTGCATATCCAATTCCTTATCTCTGTTTGAAACAGAGGATTATCCTGCCATTCTTCCAAATCTGCTTCAAGTAAAGAACAACCTTTCGAAAACCGCAAAAAGCAGCGAAAAGATTGAGGAACTTGCTCAAAGGAGCGAGTCGGCATTGATAGAGTTGAGAGATATTTATGCGGAACTGCAACACATGGGCGAGAGTCTGAACTTCGATGCCGAGAGCTTGGAGAACGTCAAGCAGCGTTTGGATTTGATTTACACCTTGGAGCGTAAGCACGGGGTGCAGAGTGTGGCAGAACTGCTTTCCCTGCAAAAGCAATTCTCCGAAACCCTTTCGGGCGAAGAGGATTTGCAGAACGAAAAAGCGGAATTGGAAAAGGAGCTGATGGCTTTGGAAAAGAGCTTGCGGGCTTTGTCAGAGGATATTTTTGAACAGAGAAAAGCCGCTGCCGAAAAGGTGGAGAAGGAAACAAGCGTGCTTTTGGGCGACATGGGAATGCAGGCGGCTGTGCTAAAAATACAGGTTGACAAAAAGGCTGATTTAGATGCCGATGCAGCTTGCGGTATAGAGTTTTTGTTTAACGCCAACAAGGCAAAGGAAAACCTGCTTCGTCCGATTGAAAAGGTGGCTTCGGGCGGAGAATTGTCGAGATTGATGCTGGCACTGAAAGCCTTGGTGAGCGAAAAGAGGAGTTTGCCGACCATTGTGTTTGACGAGATAGACAGCGGCATTTCCGGACAGGCTGCCTCCATGGCTGCGGGCATCATGCTCCGCATCAGCAAAAACACGCAGGTGATTGCCATAAGCCATTTGCCGCAAACGGCAGCCAAGGCGGACTACCAATTCAGAGTTTTCAAACAAGAGAAAAACGGCATTACCGAAAGCGGAATAGAATTGCTCGACAGAACGCAGCGGGTGATTGAAATAGCACGTCTGCTTTCGGCAGGCGAACCGACTACGGCAGCAATAGCCAATGCGGAAGAGTTAATGAAATCGTTATAATAATTTTTGGTATGATTTTACGCAGAAAGCCCCGCAGAAATTGCTGGGCTTTCCTTTTTGTTGAGACAATCACACTTATAGCTTTGACTTACAGGAAGATTGCAAACTCAAAGTTCAGCCTTGAAATTCGCATATCCTCATAATCGTAAGCCGGAACAAAGCCGTGTCCGAGCGTTGTGTAGTGTGCATTCTTAACCGGAGAAAAGTGATAAGAAGCATTTAACCAAATTCTATGCTTGGTGTTTATCTCTATTCCGGCTCTCAAAAGGAACTCCGGCGTAAGGCTGTTGTTGAACGACAAAGCACTGTGTCCGTTCACCGTTTCAAATGTCGGATTATCATAAAAACCTATTTCCTTTTTGAAATTCACCAATGCACTTGCACCTATACCGGTAAGCAACCGAACGTTTTCGACTATCGGAAAACGGAAATTAACAACCAAAGGCAGATTGACCTGATGCACATACACCGAAGTGGAATTTGAACCGATTGCAGCAGCGGTTATGTTGCCTAATGCATCGGTGAAGTAGTCCGCATCTTTGTACGAAAGCCTGGTATTCAAGTACGCCGGCTCAAAAGAAAGCGAAAACCTGTCGTTGAAAGAATAATCGTACTTCAAGGAAACACTTGATACAAAAGCATTTGAGAGGTTAAACTCCTCACCATTACCCATAAAATCCGAATAAGACTTCACAATCGGAAAGCTGCTTTCGCCAATGCCGATACCGAACGAATGCCTTTGGAAATTCTGCGACACCGCTGCAAATGTGCAAGCTAAAAGTGCCAATGTTGCGAATGTTCTTCTCATAATAAATTGTTGTTTTAATGGAATCCTTTGAAACTATTTTTATTAACCCCAAGCCTATGGCAGAATTCCGAAACCATAGTATTGAGTGTTTTTTTTTACACCGCAAATATAGAACAATATATTGAACTAACAAAATAATGCGAGACTTTTTTTGTAAAGGCAAAAAAAATATTGATGATATTTAGCTTTGATGCTTTGTTTGTTTTCGAACTGCAAAGCATTTGTTCAATAAAAATAAGGTTGCAATCTGCCTAATAATTTTGTTTGCAATCAGTAGATAATAATTCCTCGTAAAGCCCCGAAACCACTGAAAAACAAATGAAAAGACTTAACAGAACAATGTTTTAACACCTATTCGCAGATGGTTTAATGAAACGGTATTCTAACTTTTCGGAACGCCGAATCGTTTTTTCGGAACGGCGTTTGAAAAAAATAAATCACCGAAAGAAAAAAGCTATTTTCATGAATGGATAATTTAGCAATTATGCTTCCAAATTCAGTTTTCGAAACCATGTCTCTATATTCAATTTTGCCGATAGGGAAGTTTGAATACCCGGATTTAGGGACGAAACAATTTTGCACCATCGGGATTCAATGGACTTTTGTTCAAATTACCGTTTCTTATTCCGAATATTCCACTCAACGCATTACGCACTCAATACCGTAACACAGCCCGCAAACAATTCACACTCAAAACTCTGCCTCAACGCATTACGAACCCGATACCGTAATACAGCCCGCTATAATGCACGCTCAAAACTCTGTCTCAACGCATTACGAACCAAATGCCGTAACACAGCCCGCAACAATTCACGCTCAAAACTCTGCCTCAACGCATTACGCACCCAATACCGAAACACAGCCCGCTATAATTCACGCTCAAAACTCTGCCTCAACGCATTACGCACCCAATACCGAAACACAGCCCGCAAACAATTCACACTCAAAACTCTGCGTAAACGCATTACGAACCAAATACCGTAACACAGCCCGCTATAATTCACGCTCAAAGGTTTGTTTTAACACATTAGGGTTTTAATACCGAAATACGACTCTAAACAAGTTTACTTTCAAGGTTTGATTTTAATGCATTCGGAGTTTTACGTTTTTCCGCAAAAACACACACAATTTTTCTTCCAAAACCATTGGCTTTTTGACGATTGCAGTTTTATCTTTGAGACGTTGTATTTTCTCTTTGGAGGTTGCCAAAAATTCGCACACAAATTTTTGGCAGTAAAATGCTATTCCGACAGATGCAAATTCGCCAAACCTAAATGGCAAATCATTGAAAAACACAGCCAAACAGGCATTCAATTTTCGGAATCCCCTTTTGGAACATAATTGCAATTATGTAAAGTAGAGGGTAAAGAAGGGACACAAAAAGAGAAGCCCCACCTTGCGGCAGAGCTTCTCACATAAAGAAAATAATTAGGCTTTTTCTCTTTTATTTCTGCTTCAACTTTGCATCAATTGCTTGATACTCGGCTTTCATTCCCAAAAGCGAATAAATATTTCGCAATGCTTTCAGGCTTTGGAAGTCGGTCGGTTTGGTTTCCAACACCTTATTGAAGTTCGGAATTGCCTTTCTGAAATGTCCGAATGCTTCTTCCTTCATTTTGTCGTATGCTCCGGTCATATCGTCCAACGGAACTTTTTCGGCTTCTTTCAGTTTTGCAATTCCTTTGTTGAAGTAAGTCGAACCAAGTCCGAGGTAAGCATCTGTTTGATCGGCTTTTATGGCAAGGGATTTGTTATAGTATTCTTCGGCTTTTGCCATATCGTCGGCATCTCGGTATATTCCGCCGACGTAGTTAAGTATCTCCGGATTGTCTGCTCCCATGGCAAGCAACGATTGCACCACCTTTTCGGCTTCTTCTTTGTTGCCGACTTGCAGGTATGCCCCGCCCAAGAGTGCTTTCAACTGTATGTCTTTCGGAAGAACCTTAACGCCTCTCTTTAAGACGTTTATGGCTTTGTCTTTCTCCCCTGCCGCATTGTTTGCCACATAAAGGTTGATGTAGGCTTCTCTTTCGGAAGTTCCTGCCTTTACCAAGTCTCTGTACAATTCGACAGCCTTGTCTTTTTGCTTCATTGCATCGTAACTCATCGCCATAATGAGCTTCGACTTTTCGGTTACTTCCTTACGTCCGCAAAGTGTGGAGGCTTTGATTATTCTTTCGAACAACGGTATGGCTTCTTCGTACTTGCCGGCGTTGAAAATGTCTATGGCTCTCGAAAGTTGAACCCCGCAAATGAAGGTTAATGCTCCGTTGGAAGTCGTTATGAACTCGTTGGTGCCGGCTGCCTTTTCCAATTCTATGGATTTAATCAACGCTTCTTCGGCCTTGTCTGCCAATTCGCTGATTGGAATGTTCACTTTCTGCTTTTTGAGCAATTTTTGATCCTTTGGATCTTCGGATTGGGACAGTTCGACGAACTTGGAGTATATCAAGCCGGCGTAATTCCACGTTTTGGCATCATCTTTTGTCTTTTCGTGTACGCAAGCCTCCTCAATGTTTGCCATTGCGTTCTTCCACCTGTCGTTTTTCATGTCGGAGTAGGCACTCTGTACCTTCATCGTTTGTGCAGAAACCCCCATGGTAGCGGCGAGCAATGCTGCAAATATGATTTTTCTTTTCATCGTATTGATTTTATTGTTCGTTTGTTGCTTCTTCTAACGAAGTGCCTTCGTTGTTTATTGTTTCCTCTTCGTCCTCTTCCTTGTTTATTTCGGCAACCGAGGCTATGGCGTCGCCGGATTTGATGTTTATCAACTTCACTCCTTGTGTGGCTCTGCCCAAAACTCGTAAGTCGGAAACGTGCATTCGTATGGTCAAACCGGAACGGTTCATTATCATAAGGTCATCTTCGTCGCTTACTTCCTTTACGGCAATCAAGTCTCCTGTTTTCTCTGTTATGTTAAGTGTTTTAACACCTTTACCGCCTCTATTGGTGATTCGGTACTCCTCGAGCTTCGAACGCTTTCCGTAACCGTTTTCAGAAACAACAAGAATGTCGCTTTGTTCATTGGCAACCACCATTCCGACCACTTCGTCTTTGTCATCTGCCAAAGTAATCGCCTTCACGCCGGCAGCTCCTCGTCCCATGGGTCTGACGGTGCTTTCGTTGAAACGAATGCATTTGCCGTTCTTTGCCGCTATTAGGATTTCATCGTTGCCGCTTGTGAGCTTTGCTTCCAATAGTTCGTCGCCTTCTTTGATTCCGAAGGCTATTATGCCGTTGGCTCTCGGACGGGAATACGCCTCAAGGGTGGTTTTCTTTATCTGTCCTTTCTTTGTACACAACACAACGTAGTTGCTGTTCACATAATCCTTGTCTTTAAGGTCTTTTGTGGTAACATGTGCCTTTATGCAGTCATCATCGTCTATGGTAAGTATGTTTTTAATCATACGACCCTTTGTTGTTTTTGTTCCCTCCGGCAGTTCAAACGCTCTGAGCCAGTAGCATTTTCCCTTTTCGGTGAAGAAGATGATGTAGTCGTGCATCGAAGCCGTGTAAACATGCTCTATGAAGTCCTCATCTCTCAAAGCTCCTCCCCGACTGCCCTTTCCGCCTCGGTTCTGAACCTTGTATTCCGACAGAGGAGTTCGTTTTATGTAGCCCATGTGGGAAACGGAAACCACCACTTCCTCGTTGGCAATCATGTCCTCTATTCTGAAATCGGAAGAAGAGTACTCTATTTGCGACAAACGCTCATCTCCATATCGCTCTCTTATGTCCACAAGCTCGTCCTTCACCACCTGCATCAGCACATCGTGGTTCTCCAAAATCTCTTTGCAACGTGCAATGAAGGCAGAAAGTTCGTTAAATTCGTCTTGCAGCTTTTGACGTTCCAATCCTGCCAACTGACCAAGCCTCATTGCAACGATTGCGGAGGCTTGAATTTCGGAAAATTCGAACTGTTCCTGCAAACGACTCTTTGCTTCGGCTATTGTGGCAGAGTTTCTTATCAAAGAAATAATCTCGTCAATAAAATCCAAAGCCTTCAACAAGCCTTCAACAATATGCATTCTCTCTTCCGCCTTGCTCAACTCAAACCTCGTTCTTCTCTCAACCACAACCTCCCTGTGGGCAACGAAGCACTCTATCATATCTTTTAGGTTGAGCAACTTAGGCTTACCGTTTACAAGGGCAATGTTGTTAATCGAGAAAGAGGATTGAAGTTCCGAGTATTGGTAAAGCTTGTTCAGCACAACGTTGCTCATGGCATCGCGTTTCAGCTTATAAACAATCCTTATTCCGTCCTTATTGCTCTCGTCCTTGATTCTCGAAATGCCCTCTATCCTTTTCTCTTCAACCAAAGAGGCTTGGTGCTTAATCATGTCGGACTTGCAGACTTGATAAGGCACCGAGGTAACCACAATCTGTTCGGCGTCCGAGTGCTTATCTTGTTCAAAGTGGGCATTTCCGCGAATCACCACCTGTCCCCTGCCGGTATGGAAAGCACTCCTCACTCCGTCATATCCATAAATCACCCCTCCCGTCGGGAAATCCGGAGCCTTGATGTGCTGCATCAGCTCATCAATCGTAATCTCCCTATTATCAATGTAGGCAATTATGGCGTTTATTGCTTCCGTCAAGTTGTGCGGAGCCATATTCGTAGCCATACCCACGGCAATGCCGTTCGTTCCGTTAACCAAAAGGTAAGGAATTTTTGCCGGCAACACCGTCGGTTCCTGCAAGCTGTCGTCGAAGTTATTCGTAAAGTCGACCGTATCCTTATTTATGTCAGCCAACATCTCCGAAGCAATCTTCGACATTCTCGCCTCGGTGTAACGCATTGCGGCAGGCGGGTCCAAATCTATGGAACCGAAGTTACCCTGTCCGTCTATCATGGTGTATCTCAACGACCACTTTTGAGCCATTCTCACCATGGCCATATAAACCGAGCTGTCGCCATGAGGGTGATACTTACCGAGCACCTCACCCACAATTCTGGCAGACTTCTTATGCTTGGTATTATACGTCATTCCCATGTCGCCCATGGCATAAAGTATTCGCCTATGCACAGGCTTCAAACCATCTCTCGCATCGGGCAAAGCTCTCGCAACAATGACACTCATGGCGTAGTCGATATACGCCTGCTTCATTTGGGTTTCGATGTTTACCCTGTGTATTCTTTCGTTCTCCAAATCCATTCTGCGTCCAATAATCCGTTAAAATCAACGTACAAAGGTACGAAAAAAAACGGAACTGCACCAAGGTTTGCAAAATAAAACGCCGGCTCGAAAGCCCGTTTTCACGCTTTCGAGCCGGCACAAGCTCCAAATCCTTCGCCTGTCGCTTTCCCCTTTCTTTATGATACCTATAGAAATATGGTAAAACCGAACATCAACCTCGACACCCTGTCCCCATCTTGATCGGCAAAAGCATTACTTAAACCGCCTCTGAAAAACTCCAAATTCGACATAGGCGAAACCATATAAGTTGCATTTATTTGCATTCTGTGACGGCTCTCAATCTCAAAGCCGGCTCTCAATACGAAATCCATATCCACCGCATTCTTGAACTTCACTCCTACATTACCCGTTAAATCCTTCGTCTCGAACTTATCCTTAAAGGCAACATTCGCATTGACACCTGCACCCATTAGAAAGTTCGCACAACCTGCCACCCTCAAACGGTAGTTCGCCATTATCGGAACATACAACTGATGTATTCCCAACTTTGAATACTCGTCCGTGTAATCACTCACCGCCTGCTGATAAGCTCTGTGTACCTCCAAACGCTGATTAGTATAGCCCGCCTCCGCCGACAAGGAGAACTTTTTGCTAAACATATACTCATACTTGAACGAAACATTCCATGCAAAAGCACTCGTAATCCTTATATCTTGCAACCAACCATGCGTGCCGACTGCTTCACTGTAATCCCTGTGAAGAGGAAAACTGCCGAAGTTCACACCCAAACCGAAATTATGCCTTTTGAAACTCTCTGCTTTGCCCATATCATATTGAGCCATCGTTCCGATACTGCACAGCAATAATGCCGCAATCAAAATTGTCCTTTTCATTGTTCCTCTCTTAATCATAAAACAAACATTTAAATTATCAGAACCGAATACAACAAAAGCTCGACCTCAAGTCAGTTCTGTAAGCCCAAAGTCGAGTTGCAAACTTACAATAAATTTCCACACAAAACAAATTTCAATACAAATTTATTACAGTGGCGGATTTTTTATTCGAAATTTGAAGACACAAAAGCAATCCGATGAATATATTTTTGCCTACTGCAAAGGCTTCAAACGAAAAGAATCACTTGCCTCTCTTACACAAATTCTAAGACTGCCAAATACTCAAGTGGCGATAAGTCCTGCTAATCCGCCAATCTTATCGCCTCTTGCATCAACGTGTTACATAACATTGTCTCTCCAAAGCCACGCTTATATTACCGTCCTATATATTCTATGTAAAAGACTTACACATAACCGCTTTTGTTCATTCTGCGGGGATTGTGTGTAAGTCCAATCCGCCAAAATATTTTTTGTATTTTTGCTTTCGGCGTTTTGTTTTTACCAAAGGGCGTTCGGTGCCGTTGCTTTCGGCATGTGTCTGCAAGTCAGCCCGCGGCAGAGCCTGCCGCGGGCTGACTTGTCGCTGCATTTGAGCTTCCCCAAAGGGCGAATGCTCACGAAAGCAATGCTATCATTTTTTGCGAAAGGTAGTACGCAAGTTTGTAGCGGGACTCCGCCGTCCAACCTGCCACATGCGGGCTGAATACCACATTTTTCATTTTGAACAACTCCTGCAACTCAGCCGGCAGAGCCTCGGAGGCGAGTTCGTTGGAAAAGGCTTCGAACTCCAACACGTCCAAGCCTGCTCCCAACACCTTGCCGGACTTGATGGCAGAGAGCAAATCGCCCGTCTTTACCACCTTTCCGCGGGAGGTATTCAGCAAATAGATGCTTTTGCGGAAGCTGTCGAGAAAGTCGGCGTTCACCATGAACCTTGTCTCTTCGGTAAGCGGCACATGCAGCGAAAGAACATCACACTCCTCGAACAACTCTTCCAAGGAGGCTCTTTGTGCAAAGCCGTCGGGAAATTCTTTCTTGTATTTGTCATAAGCCAACACCCTGCAATCGAAACCGGAAAGGCGTTTTGCAAAGCTGCTCCCCATGTTGCCGTAACCGATTATGCCTATCGTCTTACCCTCCACTTCAATTCCTCGATTCTCTTCCCTCAACCACAGTCCTCGTCTGACCTCTGCATCGGCAGAAACAATCTTGTCGAACAAGCAGAGCAACAAACCCAATGCATGTTCGCCCACCGCCGTGCGGTTACCCTCGGGCGAGTTCAAGCAGACCACTCCCCTGCTTTCCGCATACGCCACATCTATGGCGTCCATTCCCGCTCCAAGACGTGCTATGCACCGCAAACGCTTTCCGCAGTCTATAATCTCCTTGTCCAAAACCAACTTGCTGCGAACCACCACGGCATCATAGTTCTCAATACACCGCAACACCTCTTCCCTTTGGTATTCCGTATGCACCTCGGGCAAAAAACCCGCCTGCCTGAGGCTCTCGGGCAGAACCTCGTCCACTGTGTCAAGAATCAATATCCTCTTGCTCATTATCCTTTCCGTATAAGTATTCTATGAAATCCGTATAACTGCCGTTGAATATGTTCATGTCCACCTCGGAGCGTATTCCCGGAACGTCAGCCTTATGCGTGTATTGCCAAAACGTCCATTCCACCGTCTTGGGTTCGTTGCACAGCTTGCACAACCAAAGGTCGTAATCGTCAAAGTTGCCTTTTATGAAGTTGGTGTAGGTCTCCACGTTGGTGTAGATGATTGGGCGACGCTCGTAATGGCGTTCCATCGTCCGCAGACAGTTGAAAATCTCGCTTATCACCTTGTTCTTCGTTTCGGTGTTGTACTTGTTGCCGCCGTAAAGCTCCACATCTAAAACCGGCGGCAGGTCGTCCTTCGAGAGTTCTACGTTGTTTATGAAGTTGTACGCCTGTTCGCGTCCCTCCTTGTTGAAACGAAAAAAATGATATGCCCCTGCAATAATGTTGTTCTCCTTTGCCAACTTCCAGTTCCGCTTAAATTTTTTATCTATAAAGTTCTCGCCCTCCGTGGCTTTGATGAAAGCAAAATAGACCTTTGAATCATAAACCTCTTTCCAATTTATGTCGCCTTGGTGCGAGGATACGTCTATGCCCGTCACCGGAAAACGGTAATAGTCTATCGCCACACCTCCGCAAGCGTAGTATTTGCGGTAGTAGTCCATGCCGTAGGAGTACGCAAACCAAGCTGCCACACCGAGAACAAGCCCCGCAGCGGACAGCACCAACAGCCTTTTTCTTCGTTTTGCCTTTTTCTTACTTGCCATTTATCAAGAAAACACCTGCGGCAGACATTGCGGCGGCATACCTGTCCCACTCGTTTCCCGCTTTCTTGTTTATGAATATGTACAAGGAGTCTTGACCTATTGCGTAGCGGCAATTCTCCAAATCCTTAAAGCTCATTGCCTCCGCCTTGTCGCCGAAAAGGTTTTTGAACTCGCCGAAGCTCTTTTCGTCGAGCGGAAAGGCTTGCTTGAAGCTCAAAGGCTTTGCATCGGTCGCCTTGTAGGTCAGACCGAAATAAGAGCTTGCCTCTTCTTGTCCTGCCAATCGCTCCCTGCTTTCCAACAGACAACTCAACAGATTGTTTCTTACGTTGACAAAAACGGTTTTCACATTCAGCTCATGAAACACTCCCTCTTGTTTTCCTGCCGCTTTCGCTCTTTTAACAAAGTCCTTGAAAAGCCCGTTGGCAAAAGAGCTTATCGGTTTAAGGTTGATTTCGGTCTTTTTGCCCTTTGGAACCGGGCAGAGTATGTTTACCTTTATGTTATTGGTGGTATCGTTAATTCGCAAACCGCTTATCGAAACAAATTCCGGCAAATACTCCGGTGCATTCTCGTTGAGCTTCTCCTGCTTGGTTACAAAACGCTTGTCTTTCTGCGTCTGCTGCTGTTTTTT
>CAZSFV010000024.1:0-32753 GCA_964606345.1 uncultured Bacteroidaceae bacterium | reverse complement strand
CCTGCTTCGTCGACGTTGAAACCGTTCTCGGAATAAGTCGAGCCTTGGCAAATTGCCGCATTAAGACTTGTTTGTTGAGGCTCTTCTACTGAAAGATTTAGCGTTACAACACTGTCGCAACCGTTGACGGCTTGCAAAGTTCGAGTATAAGTGCCTGCTTCGCCGACATTGAAACCGTTCTCGACATAGGTGCTTCCCTCGCAGATGGCAGCGGTAAGGGTAGTACTTGCAAGAGGGTCGACGGTCAAGTTCAAGGTTACAACACTGTCGCAACCGTTAACGGTTTGCAAAGTCCGAGTGTAAGTACCTGCTTCGCCGACATTGAAACCGTTCTCGGCATAGGTGCTTCCTTGGCAGATGGCAGCGGTAAGGGTTGTACTTGCAAGAGGATTGACTGTCAGGTTCAAGGTTACAACACTGTCGCAACCGTTGACGGTTTGCAACCTACGAATATATACTCCGGTTTCATTTACATTGAAATTGTTTTCGGAATAGGTCGAACCTTCACAGATTGCCACATTAAGATTTGTTTGTTGGGGCTCTTCTATTGAAAGATTTAGCGTTACAATGCTATCGCAACCATAGATGGTTTGTAGAGACCTTACATATGTTCCTGCTAAATCAACATTGAAGCCGTTTTCATTATAAGTACTACCTTGGCAGATTGTGGCAACCAAGTTAACTTGAATAGGTTGGTGTACGGTTATTTGAATGGTATCAGAATAGTTGCAACCATTTTCATCTGCCATGGTAAAGCCGTAAGTCCGACTATGATTTGGTGATACCGTCAGCGAATTGATGTTCTGACCAGTGCTCCATAATATAGAACTTGCATTTTCAACCGTTATAGTAGTTGAACTACCTTGGCATATTTCCGTATTGCCTGTTATTATCGGTGCATTGTATGGATACAATACAACGGTGATTGTATCAGACCACGGGCTTTTATAGCCTTCTTCACTAACTAATCGTACAGAATAATTTCCACTCTGAGATATTTGAATAGTTCTTGTCGTGTCTCCATTCGACCAAATGTATCTATATCCCTCAGGTGCAGAAATTGCAGTTTGACCGTCTCTACATATCCGAACAGTATCCATGTTAAACACGTGTTTATTCGGAATTTTTTGAAGCAGTCTTTTTATTCCCTCGTGGGCATCTATCTTGCCTGCTCCCCATGTTATGTTTTGATAATTTACATACGAAGTATCAATATCTCCTGTATAGTCATCGTTAATCGCAGTTTCTCTAATCAACTGTTTTGCTTGTGCAATTGTCAGCTCGGGATATGCCTCCAACCATAATGCCAAGATGCCTGTAACAACAGGTGCAGCCATTGATGTTCCTTGCATGCAAGCATACAGCCAGTTATGTTCTCCATTAGAAATGACTGAAACCACTTCTGAACTATTGATAGGATAATTTCCCGTATCAAAACTATTCACAGAAGAGACGACTCTATATCCCGGAGCTGTGATATCTGGTTTTATTCTGTTATCAACCGTTGGCCCTATACTTGAAAAAACTGCAATATCGCCTTGTTCGTAAAAGGATGAATAGTCGTTTCCATTTAAGTCAGTCCATGATGTCTTTGAATTATATGCCCCGACAGAAATCATACTGTTCCCTGTACCTCCAATCTCTGCACAAGTGTATAAATCATCACCATCGCTACAATCAGTATAGCCAAGCGAATAGAAACCATTAACAGGGTTTCCCGCACCATGCCACATGTGTACAATACCGCTATTTGCAATGATACTTAGTAGCAATGGCTTATAATCATCATCTTGTGCCGTATTATCAATATCAAGAAAAATTCGTTTCTTTCCTTCATAGGTTTGGATGACAACTTCTATATTGCAGGCATCAGGAGAAAAATAATCACCATCGTATATTGTAAATTGATATGAACCTTCATTCCAAGTATTTAAGGTCAATGTGTTTCCTGATACATTATTACTGTTGATGTTGTAGCTCCGTAATTGAATAGAAAAGTCCTCACTCCCCCAAATGTCAATCGCTCCGCTACCTGCCGATTGAATTGAATTATTGAACCCTATAAATGTTTGGCAATTGGAAATTCGGAAGAAAATCCATTAGCGAAATGTGCTTTTGAATTACCTGTATTTCCAGCTGCTCCGACCAGTATAACTCCTTCCGGAAGTAGATGTCTTAAGGTGTCGCATACTTTGTCAAACAGAGATGTGCCATCATGAGGACCTCTGTGACCACCTAAGCTCATGTTGATAACGCATGGTTTGCCAACGGATTTGGCATAATTCGCAATGTAACAAATGCCGTGCAATATTCCGAGAGTACTCATATCCGTGTTCACAAGTACTATGTCGCTTTCGGGAGCAATACCTCTATATTGATTGCAACCTTGAATATTTGTACCTCCTCCAGCTACTATACCTGCAACATGAGTACCATGAGAAGCATCACTGATGCTATATAATTCATTTACTATATCAGTAGGATTGCCGAACTCTGAACCATAATCGAAGTCGTTAGGTGGCGTACCGGAATTATTGGTTTGTTCCCACACTCGTTTTACTCTGAAAGTATTCATGGTACTATCCCAGAATGTAGGGTGAGTGTAGTCGAAACCTCCATCAATAACACCTACGACAACATCTTTGCCATTATATCCATTCGGCAACTCAATTCCTTGGTTGACCAAATTGGAATTTGTCATGCTTCTGGCATTATCCATCAACGGTTCAACCTTATTACCGATATCTATGTAATCAACAATTTGTGCTTTACAAAAGTTGACAAACTGTTCAATGGGAATAGAAACGGTAACAATGTTACCAAGGTCTGTATTTACCTTTATGCCAAAATCTGCCAACATTCGTTTATCAAATTCGGCTGGTAACTTTAAGAATGCTCTCACAAATATACCTTCACGAGTTTGTTTCAACGAATACTTGGCAATTATTGCAGTATCTCTTTTTGCATGCCTATCAAGTTGCTCCAAATCACGAAGTAAAAACGCTGTATTTGGAGCTAGACCCTTTAAATCCGACCGATAAGTACATTTGGCAGGTGAGTATTTTGCCGTATCTGCAAGGTTAAGTGTTTTACGATCTTGGGCTATTGAAAGAAACTGAGACAATACAAATGCCAAAAGAATGAATATTTTTGTTCTCATAATGCACTCTCTTAATATTTAACACCGCTACCACTGAAAGCCTCTTTTGCAACTTGCGTACTTTGAGGAATATCTATATGCTTTAATTTCCAACAAGAAGAAAAGGCATGTTCTCCTATACTTTTGAGCCCTGCCGGCAAAGTTACAGAAGATAATTGTTGACAATTTGCAAAAGTTCCATACTCTATAACGCTGACTTTTTCAGGAATTGCAATAGAAGCCAACCTCCTGCAATTTTTGAATGCCTCTGTTCCTATACTTTAATAGTATTAGGAATGTAATAGAACGCAAATCAGAAAAGCCTTTAAATGCTCCTGTTTCTATTTTTACAACTTTATACACCAACCCTCTATATTCTACTTCGGCGGGAATATTTACTTTCTCTATTTTCTGCCAATTACGTTGCATTTTATTCAGCACATCATCAGGTATTCTTACCACTTCTACAGTACTATCTGAAATTATGCTGAAATATATGCCATTGTCTGTAAACAATTCAACCCCTAATTGGATTGACGTATTTTCAAATCGATTTGCATCTTTTTTGTTTACAACTTTCTTTGGAACACCGGCTCCTTCATCATAGTATAAAGGAAATCCTTCAACTATAATTCTTTCTCCTTTTCTATAAACAACCACATCAGATAAAGCCACACTACCCGGATATAAATTCAAAGCTTGATCTATTGCTTCCTTGAGATTTAAGTCCTCTTTCTCTGAGCGTCCTTCAACTCTATCAGGAATCTTCTTTAATTCTATACTTGCTTGTCCAAGCGGAACATTCCTTGATGACACGATAGTTAAATCATATAACCTTTTCTTTGGTGCACACCCTAAGAACACCAAAACAATAAATATTATTGCTATCTTCTTTGTATTTTTCATTTCACATAATTTTATAATTAATCTATTCTCTTTTTTATTGGCGAATTACAAATCATCGCCATTCGATTTGTTGTAAAGATTTTCATAATGAAAAACAATATAGTATGATGGTTTGGGCAATATACTGATATCGTTTTTCTTTCCTATTTCAATCCATACTTTCTTATTGGCATCCGGTAGGCTTTTTATCGTTTTATCTTTCTGATAAAATGTTGCTTTTTTATCTTTGTAATTGAAGCTATAACCAGAGGAATAAATAACTACATTATTTTGTCTCCTCCATTGAAATGCATAATTGTCATTTTGCTTAAATTGAGCAACCAATTGATCGAATCTGGATAACACTTCAGATTGTGTTCTGAGTTTAAGTTCAACGACTCGAATTTCAGTAATCTTATTATTTTGAGACCTTATATAGACATCTACTTTCTCATCGTTAAACCAACCTCTCAAATAATCAGAATTTGCACGATAAGAAAATCCAAGAACCTCTAACTTCTGAATCATCTCACCTTTTGTTATATCCATGGTATTCCGAGGAACTTTGTTGCATCTCTTTGAGAATATACACTCAAAGAAAACACAATCATTACCACCAATAATACAATCCTTTTCATTACACATAATGCTTTTATAATTTTGTCCGACCCAAGACTATTCAAATTGCTTCCCTTGCGTACAACATAAAAAAACGTGGGACTTTTTTTCTCTTATTGGTTTCTCGAGGTTCTGGACTACCTAATTCTCCAAATAAGCAAAGCCCACGAAATGCATCGTGAGCGTTTACCGCTTACTCTTTTTGGAGAACTTCGTGAAATGGTCCAGATTTCAAGAAACCAAAGTCTAAGCAAAAACGCTTTATTATGTCATATAAATACGTACAATATCAATGTAAACTCTTTTTCTTCTACCTCCTTTCCTATGGTTTAGGACTTGCAAAGGTATAAATTTTCAACAATTCCGAACACATAACCACGAAAAAAAAAAGCGGAAAGAAACACTTGTGGAACTATTAACTTTTAGAAATTATAGAGCTTTACTTCATAACGCTATAATTCAAAGCATATGAACAGCAATAAATTGCTTAGAAGTTTGTCCTGTCGTAAAATTTATTACCTTAGTATTGTAAAATGAAACATAGCAACAGTAACTTACGGTCGCCGGCAGGTTGAAGCGCTTTTCAAACAGATAAAACAAAACGTTCCTCTGAGATACTTTTATGGGTGAGAGATGCAAATACGATAGAAATACAAATATGGTTAGCACTTATGCTTTCCATACGGCAAAGACTCTTGAACCGGTACGATTGCCGATATATTACACCAATCTCGAAGTGCATCAATCTCGATATGAATATGAAGAATATATGCTTGCCTGAGTCTCGCCCCAGAAAGAGTCTGGAATTGACCGATGAGGCTTGTATTTGCCATAAATCAAGCCCAGCTTTGCCTTAGAAAAAAATTTAGTCTCAATCTTTATTACTTAGTAGATAATAATACAGATTTAAAATCTTCTTTCCAGAAACTATAACAATGCGCACATATTATAAATTCGCACAATAAGAGAGAGAGAGAGAGACGGTTTGTTGCCGTCTCTCTCAACTGTGTGATTACTAATCACAAACTGTACGTTATATGATTGTAACTTCTTTGTCTTATTTTCTTGCAGCCAAAAGGAGTTCCAACATCTTGGTTGCACTGTCGGCTATGATGGTACCGGGTCCGAAAATTGCTGCTGCTCCCGCTTTGTATAGGAAGTCGTAATCTTGTGGAGGGATAACGCCTCCTACTACTACCATGATGTCCTCTCTGCCTAATTTCTTCAATTCTGCAATAACTTGCGGCACCAAGGTTTTGTGTCCGGCAGCCAAAGAGCTTACTCCCAAAATATGAACATCGTTCTCTACGGCTTGCCTTGCACTCTCGGCAGGAGTTTGGAACAACGGTCCCATATCTACATCAAATCCTATGTCTGCATAACCGGTTGCAACAACTTTTGCCCCTCTGTCGTGTCCGTCTTGGCCCATTTTGGCAATCATTATACGAGGTCTTCTGCCCTCTATCTTTGCAAACTCATCGCATAGGTCTTGCGCTTTCTTGAAGTTTGCGTTGTCTTTTGTATCTGCTTTGTACACGCCCGAAATAAGATTGATTTTTGCTTTGTATCGTCCGAAGTGTTTTTCCAATGCGTAAGAGATTTCTCCCAATGAAGCTCTCTTTCTTGCACAGTCGATAGCCATTTCCAATAGGTTGCCTTTGCCTGTTGCGGCTACATTGGATAGTGCCTCCAGTGCTGATTGAACATCGGCTTCGTTTCTTTCGGCTCTCAATTTTGCCAATCGTTTGATTTGAGCTTCTCTTACCGCCGTGTTGTCGATTTCCAATGTATCGATTGTGTCTTCGTTTTCCAATCGGTATTTATTTACACCGAGTATGGTATCCTTTCCTGAGTCTATTCTTGCTTGTTTTCTTGCAGAGGCTTCTTCGATTCTCATCTTAGGTATTCCGCTTTCTATGGCTGCCGCCATACCGCCGAGTTTCTCTACCTCTTGAATGTGATCCCATGCTCTGTGAGCTATTTCGTGAGTAAGGCTCTCAACATAGTAACTTCCTGCCCATGGGTCTACGTTGCGACAGATGTTTGTTTCTTCCTGCAAATAGATTTGTGTATTTCTTGCGATACGTGCAGAGAAATCTGTCGGCAATGCAATAGCTTCGTCCAATGCGTTGGTATGCAAGGATTGCGTATGTCCCAATGCTGCTCCCAATGCTTCTATACAAGTTCTTCCAACGTTATTGAATGGATCTTGTTCGGTCAACGACCAACCTGAGGTTTGGCTGTGAGTTCTAAGTGCAAGAGATTTCGGATTTTGTGGATTGAATTGTTTTACCAACTTTGCCCAAAGCATTCTTGCCGCTCTCATCTTTGCAATTTCCATAAAGTGATTCATGCCTATTGCCCAGAAGAAAGACAAACGAGGAGCGAATTGGTCTATGCTCATTCCTGCGTTAATTCCCGCCCTTATGTATTCCAATCCGTCTGCCAAGGTGTATGCCATCTCTATGTCGCATGTTGCGCCTGCCTCCTGCATGTGGTATCCGGATATGGATATAGAGTTGAACTTCGGCATATTCTTTGAGGTGTACTCGAATATGTCGGCTATTATTTTCATAGATGGTTTAGGAGGGTAGATATAGGTGTTACGAACCATAAACTCTTTCAAAATGTCGTTTTGTATGGTTCCTGACAATTTGTCTTGTGAAACACCTTGTTCTTCTGCGGCTATGATGTAGAATGCAAGTACAGGTAATACAGCTCCGTTCATAGTCATGGATACAGACATCTTGTCCAAAGGAATTTGGTCAAACAATATCTTCATGTCCAATATGGAGTCCACTGCCACTCCTGCCTTTCCAACGTCGCCCACAACTCTTTCGTGGTCGGAGTCGTAACCTCTGTGCGTTGCCAAGTCAAAAGCGACCGAAAGTCCTTTTTGACCTGCTGCTATGTTTCTACGATAAAATGCATTTGACTCTTCGGCGGTCGAGAAACCTGCGTATTGGCGGATTGTCCACGGTCTCATGACATACATTGTGGAGTATGGTCCGCGAAGGTTTGGTGCTATGCCTGCTGCATAGTTCAAATGTTCCATTCCTTCAAGGTCTGCCTTGCCGTATACCGGTTTTACCGGTATTTGTTCCGGTGTCAGCCATGATTTGTTATTGCCGACAGCCTTTTCCCATTCTTCAAAATCAGTTGCAGGAGCAACAGACTTGAAGTCGATGTTTGTGAAATTTGGTCTCATCTATCAGAAGTATTTTATATTTATTCTATCACCTAAGCGGTAGCAACTCCACACAATGGAGGCACTATCAATCTGCAAAATTACTTCTTTTCTTTGAACCTGCCAATAAAAAAACGGCATAAATGTATTTGTTTCGTGTTGATATTCGCCGAAAAAGGCTGCCGAAAAAGGTCTATCAGCTATAAAGGAGGCTTTATTCTGTATATCGGTGCAATATGTCGCCTTATTTTGGCGTTTCAATGGATTAAACATAAAGGAGATATGTATGCTTGGCATTTGACAGAGCGGTTTCATCCTATAAGGAGTGCTTTTGCTTTCCTGCTTTTTTTTCTGACCTTACAAAATGCTTTCCCCGTCCATGCTCAACAGGATTGTGAGAGACGTCAGACTGTGGGGGTTGTGTTGAGTGGCGGTGGAGCAAGGGGCGTTGCACATCTTGGTGTTTTAAGAGCTTTGGAAGAAGCACAGGTTCCCATTGACTACATCTGCGGCACTTCAATGGGTGCGATAGTCGGTGCTTTGTATGCAGCAGGCTATTCTGTTGACGAAATAGAGAAGATTTTTTACTCCGAGGAATTTCAGTATTGGCTTACTGGCAAAATAGAGGAGAACTATATATATTATTATAAGGTAAAGCCTCCTACTCCAACAGCTTTGACTGTTTCTTTTGACGTTAACAACAATTTTTCGGTTCAATTACCTACAAGCATTATTGACCCTGTGCAAATGGACTATGCGTTCATGGAAATATTTTCACCTGCAACCGAGGCTTGCAAAAGGAATTTCGACAGCTTAATGATACCGTTCTTTTGTGTGGCATCAGATATTGAAGACAACAAAGCGAGCGTAAGAAAAGATGGAGACTTGGGACCCGCCGTGCGAGCTTCAATGACATTTCCTTTTGTTTTCTCGCCAATAAAATTGGACGGCAAAATAATGTTCGATGGCGGAATGTATAACAATTTTCCCTCAAAGGAGCTTTTGGACACCTATCGCCCCGACATCATAATAGGGGTTAAGGTTGCCGGAAATTATCCGCCGCCCGTTGAAGGTAACATGAAGTCGTACCTAGAAAATATGTTAACCAACTCCTCAGACTATGACGTTTATTGTTCGAACAGCATTTTGATAGAACCCAACTTGACCGGCATAGGTGTCATGGAATTTGAGAAAATGAAGGAATGCGACAGACTTGGTTACGAGGCTGCGGTTGCCCAAATACCGCAAATAAGAGAGTTTCTACTTGACAGTGTAAGCAAAGTCGCAGTTGCCGAAAAACGGAGCAGATTTAATGCAAAAAAGCCGAGTCTCGATGTTGTATCTGTCGGAATAAGTGGGGTTACAAGTACTCAGAAGTACTACATTTCTTCCATAATGCACCACAACAACAAACTGATGGAAGAAGACAGCGCATTAACAACAAAATCATTGAAAAAGAACTACATATCACTTTATTCCGATGAAAATGTAAGTAATGTTCAGCCCTATTTGAAGTATAATGATTACTACAATGCTTATGTCTTGAACTTGAATGTCAAGACCAAGAACCTCCTTAACTTAGATTTAGGCGGACACATTTCCACCAACCCAACAAGCTATTTGTACCTCGGACTGAACTACAACATACTTGACAAACATGCGTACTCTATTCGAGCGAATGCCTACTTGGGACGCTACTACGGTTCTTGGTCGGTACAATCAAGGGTAGATTTTTCGTATAGTATTCCTCTCTTTGTTGAGGCAGAAATCAATTCAAACAAATGGAATTATTACAGATTGCGAAACAAAACCTTTTCATATTCTGCAATCAATTATTTGGAGCAAGCGGAGATTAACGCAAAAATAAATATCGGATTTCCTTTGGGTGTGAAGGACAAAATGGTTGCATCTGTCGGCATAGGCAAAACAACAGATGATTATTTTGGTCGAGACTATGGAATAATTCAAACGGACGTAAGCGACAGAACAAGTTTCAAACACATTGCCATAGGATTGAAAGAAGAGAACAACAGTTTGGACGACAATCAATTTCCCACACATGGAAAATACCACAAGTTGTCTGTTCAATATGTGAGTGGCAAAGAGAGTTGCAAACCGGGCAACACGACAGAAATAGACCTGCCATATACCGCAAACCACAGCTGGGTTCAGTTCAAAATTTTGTCGAGGCTCTATGCAGACATCACAAAGAATTTCAAACTCGGCTTTCGAGGAGACATATTCTATTCCTTTCAAGATTTGTTTGAAACCTATAAGCCGAGCCTGCTAAATGCCGGTGTTTACATGCCAACCATGGAGACTTTGACACAATACATGCCCGAATACAGAGCCAATAAATATCTCGCATTCGGCATGGAAAACATCTATGCCTTGTCTTCTTTACTTGGAATAAACCTTTCTGCAAGATGTGCAGCTTATCTGTATGCGCCTATACAGCAAATAATGACAGACAAAAACGAAGTGCCTTATTATGGCGACATGTTTAAAAAGCTGTACTTTATAGCCTCCGGCTCAATAGTACTCCGAACACCTGCAGGACCTCTGAGCTTAATATTGTCGTACCACCAGAGAGACAACGACAACAATCCATGGTCAGTTTCTGTGAGCTTCGGATACGTAATCTTCAACAACAGAAACATAGATAAGTAGATGATACGGGCGAACAAACTGAATAAGTTCTACGGCGAGCTGCATGTATTGAAAGATGTGGATTTACACATTTATCCTTCTGAAATAGTAACATTGGTCGGAGCCTCCGGGGCGGGAAAGACCACCCTTTTGCAAATATTAGGCACATTGGATAAAGCAGACAGCGGCACTGTTCGAATAAATAATAGAGATATAACGAACTTGAGCGACAGGGAAATTTCGAAATTCAGGAACAGAGAGATAGGCTTTGTGTATCAGTTTCACCATTTATTGTCAGAGTTCACCGCCATAGAGAATGTAATGTTGCCTGCTTTGATTGCGAGAGCAGACAAAGCTCAAACCGAGCAAAGAGCCAAAGAACTTCTAAATACATTGCAACTATACGACAGAGCCTCACACAAGCCCAACCAACTTTCCGGAGGCGAACAACAGCGAGTAGCCGTTGCCAGAGCATTGATGAACTCACCCTCCATTGTATTGGCAGATGAACCGAGTGGCAATTTGGACAGCCGAAACGCTAAAGAGTTGCACGAATTCTTTTTTAGACTGAGAGAGACCTACAAACAAACATTTCTTATAGTAACACACAATGAAGAACTTGCAAAAATGTCCGATAGAAAGATTGAAATGCAAGACGGAAAAATAATTTAGAGCAAATGGATAACAAGCACTTGGTATACGGTCTTCGACCTGTCATTGAGGCGGTGAAGTCAGAAAAAGAGATTGACAAAATCTACATACAAAGCAACCTTCGGGGAAAGTTGTTCGGAGAATTAAAAACTTTACTGGTACAAAGCAGAAAAAGAATAGCCTGCCAATACGTTCCGATAGAGAAACTTGACCGTTTAGTCGGAAAACAAAACCATCAAGGAGTTGTAGCTCAGCTCTCATTGATAGAGTACAGAGAAGTCGAACAAGTATTGGAAGAAGTCGAACAACGAGGTGAAGTTCCGTTTTTGTTGATGTTGGACGGAGTTACAGATGTCCGAAACCTCGGAGCAATAGCTCGTAGTGCAGAATGTGCCGGAGTCCATGCACTGATTGTTCCCCAACAATCCACCGCACCAATCAATCAAGATGCCATTCGCACCTCGGCAGGAGCTTTGTTGAAAATACCTGTTTGCAGAGTTGTGAATGCCAAAAGCTTGATAAATCAAATAAAGTCATTTGGCTTGAAGATATATGCTGCAACCGAAAAAGCGAACCATGACTACACCTGCATGCAAGCCACAGAACCATTGATGATAATAATGGGTAATGAAGAAAGAGGCATCAACCCTTCGCTGATAAAGATGGCAGACGAGTCGATAAGCATACCTGTAAAAGGGAAAATAGAAAGTCTTAATGTGTCTGTTGCCACAGGGATCATTCTCTACGAAGTGGTGCGACAAAGGGGAAAAACAGATAAATAAAGAAAAAATCGTTTACAACTTTGGCTACATGCGACTAAATTGCTATCTTTGCAAGCAAAACAACATAAAATTTGGCAATTCAGGACTTCCTATCGTCGTTTTCGGTAGTGCTTTCACCTATGGAAGCAGTTACAACACCGCCCTTTCGCAAAATATGCAAAAGGTACGGTGCTGATGTCTTGATTAGCGAGTTTATTTCTTCCGATGCCCTTTCTCGCAGTATAGATTCCTCTCTCAAAAAAATGTACTTTGAAGATGCCGAGCGACCTTTGGGAATACAAATATTCGGAAACAATGAACAGAGTTTATGTTCGGCAGCTCGAATAGCTGCAAGCGTAAATCCCGACTTCATAGACATAAATTGGGGCTGCCCCGTCAAAAAAATAGCAGGAAAAGGTTGCGGAAGCGGCATATTGAACGACATTCCTAAAATGCTCAAACTCACCGAAGCCGTTGTAAAATCAGTTGACGTACCGGTAAGCGTGAAGACAAGACTTGGTTACGGGGACGAAGACAAGCCTATTGTTGAAGTTGCAGAACGTTTGCAAGATGTAGGAGTACAATTAATTTCCATTCATGGAAGAACAAGAGCTCAAATGTATAAAGGCATTGCCGATTGGACTTTAATCGGTGAGGTAAAAAACAATCCGAGAATGCACATTCCCATTTTCGGCAACGGTGATATAGACTCAGCAGACAAACTACTTGAATACAAAAACAAATATGGAGTAGACGGAATACTGATAGGCAGAGCCGCAATGGGCAACCCATTCATTTTTCAGCAATGTAAGCAGGCGTTAAACGGAGAAACGCAGAGAAAAATATCTGTCAAAGAAAGAGCAGCTGTTTGTCGCGAACATTTAGAGGGCTTAAAGGTTTGGAGAACGGAACGCTATGCTCTTTTAGAAATGCGAAAATTTTACTCCGGCTATTTCAGAGAATTGAAGAACTTCAAACCATACAGGGTAAAACTTGTAACGGCAGAGAGTTATGAGCAGGTGGAACAAATATTGACAGAGGTGGAAAACAACTTGGAGTACGAATAAGAAAACTTAATTTCAAATCGGGGAACATGCATTTCAAACTGAAATCAGACTTCAAACCAACGGGAGACCAACCGCAAGCCATAACGCAACTGCTCAACGGTTTACGCGAAGGCGAACCTGCACAAGTATTGCAAGGAGTAACCGGAAGTGGCAAAACGTTCACCATAGCAAACGTAATAGAACAACTCAATAAGCCGACCTTGGTCATGAGCCACAACAAAACTCTTGCAGCACAACTATACAGCGAATTCAAAAACTTCTTCCCCGAAAATGCCGTGGAATATTTTGTTTCCTATTACGATTACTACCAACCGGAGGCATACATTGCACAAACCAATACATATATAGAGAAAGACCTTTCCATAAACGATGAATTGGAAAAATTGCGACTTTCCGCCGCCTCCGCACTGCTTTCCGGGCGAAAAGACGTTATCGTTGTCAGCTCCGTCTCATGCATCTACGGCATAGGAAATCCCGATGATTTTGCCAATGGTACAATCTATCTTAACAAAGGACAGACCATAGAACGGAGCAAATTCCTTTTAGATTTGGTGGACAGCCTTTATTCAAGGAACGAAATAGAATTTGGCAGAGGAAAATTCAGGGTAAAAGGAGATGTAATTGACATCTTTCCACCATACTTGGATTATGCTTACCGTCTGATTTTTTGGGACGATGAAATAGAAGCAATGGAAATCATAGACCCTGTCAGCGGCGGAAAAATAGAAAGCGTGGACGAAATGATCATCTATCCGGCAGGCAACTTCCTCACAAACAAGAATACTCTGCCCGCAGCTTTGCGACAAATCCAAAGCGATATGTTTTCGAGGTGTGAAGAATTTAGAGACGAGGGTCGCAACCTCGAAGCCAAACGATTGGAAGAAAGAGTCAACAACGACCTTGAAATGTTGCAGGAGTTGGGCTATTGCAGCGGAATAGAAAACTATTCACGTTACTTTGATGGCAGAAAACCCGGTTCTCGCCCTTTCTGCCTTATTGATTATTTCCCCGATGACTACCTCATGGTCATAGACGAAAGTCATGTTACAGTTCCACAAATAAGGGCAATGTACGGAGGAGATCGCTCCCGCAAAAGCTCGCTTGTCGAATACGGCTTTCGCTTGCCCTCAGCATTCGATAACAGACCCTTGAAATTTGAGGAGTTTCAATCTTTGCAAAACCAAACCATCTACATTTCTGCAACCCCTGCCGATTTTGAAATAGAGCAAGCCGAAGGAGTTATTGTAGAGCAAATCATTCGCCCGACAGGACTGTTGGATCCGCCCATAGAGGTACACCCGGCAAAAAATCAAGTAGACGATTTATTGGAGGAGATAAGCAAAGTGGTAGACAAACATGAACGAGTATTAGTTACCACCTTGACAAAAAGAATGGCAGAAGAGCTGAGCAGATACTTGACTAATGTGGGTGTAAAGAACAAATACATTCACTCTGACATAGAAACATTGGAACGAGTTGAAATCATGCAGGAACTGCGGGAAGGCGTTTTCGATGTACTGATAGGTGTAAATTTATTGCGAGAAGGATTGGACTTGCCCGAGGTTAGTCTTGTCGCCATTTTAGATGCCGATAAAGAAGGTTTTTTGCGCAGTGACAGAGCATTGATACAAACCATAGGAAGAGCTGCTCGAAACATCAACAGCAAGGCAATCCTATATGCCGACAAAATAACCGACAGCATGAAAAGAGCCATGGCAGAAAACACTCGCAACAGAAAAAAACAACAAGCCTACAACGAGCAACATGGCATCAAACCTCAACAAGTAAAGAGAGGGCTAAACAACAACATAACAGCAACCAATTCCGCCACAGAGACGAAAGCAGAAACCATTACCACTCTGTCGGAAAAGAAAGCCGTTTACAACGACAGTTCAAAAGACATAGAACAAAGAATAAAGCAAGCAGAAAAGCTCATGCAACAAGCAGCAAAAGAGCTAAATTTCTTGGAAGCAGCCAAGTACCGAGATGAAATAAATGAATTGAAGAAAATAATAAAATCATAGAATATGGAAAACAATGAAACAGGATTGCAGCCCACGCAAGCTGACAATCCAACAACAGAACACCGGGCAAACACCGAAGAAATCCAAAGTGAACAGTTAAAGAACTTCGTATTTGAACCAAATCAAATGTTCGGACAATCCGAAACGCCTCACGTCAAACAATTCGACACAATTTGCGCCCCCGCAACACCAAGAGGAAAATCCGCATTGGGAATGGTAAGAATGACAGGACAACGAGCCATAGCAATCATAAACGAAATATTCGTTACCAAAGACGGATTAAAGTGCATTTTATCCGGCAGCAAACCGTCCGTACTGCGACACGGCTTTATTGTAGACGCAAAAGGAAAAACAATAGACGAGATAATGTGCGTCATCTACTATGCTCCTAACAGTTTTTCAGGAGAAGACATGGTCGAAATAATGCACCACGGCTCAGTCTACATTCAACAGCAAATTCTTTTGAGTCTGATTAACCAAGGAGCGAGAATAGCCACTAACGGAGAGTTCTCTCAAAGAGCCTTTCTGAACGGCAAAATGGACTTGACACAAGCGGAAGCCATTGCCGATTTGGTCAGTGCAAGAACCGGTGTGGCACACAAACTCGCCATGCAACAACTCCGTGGCGGATACAGAGAGAAAATAGCTCACATAAGAGAAGCTCTCGTAAAACTGCTCAGTCTTTTGGAGTTGGAATTGGACTTTGCCGAAGAAAACGTAGAATTTGCCGACAGAAACGACATGAAAGGCTTGATGTCTCAAACAATAACCGAATTGGAAACATTAGTTAAGAGTTTCGCAGCCGGCAATGCATTCAAGAACGGCATACCTATCGCAATAATAGGCAAACCCAATTCGGGAAAATCAACCCTATTCAACACCTTGGTGAACGAAAACAGAGCAATAGTATCTCCTATAAGCGGCACAACACGAGACACAATAGAGGAGAGCATACAGTTGGAAGGTTTGGAGTATCGCTTCATCGATACAGCAGGAATACGAAGTGCAAAAGACGAAATAGAACGAGAGGGGATAGAACGCTCAATAAAAGCCGTTGAAAAAGCAACCATTATACTATACGTATGCGACCTGACACAAACCTCATCGGAAGATGCACAAGCCGAGCTTATGCTGTTGGATACGCAAGTCAGTCTTGAAAACAAAAAGATTATCATCATAGGCAACAAGATGGATCTTGTACGCTCCACCAAAGCACAACAAAAGAAGTGGAATGAAATGAAAGCAATACAATTATCCGCAGCCAAACACATAGGCATAGATACCTTGCTTAACAGAATCATATCCATTACCGACAGAGATGACAAGACAGACGAAATATTGGTTACCAATGCCCGCCATTACGATGTGATGATGCGTACGCTTGCTGCCATGCTTGTTGCGGAAGAAAGCCTCAAATCAGGACAACCGACAGACATCATAGTGTCAGACATAAGAGAAGCAATCCACTACATGGGCGAAATAACAGGAGAAGTAACCACAGATGAAGTCCTTAACAACATCTTCTCAAACTTCTGCATCGGCAAATAGGTCTTAATTGCCAATACTTATTGTCATTATAAAGAAAAGAAAGGCGTTCAAAATGAACGCCTTTCTTTTTTACCTATCTGACTTGCTTATCAATGGGAAACATTTTTTACAACGCCTTATATACAGTCCCATTACTGCAAAGGTTATGAGCCGTTCTATGTAAGAATGATAAATATACGTTTCTACCATAATACACGTTTACATCACGAATTACTCGTAGCAAAACCTACTGTCCATTCTATGTATTGAGCAACGCTGAAATTTGCTGCTCTAAGATTCAATCCTGCGAAAAAGCCATTGGCAAAGTTATACCGCAAACCTATCCGCTGAAACAATCTTTTTGAATCGTCCAATTCGTGTTTGTATATGTATATCCCCGGTTCAAGCACAATCCCCAATCGGTGTATGCTGTATTCGTAGCTTATGTATGCGGAAACATTGAACCGCTCGGCATGGTTTATCTCATGGAAACAGAGTTCCCGTGAAATTACTTTATAGCTTGTACCAACGTATTGATTATAGCCTAACCCGAGACCGAAGCCTAATGAATGTTTAAGGTTGAAGCGTCTAAGTACTCGTCTGTCTATTCCGAAAACAAAGTATGACCGCCTGTCGTATTTTTCGTCCATCAAATTCTCCGGCAAAGTAGTCAAAACACTGTGTGAACCTATATAAACCGACCACAAATCATCTGTGCGTTTATCGAACTTGGGAAGAGGTATCAGCTTAGGTTGTTTGAACGGTTTATGGTAATAGTTGACCGAGAGCTTTGACGATACGAGATTGAGACCTTTATTTGGCTTGCGAGTTGCCCCGTTGGAAAAATGAGAAAGGGAAGCCCCCAAGCCTATTGAAAAATTTTGTGAAAGAGTTCTGCTTAGCGTGAAAGTAGCATCTATATAACAAGAAGCCGATCCTCCAAGTGCCACCCGTTCAGGGTGAGAATAGGTGAAGTGCGTCCAATTAAACGCCAGTCCAAGGGCGTAATCCCCCTGCAAGGTATACCTACCCTTTACAAAAATAGGTTTACTGATAAAGGCATAAAGAGCCACTGGTTTACCAAGTTGATTCTTAACATTGAAATCGGCTGTATATACACCGAATCCATAAGACGGATAATTATACATTTGATGCCAATACTTTTCGCCGGCAGTCTGAACAGCGTACCTAAGAGAAAGAGCATAGACTTGCGATATGGTTTTGTTGTCCGTGTTTTCACCTCGCACAAAATCATTGGTCGGCATAACCCAACCATATTGTCCGAACATGGAATAGAAGTGAGTACACCTATCCTGTGAAAAAGAGCAAAAGCCGACAAACAGAAATAAAAGCCAAAGGCATGTCTTGTTCATCAAATATTTTGTTTATTGCTTACGTACTCCAATATTTGTATGGCGTTTGTTGCTGCCCCTTTTCTCAGATTATCTGCCACCACCCACAAGTTCAAAGCGTTTTTGGTTGATATATCTCTTCGCACCCTGCCGATAAAAACCTCATCTCTGCCTTGTGCCATTATCGGCATCGGATAGAGATTCTCTTTGGGAGAATCAACAACCACAACCCCCGCAGTAGAACGCAACAACTCATAAACTTCGTTCATGTCAAAAGGTTTGAAGAACTCAACATTCACACTTTCGCTATGACCGCCCTTTACCGGAACTCTTGCAACCGTTGCAGATACCGCTATCTGCGGACAGGCGAATATCTTTCTTGTTTCGTCAACCAATTTTTGTTCTTCCGTGGTATAAGCATCGGGAAGAAAGTCTCCACCATGCGGCAAAACATTCTCATGAATTTGATAAGGGTAAACCTTGGAGCAATCCTCGCCCCTCTGCTCATGCTCCAACTGACTGACTGCCTTTTGTCCCGTTCCTGTAACACTTTGATACGTAGATACCACTATTCTTTTGATTCCATAAGCCTTGTGCAAATTGGAGAGAGCAAGAACCATTTGTATGGTAGAACAATTCGGATTTGCTATAATCCTATCATTCTGTTTTATGGATTGGGCATTGATTTCAGGAACGACAAGCGGCACTTGGTCGCACATTCTCCATGCGGAAGAATTGTCTATCACCACAGTACCTTTCTCTGCAAACAAAGGAGCATATTTCTTAGATGTTGCACTACCGGCAGAGAATATGGCATAATCACAATTCTGTTCTATGGCTGTTTCAACGCTCACCACAGTCAGCTCTCTGCCTGCAAACATTATCTTTTTACCTACACTCTTTGGCGAAGCTGCAACTATTATTTCATTATCTGCAAAGCCTCTTTCTTCCAAGACTTTCAACATCACACCGCCTACCAAGCCGGTTGCTCCGACTACTGCTATTCTCATAATGTATTTGACCTTTGTATTATTCGTTTGAAAATTCCTTCACATAGCTTCTGTATGCCGCAAAGACATTTGCCCGAGAAATAAAACCAAGGTACTTGCCTTTATCCACCATTACTATGTTATAACGATCCGATCCTATGAATTTTTGAACCACTTTCTCCAACGGTTCTCTTATATCTGCTATAAACATTGGCGAATACCTCATGTAACTCGCCACTTTTATTTTGTCGTAATACTCCTGATGAAAAAGAAGCGAACGAACATCGTCCAAAACAACCACGCCCTTAAAAATACCATCGTCATCTACCACCGGGAAAAAATTCCTGTTGCTTTTCTCGACAGCAGACACAATATCCCTCAACGTGGCATTGGGAGAGAGTCTGATAAAGTTTGTTTCTATCAAATTTCTTTTGTCAATAAAATTCAACGCAGTCTTATCTTTGTTATGCGTCATCAAGTCGCCTTTGGCAGCAAGACTTTCTGCATATATCGAATACTTGGTGAGTGGCTTTACAACCACATAAGCAATGGTTGTTGCTATCAAAAGAGGCGTAAACAGAGCATATCCGCCTGTAATCTCGGCTATCAAGAAAGTTGCAGTCAAAGGAGAGTGCATCACTCCTGCCATAACGGCTGCCATTCCTACTAATGCAAAATTGCTTTCCGCAACCTCTATCAATCCTGTCATGTTTACCATTCTCGCCACAAAGAAACCGCAAAAGCCCCCTATGAAAAGACTTGGAGCAAAAGTACCTCCCACCCCTCCTGCCGCACAGGTTATGGAAGTGGCAAAAGCCTTCAAAAAAGTTATGGCAAGCAATACCACCACAAAAAGCCATTTGTTGTCTATGTAGGAATAGAAAAAGCTGTTCTTAAACATGGTATCAGAGTCGTTGTTCAGCAAGTTTGTCAGCGCAGAGTAACCTTCACCGAACAGAGGAGGGAAAAGATAAATCAAAATCCCCAAAGCAATGCCACCGATTACTATTTTGTTGGTTATGCTCCACTTTGCAAATTTTCTCGATACCCATTTGTTGATTTTCAAAAAGTAAAGCGAAATGAATGCAGCTACTATTCCCAACAGGATAAAAGCAGGTATTTTATTTAGTTCAAAAAATGAATCGACACGATAATAGAACTGTACGCCCTGTCCGAAAAAAAAGTAAGATATTATGGCAGACGATACAGCAGAAATAAGCAGAGGCGTGGCTACTTTGACCGTAAGGTCTATCATAAGAACCTCAAACACGAACAGAACGCCGGCTATCGGAGCCTTGAACACCCCGGCTATGGCACCTGCCGCCCCGCAACTGAGAAGGATTATCACATACTTTGTATTGATGCGAAAAAACCTTGCAATATTCGAACCGATTGCACTACCTGTCAAAACAATAGGAGCCTCCAAACCAACACTTCCGCCAAAGGCGACGGTGATTGACGAAGTCAACATGGAACTCCAACAGTTATGAGGTTTCAATCTACCGCCTTTACGTGAAATTGCGTACATCACTTTGCTGACACCATGCGACAAATCGTCCTTTACAAGGTATTTGGTTGCCAAAACGGTCAACAAGATTCCTATGGCGGGAGACATCAGAAAAAGAATGTTTCCCCTTTCGGGCGAAAACCAAGAAAAGCCACTTATAAGGTTGTAAGTAAAGTGTACCGTATTTTTCAGGAGTACGGAAGCCAATCCGCTGGCTATTCCGACAACCAAGCTCAAAATCAGAACAAACTGATAGGTAGTCAGATGTCGTCTTCTCCAAATATAGAAGAGCTTGTAGTATTCCTTTGGTTCCGATTGCTTTATTGTATCTACGATTTTCCGCACTCCAATCATAATGCAAAGGTACTGTTTTTTTCGTATCCCGTCTTTGTATGCCCAAAATTATGACTACATTTGCAGCGTTTCAAACGTAAAGCACTTTTTATGAAGATTATTTCCTATAACGTGAATGGCATAAGGGCAGCCGTAAACAAGGGTTTTACCGAATGGTTGCAGGCATCGGAGGCTGATTTGATTTGTATTCAAGAGACCAAAGCCCAACCCGACCAAATTCCTGTCCTTGAATTTAAGGCGGCAGGCTATGATTGTTATGCTTTTTCGGCACAAAAGAAAGGCTACAGCGGTGTTGCCATTCTCTCTCGCATTGCCGCTGAAAATGTTTGCTTCGGCATGGGTATCGAAAAGTACGATTCAGAGGGACGCTTTTTGCGTGCGGATATAGGAGATTTGAGTATTGTGAGCGTCTACCACCCTTCCGGAACGAGCGGGGAGTTGCGTCAAGACTTCAAAATGCAATGGTTAGACGATTTTCTCTCCTATGTAAACATTCTCAAAAAAGAACGTCCGAACCTTATACTTTGCGGAGATTTCAATATCTGCCATCGCGAAATTGATATTCACGACCCCGTCCGCAATGCTTCTTCCTCGGGCTTCTTGCCGGAGGAAAGAGAGTGGATGAGCAAGTTCTTGGCAAGCGGTTTTACCGATAGCTTCCGTTTTGTAAAGGGAGACGTACCGGATTCTTATTCGTGGTGGAGCTATCGTGCAGGTGCAAGAGCCAAGAACAAGGGTTGGAGGATAGACTACTGCATGGTGAGCAACAACATCTGCAACCGCATTGTCGATGCAGGCATCATTCCGACCGCCTTCCACTCCGACCATTGTCCCGTTTTCCTTTCGATAGATTAGCTTCCCAAAATTAGAAAGCCTCACTGCATTCAATCCATCTTCTTTAACTCTCGCACCAACTCAGTGAACGTTTCGCCGCGATGTTCAAAGTTCTTGAACATATCGTAACTGCTTGCAGCCGGCGACAACAGGCATGTGCAACCCTGCTTTGTTACTTTGGAACACCACAAAACAATGTCTTTGTAATCATCACTTACCATTGTATTGTAGTGAACGCCCGTTTCGTTGAGCAATCCGGCTATTCTTCTGCCTGCTTTCCCTGTGAATGCTATGTTTCTCAGGCTGTATTTCGGCAACTCTTTTGCCAATATGGAGTAGTCTATCCCTCTGTCATTGCCGCCAAGTATCAGAGTATCGACATTTTTTATGGCATCAAGAGCTGCTATTGTTGCTTCGGGTATGGTGCTGATGCTGTCGTTGTAGTAGGTTATGCCCTTTACGGTATCGACATACTGCAACCTGTGTGCAAGCGGTTTGAACTCTTCTATGCTGCGAACTGCCTGTTCCATGTCAAAATGCAGTATTTCTGCCACCTTTAAGGCTGCCATGGCATTTGCCTTGTTGTGTTCGCCCTTCAAGAACTTCGGCTCGGCATATCCATATTCCCGACCTGCAAAACCAATGCAAGAACTTCTGACTTCACCTTTTTTTATCAACGATTTAATTCTTTCGTCCTCCTTATTGTATACAAAGTAATCGTTACAGCTTTGTTTGCTTGCAAGATTGAACTTTGCATTTTGATATTCTGCAAAATCGGTGAAATGATCCAAATGTTCCTCATACAGGTTCAGAAGTACGGAAATATGAGGAGCTTGCTTGATGAATTGAAGCTGGTGTGCCGACAATTCGGCAACTATTATGCTGTCTTCATTCATCATTTCAGCAACATCAAAGAGCGGAACACCTATGTTACCTGCCAAAAGGACATTTTCTCGTTGTGCTTTTATTATATTGTATATGAGCGTGCTTGTCGTCGATTTGCCCTTAGTGCCGCTGATGCCTATCGTCCGGTCTGCAAACAGTTGCAAAAATAAATCCGTCTGTGAGCTTATTCTATTCTTCGGAACATATGGTATGCTTTTGCAGGCTATACCGGGGGTTTTCAAAAAGAGCGTTCTGTCGGCAAGAACGTTGCTTTCCATTTTGCCGAATACCACATCTCCATTTTCTCTTTCCTCCTCTTCGGCTCTGTGCAAGGTTTCTTCGTTTCCGTCTGCCACAATAACGCCCTTGCTTTCCGAAAGTTTCCTAAGCAACTTCAAACTGCTTCTTCCTTCTCTTCCGTATCCCAATACAGCCAACCTCTCCCCTCTCAAAGTCCTTCGCAATCGAGCCATCTTGGCATATCGCCAAGCCTCCGTCAATACTGCAAAATCCTCCGTCGAAAGATTATTATTCTCCATCGAAAGGGCAAACAGCTCATTAGGCTTTCCCTCTTTCCGTTCTTGCTCAACCCTTTGCAAATATTCCTTTGCAAAGGGCAGTTCAAGCCATTTGTGCAACAGGCATTCGTCCTCCGACGGTTGTTCTCGCACAATCCTCATCGCAATCGCCGTATTCACCTCGCTTACAGTGCCTACACATTCAAAAGGTTTTTGCTTTTCTTCTCCGCAAAGCTGCAAAAGATAGAGCAGAAGCTCCTTGTCGCCAAACAGATTCTTGCCGAAAATGCCGACCAATTCAGCTTTTTCCATGAAAGGAGACAATATTATGAATGCAAAAAGGCATTTCGGACAAGCACCACACCATTTGTCCTCCTTTGAACCTACGTTGCAACTTTTGAAAACCTCCTTATAGTCGAGCAAAGAGAACACTTTCGCTATATGCAATTCCGAAAAGGGACGCAGAAAGCTGAAATAGTTGAAATCGGGGCTTATGAACTCTGCCACATACGAACGAAAATCGTTCTCAAATTCAAGACTTTTTGAATATTGGTGATTGATTTTTTCGCCCAAAACAGTGGATTCGTTTGCCGAACCCTCGTTTGACAAGGCAATATTCCTTCTTCCGGAAAAAGCAGACACCAAAAGACAGGTAAAAGCCAGCATTGCCGAGAAAGGAGTATGTCCGTTCAGGAATCCCTCTGCGTTCAATCTCAACAGATTGCCGTCTATGCTTCGCCTGTCTTCCAAAATATCCTCCCTTGCAAAGCCTGCCTTGGTGCAGCAATCCAAGCTCGCCCCTCTCGGATTGAGAATAAAAGGGCGTATATCCCTGCCTGCACCGAAAAGCAAGTCCAAACTAACAACAGAGTCTTTTCCACCTCCCACAGGCACTATATAAGCCTCGCTCAAATCGAAAGCACAAGCCTTCAAACGTCTGTTTCCCCTGCATTCAAACTCCACAAAGCTCTCCATGTCGGTCGATATACCGTTCACAAAGAAGAATTCCCCCAATCCGTAGAAGTAAATCTTCCTCCAAAACGCCAACTCCTTTTCTCCCAAATTCCAATCCCTTATAACAATCCTCGGAGAACAAAACGCTTTCCAATAACTCAACAACTCAATCATGCCGAGATTGAAAATCAAAACCTCAATCTGTTCACCGGAAAGTCTGTTGAACGACAAACCTTCCTTCAAAACAAAGACGTGCTTCGGAGAAAAGCTCTCACCTCCGCAGGAAAAGCGGAAAGTAACAACAAAATCACCACTCTCCGAAAGAGCATATTCAAATCCCTCATACACAAAACAAGGGAAATCCTTACGTAAACGCAAAAACTTATCTTGATTACAAGCCATATCTCAAAATCATAATGTTCGCAAAATTACAAAAATCATCGGAAACCCAAACCGCAACATACCCAAACCGTACACACTTTTCAAAGAACCCCCTTCCCATGAAACGCACAAAACAAATCCGACAACCAAACGCCGATTCGCCGGAATGAATGGCTGATTCATTTTGACGAATCAGCCTTTTATTTTTTTGAATCAGCCTTTCGTCCCAAGGGTTCGGCGATTCAGTCTTATCGAACTTTCTACTGCTTAATAATGAGCGTGTTTGGGTGATTTGTTGTCTGCATTGCGGGTGGCGGGTTTGCTCATAACGGGTGGCGACGGCAAGAAACACTTGTCGCTATGGGAAATCATGCTCTTTTGAAAAAGATGGCATGTGTTTGATTAAATCAATTCCATGCGTGAAGCGTCCTGTCTGATAAAGATGAACAGCAACAAGGTGAAAGCCCAAAGGGAAGAGCCTCCGTAACTGATGAACGGCAAGGGTATACCTATGACGGGCAACAATCCTATGGTCATGCCTATATTTACGAAGTAGTGAAAGAAAATGATACTCGCCACGCAATACCCGTAAATCCTTGCAAATTTGCTTCGTTGCCTCTCTGCCATTTTCACGAGCTTGATACACAAAAAGACAAACAAAAACAAGACCGTTGCACTGCCCACAAAGCCCCATTCTTCGCCTATTGTGCAGTAAATAAAGTCTGTATCCTGTTCCGGAACAAAGTTATACTTGGTTTGTGTTCCCTCCAAAAATCCTTTTCCAAGGAAGCCGCCGCTGCCTATGGCTATTTTACTCTGGTTGACGTTGTAACCCACTCCTTTCAAATCGTGTTTCTTTCCCAACAGAACTTCAATTCTGTCCTTCTGATGCTGCTCCAATCCTTTTTCGAAAGCCACATCTACCGCAAAAACAATCAACGATGATATTATGAAGACGCCAAGAAACAGCCATATCTTTGTTTTGTGGAATTTTCGCTTAACAATAAGCCATGCTCCAATGCAAAGCAGCAGCAATATTCCCATCAGCACGTATTGATTCACCAACAACGCCGCTATGAACAACACTATGCAGGCTGCTCCGAATATAAGCACATAACTCGACAGTCCTTCTCTGAACAGTGGCAGCAAAAAGCTGAAAAAGACCAGGGCAGAACCCGTATCGTTTTGCAAAAGCACGAGCAACATCGGTATGGCTATGATTATGACTGCCGAGAGCTTGGTTTTCCACTGTTTGAAGTCGGCTTCTATGGACGATAAGACCTTAGACAGAGCGAGTGCCGTGGCTCCTTTTGCGAACTCCGAGGGCTGAATGCCGAAATCGCCCACTCCGAACCACGATTTGGCTCCTTTTGTTTCCGAACCTATCACCAAGACGGCTATCAGCATAAAAATAAACACTCCGTAAATCACATAAGCCGTTTGTGTAAAGAACTTAGGGTCGAGTATAAGCACGAATAAGGCTATCAACAGGGCAGCTCCTATCCAAAGGATTTGTTTGCCGTACCTGCAAGTGAAGTCGAAGATGCTGCTATGTTCGCCATCGTAGACTGCCGCATAAATATTCAGCCAACCGAAGAAAATCAAAAGCAGATAAATTCCTATAACTGTCCAATCGAGGTTATGAATCAAGTTCTTGTTCCGTCTGTCCATCACTCAAATTTTTGTTCTCTTAGTTATGCTTGTGTGCTTTCTTCGGCTTAACCTTACGCACCAAAGGAAGTGGCTGGCAAGGGTTGGCTTCCATGTACGTTTTCTCCATTTCCTCTCGTTCAACCGTTCCTTTCAGATATTTTTCTATTATCAGACTGGCTATAGGTGCAGCCCACGTTCCGCCTCCGCCTCTTGCATTTTCTATGTAGACCGCAACAGCTATTTTGGGGCTGACCATGGGGGCAAAACATATGAAGACGGAATGGTCTTCGCCTATGTTCTCTGCCGTTCCCGTCTTACCGCATACGGCAATGTCGTCTATCTTTGCCCGTCTTGCCGTTCCACCCGCTTCATGCACACAACCCCACATGCCTTCAACCGCCAAATCCCAGTAGGAAGAGGCTATAAGGCTGTAATGCTTCTGTGAATATTTTGTAAACCGTTGTTTGCTGTTCTCGTCTCCGTAACTCCTTACTATGTGCGGTGAAATGTACCACCCCCTGTTGGCAACCAAGGCGGCGAAGTTTGCCATTTGAAGTGGGATTACGCCGACCTCGCCCTGTCCTATGGAGTTGGAGTATATCGTATGGAAATTCCAGCCGCTCGGATACCACTTGTTGTAGAACGAAGTGTCGGGAATGAATCCTTTTCTGAGGTCGGGCAGGTCTATGTCCAAACGTGTTCCGAACCCCATTCGCTTTGCGGCTGTTGTCCAAAGGGATAAGCCGTATTTGCTGTCAATCTTGCCGGTAGTTGGATTGGTTTGCTGAACTATTCTTTGGAATACTCTGTAAAAATAGGGGTTGCACGACATCTTTATGGCGTCCTTGACGCATGTGGCTGAGGGATGGTTGTGGCAGCCGACCAATCCTTTATCGCAGGGAAAGCCCGTATTCGGAGTGATTACCCCCATGTCCAAAGCTATCAGGGATTGTGCTATTTTGAATATACTTCCAGGGGGATATTCTGCCATAAGAGCCCGATTGAACAAGGGTTTGGAAATGTCTTCTGCCAATGCCTTGTAGTTCTTGCCTCTCACCCTGCCGACCAACAAGTTAGGGTCGTAGTACGGAGCCGAAACAAAGCACAAGACCTCTCCTGTTGCAGGCTCTATTGCGACAATACACCCTCTTTTGTTTGCCATAATCTGCTCGGCGTACTTTTGCAGTTCTATATCTATCGTGCTGTATAAATTCTTACCTGCCACAGCTGCCGTATCGTATACTCCGTCCTTAAAAGAGCCTTTTTCCCTGTTGTGAACATCGACAAGGGTTATCTTGCTGCCCTTTCTGCCGCGAAGTAACTCCTCATAGGATTTTTCCAAACCGCTCATACCTACATAATCTCCTTTTTTGTAGTACGGGTTCTTCTCTATCATCGTCTCATTCACCTCTCCTATGTAGCCGAGTACATGACAAGCCACTGCTTCCGGGTAATAACGCAAAGTACGTGATTGTGCGTAAAATCCTTCGTAAAGGTAAATCTTTTCCTGTATGGGAGCGAAGTCCTCTTTGCTTATCTGCTTTTCAAAAACGGAAGGGGCATAGGGCGAGTACTTCCTTGCCTTATCCATTTTCTTGATAAAATCTTCTTTACTTATCTTTAGGAGGTTGCAAAATTCCGTTGTATCTATGTTTTTCACTTGTCGGGGGATAACCATCAGGTCGTACACGGCTTCGTTGTAGACAAGCAGTTTGCCGTTTCGGTCATATATCAGTCCCCTTGCGGGGTATTGCGTTCTGTATCGCAAAGCGTTGCGGTTGGCAAGCTCTGTGTAGGAGCTGTCGAATATTTGCAGATAGGCAAGCCTTATCAGATAAACCAAACCGACTGCCGCAAAAATTCCAATAACAACGTAACGCCTCGATGATAAGGGATTTCTCATTTTTTCCTTGACAAGTATATAATCGGATACCTCTTTATACGTTTGCAAAATTACAACAATTATGGGTAGCAATGGAAGACATAAGAGAAAGAATATTCGATTTGCATTCGGAAAAAGAGTTTGACAATCTATGCTTGGACGTTTTCAGATACCAATACCAAAATAACGATGTTTATTCCCGTTGGTGCAACCTGCTCGGTAGGGAAAGCGGCAATGTGAAGAGCCGCAGCGATATTCCTTTTTTGCCGATAGGGTTTTTCAGAACGCACAAAGTGGTCAGCTTCAAAGAAGACCCGATTTCGTTTTTTAAGAGTTCCGGCACCTCTTCTTCCTCGGTAAGCAAACATTGGATACAATCATTCGACCTGTACGAAAGGAGCTTTGTCGCCAACTTCGAACAATTCTTCGGCAATGCCGAAGGGTATTGTTTTCTTGCGTTGCTGCCCAACTATCAACAGCAGGGAAATTCTTCGCTTGTCTGCATGATGCAGGGACTTATCTCTCGAAGCAAATACTCCGAGAGCGGCTTTTACCCTCACGATATAGAAAGGATACGGGACTTGCTTTTATGGAATGAAAGTCGGCATGTACCGACAATACTTTTCGGCGTCAGCTATGCCTTGTTGGATTTGGCAGAAGCCTGCGAGTTCAATCTTAGATATACAACGGTGTTCGAGACAGGAGGCATGAAGGGACGCAGAAAGGAGCTGCCGAAGCAGGAGCTGCATAAGATACTTGGCAAAGCCTTTGGAGTGCAAAGCATTGCCTCGGAATACGGAATGTGCGAACTGTTCTCGCAAGCCTACTCCAAAGCCGATGGACGGTTCTTTTGTCCAAAGCAAATGAAAGTGGAAATAAAAGAAGTGAACGACCCTTTCACCGACTGCAAAATCGGAAAAACGGGAGTTATCAACATCATCGACCTTGCCAACTTGGACAGTTGCAGTTTCATTGCCACCGAAGACGTGGGCAAGCTGCACAAGGACGGAAGTTTCGAAATATTGGGGCGATTGGACAGGGCTGTCATCAAAGGTTGCAACCTTATGTATGAGCTTTGAACCGGCGTAAACCCTTACTGTTTTACCCAAACGGCGTATGGCTGAAATGGATGGCTGATTCATTTTGCTGAATCGCCGATTCATTTTTTTGAATCAGCCATTCGTTGGAGCGAATCGCCGGAACGGGGAAGGGTATGGCTTTTGTTGCCGAATGTTGGTTTGAATGTGGTTGGCTATGCGGCGGTCGGGAGAAGCTGTGGCTTATTTTTTGTTTTCTTTCGGCATGAATCTCGTGAGGCTGCCTTGGCTCGGCTCTCTCATGGGGTTTTCTTCTACCTTGCCTTCGGGTGTGAGTAGGATAAAGAGAGGAAAGGCTTTCACTTGGTAGTACTCCAACAAATCGTAGTTGGTGTCGAAATAGGCGAATTTCCATTTGTATTTGTTGCCTGTCTTGCTGTTTTGAAGAAAGTTGTACATTGCATCAAGGCTTTTGTCGCAACAGATTGTCAGCACTTCGCATTCGTTCTTTATGCTGTCGTACATGAAGTTCACTACTTCTAATTCTCTTTTTGAAGCAATATCGTCGAGTTTTACGAAGTTCAACACGAGCGGTTTTCCAATGTATTGTTGCAGGCTTTGCTTTTCGCCGCTTATGTTTGTCAAGGCAAAATCCTTTGCTTGCAGACCTCTGTGGGCTATTCGCATAAGGTATTCCTTGGTGTTGAGGGCTATTTTTCGGTGTTCTTCGAACTTGCTTCGCGAGGCAATTTTCTCTAACATTTTTATTATGTCTTGACCGTCATAAAGCCCGTCCAAGAAAGCGTCTCTCATGCCTTTTATCAGCACGAGTTCACGGAATACTTCGTTTTTCAGTACTTCGTCTTTGCCGAGTGCATCGGTAAGGTCGTCGTAGTTGTTGTTGGCAAGCCAAAACTCCAATTCATCGGGCGAGATATACTTGTTGCCGTGTGAGAAATAGTGTCCGAATATATGGTTGAAGCAATCGGTGTAACCTAAATTGTAGTATAATATGGGTTTGTCGCCAAATAGTTCGAGACGTTGCTTTTTTCTTGCTTTCAATCGAAGAATGTATTCCATTTTTCCCAATTCATATTTTACGTATGTGGCGAAATAAGATGCGGAGTCTTCGTTTTGCAAGAAATTGTTTGCCAAATCGTAGAGGGCTTTCGTTGTAAGAGAATCCATGTTTACCAACAGGTTTCTGCCGTGTAAGGCAACAAAATTTTCCATTTGCCTGTCGAAGTTTGCCATCTTTACGTTTATGTCGTCATCGGCAAGGTTGGTGATGCGTATGGGCAGGATATATTTATGCTGAAGCACGTTTACCGAATCTGCAATGGCGTAATTTATAGAGTCGATGCTGAGGTTGTAGATGTTTCCAGGCTGTGCGATGAAACTGTATTCAAAGGCGTTTATCTTTAATGTTATTATGTTCGCTCCGTCTGCCGTGAAAGCAAAGTGGAATTCGTTCGCCTCGTTGTCTACATGCGTTTCGCCTTTCGATACTTCCAACCCGGAAAAATTATCTTCCGATACAAATAAACGAATGTGCTGACCGCTGATGTTTTTTCCCGTTCCGTTGATGGTAATGTTTTGGGCGAACAAACCGCTTGTGAGAAATAAAAATGCCCAAAATGCCGTTCTCTTCATGACTTCTTTGTTTCAGTTTTGCAAAGCTAAGAAATATTTTCAAGCTGCGGGCTTACGGCGTTTGAAAAAGCCGTTTTGTTGCAGGCTTTGGGAGAAACATTGCATCGACATGGAGGTCTGAAAATTTTTCTCGATATGCAATCCGAACAAGAAAAGAAAAAAACGGGACTGTACTTCGGTAGTTTCAATCCTATACACCACGGGCATTTGATACTTGCCGATTATATTGCTCAGAATTCGGATTTGGAGCAAGTGTGGTTCGTGGTCAGCAGACAGAATCCTTTGAAGGAACGCAAAGGACTGCTTGACAACAGGAAGAGGTTTGCCTTGGTTCAAATGGCAATAGAAAATAATCCGTTGCTCGGAGCTTGTGATATTGAATTTTACCTACCGACTCCATCGTATACGGTAAACACCCTGGCGTATCTTGGCGAGAAATATCCCAATAGGGAGTTCTCTATCATAATGGGGCAGGATAACATAGAGACTTTCGATAAATGGAAAAACTATCGGGTGATACTGCAATACTATAAGATATTGGTATACCCGCGACCGAATTGCGGCTCTTCCGAATTTTTGAAACACGAGAATGTCAGCATGATTGATGCTCCTCAAATGGATATTTCGTCCTCCATGATACGTAAAAACATAAGAGAGGGCAAGTCAGTAAGATATTTGTTGCCTGATTGTGTGAGGGAAGAGATAGAGAAAGGCGGCTATTACAGAAAATAGTCAAATGACAAAGCAACATGAGGTCGCTTTACTGCTTCTCGAAACGGTGTGCTACCTTTCGGAGGTTATTTTTTCGGCTATCAACCTTGCCGCAATGCCCACCAATTCCCTGCAAGGCTTGATTTGTCTGCCGGCTGTGGCACTTGGTGATTTCAGATGCCTGCACACAATATCTCCGCACTCGTTACGAAACTTCTCGGCTATGTCTCTTGTCCACGTCTGAGCTTTTAGGGTATCGACACTGCCGTCCTCCTTTTGGTTTTCCTTTATGAAACCGCTCAAAACAGCCGCTGCACTTACACAACCGCATATTTCACCCATTTTTGCAACGCCTCCGCCCAACGCAACCGACATTTTCTCTGCCATATCCCGACTTAAGCCCAACTCTTCCGCATAAGCCGATACCACAGACTGCGAACAATTGAAGCCCTGCGAGTGCAAGAGCTTTGCCTTCGCCGTTTTTTCGTCAATATACACCTTTTCCATAGTCAAGACTTTTTATTGCTAAACGCATAACAGGCGTTAGATATTTTAGTACCTTTGCAGACCGTTATAAATACCGAGTTTATGAACAGACAGGAACTTATTGAATTGATAAAACGTAAAAGGAGTTTTCTTTGTGTCGGATTGGACAGCGACATAAGCAAATTGCCGGAATGCTTGGCAGACAAAGAAGATCCGGTATTTGAGTTTAACAAAGCCATAATAGACTCCACGCTGCCTTATGCGGTGGCATACAAACCTAATCTGGCGTTTTACGAATCGCAAGGCATAAAAGGGCTTATCAGCTTGAAGAAAACAATGGATTACCTTCATCGTTTCGAAAAAGAATGCTTCACTATAGCCGATGCGAAACGGGGAGACATAGGCAATACATCGCAACAATACGCAAAAGCATTTCTGTCTCCGGAAAGCGATTTCGGCTTCGATTCCATGACAATAGCACCCTACATGGGTGAAGACTCCGTCAAGCCATTCACGGTTTACGAAAACAAATGGGTTATTTTGCTTGCACTGACATCGAACAAAGGAGCAGAGGATTTTCAGTTCATAACAGACAAGGAAGACTTGAAACTCTTTGAACAGGTCTTGATAAAGTCGCAGCAGTGGGCAACGAAGGACAATTTGATGTTCGTCTGCGGAGCCACACAAGCCGAAATGTTCGGAAGAATACGCGAATTGGCACCGGAGCATTTCCTTTTGGTTCCGGGCGTAGGAGCGCAGGGCGGCTCTCTTTCCCAAGTTTGTAAATACGGATTGACGCAAGATTGTGGTTTGTTGGTAAATTCATCAAGAGGAATCATCTTTGCAGACAAACAAGAAAGCTTTGCCGAGACAGCGGCTCAAAAAGCCAAAGAATTGCAAGAGGAAATGGCTTCATATTTGCGATAGTAGAAAAAATTGAGGCAAAAGTTTGCTGTTTCGAAAAATTGTAGTACCTTTGCAAAACGAAAAGACAGAGTGCGGGGTAGAGCAGAGGTAGCTCGTCGGGCTCATAACCCGGAGGTCGTAGG